>JAIUPO010000057.1 GCA_020160805.1 Actinomycetota bacterium | reverse complement strand
TCACCCGCTGACCTCACCCCGAGAAGCGACCGAGGGACTCGTCACGCCAGGGCCCCTCGTCGATCACGCCTGCCCGACGAATCCGCCCCCACGACCTTGACAACCAGTTAGGGAATCTCTTCGAACTTGAGCGGGCACGCCGGTCGTTCGCGGTGACGCGGTAGGGCCCGTGACCTTGGTGATCATGGCTGTGTCGAGCAGTTCATGGTCACGAAGGTGAGGTCACGGGCTTGGTTCAGGGTGCGCATAGTTCGCGCGAAGATGCGGCGACGGTGCTGTTGGGGATCGAGGGTCTGAGCGTGGTGTCGGTCGTCCTTGAGGACGATGGCGCCCGGGTCGTGGAGATGGTCACCGACGACGAGGCCGCGGCGGCCTGCCCGGCCTGCGGAGTGGTCTCAACCTCGGTGAAGGACCGGACGACCACTCGCCCGCGGGACCTGCCCCACGGGCCGGCACCGGTCCGGCTCCGGTGGCACAAAACGCGATGGCGCTGCCGAGAGCCACTGTGTCCCCGGGCCACGTTCACCGAGTCGCTGTCGGCGGTGCCGGCTCGGTCAAGGCTGACCGCGCGGCTGCGCGCCGAGTGCGGTGAGCAGATCGCCGAGCACTCCCGCTGTGTTCTGTCTGGCGCGCGCCGGTACGGGGTGTCGTGGCCGGTCGCGCACGCCGCGTTCGTCGCCCACGTCGCGCCGCGGCTGGCCGAGCCGTTGCCTGCGGTCGAGGTGCTCGGGATCGATGAGACGCGCCGCGGCAAGCCGGTGTGGGCCAAGGACCCCGTCACTGGCCGGTGGCGGCTCGCGGCGGACTGCTGGCACACCGGGATCGTCGACGCCGCCGGCACCGCCGGCCTGCTCGCGCACGTCGACGGGCGGACCGCCGCCACGGTCGCCGAATGGGTTGGGGCGCAACCCGAGCCGTGGCGGGCCGGCATCAAGTACGTGTGCATGGACTTGTCCGCGTCCTACCTCAAGGCCGTCACCACGGCCCTGCCCGACGCGGTCGTTGTCGCCGACCGGTTCCACCTGGTCCGGCTCGCGAATGACATGCTCACCGAACTGCGGCAACGCGTCACCCGCGAGGACCGTGGGCGGCGCGGGCGGAATGAAGGACCCCGAATGGGCCTCCCGGCGGCGGCTGCTCACCGGACACGAACGACTCACCCCCGACACGTTCGCGCGGATGTGGAACGGGCTGGTCGACCAAGGCGACCTCGGCATCGAGATCCTGCACGCCTACGCCGTCAAGGAGAACCTGCGCCAGCTGCTGGCCCTCGCCCCGACTCCCGGCACCTCGACCCTGGACCGGTCCGTCATCTCCCACCGGCTGTGGCGCTTCCTCGACCTCGCCGCCGCCACCGACAGCCCCGAGGTCCACCGCCTCGCCGCCACCATCGAGGCCTGGTGGCCAGCGGTCGAGGCCGCCATCGTGACCGGCCACTCCAACGCCCGATCGGAGGGCTACAACCGGCTCGCCAAACACGAAGGCCGCAACGCCTTCGGCTTCCGCAACACCACCAACCAGCGCCGACGCATACGCTGGGCCTGCACTCGTCAACACCGACGAGCATCAGCCAAAATCAGCGAGATGCCCGGTCAAGTTCGATGAGCCACTAAACCCATCACGACCCAGCCGCGGCCGTGCGCCAGGACCTCGCGGCTGGGGCATCCCATCACCGTCGGACCGGACTCCACCGTGATCGTCAACGCGCCCCCATTGCGAAGATCCCGATCCATGCCTCGCATTTCCACTCGACCAGCATGGCCAACCCTTGCAGGAGCCACCGCGGGCACGCAAGACACACTCGGCCTCGACGTGCTCGATTTCAGAAGAGAAGTCCTCTGATCCTCGGGGACCTCGTACCCCTCCCCGGCTTCAGCCCACGCAGTCGGCCAGCCGTGCTCAGCCACCAGTCGCCGCTGTAGAGCGGGTTATGCGGCCCTTTGTCGCCAAACTGGGGCCGTATCCGCTCCGCTCGTGCGCGAATTGGTGATAGGCGTCAACCCTGGTGACGGTTGCCAGGGCAATCACGAGTTCTCATCGACTCCTTTATAGAGCCACTTCCCGAAGGGTCGATCATCACCAATATAATCAACACAATCGGGATACATCGCAAACACGGGCATGACGTAGGTTGCTAGCTCATTCTTCGGCGGCGGCGCCAGTCTCGGTGCCGTCGCCATGGCTTCGACTTCCTGCCTGACGGGTTCAGGGCAGCCGTGCTTCAAGTGGTGGCGCGCCGCCTGCGTTGCGATCAACTGGGCCAGGTCCCCAGGGTCGAAACCTTTCGTGAACAAGAGTTCTATGGTGTGATACCACGTCCCCATCGAGGCGACCGGAAAATCCTGCGCGAATTCTATTTCGACAAGAGGATCGTTGAGGAAACTCTGCTTTGGCCGATAGCCAACACTTCTTATCCAGGGGTAGCGGATGTGCCCTGCCATTCTCACCCCTGGCCGCTCCAACTTCTCTTGCTCCCAAAAGACCCGAGACTCCGTGACGGTGACTGTGAAATCAAACAGGCGAAAATAGCACTCCCGCTTGGCCATCTGGCGTATCATCAGCGCGAGATCTTCCGAGTCTTCGAGGGTGCTTACATACTGAACGACCCCTCGCGCGCCCACCCGAGCAAGGACTTCGCCGTCCGCTGGAGAAAGCTCAACCCTGCCTCCAGCGTTCAACTGGGGGGACCCGCGGTCGTACTTCTGTTCCGCTGAACCGAAGTTCAGTGCGGCCATAGCGCCGTGTGACTGTGTTATGTCCATTGGCCACCTTCATCGAGTCGCACTTGACAGTCTGTCGATGATCAGAACCTATCGGGTCAAGTCCGGGGGTGTGGTGTACGAGGGGTGATCCTTCGGGTTGGGGTTAGCCTCGATCGTGCATCAGTGATCGGCGTGTCCTGGGTGTGAAAGTACGGAAGTGCCTGTCCTGCAACGGGATACTTGGACTTACGACAGTTCAAAGTTCCTGAGCGGGAA
>JAIUPO010000056.1 GCA_020160805.1 Actinomycetota bacterium | reverse complement strand
ACACGCGTCTCTTCTTCCGCGGCGTCGTCTTCTTCGACATGTTCTGATCCGACATGGTCATCGACCTCCTGATCGACGCGCCACGCCGCACCCTGGTTGGTATTTGATCCCCCCAGATGTCTCACGAACTCAGACACAGAACACTCGAGTTCGCGGCGGTCATCGGGGGTGAGGTCGGCCAGGTCGAGGGCCTGCCAATAGTCGAGGTGCTGTTCGCAGTGGAGCACGGCGGTGATGTCGCCGCGGATCGGCGCTTTGCTGCGGTGGGCTGACACCTGCAGGTAGCGGTGCCCGGAGTCGCCGGCCCGCCAGGCAACGATGTGGGGGCTGGAGAGGATGAGCGCCCAGGCGAGGAGTTCCGAGGGGCTGTCGACCGTGGCGGTGACGTCTCCGATGATGTCCAGCTCGCGGCTGATGCGAAGGAGGATCGCGAGTTCTCGCGCGTCTTTGGTGGGGTACATGGTTGCTCGACTCCGTTGGCTCGTGCCGACGATGCCCGACTGCGCATGAGTGCGCGATGTCGAGCGTGGGTTAGGTTCTCAAGGTTCGCGGGGACCCGGCCTTCATGCCGGGTCCCCGCGAGCCGAACGCGAGCGGCGCGAACTGAGCGCTGCGCGCGTTTCGGCGGGCTCTCCTGCGTCCCGCTGCGGGATGGTGCGTGTGCGGCAGGACTGGCGGACCTCCTTCCCGAGGGCACTGGTCGCGTGCGAGGGACGGTGTGGCTCGGCTCAGGCGTTGATCGCCTTTGCAGAGTCCCCTGCGGTGATCTCGACCTTGCGCGGCTTGGCCTTCTCGGCGATGGGGATCCGGAGGGTGAGCACGCCCGCCTCGTAGTTCGCCGCTACCTGCTCGGCGTCGAGGGTCTCGCCCAGGAACAGCTGGCGGCTGAACACGCCATAGCTGCGCTCGTCGACGACGCGCTCAGTCTCGCCGGCCGGGGGCTTGCGCTCGGCGTGCACGGTGAGAACGTTCTGCTCGACGGTTAGATCGATGGAGTCCGCCGAGACACCGGGCAGGTCGAGGTGGACCACGAACGAGCTGTTGTCCCGGTAGGCCGTCATCGGCATGACAGCTGGGCGGGCGCGGGTCCCCATCATGGCCTGGGCGAGACGGTCGAGGTCACGGAACGGGTCGGTGCGCATCAGCATGAGATCTTCCTCCTCACTTGTCGCTCTGAAGCCGACACTCCATACGCTCGACTTCAGATAATCTCATTTTGCTGTTTTAGATTGTCTCCATCTGTGGGAGGATGTCAAGTGACAGTCAACAAGTCCTGAGGGACGGTCCAGGAGGGAGGCGTGGCGTGGACGAGCACCGAAGCGAGGCGTTCCGTGTGCTGGGGATCCCCACTGACAGCGACTGGGAGGCAATCGCCCAGACCTACCGGAGGCTCGCGCGGGCTTGCCATCCTGACGTCTCTAACGACCCCGGGGCGGCTGAACGGTTCGCGGCGGTCGCGGCGGCGTACCGACTGTTGTCAGCCGGGACCGGGACGGCGCCGGTCTCGGTGCGAGTGACGACCCCGGCAGAGCCGGGGAACAGCGGCGGTACAGGGGGTTCGGGGAACGCTGCCGACCGAATCCCCTGGTTCTGGCAGGGCACAGGGCGATGGGCGGCGCCGATGGTGTGGAGGGCGAACGTCGGGCGAGCTGACTCCCCGCCGATCGTGGCTGGCCCGCCGCGGGTCACCCCGCTGCCCGGCCACGAAGATGACAGGGGGGGTGCGTGATGGTTGACCTCGGTGGCGACCGGGCGCTGTTCTCCATCTCTGTCGCGGCCGAGGTGACCGGGGTGAACCCCCAGATGCTGCGCGTCTACGAGCAGAAGGGCCTGTTGGAGCCGCAGCGGACCCAGGGCGGCACCCGTCGCTACAGCGGCAAGGAGCTGGAACGGGTCCTGGAGATCACGACCCTTCTCGCCGCCGGGCTCAACCTGGCCGGAGTGGAGCAGGTGTTCCGGCTCCGAGCCGAGAACCTGCAACTACAGCGTCAGGTCGACCGGCTCGGCCGAGGCGAGTCATCCGACGGGACGATCCACTCGAGCGCACCACAGTCCGGCGCGTAACGGCGCGACCCTTCATCACACGGGATCGATGACGCCTGTGATCGGCCCTCGACAAGTCACGCACGCTCGTGCAGGGCGCGAGCCAGACCCAGCTGCTGTCCGGCGTCAAGGGACTTCTCGAACCGCCGGTAGCGGGCCCGGTCCCTCGCGGTGGGCTTCCTCCCGCGCCAGGCGGGTGATAGGTCGAGGTGGGCGTGGGCGACGTGGACCCACTGCCATGTCAGGCCGAGGTCGTAGGCGCCATATGGAGTGCCGGGACGATTGCGGCGGGCCCATTCGTCGAACCAGCGTCTCGTCCCGAGACGGTGCCGGATGCCGGCTTCGGAGGCGCGGTAGTCCCTTCGTGGCGACTCCTCGCCGGCGCGCCAGATTCGGGCCCTCCATTCGTCGACGGCAACGAGCATGGTCGCCGTGCGTGCTCGGGCGCAGCGTATGCCCATCGAGCCGGGCATACCCAGCGCTTCGGCGGCCGCAGCCCAGGACTGGATGTCCGGGTGCAGCCGCGCCAGTGACAGGGAGGCGAAGAGGCGGACGGTCACCTCGCCGGAGGCAGACGCGCCCGCGAGGTGCTCGAGGTACTGCTCGTGTGGAATGACCTGGGGGATGACGAGCAGGTTGATCGGCATACGCGCTCCGTCGGATCTGGCGATGTCGAGGTGGTGGGACAGGGGTCGGTGCGGGGCGCGGGCGCCATGACGAGGCGGGTCAGGGTGGGAGTCATGACGGTGCGGTCGGCCAGCCAGCCGAGCGGCCCGTCGTTCGTCGTCGGGGTGAGCTCGGTCCACGGCGTGAACAGCGTGGCGGCGGTGTCGAGGTCGGCCGCGGCCAGGATCGCATCCGCAGTCGCCAACGCCTGACCGCGCAGGGCGGGGTGGTTGGGTGGGCGCATGCCCCAGCGTGGCCCGCGGGCCGAGGTGCGGTCTGCGGCGACGAGCGCGAGGTCGGCCACCCATGGCGCAAGGCCGTCCGCGCCGGGTTGTCCGGCCAGGTGAAGGAGGAGCGTGGTCAGGTGCCGGAGGTCGGCCAGGTATGCCGC
>JAIUPO010000055.1 GCA_020160805.1 Actinomycetota bacterium | reverse complement strand
CCCCACTGCGATTCCGACCACCGCCCGCGTCAGGCAGCCACCCCCCAGGGGTCCGATTGGCCGGTTAACAGGCAGTCACCGACCGACCCGACCGAGGCGTCGATCCCGGCCTCGAGCAGGCGCTCGGTCAGGGCGATGGAGACGTAGTGCGACCCGGCATCGGAATGACTGACCAGCCCGGACAGGTCGGTGACGCCCTCGTTGGCGCGGGTGAAGATCGCGTGCTCAAGGGCGTCCAGGACCAGCGGGGTGGTCATCCGGGTGGCCACCCGCCAGCCGATCACGCGGCGGGCGAAGGCGTCGACGACGAAGGCGACATAGACCATCCCGGTCCAGGTCGGCACGTAGGTGAAGTCGGCGACCCACAACCGGTTCGGGCGAGCCGGGGAGAAGTCCCGTTCGACCCGGTCCACGGGCCGAGCCGCGGCCTCGTCTGGGATGGTGGTGCGTGGCTTCTTGCCGTACCGCGCTCCTTCCCAGCCGTGCTCGCGGTACAGGCGCTCGATCGTGCAGCGCGCCACGTCGTGGCCCTGCCGGCGCAGGTGCAGCCACATCTTCCGGCTGCCCAGGGCCGTCAGCAGCCGGCTGGACTCGCGCGCGTCCCGGATCAGCTCAGTGACCTGGCCATCGCGCAGGACGCGCTTGGTGGGAGCCTTGTCGATCCACTCGTAGTAAGTCGAGGGCCGGATCGTCACCCCGTGCTCGGTCAACACATCGCACAAGGGCTCGACACCCCACCGCAGGCCGTCACCGACTCGGTGGTCCTTGTGCTCCCCCGCAAGCGGGGGCACCCCAAGGTGATGAAGGCGATCACCATCGCCCGGGCCGGTCGAGCTCGGCCGCGAAGAAAGGCTTGGCAGCCTTCAGGATCTCGTTGGCTCGCCGTAGCTCGGCGACCTCACGTTTGAGAGCCTTGATCTGCTCATGTTCGGCCGTGGTCATCCCCGGCCGTGACCCCGAGTCGACCTCGAAGCGGCGCACCCACTTGCGGAGCGTCTCCGCCGAGCCGATCCCCAACTTGGCGGCCACCGACCGGATGGTCTCGAACTCACTCGGGTACTCATCCCGCTGCTCGGCAACCAGCCGCACAGCACGCTCCCGAAACGCCTGGGAGTACTTCGACGGACGTCCCATGACCTACATCCTTCCAACGGATCAGGTCTCCGGACTTGCCGGGAGGGGTCACCGTGCCGATTCAAACTACAGTTGACGGCGGCCCTCGATCTGCGGGCCGGACTGCATACGCCCCCACCCAAGACCAGGAGACCCGCCCGTGGCTGCCCAGATCACCGTCCATATCGCCGGAAGCGAGCGATCGGTGCCGGAGCAGACCACCGCGGCCGACCTCTTCGCTGACGATCGCGCCGTGCTGGTCGCCCGCGTCAACGGCCAATTGCGCGATCTCGCGCACGTTCTCGCCGAGGGCGACATCGTCGAGCCCGTGACGGCCGCCGAGCAGGATGGGCTCGATGTGTTACGGCACTCGACGGCGCATGTGCTCGCGCAAGCGGTCCAGGAACTCGACCCGCAGGCCCGCCTCGGCATCGGCCCGCCGATCCGCGACGGCTTCTATTACGACTTCGACGTCGAGACGCCCTTTAACCCCGAGGACCTCAAGGCTCTCGAACGCGTCATGCAGCGGATCATCAACGAGGGTCAGACCTTCCACCGCCGCGAGATCTCCGACGCCGACGCGCTCGTCGAGCTCGGCTCCGAGCCCTACAAGTGCGAACTGATCGGCCTCAAGGGCGGCGCCGCCGAAGACGCCGCCGAGGGAGCGGGCGTCGAGGTCGGCGGCTCCCAGCTGACGATCTACGACAACCTGCGCAAGGACGGCTCGCGGGCATGGGGCGACCTGTGCCGCGGCCCGCACGTGCCGAGCACCAAGGTCATCGGCAATGCCTTCAAGTTGATGCGCTCGGCCGCAGCGTATTGGCGAGGCTCGGAGAAGAATCCGCAGTTGCAGCGGGTCTACGGCACGGCCTGGCCCAGCAAGGAGGACCTCAAGGCCTATCTGGACCGGCTCGTCGAGGCCGAGCGCCGCGACCACCGCAAGCTCGGTGCCGAACTCGACCTCTTCTCCTTCCCCGACGAGATCGGGTCCGGCTTGCCGGTCTTCCATCCCAAGGGCGGGATCATCAAGCGGGAGATGGAGGATTACGTCCGGCGCCGGCATATCGAGGAGGGTTTCGAGTACGTCGGCACTCCCCATATCGCCAAGGAAGGGCTCTTCTACACCTCCGGGCACCTGCCCTATTACGAAGAGGGAATGTTCCCCCCGATCGGGTTGGACAGTGGGGACTACCGCCTCAAGGCGATGAACTGCCCCATGCACAACCTCATCTTCCGCTCCCGCGGCCGCTCCTACCGGGAGTTGCCGCTGCGGCTCTTCGAGTTCGGCTCGGTCTATCGCAACGAGAAGTCCGGCGTGGTCCACGGCCTGACGCGGGTGCGCGGCTTTGCCCAGGACGACTCGCACTCCTATGTCACGGCGGAGCAGGCCCCCGACGAGATCAAGCACCTGCTGGACTTCTGTCTCGGGCTCTTCCGCGACTTCGGCCTCGACGACTTCTATCTCGAGTTGTCGACACGCGATGACAGCAAGCCGGAGAAGTTCATCGGCTCCGACGAGCAGTGGGAGATCGCGACGACGGTGCTCGAGGACGTCTGCAAGGCCTCCGGCCTCGAACTGGTCCCCGACCCCGGGGGCGCGGCCTACTACGGCCCGAAGGTCTCAGTCCAGGCGCGCGATGCGATCGGTCGCACCTGGCAGATGTCGACGATTCAATACGACTTCAACCAGCCGGAGCGGTTTGGGCTGGAATACCAAGCGGCCGATGGCACGCGCAAGCAGCCGGTGATGATCCACTCGGCGAAGTTCGGCTCGATCGAACGCTTCGTCGGCGTCCTCACCGAGCACTATGCGGGCGCCTTCCCGGTCTGGCTCTCGCCGGTCCAGGTGCTCGGCGTGCCGGTCGCCGAAGACTTCGAGCCGTACCTGCGCGATGTGCTGGATCGTATGCGCCGCAAGGGGATTCGCGTCGAACTCGATGCCTCCGACGACCGCTTCCCCAAGAAGATCCGCAATGCGAGCAAGGCCAAGGTGCCCTTCATCCTGATCGCCGGCGGTGAAGACCAGGCCGGCGGCTCGGTCTCCTTCCGCTACCGCGACGGCAGCCAGGAAAATGGCGTGCCGATCGAGGACGCCATCGCCAAGGTGCTGGCCGCGATCGAGGCCAAAGCCCAGGTCTGACCTGCGCAGGTCTGACCTGCGCACTCGCTCGCCCGTTTTTCCGCCGAATCCTGCTCGCCCCGGCTACCGTTGCGCCAGCGGTCGCAGGGGTGGCCGGACGGGGAGGGGAATCGCGATGGCGCGAATCGTTGCGGGAGTGCTCGGGGCGGGACTGGCCCTCTCGGTGGCAGGGGGTGCCGCGAGCGCGACCCCCCGGCATACCTCGGCCACCGGGGAGGTGGGAGCGGCGGCTGGCGCGACGGCGAGCCGGGCAGGCAGCAACATCCTGCGCCTGTGGGTGCCGGAGTTCATGGGCCGCGGACACGGCCCATATACCGATGCCGAGCTGACCGCGATGGCCAAGCGCTTCTCGATGATCGTCACGATGCCGAAGAAGTTCACCCCGAAGCTCGCCTTGATGAAGAAGGCCAATCCGGCCCTCGAACTCTCGGTCTATCGCAATGCGACCTTCGCGACTGGCGCGCTGCCCGAGGCGACCTATGCGCACACGGCCGCTGGCGAACGCATCCACTCGCTGAAGTGGCCGACGACCTACCTGATGGAGCTCGACAGCCCCGCTTGGCACAAGCAGATCGCGACGACCTGCACGAATATGGTCGCGGCGAGCAAGTACGACTACTGCTATCTCGATGTGCTCGGCAATGGCCCGCTGATCTCGGGCGACTATATGTGGCTCTTCGTACCTGAGGGTGGGGTCATAGGTTGAGTCCTCCGGCGATGAGGAGCATCCGGAGGCGGTAGTTGTCGC
>JAIUPO010000054.1 GCA_020160805.1 Actinomycetota bacterium | reverse complement strand
CACGATGCCCCCGGCGCCGCGACCGATTCATCCGCCCAGAGGCCGGTCCTCGACGGCCAAAAGGAGGAGCGCGATTGCCGGGCGTTCGATGCGGTGGGATCCGGCCCGTCAGCCCTTCGGGTCGAAGGCGGCACTGAGGGCGGCGAGCATGCTGCCGCGCAGGCTGCGGACACCGGCGGCTCCCTCGGTCCCGGGCAGCGCGTCGGCGCCGTGGAACAGGCTCGGCTCGACAGCCACGCCCGCCGCCCGCAACCGGTCGGCATACGCGAGGTCCTCCTCGTAGAAGAGGTCGAGGTCGCCGACCCCGATCCAGGCCGGGGGCAGCCCGGTGAGGTCGGCGCGGCGGGCGGCCATGGCATACGGGCGGTCCTCGCGCTCTCCCATACTGCGGGGTGAACTTCCTGCGAGTAGCACCCATAAGGGCATCCTCTCCCGCCAGCCGAAGCTGGCCAGTCAGGATGTCCGTCAAACGGGGTCAACACCAGACGGGTGCAGGCGCAATCACTGCGCGTCAGGGTATGACGACCACTCGCCCCGTCGTGCGCCCCTCACCCACGGCGGTGACGGCTGCAGGAGCTTGGTCGAGCGGGACGCGGGCACTGATCAGCGGCCGGATCACGCCATCGGCGACCAGACCGTTGAGGGCCACGGCGGCCTCCGCGACCGCGGCGGGGGCATAGGCGTTGTAGAGACCCCAGTGCAGCCCGACGATCGAATAGTTCTTGATCAGCGCATGGTTGAGCGCTGGCGCCGGCACCGTGCCACCGGCGAAACCGACGACAACGATCCGTCCCTCGAAGGCAATCGTGCGGGCGCTCACGTCATAGGCCGACCCGCCGACGGGGTCATAGACGACATTGACGCCGCGGCCGTTGGTTGCGGCCTTGATCGCCGGGATGAGGTCATCCGTGGTCCGGTCCAGCACCACATCGCAGCCGAGTTGCGTTGCGACAGCGACCTTCTCGGCGCCACCGACCACGCCGATCACGGTGGCCCCGGCCGCCTTGCCGAGTTGGACGGCCGCGCTCCCGACCCCACCGGCGGCGGCATGCACCAGCAAGGTCTCACCGCGCTGCAGGTTCGCCCGGCGGTGCAGTCCGAACCACCCCGTCTGATAGGCGATATGCAGTGCCGCCGCCTCCGCATCGTCCAGCGCCTCGGGTGCCAGCTGGGCGAGACCGGCGTTCATCAGGGCTTCCTGCGCGAAGGCCCCAGCGGGCAACTCGGCGGTTCCCACGAGGCGGTCACCGACGGCAAACCGGGTCACGTCCGCGCCGACCTCGAGCACCTCGCCGCACAACTCCACACCGGGCGTATAGGGATAGGGCGGCTGCACCTGGTACTGCCCACGAGCCATCATCACGTCCGGATAGTTGACGGCCGCCCCGAGCACCCGCACCCGCACCTGGCCGCGCCCCGGCGTGGGCGATTCGACCTCCGTCAGTCGATAGACATCAGCGGCCTCGCCGGCCTCGTGGATCTGCCAAGCCTTCATGCGGTGGGGCTCTCCTTCAGGTGTTCGAAACGGGACTGGAGGCGCTGCATACCCGCCAACCAGGAGTCGGTGTCGGTGGCGCGAGCGCGGTAATAGTCGCCGACCTCGGGGTGCGGCAGGATCAGGAAACGGTGGTCGTGCAGGGCCGTCCACACCAGGTCGGCCACCTCGTCAGGAGTGCGCGCGCCGTGGGCTTCGAGCAATTGGGCAAGGTGCCCGGCCTGCTCGAGCATCGCCGTCCGCACGCCCTCGGGGCAGATCGCCTGAACGGTGATTCCCTTGCCGCCGTAGGTGATTGCCAGCCACTCCGCGAACGCGACCGCAGCATGCTTGGTGACGGAGTATGGCGCGGCGTCCAGCATCGACAGCAGCCCGGCCGCGCTCGCTGTGACGACGAAACGCCCATGCCCCCGCTCGGCCCACCCGGGCATCAGCAAGCGGGCCGCGCGCACGTGGGCCTGGACGTTGATCGCGTAGGTCGTGGCCCACTGCTCATCCGGCGTCGCGAGCCCCTCGCCGCCGACGATGCCGGCGTTGGCGAAGTAGGCATCGATCCCGCCGAAGCGCTCGGTCGCCGCATCGATCCCGGCGGCCACGCCCTCCACGGTGGCGATGTCCGCGGCGACCGACTCGACGCCGAGCCGCTGCGCCGTCTGCTCGAGACGGGCCGCGTCGACATCGGTGATCAGGACCTGGGCGCCCTCCTGGGCGAGCCGGCCGGCGATTGCCGCCCCGATCCCACCGGCCGCTCCGGTCACGACGACACGCAGCGACGAGGGCTGGGGAGCGGGCGGCATACGAGCAAATCTATGCGACGTCCTCCCCCCGCCCGCCGCCGCTGTCACTCTGGTCACACCTTTCTCTCCGGATGCCGAAACCGTGCGCTTCACCCGGCTTCAGAGCAGGGGTCAAGCGCAGCCTTCTCGAGGCAAGCACCCGCCAACCGCCCACCGCCCCGTCGCTGCCCCCAGGATGGAGGTATGACGAAACTCGCCCGCCAGATCGCCTCCGACGCCGCGCCGGGCTGGCGCCTCGCCCTGCAGCGGCTCCACCTGCACGTGCCGACGGGCAACTTCGCGACCGGCCTCGACCTGGTCGACGCCATCGGGGCGCTCGCAGAAGCCGCCGATCACCACCCGGATATCGACCTGCGCTATGGGTCCGTGCACATTGCGCTGTCCAGTCACGACGCGGGCGGCATCACAGACCGCGATATCGCGCTGGCCGGTCAGATCGATGCACTGCTGGCCGAACGTGGTCTGACCCCGAGTCACGAGGATGTGACTGTTGTCGAGATCGCGATCGATGCGCTTGATATTGACGCAATCAGGCCCTTTTGGGCCGCTGTGCTCGGCTGGCCCGACGATGCGGACGAATTGGTCGACCCGGCGACTTCAGGTCCGACCGTGTGGTTCCAGCAGATGGATCAGCCTCAGCCGCAACGCAATCGCATCCACCTCGATGTCACCGTCGCCCACGATGAGGCGGATGCCCGCGTGGCAGCTGCCCTCGCTGCCGGGGGCACGCTCGTCAATGGGAACCGTGCGCCAGCCTTCTGGATCCTCGCCGACCCCGAAGGCAACGAAGCCTGCATCTGTACCTGGCAAAACCGCGAGTGATGGGCGCGTGGGGGATGACGGATCCCCCACGCGCCCGCTCGATCAGCGGTAGTTCGTGAAGGACACCGCGATGTCGAGGTCCGACTCCTTGAGCAACCGCTGAATCGCCTGCAAGTCATCGCGGGACTTGCTCGTCGCGCGGATGGCGTCGCCCTGACCCTGGGTCTTGACCGTTTTGGGACCCTCGTCGCGAATGAGCTTGTTGATCTTCTTGGCGTTCTCCTGGCTGATGCCCTCCTTGAGGGGCACATCGAGCTTGTACTCCTTGCCCGACAGACGCGGGCCAGCCTCGGGCACGTCGAGGTGTTTCAGCGACACGCCGCGCTTGATTAGCCAGGTCTGCACAACGTCCAGGACGGCGTTGCAGCGGTCTTCGGAGTTGGCCTGCATCTTGATGACCTCGCCGACCAGTTCCACGGACGCCCCAACGCCCTTGAAGTCATAGCGGTTGGCGATCTCTTTGGCCGCCGTGTTGACGGCATTGGCGACTTCCTGCTTGTCGAACTTGCTGACGATGTCCATGCTGGCGTCGGCCATGGCATGCCTCCTGAGGTCGAATTGGGGATGAGCGCACTGGCTTGCTATCCTTCCATGCGCACCAGGCAGGTTGTCCGAGCGGCCAATGGAAGCGGACTGTAAATCCGTCGCGAAAGCTACGAAGGTTCGAATCCTTCACCTGCCACCAGTGCGAAAGGCCCCTTGAACTGCGGAAACGCAGTGTCAAGGGGTCTTTCACTTACGGTGCGTGCCAGATACGTGCCAGATCGTAGGCCGTGCCGGCTTGCGCTGAGTCGATGGGCCACCGCATGTGTAGACCCTCGTGACGGTCCGCGGGCCGAGACGTGACACCCGCGTCGAGTACGAGATCACGCGGACGCGGCTCCCGATTCGGTGATCATGGCCCGTGGCCGGGGGCGACCGTGCAATCCTGTGTTATGTCCGAGGTTCAGGGGCTTGTATGACTTAGAGGGCCTCCTGGTTGCAGGTGGTGGTCGCTACGGTGGCCGTGGGAGAAGGCTCCGGGTCG
>JAIUPO010000053.1 GCA_020160805.1 Actinomycetota bacterium | reverse complement strand
CAAAATCCGCCGCTGAAGTGGCCGATCTGTCCCACCTGTCCCGAACTCGCGAGTATTTCCCAGAATCGCTCCCCGCCTGTCAGCAGAGGGCAGTTGTGAGACGCCGCGACCCCTCCGGCGGCAATTCTGGGACGTGATGAGCGGCGAAGTTTGAGACCCGGCTCGGCGAGGGCCACCAATACGACGGTCGGCCAAGCAATTAGCGTTTGCGGACACCCTTGCGCTTGATGATCTCTCGAACTTGTCGATCGAGGGCTGCGCCATGAGTTTCAAACAGGCGCCTCAGCGCAACCTCAAGGATTCGGGCACCTATCAGAACTTCGTCCGCCTTGAGGTCTGACTCGTGGGAACCGTCGTTGCCGATCCACTTGACGGCCTCCAAGAGGTCAGCAATCTCGGGTTCTTGCGCTCGATACGAGTCAATGCGCCCGTGAAGGGTAAGTCTCACGCGTTTGCGTTTCCCGTTCTTCGGCGTTGAGTACCTCGTCTTCTTGACCTTCTTGGCGTCCATCAGAGATTCGATTCCCTGCCGGAGGCGGTTTGCTGAGGCGCTCGGGTTGATGAGGAGTAGCCGCGAGGCGTCCTCGATCGCCCCCTTGGTGGACTCTGGCGTTCCGTCCGGGACGTTCATCATGTGGAGCGGAGGATCGAAGTACTTCACGAACAGCTGCTCGTCGTACTGTTCGTACGGGGATCGCGCATCGCCGACTCGCCAGGAACCCGCGACGGCAACAGTCTCGCCACATTCGCTGTTGTTGCACCTCAGGACGCCGGCCAATGCCCCGTAGATCCAGTCGGGATCCCAGTTCTCATCCCCTCGCCACCGTTCAGACTGACCGCTCTCGATCTTCGTGAGCCCCTCCTTGCCGACAAGATGACCGTGCAAGCACTTGGGACACGTCGGATTGGGCCACTCGTCAAGGCTGACCCAATCGACGAAGGCCTCGACTCCAACTGGCATGGACTCAAGCTACGGGAACCCGTCGGTGGCGGGCGACACCTTGGGTGAGGAGCGACACACCTCGGAGGACTGCTTGCCCTGTGACATCTATCGGAATATCCTCAGGCTCATGTCACACCTCTCCTCGGAGGAGCTCGATCGGCTCGAGCGACTCGCCTTCGGCATCCGTGAGTTCTTCAGCGAGCGTGGCCACAACATTGGCACCGCTCTCGACCAAGACCCGAGCTTCCGCGAGGGCGAGCGAGGCCGCTCGGGGCTGGCGCGCTCAATGATGCAGTCCGCACTTGCCGCGGCGTTGGCAGCGGTACCTGAGTTCGGACTGGATACTGGCGATGGCGGCGTGCGCGTGGTCCGAAGCATCGATCGCGGATACTCGCGGCACTACCGCATGCTCTCCACGAAGGAGCACGAAGGCGCCTTCCGGATCCTCTCCAGCAGTGACGGGATCCTTGACGTGGCTGACGACGACTCCATGTTCATCGAGGAGAGCTGGGTCTTGGCCTACACATTGGATCAGAACAACCAGGTTGAGCACCTCTTCGTGGCCCAAGTGATGGATCGGCTGGAAGGCAACCCGGGCGAGCTTGTCCTCGGCCCAGAGTACATGCTGGCAGGCCGACCGCCGACGGGCGACGGAGGCTTCCAACCGACCGACGAGGACCTGCCCATGGATGACGTCGACGAGGACGAGACGGGGGTGGCAGATGCTGGCTAACCACTCCCGGCGTCCGCATCATCCCGTTCACGAGAGGCATCATCGTGGTCGTCACCGCAGCTGAGACTGGCAACCGCATCCAGCGTCTACGTATCGCCAACGGCCTGAGCCAGGCTGAGCTGGCCAAGTCCGCCAGCATGCCGACCGGCGCGGTTTCCATGGCGGAGCACGGGCGGCAAGGCCTCGATGAAGAGACGCTCACGCGCGTCGCCGACGCTCTCGGATGCACCACTGGCTACCTGACCCGACCGCAAGCCCAGCCGACGTCGACCCGTCCCTGGCTGAGGGCCTATGCGGATGCATCGAAAAGGGCTGTCGACCGGTACATCGCCGATACCGAAACAGCCATTGGTGCCATCCATGCTCTGCGCCTTCGACTCCTACCGGAGACCATCCCTCACTTCGATGACGATGGCAACGACGAGGAGGCCATCGAGGAGTTCGCAGGAGAAGTCCGTAACGCGGCCGGCCTCGAGGATGGCGACGTGGTCGGCAACTGCATCCGGCGCGTCGAACGTCTGGGCGTGGTCGTGCTCCCTATGCACGACGAACTCGGCCGCCACATGGGCCTGTCTCAGCGCGTCGACTCGATACCGGTCATCAGGGTAAGCAAGCCACACCTCACCGACCATGGCCCGGTAAGCCCGTCGGGGGACCGCCAGCGCTTCACCGTCGCCCACGAGCTCGGCCACCTCACCCTGCACGCCACAACTCCACCCCCAGCCACCGCCGAACAGGCACGCCTAGTCGAGCAGCAGGCTCACCGATTCGCCGGAGCCTTCCTCGCTCCGGGCGACCCCCTCCTAGCCGACCTGGAACGCCTCGGGGACCGCGTGACCCTGACAACCCTTGCCGAGCTCAAGAGGACTTGGGGCGTCTCTATCAAGATGCTCGTTGTCCGGCTAGGGCAGCTCGGCCGAATCGATGATCAGCACGCTCGCAGCCTGTACAAGCAGATCAGCGCCCGACGCTGGAACAAGGTCGAACCCGTTCCGGTCGGCCACGAACACGCCGTCTGGCTCACTAAGGCACTGGCGCAAGCGGGTCAGGATAGCGACACAGCCGCCGCAGCACTCGGCCTCGCTCCTCGGTACGTGCGGAACTGGCAAGCCTGGGACCTGGAGAGCCCGAACCGCCCCGATCTCCCAGTTGGAGTGGTGCCGATCTCGAGGAAGCGCCGTGCGTCCAAGTATTGAGGCTCAACAAGACCCCTATCCCAAGAGACTTACACGCACGGAAGGCCACCGAAACGCATGGCTGTACATGACAGTGACAAGGCTGCAGGGCGCAGAACGACTGTCTATCGTCTCACCGGAGTTGACGACTTTCGGAAGGCTGTTCGCGCGAAGTACCTAGACCACGAGCATTTCGCCGTGGAGGACGTGATGGTGGGAGGACGGCCGGCCCTGCTCGTCAGTGGCGCCATGACCAGGGACTCTGCTGGCTGGTGCGCAGCCGTTTCAGCATTGACGGGACGCGACGTGGCTATCGCTGGCGCAACTCCTGCGGGGCTGATTTTGCTACGTCCGAGTCCTGCTACCGCCCCCGACGATGCGGTGGCGTACGCGCTTACCTACGGGATGGGTTTCCAGCTCCTCGACCCAGGCCGGCTCGATAATCTCTTCGGGCAAAGGATCGCGATCCGCACCGCTGAACCTGACTAACTGCGCTCGCTCACTGTAACGACAATGGATGAACGGTCCCGGACGTCACGAGCGAGCATCCCGCAAGGCGACGGGCTTCTCGGGTTTGGCATCGGCGACATCGGCGAGGCTGTGAGTCGCATCGTCGCGGTCGCAAACCTCCCACGTCTCGCCCGTGCGGACGGGAAGCTCACCCAGGTGAGAGGGGCCGACGCGCTCAACCTCCCGATAGGGCTCACTGCCGCCGACGTTCTTGCCGATTTGGACGTTCTCGAGTCGGTTCTCGCAGGCCCTCCCCCAGAGCACTTGAAGATTCTCGAGCAACTCACAGCGGTCAAGAACCCCGAACTAAAGAAGACACTCGACGCACGCCTCTCCGCCGTCCTTGATGGCGACAACGGAACGATTGGGCTGGCTTGGCCTCACGAGCGAGTCGACGAGAACAGCACACCCGATGCCTGGTTGCCCCGCAATCTGTGGCCGCGCCGGGAAAACTACCTGCGGCGAGGGCAGCCAGAGTGGGGTGAGATCGAAAAAGCGCTCCAGAATTACCCCGTGGGAGCACGGCTTGACCGACTGGATCGAGCCAGCATCCAGGTGTTCCGAGACCCAGAGGGTGAAGACGCCATCAGTCAAGCGATCCCACTCCGTCGCTGGATCGCCTTCCAATGCGAAGTTGACGGCCGTACGTACGCTTCCTACGACGGCAATTGGTACCAGATCCACCACGATTACGCGGAGAACATCAACAGTCGCGCTGTGACGGGACCGCCCAGCTCGGGACGCGGGTTCTGGTTCATGACGAGGTGCTTCCAGTCGTCGATGTCCTGGGGCATGAGGCGCCGGTGAATAGTCAGCTCGGTCATGACGTCCCCCATCCCGACTCGTCCTCGACCAAGGAGTCGGAGAGGTCGTCGTCGAATTCGATCTCCTCGGTGTAGTCGAACTCTTCGTCGTCATCGCGGGTGTCGGGGTACTCCTGCAACGCTGGTTCGGCCGCCGGCTTTGCCTCGGGCTTGGGGAACGCGAGCGAGAGGACCTCGTTGCTGGCCTGCTCCAGGTCATGTGCGTAGGTGCGTTGGTGACCGCCTTCAATGGCGGCATACCGCCCGTCTTGGCGGTCGGTGAAGACGCCATCAATCCAACGGGTCAGGAGCACTGCCTCCAGCCGGTGGATCTCGGTCTCCGTGAGCACGCGCCGGGTGTCCTGATCCATGTCGCGGAGGGCATGGGTGCGGACCAGCGAGCTCATCGGAGCGACGCTGCCGTTTCGGTCGATGGCGCGGGGGACCATCATCCAGTGGCGCTCGACGGGGTGGATCAAGAAGATCCGAGTCGTGTCGAGGCGGTCGTAGAAGATCGTGAGGGGACGGGCCTTGACTCCGATGCCGCGCATCACGACTGATCGCAGTTGCTGGAGCTCACTGGAGTTGTAGGTGACCGTGTGCAGGCGGATTCCCTCCGGGCTCAGCAGGCGCTCGGCGCGCTGGAGGCCCTTGAGGTAGAGCCATGGATCAGCGGGGCGGTCGAGCTCACCGAATGACGTCACGTAGTCGGCCCACACCATGGCTGGGCTCAGGGGTGTCGGAGATCCGTGTGCCTCAGTGAGGTTGCGGTGCGGCTCGTTCGCGTAGACGTCGATGGCGTACTCCCAGAGCATGTCTTGGAGATCCTGCGGCCTAATGGGAGCAATGATCAGAACCTGTGGATGGCCTTCGGCGGGGTGGCGTGAGGGAGCGCACCTTCCCGAGGAAGATCTGAAGTCCTAGTAGCTCTGATCAGGACCGGCGTTGGCGCGCTGGTTCGGGAAGGTGCGCTCATGCTCACCGTAGTTGACCAAGACCCGCGAT
>JAIUPO010000052.1 GCA_020160805.1 Actinomycetota bacterium | reverse complement strand
GGACATTCGATGACCAGGACGAGGCCGTGGTCGGTGCAGGCGGTGACGAGGAGGAGTCGCCACGTGGTTTTCCAGGCACCGGTCTCGGCGATGCACGCGGGGCAGATCTGGGTGCCGTGCGCGGGGGTCCAGCCGCGCGCTGCGACCTGCCGGTAGGAGTACCGATCGGACGGGTCGAGGCCGGTCAGGTCGAGCGCGGTGCCGTCAAAGGAAGCGAGGGTCGAGGCATACACGACCTTCTCGTCGACGCGGGCGAGGGCTGCGAGTCGCGCGATGGTTTCCGGGGAGGGGGCGAGGGTGAGGTAGCGGGTGCTGGCTCCGGTGCGGCGGATGGTCGCGAGGAGTTGAGCGGTGGTGAGGCCGTTGGCGTCGGCCAGGTGCTCCAGCCAGGACTCGACGGACTCCTCGGACCGCGGTGGCACGGAGATGGGCAGGACGGTGTTCACGTAGCCGCGTCCGGGGGTGGGCGCGACCCCCAGGCCCTGTCGTCCGGCAGGAAATCCTGGGGGTCACTTCCCGGTCCCTCGCAAGGGTGGGCGTCAAGGGGATGTGTACCACGGGCGGCGGGGTGCGCGTTCGTGGTCGACGAGGGCGCCGGGCTGGGCGGGCCGCTCTTATGCATGTCTAAGGCCGCTTATCGATTCGCTATGCGGAGTTAGACATCCATAAGAACGATCGTCTACAGGGTTGGTCATGCCGTCCTCCTCTGTCGCGGCTGACGTTGCCGGGCGTGGTCGAGCCGGCCGTTGCGGTAGCCCTGACCGGCAGCGATGCCGGTGTACCCGGACAGCTCCGCGAGGTCGGCGCACTCGGTCACGATCGGGCAGTCGGCGCAGAGGACAGCGGGTTCTGTAAGTGCGGCCAGTCGGGCCGCGGCGGTGACCGAGGCGACATACGTGGCCTCCCAGCGGGCCCATTCGACGGTCAGGTCCTTGCAGCTGCCGTCGGCGAGACTCCAGGCCGCGTCGCGGGCCAGGACTTCGCGGCTGACGCCTCTCACTGGTGGCTCCGGTGCGAGCCGAGGCATTCGGTCGGGACGTGTGCCGTGGTGATGGTGATGCTTTCGAGGAGGTCGGCGTCGGGGCCGTACTGGCACAGGAGCTGGTGCTGGAGGTCGGCGCGTGCCTCGCGGGCGGCGTGCTCGGTGGAGTAGGAGCCGGCGATGTCGTGGCAGTTCCAGACCAGCCACACGCGCGTCACGGAGGCGGGCACCGGGGGATGGTCGGCGAGGAACTCTTCGACGAGCATCCTGAGCTCTTCGGCGTAGTGGGCGTAGAAGGTGGCGTCCATCGCGGGGATGGGGGTGTCGTCCATTGCCTGCAGCATCCGCGCGGCGCGGGTGCCCAGGTCTTCGTGCTCCGACTCGAGGTGGTTCATCCGTACCTCCGGGCCACGTCACGTCCCGACGCCGGTCCAACTCGCGCAGCAAGTCGTGCTCGAGACCGGACTCGAGGTGAAGGTGGGTCCTCGTGATCACCGAATACGCGTGGACTGGGATATGCCCGGACTTCGCCTTCACCTTCGGCGTCCGTGTCCGCTTTAGCTTCGTGACGTCCGGGGGCTCCGGCCACGGCCACGTGGTCAGCCCCGACCCACAGTCGAAGGACCACTCGGTGCCCAGCACCGGGTCCAGCACCACAGGGGCTGGCCGCTTCCGAGTTGGCGAAATAGACTCGTGCACGCGTCGGCACTTTCGTTTCTGGGCAACAGATTCATCAGGGCCGACGTCGAGGGGTACCCGTTGCTGCGGGTGCCCCTCATCCATGTCTGGACTCGGGACCCTCCTGCCGTCCTAGGCGACAGGCTAAGCCCGTGAAGCCATGGGGATCAAGGATCCGGCGCACATATTTAGCGTGGACGCACTCCACTCCACCATCCGGATTCGAGCGATAGATCTTTGGATCTTGGCGTTTGTGCAGGTCCCATCGATACGTCAAATATTTGCCATTCAAGTTCCCTCTCGCCAAACTTGCGTCAGGTACTGCGGCGACGAGCGGAGGCAGGTACGGTGAGCACACCAACCAAGAGGCTGACCACCTCGAATCGGAAAGCGCTCGATGACCTGATGAGCCGACGCCTCAACACGCTTGTCCCTCTCGACCGGGCGACACTGCGAGAGGTGGCCGCCGCCTGTCCCCGGGCTGTTGCCAGTCCCACACGAATGCGCTGCCTCAACCCTGAGTGCAGGAAGAAGATCGATCGCCCAGCAGCCGGTCGGCTACCCCACTTCTGCGGTCGTCCGTGCCGTGAAGCATTCGACTACGAACGCGCTGAGCTCCTCGCAGACATCGCCGTCCTAACGCGGGCCTTGGAGGCGGGCCAGGGGACGCACCTGGATCGTCGCGCCGTCCAGGTCGAGCTCGCCAACAAGCGATGGTGCCTGCAGCGCTACGTCGTACCCGCAGATCGCACCCAACCAGAGCGGATGACGCCCAGGACAGAGGCATGACTGGGAAACCAGGTCGCCAACACTCTTGCCGCGGTGTAGAAGCGCAGGACGGCTCAAATGGGCGCTCGTGTGTGATCGCGGTTCATGAGAACCCGTGACCGACCCGTCAACGAGATCGGCCCAATCTGACCGGGCAATTTAGCTGACTCGGCAGCCCCCCGAGATCGGTATCGATGCACGGTAGGAATGCGATGACGCGACGGCGTGACGTCATCATGAGCTTGGCGGTTAGCGCGCCCCGGGCCGAATCGATCCTGCTGGACGGGCACCGTAGGGGATGATAGTCGGACTCGGGCCGACACGCATAGCGGCTCCTCGAAGCCGGGCGGAGGGGTGCTGTGGCTAGGGCTCAGTGTTCGGCCGAGGGGTGCGAGTCTGACGCAGCGTGGGGAACACGGACAAAGCCAGCCTGGTGCCAGAAGCATGCGCGCGAGAAGTTCTGCTCCACAGGCATGGAACCGAGGGAGGACGTCGTCAAGGCGACAACGTTCACCCTCGCCGCCTGCGTTGCCTGCGGGACTGAGACCCACGTCAAGCTCGAGTACGCCTTGGAGAAGGCTGGGATCGGCGAGTCACCGTGCCGCGCTTGCTATTGGAAGCAGTGGGCAGCAGACGTGCGGCGTCTTCAGCACAATCCCTTCGCCAAGGAGGACCGTGAGGTCCAAGAGGTCGCCGAAGAGCACGGTTACGAGTATCGCGGCCCTCTTACGTCCCCTTCGCTGCGCGACGACCCGCACCTTGTGCGCTGCATCGACTGCGGCCGTATCACGGCTGAACGCTGCGGTGACATCGGCTGGGGATGCCAGTGTCGGAAGGCGTCGAAGACCCCGGCTCGCCCCCGCGGAGCAAAGGGCGAACTTTTCAAGGACTCGGGGTCTCGCGCACTGACGTTGTGGGATCACGAACTGAACGGCGAGGCCGAACTAGCTACCGCCCCCATCGGCGCAACTCGTAAGGCCCACTGGAGGTGTCCGCGGTGCGGCCACCAGTGGATCGACTCGATCAAGAACCTGGTGGCCAGCCCGCGCTGCCAAGTGTGTTGGCAGGGAGGGTGGGTCGCGTCGCAGGCGGAAGTGGAGCGATACGAAGGAGTCCTCATCAGCCAGGTTCCCGAGTTGCTGGCTGCGTGGGCTGGCGAAGCGGACCCGGCAACGATCCTGGTTTTGACACCCGGTTCCACTCCCACGCTATTCCGGTGCCCTCGGGGCCACCGGCCAACCATGCACCCCCTGATGCTCCTTCGGTCCGGTTGCTCGGTTTGTGGGTCCGAAGAGTCTAACGCCCGAGTGGAGCGCTTGCAGTCGGCGCTCACCGAGACGATGCCGGGCGAGCACGTATCGACCAGGCTCGCGCCGGAATTGGCTGACCAGTGGCACCCTGACCGCAACCCGCGCCTCGACCTGCGCACGATCTCACCGAACTCGAAGCGGGACGTGATCTGGCGCTGCCAAGAGTGCTCCCACGAGTGGGGTGAGTCTCCGAAGTCCCGCCAGTACGCCAATTCCTTGCTCTGCCCGAAGTGCCGCTCAATCTTCGCTTCCTTGGCATTTGTCATGCCGGAGCTTGCCGTGGAGTGGAGCCCACGCAACCCGCGCACTGCTTGGCAGGTCCGCCCACATGGCAGTACCCAATTCATCCCTGAATGGATCTGCTCAGTGAACTCCGAACACGTCTTTGAGGCTGCCTTGAGCTCACGCGCCAGTGGGGCAGGCTGCCCCGAGTGCAGCCTGCACGGAAAGTCTCTCGTGGAGCTGGCTCACCACGCTGCGGCCGACCGCGCCCTGGGAAGCGCACGCTCCGGTACGAGATTGCGCACAAAGACCGGCCGGACGTGGCACGTCGATATCACCGTCGAGAGAGAAGACCTGCGCTTGGTGATCGAGTACGACAATTCGTATTGGCATCGCTATAAGGCAGACCTCGACACCCGCAAAAGCTGCGAGCTCCTCAATGAAGGATGGGCCGTCGTCCGCCTGCGCGAACACCCGCTCAGGCCCTTGCCCATCGACGAACCTGATCGGTACCTCGAGCTAACGGTCTACGCAGCCGCGCCAGCGCCTGAGGAAGTCATGCAAAGAGTGGCCGCCTGGGCCGGAATCGCAGTTCCCCCAGTCGTTGACGGACAACACGTCGTCGGAACCACCCAGATGGTTGTCACTGGCCGAGACAACCCACTGTCGAGAAACGCTCAATCCTTGAGTGAACGACCCGTGCCTGGAGTGGATGTCACTCGTGGGTCGAAACGTGCAGGCCCATCGCCATCGCCCATGCCCGAACTCGTCCCGATTCGAGGTGGTTGAGAGACCGAAGGCCGATGGCCGCCCTGGGCTCGGCATCGACGGGAAAGATGATGAGCCCTGCGCCCGTGAACGTGTCGTCAGTGGCAATGAGCGTCCCAAGTCTGCGGCTCCATACGTCAGCCGAGCGCAGCCAGAAGGTGTCGGATAGTCGGCTGGCGTCAATGAGCAAGACAGTCGTCATTGCGCCGCCTTGAGCGCGCTTCTGAGGGCTGTCCAAGCAGTCGCGGACGAGCTGCTCGATGTCGCTCATGGTGACAGTCAGATCAGCTGCGTCAGGGTGGTACTTGATCTGCGGAAGAACACTGATGCCACCGAAAAGCGAGATCCGCGCCGTCATCGCGGGCCGCCCCCGGGCAGCAGGTCGCAACACCACGTGGACGACGTCTTGCCCGGCCCGCAGCGCATCTACGACCTCGTGGGTGATCTGGGCCAGCACCGTGCTGCGGATCGATAAGGGCTGTCCCGTGACCAAAATGTGCGGTTTGGGGCTTGGCTTCCATCCTCGGCAGCCCTTACGAACGGCGCGCCGCAGGTCGGCCAGGCCACCCCTTGCCCGGCGCGTCATCTCCAGCCCCAGTTCGAACTCGGGCAAGACCAAGTCCGGGTTGGGTGTTCCTGGCGAGCCGAACTGCACCTCCACGCCCCGCTGCACATGCCAGCTGGCCAGACGCAGTTCGGCCGCCATGTCCATCCACTTCTCCTGGTTGGTCAACGCCCTGAAGTCTCGGCGCTTCCCCTCCAGTCGCAGCACCCCGACCTCGTGAAGTGGCGCCACCATCCGCTCGACGTCGTCGAGGTACTCGGGCACATCCACGAAGGAGTGAAGGGGATGAGCTGCGCTGGCACCGGCAAGCCATCCATCAAGCACGGGTCGGTCCACTGCACAGTTGTACCTTTTCGGCGCGACCATCGGGAGGAGAATGAATCGGCACGGGTTCTCTGCCGCTGTCATACGGGCTGCGGCTCGGGTTTGAGGGCAGCGTAGTGGGCTTGCTCGT
>JAIUPO010000051.1 GCA_020160805.1 Actinomycetota bacterium | reverse complement strand
CCGCCCTGATCGACGACACCGCGACACACCCGACCGCCATGTGAGGCAAACAACGAAAAGGGCCGAACCGGAAAGAAATCCGCTGCGATTAGCCGGTTAAGCATACGACAACGCGTTGGCTGAGACCACCATCGGGTCATTCAAGACCGAGATGATCAACCGTTGCGGACCTTGGCGTGACGTCACTCAAGTCGAGGTCGCGACGTTCGAGTGGGTCGACTCTTCAACACCCTCCGACCCCACGAATACCTCGACGACCTCACGCCGCTCGAGGCCGAACAGCTGCACTATCGTCACCACAACGCCCTGCCCGAGGCAGGATGAACCACCAAACCGAGTCTCCGGACTCGCCGGGAGGGGTCACCGACATCTTCGACGTCTCTTGCGACTACCTCCTGCTCGACGACGCCCCCCGCCGCCCCCTACGCGGAGACAACCCCCTCGCCGACCGACTCACCGACCTCGACAACCTCACCGACGCCGACCGAGCCGCCCTCCTGCACATCCTCGACGGACTCCTCGCCAACACCCGCATCCGCGCCGCCCTCAGTACCGCCGGCTGACCGCGCGCGAGGAAACCTCTACTCGGGGTGCTCGGTGATGAACTCTCGTGGCACAGCATCAGCCAGCCACACCTTCGCGTTGCCGGCATAGAACGCCACACCAGTCTCGACCAACGGCGACCCGCTCACCTTCCGCTCTCAGAACGCCCGCCTCCTCCCCGTCCGAGCCCTGTTCGCCTGGGCCGTGCGGAACGGGCACCTGGCCGCGAACCCGGCCTCGGATTTGGAGTTCCCACCCGGGGACATGACCTTCGCTCACCGCCTCGCGACCACGCGCAAACACGCCGGCCTGACCCAGCAGGCCCTCGCCGACACCATCGGCATCCACGTCACCCAGCTACGCCGCTACGAAGCCGGCACCAGCCAACCAACCCTCGACGTCCTCCGCGCCCTCGCCCGAGCCCTGGCCTGCAGCATCGACCACCTCGCCTTCGACGACGAACGCGGCCCCGCCACCCCCGGCCTACGCGTCCAACTCGAAGCCCTCGACCGCCTCACCCCCGACGAACAAGCCACCGTCGCCGCCATGATCGAAGGCGCCCTCCTGCGCCACCAAGTCCGCCAAATCAACGTCAGCTGACACTGGCTCAGTCGGTCCACCAAGGGACGTCGGGGTTGAGCTCGGCGGCGATGGCCGCGAACGCAAGGTCGTCCATCTCGAGGTAGCCCTCAGAGTCAACAACGAACACACCCCGGTCGAACCCTGTCGCCACTGTGACGATCATGTCCGCCAGCGACCCGAACTCGACCGGTTGTTCGGACTCCTCGATCCGGAAGTGGCGCATCAAGCCGGGCGGCACTCGGTCAAGATCCACCACATAGAAGTCCCCACCTCCGTTGGCGAAGAGCGGAAGACGTCCAGGAACCCAACGAGGGTCGGCCACGAAGGCGCGATAGTTGGTGACCGCGTCATCGAGCGAGAGCAGATAGAAGCCCGGGAAAATGTGGATGTCATCGAGCGTGACGCCCGCGGTCTGGGTGCCGTCTCGCCACGCGTACAGCGTCTCAAGGTCCGGGCTGCTCGGGAGCCCAGCTCGCTCCAATTGCGAGCGGACGAGCTGCCGCTGCAAACCAGGTCGCAGCGATCGAAGCAGAGCACTCCGATCGAGACGCACCAAGCCATCCTCGACGCGCGACAGCGCCTCAGGCAGGTCAGCCATCAGGGACCGAACATCACATTGAAGGGATCGCCAACGCCGATTCCGTTGTCTTGGAAGAACCGGCTAAGGACGCCTCCCTGGTAACTCTGCTCGCCAACCGGAACAGACCGGACAGTCGCGCCACAGCCACCCTGGGCCGAGCAAGCGAACGGGTAATCGTCCAACGACTGCCCCGCCGGTGCCGGCGATTGCCCTCGCAACGCCGCCCGCCTATTGGCGTCACGCGCCGCCGTGCCCACGCGGTTCAACTGGGTTGGGGCACCATTCGCGACCGCATCGTCGAAGGTCCCGGCGATCCCCGGGGCGCGACTTCTGCTGAACACGACTGTAGGCACTTCGGCTTTTGCGGCAACTATCGCTCGCGGAGCGCCCGCCAATGTGTCCGAGACGGTAGCCGTGGACACGACAACCTGCACAGCCTCCGCGAGATCGTTGTAGGTGTAGGCGGGCCGGGTCGCAGCCAGCCCAGAGCGCGCCGAAGCCCCTCTTGACCAACGGGCGACGGCGTCGTAGGTGCAGGTTGTGCTGGTACGAACCGGAGGACCCCGCTCGAAGGCGTCAGTGCCAACGATCGAATGACTGAGCTGGCCGTAGTAGCCGTAGGCCGGCAGCGACAGCGTTGGTTCGACTGCGATGGCCTCGGAAACTGGAACAGCGAGCAGAGCCAGGACGGCAGCAATCACCACGGAGAGCACTGTCCCGACCCTGCTACGCATCAGCGGCGTCTTCCCACAGATGGTCCGTGAGTTTCTTACGGGCGCCGAGGGCTGCGCCGAGACCCTCAAGATCGCGAATCACGTCGGGCTCGAGACCAATCTCCCATTCGTAGATCTGCGTACAGAGTGTCTCGAAAGCGACGAGCCACTCGCCGACCTCGATCAACGACTGCACATTGATGATGTCGTCTGGGGTGAGCCCAACCGCCGCGTCCATCGCCTCGTGCAGACGGACGGTCATCTCCTCGGGACTCGGTGTCCTCATCATGGAATCGGGAACCCCGTGATGATGCCCTCGCCGCCCGGTTCGAGGACGACCCGGATCTTTACCCCATCTCGCACACCTTCGACGGTGTATCTGACCGGCGCGCCGCCACGCGTGAATGCTGCGCCGGCTCGACCCGTCTGCTGGACCCAGGTGAGAGACGGATCGGTCGCGATGTCCGAGATCGAGTGCATGATCTTGTCGTCCGACCAACCCTGCGGGAACCAGGTGTTGCCCGCCTCCCCGCCGTAGCGATGGCCGTCAAGGATATGGCTACGGCGCGATGCCGAGGCTAGGTCGACGAACTCGTCTGCCGACTTTGCGGCAACACCGAGTCTCTCACTGCCGACAGGGCACGCCGTCCTGCTGGCCTGCACCGCAGCACCGCCACGAGACGCAGCGCGCGTGAACGGAGCGAGGTCGGGGTAGTCGTGGGAGGCCAGCGTGACTGCTGCATACTGATGCGCCGACGCGGCCTTCGACCCAAGCCGGCCCACGCTGGAGGAGGAGCTCACGGGCTCATTTGTCGGCGGTCCGCGATCCGGGCCGGCGAGTGTTGGCCCTGCAGCCGGGTGCTGACCGTCGTACGTGTAGACCGACGACGTCGAGGTAGCCGACGACGGAATGGCGCCGGCCATTGAGGACGGTGCACCCGCCCATGTCACCAGGGCGGCCACGAAGGCGACGAAGGAACGCGCCAGAAGGCTATTCATAGAAGCGCGCACCTCTAAGCGCCTCAGCTATCAGCATCCATGGCGAGGTGGGTACCGGACGCCCTGTGTTGGTGTACGTGTTCTCGATCGAGCCCAGTAGCGCGTTGAGGGCGTCTAGGTAGCGTTCGAGGGTTCGATTCTCCCAGTCCACGCCAACGGCCAACTCTGCCTGGAGGGCGTCCAGAACGTCGAGAACCTCGTCACGTCCTTCGAGTGGGTCGTAGACGGTCATTGTTGCCACCAGGCCCAGTTCCCTCGTCCGCCGGGGAAGCGGATCATGATTGATGTGCCGTCGAAGACCTGCGTCTGATTCCTGGCGGCGATCTCGGCGGGTGTTGCCATTCGGTAGGGGAGTTTGACACCTGCGTACTGTCCGGCGAAAAGTCGGCGGTTGTCGAGCGAGTACAACTTTCCGTCCTGCTCAAATAGTCGGATCTGTGGCAAACCCTCGGGGGCCTTACCGGTCCTTGCCATATCGTCGGCGAGGTCCAGAACGGAGCGTCCGTCAGAGAAGGTCGATCCGGCGCTGTCTTGGGTGAACCGCACCTTGCTAGCGTCGATCAGCCCGTCGCCAGATTTTGCGGCAACGCGGACCCCCGGAGCAACGCGCAGTTCCACCACGCGGCCGGCATTTGCCGTCCGGGTCGTACCCGCACCGCCGATGCCCCGCGCGAGCTGGCCGGTGTGGTCGTAGGTGGTGTTGGTCAGCGTCGTCGCGAGCTGTGGGCGCGCCGAAGGGCCGCGCGACGCGATGTCGACGGCCTGACGGAGTGCGGTGAAGTCGTAGGCGACCCCAGGCGGGCCGCGCTCGGGCACAGCGCTCGACGATGCCGTCATGACGTGGTGATGGTCATAAGGGTAGGTCGTGACCGTTGAGTCCACGGCCACCGCGGCGGCCTGTGCTGGATGAAGGAGGCCCAACCAGGACACGATGGCCGTCAGCAGGAAGGCGACTACGCGAGCCACGGATCGACTCCTTGTAGCGCGGGACCCAGCCACCCCCGAAGCGATGATCCCGGCTGACCCGGGTCCGGGATCATCTCAACCCCGCTCACAGTGATGAGCCCCTGCACGTCCTCCGAACCTTGCTCGTACTCGCGCTCCAGCCACTCGAGAATCGAACGGCACGTATTCCCCTCCGACTCGATGTGCTCAGCAAGCCAGCGGATGACATCAGCTAGAACAAGATGGGGAAGGAGTTCGCCCTCGTTGTCCTCGAGTGATTCCTCAAGGATCGGGGTCAACTCATTGAATTCCGCGACGAGCCTGTTGATCGCTCGTTCGGTGGTCGCGCTCACGGTGTGCCTCCCCGTAGGACGATCGAGAGCTCGTCGGCGAGGCTCTGCGCCACCAACCGGTCAGAGTAGGCAGCGTCAGGGTTTCGTCGTAGCCAATTGTTCAGCCCGCGGAGGGTCTCCTGGCCCTTGATCGTGTGCATCCGGCCACTGGTCGGTACGCCAGTGGCGATCTCGTTTCGGATCGCGTCCATGGTGGTGCCGTACCCGACCCGGTTCGGATTCGTCGTGCCCTTGTAGAGGTTGTTGACGAGGTTCTGGAGCTTGGTGCTCCCGACCCGCGGCGTCGGAAGGATGTCGTCAACGGTGTTTGCGGCAACACCGCGCGGCAACCAGGCCGAAAGGGCGACCGGGCTCGTCGAGCCCAGCCGCGCGGCGGACGTGCCTCTCTGTGACGGAGCTCTTGTGTCAGGCTGCACATGTTCGCGGGGATGGTCGTAGGCGGACACCGTTACGTCGTAGGTGGCGGTCGGCTCGATCGCGCACGCGGTTCCTGCGCCGACCAGAGTCGCAAGGACGGCGATCAAAGCAACCAGGAGGGATCGCCAGCAGTTGCTGCGCGAAGTCGCGCCCGGACGGCTCATCACAACTCGGTCCGGGCCTGCTCTAGAAGCCACTCGACTGCCTCAAGCGGCACAGCCCTGTCGACGAAGAACGTGACCGTGCGCTCCTTCGTATCCTCATCCTCGAACACTTCGGCGATCTGCTCACCGTCGATCGCATCCAGTTCCAAGGCCATCCCGTCGCGGGCGCCGACGGCGCTCACCAAAAGCAGTCTGTACCCGTTCATCCGCGTGGCTCCAGGAATCCCATGAACGACCCGTCGTTGCCAAACCGGACCCCTCGGCCAGACGAGTCGAAGATGTTCGTAACCCGGTCGAGTACCTCAGTGCTTCCGTTGGAGTCGTTCAGGATGTCATCGAGCACCTTTAGGCCTTGCTCGTTCCGTGCGGCGGCCGAACCACTCGATAGCCCGTTGAATGCGCTTCCCTCACGTCCCGAGTGCTTCTGGAGTGGGTCTGTCCGACGAACGGTGTTTCTGGCGTTCATGGTTAGAGGCTCTCGGCTGCCGGCATGCGGTCGGCGAAGGTGACGGCGAACGCGTTGAGTGCGGGCTTCCAGCGCATGGCCCATCGTGCCTGACCGGTGCCCTTGGGGTCCATCCCTCGGGTCACGAGGTAGAGGACCTTGAGCGCGGCCTGCTCGGTGGGGAAGTGCCCGCGGGCGGTGACCGCGCGCCGGTACCGCGCGTTCAGGCTCTCTTGGGTTATCTTGAGCCACTGGCCGGGCTGGTGCCTTGACCTGCGGTTTTTCGTGCTGGACGTGTCCGGGACGAGGGTGTT
>JAIUPO010000050.1 GCA_020160805.1 Actinomycetota bacterium | reverse complement strand
CTGGACAGACCTGACGCGCGTGGCACTTGCCCCGCCAGCCCGTCGCGACCGCCCGAGTGGCTTCTGGCCCTGTCAAGCTCAATTGGCCCCTCTCGGGCGGTTTGATTGGGCCCCAGCTGGGTCGCCTGCTGGACGTATTCGGATTGGCTCTCCATCCCATCCCGAGGAGCGGTGTTGCGGCGGGGGAAGCAGTGGGGCTCCCAAGTCCAGGACTTGGGAGCCCCACTGCTCTCTGGGATCGGCTAGGCCGGCGCGTCCTTGATTCTCGGCTTACGCCGCATCCAGGCGTACGTAACGCCGAGTGCTGAACCGAGGATGGGAAGTACGACAGCAGCCGCAAGTGTGAGCCAAGTTCGAGGGGTGAATCCTCGGGTGGCGCCTGACATCAAGACTGCCAGAACGCCTGCGAACCAGATCACGAGCAGGCCGGACTCCGGGGCGTTGAGCGCCATCATGTCAACTCACCTCACAGGTACCAGGTGCGCACGATGGTGCCGTTGCCGTTGACCCTTAGCCCTTGAACCCCGTAGGCCGTAGATTGCAATGGCCGATCGAGAGTCCAGTTGGTTCGGCAGGTTACGGTTCCATCGGAGTTGACGGAGGTCGTTGGGTAGTAGTTGATGGTGCGCAGGGGAACATAATTGACGGCATTCCCCACGCAGTAGTCAATGGCGGTCGCTGAGCTGCCGTTGTAGAAGTAGCCGACCGTGGTGGTCACCTTGGCGTACGTGATCCCGAGGATCGTCCAGTTCTGAGATACCCACGAACTCCGACTTCCCGAGGCCGCCAGCGACCGGTTGGTGCTGTCGCTGGCGGTCTTCGTGACGGCGACCTGCCGGTACTTCGCAGTGAGGGCTTGCTCCCGACCGGGCACGGCGAAATCTGGGTCAGCCAAGATTTGTGCGGTGAGTTCCTGCTGCGATTGGGCGAGCTGTTTGAAGGCTGCCGATTGCTCGGCGGGGAGCACAGCGGCGATCTGAGTCGGGTCCGGCTGGGAGGACGCCGATGCTGCTGGCGCTATGGCGGCGAACGAGATGGCTGAGATGGTGGCCGCGAGTACAGCGCGAAGTCGTGGGGTCATCGAGTTTCCAATCTTCCTGATGGATCCAGCACCCCCCCTGCGAGGTGTGATAGTTGGAGACTCATGCACGGGGAGCATCCTCGCAACCGGAACGATGAGCTGGCCGCTTTCGCGTAGCACATGCAATGGGTCTTGCGGATCCGCCTCAGACGACTCGGCGGGAGTGACTGAGTCGGTAGCTGGTGGTTCCGGTTTCGATGATGGTGCCACCGTAGGTGAGACGGTCGACGATGGCGGCGCACAGGCGGGGGTCGGTGAAGGTTTTGGTCCAGCCGGCGAAGGATTCGTTGGAGGCGATCGCGATGGAGTTCTTCTCTTCGCGTTCGGTGAGGACTTGGAAGAGGAGTTCGGCGCCGCGGGTGTCCAGGCTCATGTAGCCGAGTTCGTCGATGATGAGCAGGTCGACCCGGCCGTACCGGTTGATCGTCTTGGTGAGGTTCTTGTCGTCGGCGGCTTCGACGAGCTCGTTGACCAGCCTCGTGGCGAGGGTGTACTTGACTCGGTAGCCCTTCATCGCCGCTGCGGTCCCGAGCGCGATGAGCAGGTGGCTCTTGCCGGTGCCGGAGTCCCCGATCAGGCACAGGGGTTCGCCGCGGCGGATCCAGTCCCCGGCGGCGAGAGTGTTGAGCAGGGCGGGGTTGATGTTCGGGTTGGCGTCGTGGTCGAAGTCCTCGAGGTACTTCTCCCGCGGGAAGCCGGCAGCCTTGACCCGGCGGACGGTGGAGCGGCGGTCGCGGTCGTCGACCTCGGCCAGGAGTAGCTCGGCGAGGAACCCGGTGTAGGTGAGCTGGTCTTTGGTCGCGGCCGCGACGGCTTCCTCGACCACGGCCCGGATCGTGGGCAGCCGCAGCCGGCGGCAGGCGGTGTCGACCGCAGCCGCGGCTGCTTCCTCAGTCAGTCCGCGCCGGCGACGCAACGTCGTCGTGGTGGAGGTCGTGGTGGAGGTCGGGGTCATGAGGGTCCTCCGGGATCGGCGGCGGTGGGGTGGTCGGTGCCGGTGGCTTGGCTGAGGAGTTGCCGGTCATAGATCGCGAGGTCGGGCAGCGGGCGGGTGTCCGGTGGCAGGCCGGCGATGACGGCCGTCGGGTCCAGAAGGCGTCGCATGGTCAGCGACACCACCCGCTCGGGCCGTCCGGCCTGCTGCTCGCCGTCGACGCCGTGAGCAACGAGGTGACGGCCATTGTTGGCCCCACCCGCGACCGTCGCGGCGTGGCGGCGGGTCTCGACCGCCACGACCTCAGCGGTGACCGCCCCGACAGACAGGGCGGCGCGGATCCCGGCGATCACGTCGGCAGCGCGGTGTGACCGGTGCAGCAGGAGGACGTCGATGAGTTGGCGGGTGCCGCCGGCGTCGCCGTTGACCCGGCGAGAGGCGATCCAGAAGTCCTCGTGCGCAGTGGTGAACACGCCAGCCGCACGGGCTTGGGCCAACGCGGTCGACCCGGGCAGCGCTCCGGGCTTGAACGCCAGGACCTCCAAGTAGTGGTCCAGGTCAACGACCGAGCCGGTGCGGGCGATCCGCCGAGGATGGTCGGCGACCAGGCGACCGCCGTCGAACACCTTCACCCTGGAGGCTTGCAAGGAGACGCGGACGCGTCGGCCGATGAGGCGGGCCGGGACGGAGTACTTCACCATCCGTACCGTCACCAAGCTGGAGCGGTCCACCCGCGGGTTCAGGACCAGACCCGGATCAAACCTGTCCGCCGGCAGCGAGTTCAGGAACGGCTGCTCGACCGCGAGGTCGTGCCCGACGGTGTGCAGGCGGCCCTCGATGCGGCGGTGGAGGTCGCGGGCCTCCCAGCCGACGATCTTCTCGTTCAGCTCATCGAGGTTCTTGACCTCGGGCATGGGGGTGAGCCAGGTGCGGCGGAACCGGCCGACCTCGCCCTCGACGCCGCCCTTCTCGTGAGCGCCCTCGATCCCGACCTGGCAGTAGAACGGGTCGAACCCGTAGTGGGAGCGGAACAACACCCAGCGAGGGTTCTCCGTCCGGCGCCGTCCCGAGCCGAAGAGCACCTGGGAGACCGCGGAGGTGAGATTGTCGTAGCGGATGTGCCCGGTCGGGATCCCACCGAAGGTCTCGAACGCGTCGATGTGGCCCTCCAGGAAGGCTTCCTGCCCGCACGTCGGATAGACCCGGTGGAGCGCGGCACCGGAGTGCGAGAGGCGGTACACGAACAGGTGACACTTGGTCTTCACCCCATCCAGGACCACCCAGACCTCGCCGAAGTCGACCTCCGCCTCCACCCCTGGGGCGTGGTCTTGCGGGATCATCGCGACCGCCGCGACTTTGCCGTGCTCGACCGCGATCTCCGGCCGGCGTCGATGCACGTAGTCCCGCACCGTCGAATACGACACCACAGCCTCGTGTTCGTCGAGGAGGCGGGAGTGGACTCGGCGGGCCGTGTGGCGCTGCTTCCGCGGCGCGTCCAAGTCAGCAACGAGCATCGCGTCGATCGCCTCGACGTACGGGCCGAGCTTCGGCGCCACTCGCTGCGGCGTCTTCCGTCGGGGTGGGTCCGCCGACGCCAGCGCTTGCCGGACCGTCCGCCGGTGCACCCCATGACGACGCGCGAGTTCCCGGATCGACAAGTCCTCGACCCGGGCATCCCTGCGGATCGCCGCGAACAACTCCACCCGAGACCCCGTCCCGGACACCACCACCTGCACGTGTCTCGCCATGACGACCACGCTGGCGTGGGGTGGGGCCAGATCAGACCGTCGCACCACCCGACACGCCGACCAGGTGGGGCCACCCCAAGCCGTCACGGTGGGGCCAACTCAGGCTGTCAGAACCAACTTCCGTCACGCGGTGGCCAAGGCCACTTTCGGACACCTGCGCCACTACACGTGGAACCGGGTCATCCGATGGCTGCGGAACAAACATCGCAAGACGGGGTGGAAGGCCCTCCGGCGACGATACGGGCCCACCGGCTGGTGGCCCCGCGACGGGGAGACGGCATTGTTTGACCCGGCATCGGTGACGGTCACCCGCTACCGATACCGCGGCGTCATCCCCTCCCGCTGGGCCGCCCTCGCCCACATCGCCTAACGGTTCGACCTCGGCACGGGCTCGTGGAGAGCCGGGTGCGGTGCAAGCCGCACGCCCGGTTCGGGAGGCGGCCCGGGGAAACGGAACAGACGGCAACACTGTCACCGCGCCCCGGGCCGACCTCACCTCGCCATCCAAGTCGTCGACGACGTGAGGCGTCGAGTCCAGCAGGAGATCCACGGCCACCGCGGACGGCGCGATGATCCGCTCTATCGGATCCGGAACGTGCTCCGCTCGGGGCGGGAGAACCTGACTGACCGACAACGATCACGCCTCGAAGCGGCGTGGGCCGCGGACGAAAGACGCGTCGAGGTCGAAGTCGCTTGGCGGTGCGCTCAACAAGTCCGCGACGCCTACCACCAAGCCAGCCACGCCGCCGGACGAGCCGTCGCCGAGAAGGTCCTGACCTCCTTCGTGACCTGCCCGTTCCCCGAGGTCAAGCGCCTCGGCAAGACCCTGACCACGTGGCGTCGCGAGTTCCTCGGCTACTTCGACACCGACGGCGCGAACAACGGCGGCACAGAAGCCATGAACGGCCTCATCGAACTCCACCGCCGCATCGCCCGCGGCTTCCGCAACCGCGACAACTACCGCCTCCGCATGCTCCCTGAGTTCGGCCAAATTAGTGCGCAACCCGGACACGGTGGATGGCGTTCAGAGCGGCCGCGAGGTCGTCGGGTAGCGGTTCCTCGGCGGTGATGGTCTGCTCGCCGACTTGGATCTCGATGGTGCGGTAGCGGCGGGCGGTCCGCACGAATTTCCTGATGCTCCAGCCGGTTTGGTCCTCGACCCACCTGCTCGCAGCCAACGCTGCGAACACGACGCTCAGGTGCGCCTGGATGCTCTCGCGCTTGTGGTGGAAGATCGGGCGGGCCTGCAGGTCGTGCTTGGACATCCGGAAGCTCCGCTCGATCTGGAAGAGCCGGTGGTAGGCGCCGATGACGAAGTCGGCGTCAGCGACGGCGGGGTCGAGGTTGGTCACGTACGCCTTGATCCCAGCCAGCGACCTGGCCTTGGCCTCCAGCGCCCGGTTGACGGACTTGCTGGCCCCGGTGAGGGTGACGAACCGGTTCCGTTTGACCGGCGTCTGGCCCTTGACGGCCTTCTCGGCCTTGGCGACCTGCTCGTCGATCCCGCGCAGGGTGCGCCGGGCCCGGTCGTGCTTGTACTGGTAGTAGAACGTGTGGTCGCGGCGGGCATCGGTCGGCCCGGCCGGCCAGGGCTGGGTAAAGACGTGCCCGTCCGGGATCTCGGCGTCGGGGTGTCGCTTCCGCCAGGCGGTGATGACGTACGGCTCCTGGGGGATCCTCGCTCCGATGATGAACGACAGGCCGGCGGCCTCGATCGCCTTCTTGTTCGCCTCGGACACCATCCCGGCGTCCGCGACGATCGTCACATCCGGCAGGCCGTGCGCGGCCATGAACGCCTGGATCGTCGGGATCATCGTGAGGGTCTCGGCCTTGTTTCCCTCGAACGCCTCGACCATCAGCGGGAAGCCGGTGTGGTCGGTCAGCAGCCCGATGGTGATCTGCGGCTCGAGCCGGCGTTCCTTGGAAAAGCCTGGCTCGCGGAACCCGTCACCGGCGTCGGTCTCGAAGTAGAGCGTGCTCACGTCGTACAGGACAAGGCTGGCCGGGCCGAGCCCGGCCTGCCGAGCGCACGCGGCCGCCAGCTTCCTGCGGAAGTCCTCCTGCGCGAAGACCGGCAGGCGCCGGGTCACCGTCCGGTAGGCCGGCGCGCTCACGCCGACCTCCTCCAACACCCGGGCCGAGTCCAGCTTCGAGGTCGGCTCGATGATCCGCGCCAGCACCAGCCCCCGAAACACCTCGTCGCCGGCCGCGGCCTCGAACCCCAGGACCCGGTAGGCGTGCTCGAGCGCGTCCCACAAGTGCCCCATCCGCGAGGACGTGATCGGCAACGGTCAAGTCCTGAGCGGTGGTGTACGACGGTGATCCCGTGATCGGGGTCAGGCGCTGGGTGCGCCGGCGAGCATTGGGGTGGTCACCTCCTGTGCGATGTCGTCGGTAGCGGTGCGGGCGGTCAGGACGGCTTGGGCGTTCTTGAGGGCCTCGACGCCGAGGTAGCGCCGCTGTTCGGACCACTCGTCGTGCTGTTCGGCCAGGACGGCCCCCACGAGGCGAATCACGGCGTCGCGGTTGGGGAAGATCCCCACGACGTCGGTGCGCCTGCGGATCTCGCGGTTGAGGCGCTCGTTGGGGTTGTTGGACCAGATCTGTCGCCAGATCTCCTTGGGGAACGCGGTGAACGCGAGGATGTCCTCACGGGCTCCCTCGAGGTGCTCGGCCACGGCGGGCAGCTTGTCGAACAGGCCTTCCAGGACCCGGTCGAACTGGGCGTGCACGGCCTCGGCGTCGGGCTGGTCGTACACGCTGTGCAGCAGCGCCTTGACCCACCCCCACTGCGCTTTGGGGGTGATCGCCATCAGGTTCGCGGCGTAGTGGGTGCGGCACCG
>JAIUPO010000049.1 GCA_020160805.1 Actinomycetota bacterium | reverse complement strand
TCACCCAGCCGCTGCGACGGCCAAGCGATGTAGGTCTCTCACCTCCATCCGAAACAACAGCGCCTCGTGGCGCACGATGTGCTCGTCCACCCCGAGACGGGTGACGCCCGCGAACCGGTCCGGGTCCTGGTCCGCGGCTTGGAGCAGCGGCTTGATCGAGGTCCACACGGTGCGCCAGGTCGTGCCCAGGCGGCGGGCCAGCCCCTGCACCGAGGCGTGTTCGCGCCGCAGCTCGCCGATCGCCCACCAGCACGCACGGACCGTCAGCAGCCCGCGGGGTCGAGCGATCGTCTCGTCCTGCTCGTCGAAGACGCCGACCGGGCACGCCGGCTCCGGGCAGCGCCACCGGCGCTTGCGCCACACCACGGTGGCCGGCTTCCCGAACACCGGCGCGTCGACCAGCCGCACGTCACGTCGTCCATGGCGATGAGCGACAACACCACAGGCCGGGCAGCCCATCGGACCCTGCGCGGACTCCACCACGACCGTCACGGCGCCCCCGTCGTCGCGCTCCACACCGATGACATGCAGACCGGGCAGGCCAACCAGCAGATCGCAACGCTCGCAGTAGCCGCCACCGAGATGGCAGCACGACATAGGCTCGGGCATCGTCGAGGTCCTCGTGAACAGAAGATGTGAGAGTCCTCTGATCCTCGGGGACCTCGACCCCAGCCCCAGCTCAACCCGCCACTCGGCGCGCCGCGCTCACCCCACCCTCAGGTACGAAGAGCCACTAAACGACCCGCTCAGTGTCGACCCCGTGGCTACGAGTAGAACTCGTCCTCGTCGTCCTGCCACTCGCAGCCAAGCTCTTTGTGGATGTCGAGAGCCTGCAGGGTGTCAAAGTCGATGCCACACTTCGGGCAGGTGGTGTATTCGCTCAAGATCTTGCCCTCCTTACTGGGCTGGACGTCCTCGGTTATCCTCGAACGGGTCGTAACCGGTTCCGGGCATGCGAAATAGACTCGTCCACGCGAAGGCACCTTCGTTTCTGTCCAAGATTCATCGGGACCGTCGCCGAGGGCGTGCCAGCTGCTAACTGGTGCGCCCTCACTTGCGTTCAGGCGCGGCTCTCGTCGAGGGCTCCGCCCCCAACCTACTCGCCACGCCCAGTTGATACAAGCACTTCTGCTTAGTTTCGGCAGACCGTAAGTATTCATCGTTCCACGATCCCTCCAGTTCCTGCTTGCTGAGGATCGTCCACTCTGACTTGCTGTGCTTTGTCTCACACCCCCGCGCGACCCGTTCTCGCAGGTCACAGCGTGTGACCTTATCTATGCAGTCTGCGAGGGGTGGGGTCGCATAGATACGACATGGAGGAGGCTAGGATTGAGCACACCAACACCAAGCGCGACTGACCATCGCCACACGAAGCAGGCTGGATCCGTGCCAACAACCCTTCAGTCGGCCCTCGCCAAGGAGCCGGACGCAAGCATCGATCGAGTGCTCCAGATCGCCGAGGGCTTGTCCGACCTGCCCAATGGCGCATACCCCTGCCTCAATCCCAAGTGCCGCAATCCCTGTGCGTACCCCGCCAAGGGCACAAGAGGGCACCGGCCTCAGCGCTTCTGCTCACGCGAGTGCCGTCTCAAGTTCGAGCGAGCCCAATCCCGCCTCGCATGGGAGGTGCGACGGCTGGAAGAGCTCCGGAAGCTGCCCATGACCACAAGGCAAGGCGTTTTACTCAACCGTGAGATAAGCCGTCGTCAGTGGGCTCTGGACCGTTACCCGACGCTCGAGGCTGAGGTCGGGGAGCCGAAGAGCCCGGCCAACGGCAACGAGCCTCGCTAACGGGCACGGATAGATCAGATGACGCCCATCGGGTTTCAGGACAAGGTCGCGTTCGTGTGGAAGGTCGCTGACAAACTGCGCGGGACCTTCAAGCAACACGAATACGGCTCGGTCATGCTGCCGCTGCTCGTGCTGCGCCGCATGGATGCCGTCCTCGCGCCGACCAAGCAGGCCGTTCTGGACGCCGCCAGGGGCATGTCCACCATCGGGGAGGGTCAGGCGGCCCTACTCAAGAAGAAGGCCGGCCACCGCTTCTACAGCACCTCACCTCTCACGTTCGCGACGCTGCTCAGCGATGACAAGACCCTCGCTGACAACCTGCGCGCCTACATCCGCAGGCTCTCTCCCGAGGCGTACGCGGTCATGGAGGCCTACGACTTCGACCCTAAGCTCGAGCGCCTTGACCGCGCAGGGATCCTGTATGCCGTCGTCGCCGACTTCGCCGACCTCGACCTGCGCCCGTCGGTGGTGAGCAACGAGGCGATGGGGTACATCTTCGAGGAGCTGCTGCGGAAGTTCTCCGAGATGAGCAACGAGACAGCCGGTGAGCACTACACCCCGCGCGAGGTCATCCGCCTCATGGTCAACCTGCTCGTCTCCGGCGAGGCCGCTCGGGAACTCACCGAGAACCCAAAGCCGGTCCGCACCGTCTACGACCCCGCGGCGGGCACGGGCGGCATGCTCATGACCGCGCTGCACCACATCAAAGACCTCAACCCGGCCGCGATCGTCAACGTCCACGGCCAGGAACTGAACGACGAGACCTGGGCGATCGCCCAGTCCGACCTGATGATGCAGGACACCGCACCCGAGCGGATGCGCAACGGCAACAGCCTCACCGCGGATGCCTTCCCGACCGAGAAGTTCGACTACATCCTCGCCAACCCGCCCTACGGCGTGGACTGGAAGGCGTATGCCGCGCCGATCAAGACCGAGCACGAGAAGCAGGGCTTCCACGGTCGGTTCGGCGCCGGCCTCCCGCGGGTCTCGGACGGGTCGTTCCTCTTCCTGCAGCACATGCTCTCCCACATGAAGCCAACCGGCTCGCGGGTGGGCATCGTGCTCTCCGGGTCGCCGCTCTTCTCCGGACAGGCCGGATCGGGTGAGTCGGAGATCCGCCGGTGGATCCTCGAGAACGACTGGCTCGAGGGGATCGTCGCCCTGCCCGACCAGATGTTCTACAACACCGGCATTTCCACCTACGTCTGGATCCTCACCAACGACAAGACCGACGAGGACCGCGGCACCGTCAAGCTCATCGACGCCCGCGAGCTCGGAACCAAGATGCGCAAGTCGTTGGGCGACAAGCGCAAGGAGCTCATCCCTGAGGCGATCGACGAGATCTCCCGCCTCTATGGCGGCGCACGAGACGAGTACGCGGACGACAGCCGCGTCAAGGTCCTGACGAACGAGACCTTCGGCTTCCAACGGATCACGGTCGAACGCCCTCTGCGTCGCCGGTGGGAGGTCACTCCCGAGGCCGTCGCCCAGGAGCCGTATGCCGCGTACACCCGCCTCGTCGGTCAGCGCTTCGCGACCGATAAGGCGCTGCTGGCCGAGGTGTCCGAGCTCACCACCGCGCAGAAGAAGACCTTCGCCAAGGCATGCGCCATCGCCGACCCGGAGGCACCGATCATCAAAGCCCGCGGCGGGAAGGTCGAGCCCGACCCCGACCTGCGCGACCAGGAGAACGTCCCGCTGCCCGCAGACTGGCTGGCTCTCGACGAGACGGAGCGCCAGGAGGCGTTGGTCGAGACAGCGGAAGCCCACTTGGAGAACGAGATCCGGCCCTACGTCCCCGATGCCTGGATCGACCACACCAAGACGAAAGTCGGCTTCGAGATCCCCTTCACCCGACAGTTCTATGTCTACTCGCCACCTCGGCCAGTCGAGGAGATCGCCAAGGAGATCAAGGACCTCGAAACCCAGATCCAAACCTGGATGAGCGGGCTGGGCCTGTGAGGACTGTCCCACTACGCCACTTCGCCGAGGTGCGGACCAGCAGCGTCGACAAACACAGCCACGACGACGAGCAGCCCGTTCAACTCTGCAACTACGTCGACGTGTACAAGAACGACTTGGTGGCGCCCCATGCCGACCTCATGCGAGCAACAGCTTCGGCGGAAGAAATAGCCAGGTTCCGCCTGCAGGTAGGCGACTCCGTACTGACGAAGGACTCCGAGGATCCGAGTGACATCGGGATCTCAGCGCACGTAGTCGCTACCTCGCCTGACTTCGTGTGCGGGTATCACTTGGCCATCGCTCGGCCAACTGCGGGCACCCACCCGCGCTACCTCACGTGGGCCCTGCGATCGCGGCCAGTACTAGACCACTTCTCCATCCACGCGTCCGGGATCTCGCGCTACGGACTCACCACCTCAGGCCTGCGAGCCGCGCCTATTCCGGCGCACCCTGAGGAGACACAGCAACGGATCGCGGACTTCCTCGACGACCGCGTCGCCCGCATCGAACAGATCATTGCCGCCCGAGAGCTCCAGCGCCGAGTCCTGGCTCAGTCCACAAGCTCTCGCCTGCAAGAGATGCAGGATGCATGGGCGGAGCGCCATGGCGAGACGAGGCTGGGCCGGGTGCTTCTCGGCTTGGAACAGGGTTGGTCGCCTCAGGCTGAATCAACTCCCGCCGCACCTGACGAATGGGGTGTCATGCGCTCAGGCTGTGTGAACGAGGGCATCTTCCGCGAGAGTGACAACAAGCGTCTTCCCGACATACTCGATCCGCGTAAGGAGTATGAACTGCGCCCCGGGGACCTTCTTGTGTCGCGCGCAAGCGGATCGCTCGACAAGATCGGGAGCGCCGCTGTCGTTCCCTCAGGAGTCCGCGGGCGGCTACTGCTTTGCGACAAGATCTACAGGTTGACGCCACTACGGGGTTGGGATCCTCACTTCATCGCTCCGATGCTGCGCACTCACAGGAATCGCGAGCTCATCCGCCTGGGAGTGAGCGGCGCCGAGGGCATGGCGAATAACCTTCCTTCGGGTGTGATCCGTGGGCTCACGGTGCCCCTCGTGCCGCAGGCGCAGCAAGCATCGTTCGCCGGGTCCATGGCCAACCTGGAGAAGCGGAGTCGTGTCGCGGATGAGGCCCTCATGCGGTCCATGAGTCTGCTCCAGGAGTACAAGCAGTCATTGATCACGGCTGCGGTGACTGGTGAACTCGACGTAGTGACCGCGGGTAGCGGGATACCGGGATGAGGCGGGGATGAGCATCACGAAGGAGTCGGCGTTCGAGTCGAACATCGAGACGCACGTACTCGGGGACAGCTGGCGCAAGCTCGACCCCGCGTCCTACGACCGAAAGATGGGGGTCTTCGGTGACGAGGTAATCGCCTTCGTCCAGGCGTCGCAGCCGAAGGCGTGGCAGCAGCTGGTCAGCCGTCACGGTGGCGATTCCACGGCGCGGGAGAAGTTCCTCAAGGTTGTCGTCGACGCGCTCGATCACCGCGGGACGATCAGGGTTCTGCGGTCGCCGGTGAAGGACTCGGGCGTGAGTGTACGGCTGTGCTTCTTCAAGCCGGCTAGTGGCTTGCACGCTGAGCAGACGCAGCGGTATGAGGCGAACCGGCTCGGGGTGGTGCGTCAGTTGCACCATTCAGAGTCAAACCCGGCGGACTCGCTCGACATGACGCTGGTGGTTAACGGGATCCCGGTGGCAACGGCGGAACTGAAGAACCCGCTGACGCACCAGAACGTCGAGCACGCGATGGCGCAGTACCGCACCGACCGGAATCCGAGCGATCTGATCTTCCGGGCGAGGACGCTGGTGCACTTCGCTGTCGATCCGCATCGGGTGGCGATGACGACGCGGTTGGCCCGGGAGGCGACGCTGTTCCTGCCGTTCGACCAGGGAAGCGGTGGGGCCGGCAACACCGGGACGGCCGGCAACCCGCCGGCCAAGGACGGCTACCAGACGGCATACCTGTGGGAGCAGGTGTGGCAGCGCGATGCGTGGCTGGACCTGCTCGGGTCCTTCATCCACGTCGAGGGCGACCGGGTGCTCTTCCCGCGCTTCCACCAGTGGCACGCTGTCAGCTCGATCCTCGACGCGACGTACAGGGAGGGCGCGGGCGTGGATCGGCTGGTGCAGCACTCGGCGGGATCGGGGAAGTCGAACACGATCGCCTGGACCGCACACGCGTTGTCGCGCCTCCACGGACCCGATGACGCACCGATCTTCGACAAAGTCGTCGTCATCACCGACCGCAAGGTCCTGGATCGGCAGTTGCAGGACACCGTGGCCGGGCTGGAGCACACGCCGGGGACGATCGTGCGGATCGACGAGAACTCGGCCCAACTCAAGGAGGCCCTCGAGGGGCATGCGGCGCGGGTCATCATCACGACGCTGCAGAAGTTCCCCGTCGTCTCCGAACTGGCCGCGAAGGAGGCCAATGAGGACGGGTCGAGGGGTGTGGTTGGACGCCGGTTCGCGGTCATCGTCGATGAGGCCCACTCCTCATCCAGTGGCGACTCGGTCGCGAAGTTGAAGAAGGTCCTCGGGTCGGGGGGAGAAGCGGCACTGGAGGCTGCCGAGGAAGCCGAGCACGCGGCATACGAAGAAGCCGTGGAGACCTCGGACGAGGCCCTGTTGGAGAGCGCACGTCACCGTGGGAAGCAGAAGAACCTGTCGTTCTTCGCGTTCACCGCCACACCGAAGCCGAAGACGCTCGACACCTTCGGGCAGGTCGGCGCCGATGGGCACAAGCGGCCGTTCCACACGTACTCGATGCGGCAGGCCATCGCGGAGGGCTTCATCCTCGACGTGCTCGCGAACTACACAACGTATGGCGTGTACTACAAGCTCGCCAACGCCCATCCGCGCAACGACCCGGAGATGGAGATGGGCAAGGGTCGCGCCGCTCTTGCCCGGTTCGCGTCGCTGCACCCGTATGCGCTGGACGCGAAGGCGGAGGTGATCA
>JAIUPO010000048.1 GCA_020160805.1 Actinomycetota bacterium | reverse complement strand
GCCCATCGGCAATCCAGCAGGACACCAGTCAGATTCAGGGTCACGACCCCCGCGCACGCCATACCAGCATGTAAGTCAGATTGACTAGGTAAGTTGCCCCCGTGAGTGATTCCCAGTGGCCCGACGCCGATGACGCGCAGGAGCGTCCGGCGCCCCGCCCCGCCCGACGTATGCCGACCGGCCGCCGCCGGGGACCGCTGGTCCCGACTCTCGTGGTCCTCGCGGTTCTGGCCCTGATCAGCACCGGCCTCGCGGGCGTGTGGACCGACATCCTCTGGTACCGCTCGGTCAACTTCACCGGCGTCTTCACCACCACGATCCTCACCAAGATCCTGCTCGGGGTCGCGGGATTCGTGCTCGTCGGCGGCCTGGTCTTCGCGAGCCTGCTCGTGGCCTATCGCACCCGGCCGATCTATGTCCCGCGCACTGTGACCAATGAGAGCCTCGAGCAATATCGCGAGGCCATCGAACCGGTGCGGCGGATCGCCTTGTTCGGCATTCCGGTCATTCTCGGCGCACTCGGGGCGACGGCGGCCTCCGGCCAGTGGCGTACCTACCTGCTGTGGGCCAACCAGGTGCCCTTCGGCCGCACCGACCCGCAATTCGGCCGCGATATTTCGTTCTTCGTCTTCACCGTGCCCTGGCTGCAGACCCTGCTCGGCTTCCTCACGATGGCGGTTGGGGCAGCCCTCGCGGCTGCCGCCTTCACCCACTACGTCTATGGCGGCCTCCAGCTTCCGGGCCGCGGGGCGTCCACCCGGGCCGCGATCACCCAGGTCGCCGTCCTCGGTGCTGTCCTTGCGCTGCTGCGCGCCGGGACATATGTCGTGGACCGCTATGCCCTCTCGACCAAGCAATCCCGACTGATGACCGGCATCACCTACACCGATGCCAATGCCGTCCTGCCAACCAAACTCATCCTCGCCATCGCCTCTTTGGTCGTCGCCGGCCTCTTCCTGGCCGCGATTTTCACCCGATCGTGGCGTCTGCCGATCATCGGTGTGGCCATGCTCGTGATCACCTCGGTGGTCGTGGGCGGGATCTACCCAGCGATCATCCAGTCGGTGCGGGTTAAGCCGTCCGAGAAGTCTCTGGAAGCGACATACCTGCAACGCAATATCGAATCGACGCGCGCGGCGTACGGCCTTGAAGGCGTCCAGGTCACGCCCTACCAAGCGACCTCCGAAGCCTCGCCAGGCCAGCTGCGCAATGACGCCGAGACCATCCCCGGCATCCGGCTCGTCGACCCCATCGTCGTCGCGCCCACCTTCCGCCAGCAGCAGGCGCTGCGCTCCTACTATGCCTTTCCCGATGCCCTCGATGTCGACCGCTATCAGGTCAATGGCAAAGAAGAGGATGTCGTCATCGCCGTGCGGGAGTTGACGCTCGACGGGGTGCCGGCCTCGCAGCGCAACTGGCTCAACGACCACACGGTCTACACCCACGGCTTCGGCCTCGTCGCCGCCTATGGCAACAAGCGCGCCAGCGACGGTTCTCCGGTTTTCGCGGTTTCGAATATCCCGCCCTCGACGACCCTGGGGGAGTTCGAGCCGCGCATCTACTTCGGCGAACAGAGCCCGACATACTCCATCGTCGGCGGAGCCGCCGGCGACAACCCGCGCGAGTTCGACTATCCCGATGGCAGCGCCCAGGGGCAGCAAAACAACACCTACGCCGGCAAGGGCGGCGTGCCGATCGGCTCCTTCCTGCGCCAGGCCGCGTATGCCGTGAAGTACCGCGAGGTCAACTTCCTGCTCTCCGATGCGGTCGGGTCCAACTCGCGCATTCTGGATCACCGCACACCGCTGGAGCGGGTTTCTCGGGTCGCGCCCTGGCTGACCTTGGACGGCAATCCGTATCCCGCGATCGTCGACGGCAAGGTTTTGTGGATCGTTGACGGCTACACCACCTCGGCGAACTATCCCTATTCGCAATTGCAGAACCTCGATGCCGCGACCAGCGACTCCACGACCGCGCGGGCGACCAGCGTCTCGGCGTTGCGCTCAGGCCAGGTCAACTATGTGCGCAATTCGGTCAAGGCCACGGTGGATGCCACGGACGGCACCGTGAAGCTCTATGCCTGGGATGAGGCCGATCCCGTGCTCAAAACGTGGATGAGCGCCTATCCCGACACGGTCTCGCCGATGTCCTCGATCAGCGGTTCGCTGATGTCGCATCTGCGCTACCCGGAGGATCTGTTCAAGATCCAGCGGATGCTGCTCTCGCGTTATCACGTCACCTCATCCGACGCCTTCTATGGCGGCAACGACTACTGGCGGGTGCCGGAGGACCCGGCTCAGGAGGGCGCCAACGCGCTGCAACCGCCCTACTACCTCACGCTCGCGATGCCCGGCCAAAAGCGGCCCGGGTTCGCGCTGACGACCACTTTCATGCCGACCGGTGACCGGCAAGTCCTCTCCGGCTTCCTGGCCGTGGACGCCGATGCCGGAGCCGACGCCGGCAAGAAGGCCGAGGGCTTCGGCACCTTGCGCCTTCTGGAGTTGCCCCGCGACTCCAACGTCAAAGGCCCCGGACAGGTCCAGAACGAGATCAATTCCTCCAATGACAACAGCCCAGGCTTCTCCCTCACCCTGAGCCAGTTCTTGAACAACAACCGGCAGCAGGGCTCGCGGGTCACGCTCGGCAATCTGCTGACCCTCCCGGTCGGCGGCGGACTGCTCTATGTGCAGCCGATCTACGTCCGGGCGGACTCCAGCAGCTCGTATCCCCTCAGTCGCGTAACGGTCGCGGCCTTCGGTGACAAGCTCGCCTGGTCCGACACCCTGACCGGCGCCTTGGATCAACTCTTCGGCGGAAATGCCGGCGCCAATGCCGGCGACGACAATGGCACCACGCCACCAGACACGGGAAATCAAGCGCCGCAGACCAACGACCAGCTGCTCGCCGAGGCCCTCGCCGATATGCAGAAGGCCTTCGATGAGGGCAAGGCGGCGCTGGAGAAGGGCGACTTCGCCGCCTATGGCGCGGCCCAGCAACGCCTCCAGGCAGCGCTCGAGCGCGCGGTCAAGGCCCAACCCCAGGGTGGCACCGCAACCGTCTCGCCGACGCCCTCGCCCTCCGCGAGTAGCTAAGCCGATTTGGTCCACCCCGATCCGTCACGTATCGTTGAGCTACCGACGCGGGGTGGAGCAGCTCGGTAGCTCGCCGGGCTCATAACCCGGAGGTCGCAGGTTCAAATCCTGCCCCCGCTACGAAGAAAGTCCAGGTCAGCCCATGGTTGACCTGGACTTTCGCTTTGGGGGCGAGATGCGATCCCATCGTTTACCCATCACATTGACAGGTGCGCAGCGCCGCCCGGCCGGGTGTCATCGTCGTCGGTTCCGGTTGCCTCGGGGCTGCTCGGTTCCGCTCGCACACCTGATGGGCATGAACAGCACAGAACTGGGGCTGGAGCCCCTCATCGGGGTCGAGGAACTCGCCGAGTACCTCGGTGTCCCCGTGCAGACCATCTATGACTGGCGGCTGTCCGGCCGGGCGCCGCGGGCCTACAAGCTCGGCAAGCACCTGCGGTTCGCGGCCAGCGACATCGCGGCGTGGCTGGAGGAGCGGCATGAGGGCGGCTCCCATGAGTAGGCCGCGCATCCCTGTCGGCGGGTACGGCGAGATCACCTTCTTCCCGCGGGCGAAGGGCAGGGTCGAGGCCCGGACTCGGTTCCGCGACTGGGACGGCCAGACCCGGCTGGTGCAGGCCACCGCCTCATCGAGGCCGGCGGCCGAGGTCGAGTTGAAGCGGCGGCTGGCGGAGCGCAACGTCTGCCAGCCGGTCGACACGACGCTGACGCCGGACAGCCCGTTCCCGGCGCTGGTCGAGTACTGGCTGGCCGATCTCGACTTGGAGAACCGGATCGCGCCCGCTACCCGCTTCAACTATGAGCGCGACATGGAGCGGCTCGTGCTCCCGGCCTTCCGCGGCTACACCCTGCGCGAGATCGGTGTCGCCCGCTGCGATGCTCTTCTCAAACGGTTGGGGCAGGAGTCGTACTCCTCGGCGAAGCGGGCGCGGACGGTGCTGCGGCAGTCGTTCGCGCTGGCGGTGCGGCACGAGGTGCTGGTGCGCAATCCGATCGACAACGTGTCCCGGCTCCACAAGCCGAAGCGGACCCCGACGGCGCTGAGCGCGACCGAGGTCAACGCGATCCGGGCCGTGATCAAGGCGTGGGAGTTGTCCAGTGGCACCTCGGGTCCGAACCCGGACGGCCAGCTCGGGCAGATCGTCGAGGTGATGCTGGGTACGTCTGCTCGGATCGGTGAGGTGCTCGCGATCCGGCGCCGCGATCTGGATCTGACGACGACGCCGGCCACCCTGCGGATCTGCGGCACGGTCATCTCCGAGCGTGGTGTCGGGACGTACCGGCAGGAGCACCCGAAGACCGATCGTTCCAACCGGGTGGTGGCGCTGCCGTCGTTCACCGCTGAGGCACTGCGTCGGCGACTGGCGATCATGGCGGATCATTCGCTGGACGCGTTGGTGTTCCGCAGCCGGGAGGGGACGCCGCTCACGACAGCCAACGTACGGCGACAGCTCCGTAAGGTTCTCGGCGCTGCGGGTATCGAGGGTGTCAGTCCGCACATGTTCCGCCGGACGGTCGCGACGGTGATCAACGAGCAGGCCAGCCTGAACCTGGCCTCGGAGCTGCTTGGCCACACCGACCCCAAGGTCACGATCGAGCACTACATCCGCCGCAACGAGCAGGTGAACCCGCTGACAGCCGAGTTGCTCGATCAGGCGTTCGCCCGCGAAGACGGCGGCGGGCCGCTGTGAGTAGCGTGGCAATAGTGTCACGGTTCCGTTATACTTCTGCCATGGCGACCAAGCCGTTGGCACGCGACGCGCTGTGGGGCATTGCGACCGCACAGCACGGCTTCGTGACCGCTCAGCAGGCCACCGAGGCAGGCATCGACAAGCACGCGCTCCAGATGCTCGTCCACCGCGGCACGTTGGCGCGCGCTGCGCACGGCGTGTACCGCTTTCCGCAATATCCGGTCGGCGAACACGACAACCTCATGCTCGCGGTCCTGTGGACGCGGGTGCCCGAAGCCGCGTTGTCGCACGAGACCGCGCTTGATGCGTACGGCATCAGCGACGTGAACCCCAACCGGATCCACCTCACCGTCGGCAAGCAGCGCCGCTTCCGTAGGACGGGGGGAGACGTCTATGAGGTGCACTACGAGGACCTCGCCCAGAAGCAGATCGGCTGGTGGCAGGAGATCCCGACGGTCACACCGGTGACGGCCATTGGCCAGTGCCTGACCTACGGAACGCCGACATACCTGCTCCGCCAAGCGATCGAGCGCGGCCACGCGCAGGGCTACCTCAAGGCGACGGACCGCGACGAACTCACCGAGGCGCTGGAGACTCGACATGAGCGATGAACACCTCGGCTCCAGGCTGGCCGCGCTGCTCCGCACACTGAAGCCCAAGAGCAAGGAACCAGTTTCGGCCAAGGTCCTCAACACCTGGATCGCCCAGGCCGAGGGCAAGCTCGGGGACGAGGCCCGGGGTGGCCGACTCGGTTGGCTCGTCGCGTCGTCGGTGGCGATTGCGGCCGTGCAGCGCGCGATCGACACCGAGGGACGCCACCTGTTCCTGCTCAAGGGCGGCACCCTGCTCCAACACCGGTTGAAGGCAACGGCCCGCACCACCAAGGACGTCGACGGCCTCATCCGCGGCGACCTCGATCAATTCATCCTCGCCTTGGACGAGGCGCTCGACGAACCGTGGGGACCGCTCACCCTGCGCCGGGGCGAGGTCGAGGTGGTCAACGTGCCGACCAAGATCATCAAGCCGCGGCGCTTCGACATCATCCTGGAATTGCGTGGTGTGACCTGGCGGCGGATCCAGTTCGAGGTGTCACCCGACGAGGCCGGCGTGAGCGATGAGCACGAAACCATCGAGCCGCCACCGCTGGGCGGTTTCGGACTGCCCGATCCGGACGCCCTGGTCGGGATCGCGATGCGCTTCCAGATCGCGCAGAAGCTCCACGCCGTCTCCGACCCGCACGAGCCGCCGGAATCGATCAACGACCGTGCGCGTGACGTCGTTGATCTTCTTCTGCTCCGCGACCTCGCCGAGTCGACCGGGAGCCCGGCACTGGCCGAGATCCGGCGCGCCGCGATGGCTGTGTTCGCCGCTCGAGCCGATGAGGCGGCCCAGCTCGGCCTCGCGACTCGCGCTTGGCCTCCGACCCTGGTGGCTCATCCACATTGGGCCGACGACTTCGCCCGAGCCGCTACCTCCGGTGGTGTGGGCCTGTCTCTCGACGAGGCTGTGGCCGAGGTCAACGCCTGGATGAAGGAGATCGACCTCGTCGGGCTCCTCGACGACGAGGCGAGGGCAACGGAAGACGCTGAGTCGACCAGCGACCCGAACGAGCCGCTGCCGCCCCACGTCAAGGTCACCCGCGGCAGGTCGCCTCGGACCGACGGAGACTGACACTTCTCAGGGAAGTCCGGCGCGGTCGAACTCCTGCTGCAAGCGCGGACGACCCGATGGACCTCGCGCAGCTCCGCGATGAGGTTGTCGACCTCGGCTGACTTCTCCGACCCTGCGCTGAGTTTGCGCATGGTCGCCAGTCGTCTGGCGGCGAGCTTGTAGTTCTTGGCGTTCGCCTCAATGAGGATTCCCTCCACGAGGCGCTGATGGATCGGCAGTGTGGCGATCGGGTCGACCTTCTCGTATGCCTTCACCAGCTCGCTCCAGGTGGAGCCGTTGTCGAGTGCGAACGAATGCGCGAGGTTCCACGCGAACTCGGGTTCTTTGAGCGTGTGGAGTGCGAAGAGGACCGCGTCGCTCGGGCTCGCGGCGAGCGTGGTGACAACCTCGTCACGGTAGCCCGGCCAAGCCTTGCCCGCGGTCTTGTGCAGCCGAGCCGCGGACGTGGACGAGGGCCACTTGCGGAACACCGCCAACCGCGCATCGAGCGCCTCGGCCGATGGGCGATGAGCTTCCAGGAGTCTGCACCAGTAGTCGGCTGCCTTGAGTGACTGGTGTCCGCGGTCGAAGTCGGTGGCCTGTTTCGACCAGTCGATGGCGAGGTCGATCTCGCCGATCTCCTCGAACGCTTCGGCGGTGTCCTCCAGCCAGGCTGCGACCTTCCGGTCCTTGGCGTGGGTCCGGATGATGGCGTCGATGTCGTGGTCGAGCACGGCCAGCCGCTGGGCGTTCCAGTCCAAGGTGAACCAGTCGTGGGAGTGCTCGGAGTTCCACCGTTCGGCGGGGCGGGGACCGAGTCGCGCCTCGACT
>JAIUPO010000047.1 GCA_020160805.1 Actinomycetota bacterium | reverse complement strand
CGCCGCATCCAGGAGAAGGAGTACCTCACTCAGCTCCAGGAGAAGCAGCGCGCCCGCTTCACCTATGGCGTCATGGAAAAGCAGTTCCGTCGCTACTACGAGGAAGCAGCCACCCGCCCCGGCAAGACCGGTAGCAACCTGCTGACCATCCTCGAGTCCCGCCTCGACAATGTCATCTACCGCGCCGGCCTGGCCCGCACGCGTCGCCACGCCCGCCAGCTGGTCACGCACGGCCATTTCGAGGTTAACGGCGTCCGCGTCGATGTCCCGTCGTACCGCGTCGAGCAGTTCGACATCATCACGATCCGCAAGCAGTCCATCGAAACCTTCCCGTTCCAGTTGGCCCGGGAAACCTTCGGTGAGCGCACCGCCCCGGCCTGGATGCAGGTCGTCCCCGGCAGCCTGCAGATCCTGATCCACCAGCTGCCCATCCGCGAGCAGATCGACACCCAGCTCACTGAGCAGCTGATCGTCGAGCTCTACTCCAAGAACTAATCGGAAGGCGCTGTCTCGCTTCGCGAGTCGGTGCTTTTCGTTCCGAGAAACCAGGCCTCGCTTCGCTCGGCGGTTTTTCGGACCGCGGTCGGGTATGCCGCCCCTGGGGGCGACATACCCGTCCGCTGTGGTCTGTGGGTCACCACAGGCCGGTAGTGCTCCGCTCAGACAGACGGGCGGGGCGCGCGCGTGAGAGTCGCGCACACGAAGGGCATCAAATAGTGGGTGCCTCTCGAGGAAGAAGAAAATAGTGCTGATCGCACAGCGTCCGCTCCTCTCCGAGGAGGTCGTCGCCGAGAACCGCAGCCGGTTCGTCATCGAGCCGCTGGAGCCCGGTTTCGGCTACACCCTCGGCAACTCCCTGCGCCGCACGCTCCTGTCGAGCATCCCCGGCGCCGCCGTCACCAGCATCCGCGTCGACTCCGTCCTGCACGAGTTCTCGACCGTTGCTGGAGTCAAGGAGGATGTCACCGAGATCATCCTCAACATCAAGGGCCTGGTCGTCTCCTCCGAAGAGGACGAGCCCGTGGTCATGTACCTGCGCAAGCAGGGCGCCGGCCCCGTCACCGCCGCGGACATCGCGCCGCCGGCCGGTGTGGAGATCCACAACCCCGACCTGCACATCGCGACCCTCAACGACAAGGGCAAGCTCGAGATGGAGCTGACCGTCGAGCGCGGCCGCGGCTACGTCTCCGCCCAGCAGAACAAGTCCGGAGACCAGGAGATCGGCCGCATCCCCGTCGACTCCATCTACTCCCCGGTGCTGGCCGTGACCTACAAGGTCGAGGCCACCCGTGTCGAGCAGCGCACCGACTTCGACAAGCTGATCGTCGACGTCGAGACCAAGAACTCGATGGCTCCCCGCGACGCCATGGCTTCCGCCGGCAAGACCCTCGTCGAGCTCTTCGGCCTGGCCCGTGAGCTCAATGTCGAGGCCGAGGGCATCGAGATGGGCCCGTCCCCGACGGACGCCGCGCTCGCCGCCGACCTCGCCCTGCCGATCGAGGACCTCGACCTGACCGTCCGGTCATACAACTGCCTCAAGCGCGAAGGCATCCACACGGTCGGCGAACTCGTCGGCCGCAGCGAGGCCGACCTGCTCGACATCCGCAACTTCGGCACCAAGTCCATCGACGAGGTCAAGGCCAAGCTGCACAGCATGGGCCTGGGCCTGAAGGACAGCCCGCCCGGATTCGACCCGTCCGCCCTCGGCGACCGCTACGACTCCTTCGACGAGGACGACGACCTGTCCTTCGCCGAGGACGAGCAGCTCTGACATACCTCGACTAGGAGATTGACATGCCAGCCCCCAAGAAGGGTCCCCGCCTCGGTGGCGGTCCCGCGCACGAGCGCCTGATCCTCGCCAACCTGGTCACCGCGCTGATGGAGCACGACTCCATCACGACGACCGAGGCCAAGGCCAAGCGCCTGCGCCCCCTCGCCGAGCGGATGGTGACCTTCGCCAAGCGCGGTGACCTGCACGCGCGTCGTCGCGTCATGACCGTCATCCGTGACAAGGGCGTTGTTCACCGCCTCTTCGTCGAGATCGCGCCCGACATGGCCGAGCGCCCCGGCGGCTACACCCGCATCACCAAGATCGCGGCCCGCAAGGGTGACAACGCCCCCATGGCCGTGATCGAGCTCGTCCGCGAGCCGCTGTCGGCCAAGCCGAAGCGCGCCGTCGTCGCCGAGGCCGAGGGCGCCACCAAGCGCTCGGCCAAGGAAAAGAAGGCCAAGGACGAGGCCGCCGCCACCCCGGTTGCGGACGTCCAGGACGCCCCGGTTGCCGAGATCGAGGACGCCGCCGGCGCCGCCGCGGATGACGCGGCCGTCGCCGCTGAGGTCCAGGACGCTCCGGTCGTCGACGAGGTTGCTGCGGTCGAGACCGACGTCGCCGCTGACGGTGCTGCGGTTGAGGCCGCTGAGGCCGAGGCTGCTCCCGTTGCCGACCTGACCGACGCCGAGCCGGTTGCCGCCACCGCGGCTGCTGGCCTGGTGGGCGACGCTGGTTCGGCTGACGCCGCTGCCGACGACGCTGCCGCCGCGGTCGAACTGCCGGCGGGCGCGGTTGCCGCGAACGCCGACGGCTCTGCCCCCGAAGGCTACGCCGTCAAGGGCAACGCGGACTCCGGGCTGTACCACGTCCCCGGTTCGCAGTGGTATGACGCCACTGAGGCCGAGTTCTGGTTCGACAGCGCCGACGCCGCCGAGAAGGCCGGCTTCAAGCCCGCCGGTGGCGCTGCCAAGCAGCAGGTCGACGAGGCCTGACCTCCCCGGCATACTGCCTGCCTAAAGGCCCCGCTCCCGCCCGGAGCGGGGCCTTCGGCGTTCGTGGTCAGATTCCCGCCCATTGCCAGAACCTGGACATACGCAACGGATCATTACCGGTGCGAATGTCTAGTTTCTCTCCCAAAGTCAACGCGTCGCGAACTGCCGGGCCAGCGGCAGTATGCCGAGGATCAGCACCATCGGGACGGCGAAGCCGAGGCGCGGATTGCCCGAGCCGACGAGCCCGGTCATCACGGCGCCGATGAGCGCGCCGGCATAGTTGAACTGGTTGAACCGGGCGACCACCGCGTCGAGCCGGGCGCGGTCGGCTCCGGGACCGCCCGCGAGACGTGCGGCGGCTGTGAAGCTCAGCGGCGCGATGACCCCGACGCCCAGTCCGAGTAGCGCGAACGCGGCCACGGCAACCGGTGCCGAGGGGGAGGCGACGAGCAGCGCCAATGCCGCCGCGGCGATCAGCGCGCCCAGGGAGATCGTCCGTGGGCCGCCGAGGCGAGCCAGCGTCGCAGCGGCCCCGATCCGCGCCGCGAGCGTGGCGACGAGGTAGGGCAGGGTCGCCCAGGCCACGAAGCCGACCGCCAACCCATGGACCGTATGCAGGAAGACCGGCCCCCACGTCGCGGCGGCGGTGTCGACCATGTAGAACAGCGCGAGCGCCGCGCCCACGAGGCTGATCTGACGCCAAGGCACGGTGATGGTCTCGCCGGCATCGGCTGGGGTGTCGTGGCGTTGGGAGCTGGCGGTCAGCAGCAGCACCGGGACGATGGCCAGCGGCGCAACGGCCCACGCCAGGGGCGCGTCCCCAGTGAGCAGCGCCAGCACGGTGGCGAGGATTCCGCCGGTCGTCCAGCCAGCGTGGAGCCGGGGGAGCAGGGTTCGGCCCGCGCGGTGCTCCAGGGCGATGCCCTGCATATTGCTGGCCGCGTCGAAGCGGTGTTGCAGGGCGGGGAGATGGGTCGTCATACCGATGAAGAGGAGGCCCTGGACGGCGAAGGCGCCGGCGACGGGTAGCCATTGCGCGGGCGGCAGGCTGTGGACCTGCGACGTTGGCGCGCTCGTGCTCACGTGGGTCACTGTAGACCTTTGTGACTGCCGAGTAACTTGCTGCCGCGAGGGCGCAGCAAGTGTTAGAGCGGCAGATACATCACGTGCAGCCCGACATCGCCGTGGCGGCGCGAGCGGAAGGCACCGGGCACGGTGCCGATGATCGTGAAACCGAGGTCTTGCCAGAGGCGGACGGCTGCCGTGTTCGTCTCGACAACGGCATTGAACTGGATGGCGCGGAAGCCGTGCTGCCGGTGCCAGGCGATCATGTCTTCGGCCAGCGCGCGCCCCACGCCGAGCCCGCGCGCGGCGGGGCCGACCATGAAAGACGCGTGCCCACGTGGTCACCGCGCCCGGGTCGGTTGGGCCCCATCTTCACGGTGCCCAAAGACCTTTACCTCGTCGTCGACGGCCACCACGAACCGGCTCGGCGGCGCCTCCAGCCACCACGCGTTTGCCTCCTCGCTGGTGGCGGTTTCGGGATACGCATAGGTCTCCCCATCGTCCACGATCCCCTTCCAGATCGGCCAGATAGCCGCCCAATCGCTCATCCACGCATTCCCCATACGCACGACATGCAGCACTTGCACGTCTCGGTCACAATAGCGACGTGCACGTTCGTGTGAAGATTCGGCGAATCGCATCCATCGGGGAGCGCTCCAACTCGTCGTGTCGCGACCTTCATGCCCACAGAGAGGGCGAGCGTGGCCATGGACGTCGCACACAGGCCTTTAGGTGCCGGAAATGGTAATGAGAGATTCGATTGAGGCACACAAAGCGCCACTTTTTGGGGTGGGCATCTGGCCAGCCCTATCGGAGGAATGGCCGCGGACCCGAGCCCTTGAAAGGCTAGGACGCGGGCTCGTCGCAATAATCGGCATCTTCTGGGCCGTACGAACTCTTCTCGTCTCCAGTGGGTTCGAGAAAAGGGGAACAGGCTTCGCGGTCGCTGGCTTGGTTGCCCTGGGGAGCTTGACATCGCTAAATCGCAGAAGAGACAACTTTACGCTGGTGGTGTTTGGCCTAAGCTGCCTCGTCGCGCTGCTTTGGTCTGCGCGGGAACTGGGCGCAATCCAAGGATCTCATCTCTTCGTCCTTTGCTGGTTCGTCGCAACGATCGCGCCTTCCGCAAGGGGGATATGCGTCGTTGCCACATGTCTGGTCGTCAATACCCTGGTCAGAGGGGCTCTCTATGGCTGGACCTCTTTCCTCGCCGGTGTCGATGAATCCGTCTTTTCCGCTGGCGCTGGCCTTGCGGCTGCCTTTATTAGGCAAGCTGGAATCATCGCCGTCAGGAACGCCGATACGTCATTTCGGATCAGGCGTGAGAAAGAGCTTTCCGAACGCTTCCGCAGGGAAGATCTTGCGGCCGTCGCCAGGACGCGAGAGATTATGCACGATGAAGTCATAGGCCTATTGAATTATATCGGATCAAATCTCATCTTTGATACGGTAATAGTTCAAAGGGAGGCGGCGAAGGTGGCGCTGATTCTCGATGGTGGTAGCTCAGCGGAGATAGTTCCCGGCGCCGACATGAGGGAATTATTAAATGGCCTTGCGCTGCAGAGTCCGTTGGAAATTGAGATCGACTGTGACCCTTCGCTCGAAAAGGGAGAAGTGATTAGAGACTCTCACATTGGTGTCATTAGGCGTGCGGTTGGTGAGGCTCTCCGCAACTCCGCGAAACACGCGCATGTCCCGCGCGCATCCGTTAGGGCATCCTTCCGAGATGGCAGCTATTTTCTCGAGATTACAGACTCTGGAATCGGATTCGATGCAACTCAACCCTTGGGGTGGGGTCTCATTCACTCTGTGCATGAACCTGTCGAGAGTATCGGTGGGCGGGTGACCATGACCTCCGTGTTGGGTTCAGGTACCACTGTGACGCTAGAGTTGCCCCAAGATTCGTTGGGAAGTCCAAGCATACGCGGCTTGCAGGGGTCATATTTCGACACGCGGGACGCGGCCTCAAGTTCGACTAATGTCGTGCTTCGAGTTCTATCCTTCATGCCGTTCATCCACTTTTGGATCGCGTTAAGATTCTCGATCGGTTCTCCACGTGGAACATGGAAAGTTTGCCTGGCCGCTACCACCTTGATGACGGTCTTTCTTCTAACCCAGCTCATGAAAAAACGTCCGCCAAGAACCCACGAACTCTCCCTATTCTCCATGCTCTTGGGTGCGGAAATGGCTACTGGTCTATATGTTGCAGGTCCCGGCTCGTTTGCCACGTTCGATTCCTGGATTGTTGGTTTGGTTGCCGTCGGCCTCATGACGGTCGTCTTCTTTGCGACCTGGAAGATTGCCCTGGTTTTCATCGGTCCGTCAGTAACTGCTTTCCTGATCATGGCCATTCGGGATCCTTTGGTAAAGTCTATCGTCGACGTTCTGTCTGCGCTCGGAGTTCTTGTGCTGACAACGATGGCCGCGTGGGCGTGCGGTGCTGCATTACGTGCCACCTCGCGCTCTATCGCCAAAGAAGCGCGCATGTCCGCCGAGATTTCCGGTCGCACGTATCGATACTTGGCAACTCATCGTACCCAGCTGTCCCTGAGTTCATTCACCCGTCGAGAAGTGACGGTGTGGCTCCGTCGATGCTCTGAATTGCCTGATCTCGTTTTGCGCACAGAAGAGTTTCGCCAGTTAGCACTAAACATGGCAAGACAGGTTAGGGACGAACTATACCTTGGAGACGTTCTGGACGATGTTCTGAGACAGCGCATTCTTCTTAGGCGCAGGACCGGGACTGAAATTGTCTTCCAGGCCCGGGATGGAGTTGCATTGGCCCAGGCCGCCTTCCCACTGCGAATTTTGGATAGACTCCTCGACTTACAATCTCCGATTGAGCGAATATTGATCGGAGTTCCCACTGCGCTGGACGGATCGTGGTCAATTTCTTTGGTTCCCACTCAGGCGCGCGAGACGGTAGAGCATGGGTTAGGAGGGGTTCTTGGCTCGGCGGATTTCTCCTGGAAGGAAAGTCCATTCGCTACGACACTGCATGGTTGGATTTGAGGCTGCGACAGAAGGAAGGCTGTGCACCGTCCGAATTCTTATTCTTCGCCGTACTGGTTCTCGCTCAGCGGTGGCTAGGAATGCGAACGGCTGCGCGGCCTAGCCTCCCAGTATCCATCTCTGAGCGCCTCGTATAGAAGTCGTGAGCGAGTGATGCGTTGATCCCCGAGGATCGTTCTATATTTGTCGTGAATATTTCGCTCATGCGTCCTTACCGTGTTTTCTGAAATGCCAAGCTGTCGGGCCACGTCAGCCGGGTCAAGTCCAAGAGATAGTCCTTCAAGGACCGCGCACTGAGCATTGGTTAGGTCCACAGTCAGCTCGTTATCACCCGAAGCTGCCCTCGCCAGAGGTCCAGAGAATGCTGGACTGAGCAATGATCAGAACCTGTGGATGGCCTTCGGCGGGGTGGCGTGAGGGAGCGCACCTTCCCGAGGAAGATCTGAAGTCCTAGTAGTTCTGATCAGGACCGGCGTTGGCGCGCTGGTTCGGGAAGGTGCGCTCATGCTCACCGTAGTTGACCAAGACCCGCGAT
>JAIUPO010000046.1 GCA_020160805.1 Actinomycetota bacterium | reverse complement strand
AACACCCTCGTCCCGGACACGTCCAGCACGAAAAACCGCAGGTCAAGGCACCAGCCCGGCCAGTGGCTCAAGATAACTTGAGAGTCGCTCCACGCCAGATACCGGCGGGCGATCACCGTGCGAGGACACTTCCCCACCGAGCAGGCCGCCCTGAAGTGCCTGTACCTGGTCACCCGAGGGCTGGACCCCAAGGGCACCGGCCAGGCACGATGGGCCACACGGTGGAAGCCAGCGCTCAACGCATTCGCCGTCACCTTCGCCGACCGAATGCCAGCAGCGGAGAACCTCTAACAATGAACACCAGAAACACCATTCGTCGGACAGACCCCCAGGGTTAGCTAATAGAAAGGTCGCCGCGCGCAGCGGCCTATGCGTCACATCGCCGGCTGATGGGCTAGGCGGGTTGACGGCTGTTGCTTGGGGTTGGGTGCGGGGCGTGGAGGGTCGCGGTGGTCTCGTGGGCGGGGACTGTGGTGGCGGGTGCGGGCGCGGCGTCGAGAGCGCGGGCGGCGAGGACCAGTGCGAGGCCGGCGATGGCGATGCCTGCGGTCTCGGCGGCTTTGATCTGGAACTCGGTGCCGAGGAAGGTGGCGATGCCGAGGAGCCAGGCGGCTAGGGGGAGCCATCCGGCGAGGGCGGCGCGCTTGAGGCCGACCGTGAGGAGCACGGGCCCGAGAAGGAGGCAGGGGAGCATGAGGACGAGCGGCACGAACCCGGGTCCTCCGGAGGAGTCGAGCAGCTCGAGGGCTGTCGAGCGGGTCAGGCTCTCGGTCTCCACGATTCGCACGAACATGAGATTGAAGGCGGCGCGCCCGCCGACGAGCCAGAGACCGCCGAGGCCGGTGAGTGCTGTCCCGGCGAGCATGAGGCGGCGACCCTTGGTGCCGGCGAGTGTCGAGAGGTGGTAGCAGGCGGCGATCGACCCGAGGACGAGGAAGACGCCGGCCAGGACGAGTAGGCCGGCGGAGAGTGACTCCAGGGCTGGGCTTGCGGCGACGGCGTCGTAGCGGGAACCGGTGTCGGTGCCCATGTCGGGGAGCAGGGCTTGGCCGAGTGTCCAGGACATGGCGGCGAGTGAGAAGGCGGCGGTGGTCAGGTGGCGTCGCATGGTTTCCTCCAGGTGGGTCGCGTTCAGTGACCTCTCCACGGTGCCCCGCACCCGGTATCTTCCGCCTGTGTGTGCCTGCCGAACTGGGTGTGCGGTGGTGCAGGGCGCAGGTGGAGCGCGCTACAGGCGAGACCGGGTGGCGCCGCGCCATAATCGGGGCGTGCCCGATGACCCGCTGGTGCTTGTGCCGCTGGTGGCCTGGCTCGCCACTGGGCTGGCGGCAGTGGCGTTGACGCCGCGGCAGGGTGCGGCCCGTGCGCTGTGTGCCGCCGGGGTGTTGATCTTCGCGGCCTGGATGCTCGAAGAGGTGGCCGTTGCGGCGGTCGAGACCGGTGCCGGGAATGCGGTGCTCAACGCGGTCGCCGACGGTGTCTTCGTGGCCAAGACCGCCGCGGTCATCGCCTTGCTCGCTCTCATGCCGACCGGCCGTTTCACCCGGCGCTGGCACGGGTGGCTGGTCGTTGCCGCCGCAGCGACCAGTGTCCTGTCCACGTTCCTGCGAGTGGTCGGCTCCGCCCGGATCGACGTCGCCAGCGAGCCGTCCCTGGCGGTGACCAACCCGCACGCCATCGCGGCTCTGGCGGATGCTGGTGCGCTCGGGGAGGCGCTCGTGGACGCCGAGCCCCTGCTCTTCCTGGCCGGCATCGCGATGCTGGCCCACCGCTGGTGGCGCGAGAGGCAGCACCGCCCGGTCCTCGGTCGGATGCTCCTCGGGATCGGCGCCCTGGCGGTGCTGCTCGTGCTCGTGGTGCTCGGCGAGTCGACCTCCCTTCCGCACCTGGTGCCACAGCACCTGTTCCTCCTGGCGCTGGCGTCCTTCCCGGTCCTGCTGTTGGTCGACCTCTCCGCTCAGGCGCGCGCTCTGCAGCGCGAGCTGTCCGAGTCTCGGGCCCGCATCGTCACCGCCGAGGACCAGGCCCGCCGCTCGTCGAGCGTGACCTGCACGACGGGGTCCAGCAGCAGCTCGTGGGGATCCTGACGCTCACCGAGCTCGCCGCCCGGCAGTCCCGCCGCGACCCCGCCGCCAGCAGCGCCACCCTGGACGAGATCCGAGACGAGGTGCAGGCCGCCATCAGCGGACTGCGTGAGCTCGTCAGCGGGATCCGCCCGCCAGCCTTGGCCGACGGCGGCCTGCCCGCCGCGTTGAACGACCGCTTCGCTCGGCTACAGGAGTCCGTGACCCTCGAGGTGTCCCAGAGCGCCGCCGGCCACCGGTGGCCGCCGCAGGTCGAGGCGGCGCTGTACTTCGTCGCCTGCGAAGCGGTCACGAACGCGCTCAAACACGCCCCGTCCTCAATGGTCCGCATCAGCCTGACCGCCACCGAGCGCGGGCCACTGCTGCAGGTCGCCGACACCGGCCCTGGCGTCACGACCGCACGACCCGGCGCCGGGCTGCGCGGCATGCAGGACCGCATCGAGTCCCTCGGCGGCCGGTTCGAGCTGGCCAGCGCATCAGGTGGGACGGTGCTCACCGCAAGCGTCCCTGGAGAGCCGGTATGACAGCGCCCATCACCGTGGTCATCGCCGAAGACAGCTTCGTCGTCCGTGAGGGTCTGCGCCGGCTCCTGGCCGACGGCGACGACATCGACGTCATCGGCGCCGTCGCCAGCGCACCCGAACTCCTGCACGCCGTCGCCCGCCTGCGACCTCAGGTCGTCGTCACCGACATCCGTATGCCCCCCGGCAACGGCATGGACGGCATCGCCGCCGCGCTCAGCATCCGCGCCACCACCGAGCACGTCGGGGTGGTCGTCCTCTCCCAGCACGCCGACGCCTCGTACGCCCAAACCCTCTTCGCCGCCGGAACCACCGGTCTGGCCTACCTCCTCAAAGAACGCGTCGGCCACCGCGAAGAAATCGTCCGCGCCATCGAGGCCGTGCACGCGGGCGGGTCGGTCATCGACCCCGCGATCGTCGACGCGCTCCTGCACGCCACCACACACAGCGCCTCATCCCCGCTGCGTCACCTCAGCGCTCGAGAGCTTGAGGTGCTCGCCGCCATGGCCGAAGGCCTCACCAACCGGGCCATCGCCGAGCGCCTCTACATCTCAGAATCCGCCGTCAGCAAACATGTAGGCGCCATCTTCCACAAACTCTCACTCGAGGAAGGAGCAGGGCTCGACCGACGCGTCAGCGCCGCCCTCGCCTACCTCTCCTCCAACAGCCCGACCAACCGATGAAGGCGCCCCACTTCGCCGGGTTGGGACGCAGGCATCGCGGTCCGGCTCCATGCGGCCAGTGCCTTTCTTGCCGCAGCGGTGGTGCCTTCTCAGCGGAGTGCTCGCAGCGGGCGGGCGGTGCCCTCGTTGTTGGTTTCCGAAACGAGCAGTCCTGACCTTGCGGGGCAGGGCGGTCCGGCGTTGCTTGTCAGGCAAGGGCCAACGCATGGAGCAGCCCGGCCTGGCAAGAATGGTGCCGTGGACGACCCCTACCGACTGCTGATCACCCACGCCGAGCACTGGGCTGCCAAGACCCGCAGACCTCTCGACCCGGAGCTGCTCGAGACGGCGCTCTCCCTGCGCGACAGTCACGACCAGCGTCCGGGCACCTCGTGGCCGGCGGGCTCGGTGGCGGAGCTGATGACGGTGCGCTGGCCCGGTCACGGGCCCCTCGACCCGCCCGACGTCGATTCCCTCGTCGCGACGCTGGAGACCTTCTGGCGGTTCCTGCGCGCGACCGGCCGGATGGCCTCGGGCTCGGCCGAGGTCAAGGCCCTCACTCGCGAGGCCGTTCGGTCCACCGCCACGATGCGCGAACGGCTGAGCGACCCGGCGGCGTATGGCGCCTCGAAGTCCCTCCTGGCGTTCGGGCGCGAGATCGGCATCTCCCTCGACGACGTGGAGTCCGTCGAGGACGCCAACGCCCGCTTCGCGGCCGTGGTGGAGGCGTGGAACGCTCTGCCGCAGGAGGAACGGTTCGCCCGCTCTCCCGGACCTGCCGGTGCCGGCAGCAAGGCCTCGGCGCAGCTGACAGAGGCGGCCAACGAGCTGCTGGCCGGGGTCGACCTCACCGCCTATGCCGCAGCGCACGGGATGGTCGACCCGGACGATGACGACGATGAGGAGGCGATCCCGGTCCAGGATCCTCGCGTCGTCGCCGCGCAGGTGCGACGATCGGGGTTCCAGCAGAGGATCCACGCCCTGGTCAAGTGGATCGGCCCGGCCGGCCGAGCGGTCACCCAGACCGGGGTGCTGCGCCCGGCCGTGGCGCGAGAGGCCATCGACGAGCTTGGGCTCGATGACTGGATGCGCACTCACCTGGGCGGGGAGCCGCCGACCTGGCGTTCGGCCGGTGAGCATCTCGGCCTGGACCGGCTCTATCTGGCGGCGGTGCAGGCCGGGCTGGTCGAGGTGCGCAGCACCAGGGTCGTCGCCGCAGCGGAGCGCGTCCTCGACGACCAGGAGTGGGTGCTCATGGGCATCGGCGCCCTCGTCGTGGCCCGTGACCGGGGCGAGTACGCCGCCCCCTCCGCCTCACTGCTCGGCGTGCTGCTCGGCCTCGAGTTCGGTGAGTCTCGCACCGCCGAGGACCTGGTCGCCTGGTGGAGGCGCGCACCCGGCAACCCCTACGCGGGTCTGAGGACGGACCGGCTCGACGCCGAGCAGGCGACTGCGTTCGCGGAGACCCTTGACAGTCTCTCCGAGGCCGCTGTCCGGTGGACCTTGGGCTACTGGCGGGATACCGGCATCATCCACGAGGAACGCGGCCGGTTGCACGTGACCGAACTCGGCCTCGACTTCACCCGCATCCTCATCCGGCTGCACGACCTCGAAGAGGCCGGGGCTTTCGACGACGACTGAGACGAGGGCCACCACTGGGCCTCTGCTCGCGAACCGGTCGTCGAAGGGTGGGGCGTGGGGGAAACTCACACGGGGGCTGCGGGGGAAGCGAATTCGCCTTCCATTGATTGCAAACCGACTCGCGGCATGCGAAACTTGTTGTGTAACAGCGATATTCGCGGGACAGGCGTAGACAGACTAACCCATCAGATGACATTCTTTCCCCCACCAGTCCCCCACAGGGACTCCTGATGACAACGAAGCAAGGGGATAGAGGCGGAGGTCCAGATGGCCAGGCGACGAGGCTTCGGAGAGGTCGAGCGACGGGTTGCCGCGACGGGCAGAGCGGCCTACCGCGCCCGGTATGCGATGCCGGACGGCACCCGCCACTCGCGCACGTTCTGGACGAAGATGGACGCCGAGGCGTGGCTGACGGCGGAGCGGTGGCTCATCGACAAGGACGAGTGGACGCCGCCCTCGGTGCGCAAGGCGGCGGAGGAGAAGCGCCGTCGTGAGGCGGAGTACAACACCGTCGGCGGCTACGCCGAGCGGTTCCTCGCCGAGCGCGGTCTGCGGGCGACGACGGTCCGGGGCTACCGGATCCTGCTCAGGACCAGGATCCTGCCGTGGTTCGCCGACATGCCGCTGGTCGACGTGACGCTCTCCGAGATCAAGCGGTGGCGCGCCTCGCTGGACCCGGAGACCGAGTCGAGCAATGCTGCGGCGTACCGGGTGCTGCGCTCGCTGCTCGTCGCGGCCGAGGAGGAGGAGCTGATCTTCCGCGCGCCGCCGAAGATCCGTGGGGCCGGCTTGGCCAGGGTCAAGCGGGTCGTCCGGCCGGCGACGCTGGAGGAGATCAGCGCCCTCGTCGACGCGATGCCGCCGCGGCTGCGGCTGTTCGTCGTGCTCGCCGCGTTCGTCGGGCTGCGCGAGGGTGAGCTGCTCGAGCTGCGCCGCTCGGACATCGACGGCATCGCGGGGTGGGTGTCGGTCTCCCGCAAGGTCGATAAGGAACCCCTCCCGGGTGCCTCGGACCCGTGCCCGAACTGCGGCCGGGGGATCGGCCCGCCGAAGACGAGGAGCGGCATCCGGGTCGTGCACGTCCCGCCACCGTTCCTCCCGATGCTCCAACGTCACTTGCTCGAGTACGCCGCCCCCGGCGAGGACGGCCTGCTTTTCCCGGGCGACCGGACCGACCATATGAGCACGCGCTTCCTCATGGACCGGTTCCGCGAGGCGCGCGGGGCCGCCGGCCGGCCGGACCTGACGATCCACCACCTGCGCCACACGGCCCTGACGATGGACGGCCAGCACGGCGCGACCGCCGCGGAGCTGCAGGCCCGCGCCGGCCACGCCTCCCAGGCGGCGATGGCCATCCACCAGCACGCCACCCTCGACCGGGGACAAGCTGCTCGCCGACCAGATCGGTGCGACCTACCAAGCCTGGGTGGAGGGACGGTCGCCGTCCTGACTCGTGGGCGCGTCACCGTGCCACGGCCGGTGGCACGGTCAGCGCAGGAGGTGCCAGTTGGCCGAGGGGATGCGTTTGCCGACGTTCTCGAGGTCGTCGACCTTGACCCGCAGGCTCTTCGGTCCGACGCGATAGCCGGCGATCACACCGTCGGCGATCAGTCGGCGCACCGTCTTGACCGACACCGAGAGGCACTTGGCGGCCTCGGCGAGGCTGACGTAGATCGGACGGATGGGTTGCTCGCTCATGGGTTTGTCCTCCTTGGCTCGGTGGTTGCGGATCGAAGGAATCGGCGGGCCTCGCCGACGGTGATGTACAGCCGGCCGACGCCGCTGATGCGGGTCCAGCGGGGGCCAACTCCTCGGCGGCGCCAGTCGCGCACGGTGCGCTGCGGCGTGCGGATGAGTGAACAGAACTCCTCGAAGTGCAGGAGCGCGTCGTCACTCCAGTCGGTGGGGATCTCGATGGGTCTCATGGGTTCCTCCTGTTCGGTGCTGTACTCCATACGCACCCGATGACCCGCTGAGGAGTCACGAGGGCGGCCACAGATCGACATCAGAGGAAACTGATGTCACTCACCTAAAGTTGAGTCCGGCAGAGTGGTGTACGACGACGGTGAGCGTGTCCTGCTGAGGTAGGCGCGGTCACCGTTGTGATCCTTCGAGTGATCTCTCACAACCGTCTCGAATTGGAGCACCACGATGACCGCTGTCCCCAGTATCGACCCCGAGCAGTTCCTTCACGAGCAGCTGGCGCAGGCCAGCCCTGACCTGATGCGTGAGATGCTCGCGACCTTCATCAACGCGCTGCTGTCCGCGCAGGCTGACGCCGTGTGCGGGGCCGAGTACGGCACCCGCAGCCAGGATCGGACCAACCGTCGCAACGGGTACCGGCACCGGGACTTTGACACCCGGGTCGGCACCGTGGATGTGGCGATCCCCAAACTGCGTGAGGGGTCGTTCTTTCCGGACTGGTTGTTGACCCGGCACCGCCGTGCGGAGGCGGCGCTGACCACGGTGGTCGCGACCTGCTACCTGCTCGGCGTCAGCACCCGC
>JAIUPO010000045.1 GCA_020160805.1 Actinomycetota bacterium | reverse complement strand
GGCGAGCTCGGCGCCAGGCCCGGTAGGTCCGCGCGGCGACCTGGCAGCCCTGCTCACGCAGGACCCGACAGACCGACACAGGCCGCGTGGCCCTGGCTGCGCATGGAGCCGATGAACCCCATGATCAGCGGGTACGGGGGTCGAGTTCCCCGATGCTCCTATGTCAAGCCGCGAGTTGAACAGGCGACGCGGCGGGCTGCTGGGCTGCACGTAGGTCGGCGCGAAGAGCCGCAAAGACGACATCGGAAAGGCGCCGGCGCAACAGCCTCAGGGCGGCTACGCGGTCCTTGCCGCGGGCCAACTGCTTGTCGAGATAGGGCCGGCCCGGCCCGACGCCGCGGGCCTGGGTCACGGCGATCATGTGCAGGGCGCAGTTGACGGACCGATTGCCGCCTCGGTTGAGCCGAACCTTGCCCGCGCTGGATCCCGACCAGACCGGCACCGGCGCTGTGCCTGTGAAGCGGGCGTAGGCGTCCTTGTCGCGGAAGCGGTGCACTCCGGCTGTCTCGCCGACGATCACGGCTGCGGACAGCACGCCGCAGCCGGGGATCTCAAGTAGCGAGGGAGCGAGCCGACGAACCAGGTCCCGCAACTCTCGCTCGAGGTCGTTGATTTGTGTAGTCAGCTCCTGGCAGCGCAGCAGGTGTCGCCGGGCAAGCCTGGCCACGACGCCGTCGAAGCGTTCCAGTTCCGCCAGCAGCTCACGTACGACCTTCTGGCGTCGCAGGCCGCGGCTGGGGATCATCAGGTCCGGGTCCAGCTCGTGGAGGTGCCAGCGAACCTGTTGAGCGATGCGGGACCGCTGAACCACCAGGTCATGACGGTGATCAGACAGAAGCTTGACCTCACGCGCAGGTCCGTCCAGCTCAGCGACGGGAAGGTCGGGGTGACGTAGCGCAGCCAGGGCTACGGCCTCGGCGTCGATCGGGTCGGACTTACCAGGTTCGCGGCTGCTGCGGCGAGCACCGGCCATGAGCCGAGTCGGCACCCGCAGCACGCGTTGACCCGCAGCCAAGAGGTCGGATTCCAGCCGGCGGGTGAGGTGGCGGCAGTCCTCCAAGGCGAACCTGACGCCGTGCTCGTCGTGGTCGGCGAACTGTGTGGCCCACTCGACCAGCGCGAGGTGGCCCTCGGCGTTGGTCCGGACCGTCTTGGTGCCGAGTCTTCTGCCGACTTCGTCGAGCGCCACGACCGTGTGGGTGCGCTTGTGCGAGTCGGTGCCGATCATGACCATCCAGGGACCTCCTACGTCGACGGGCTATTCGGGCGCCCTGTCGGCAGCGAGGCGGGCACGCCTCAATTCAGCGCGAAACTCGCAGGCAGGCTCCTATCAAGCCACGCACCCGCTGCCGACAGGGCGCCCGACCGAGGCCGCACATCGGAGAGAAGCCACCGAGCGCCGTTCGTAACCCGGGGCAGCGAAGAAACGAGCGAACCCCGATCGGGCACGATCACTTTGACATTGACGCGAAGAAAGTTGTGGCCGCCGTCAGAATGGCCACGTCCTCACGCAGGCGCGCGTTCTCGCTCTTCAGCCGCTTGATCTCGGCGTGTTCCTCACTCGAGGTCCCCGAGCGCGTCCCGGCGTCGATCTCGGCCTGCAAGGCCCAGCGGCGCACGGTCTCCGTTCCTAGACGCTCCTGCTTAGCCACCGCCGCCGCAGCCGCGGTCAACGAGGTGAACTCACCCCGCCGCTCCAACACCCGGCGAACCACCCGCTCCTTCACCGCGGGATCAATCTTCTTCGGCATGACGCCATCCTTCCTGACTCAAAAGACAGCGGCATCAAACTCGTGCCGATTCAGAACCCCACTCACCACCCTCAGGGTTGGGCGTCTCTAGGAGAGATAACGCAGTGAGGCGACGCGCCCGAGGTGCATAACTGTCGAGAAGCGGTGAACCTTGCACGACCCGCGAGTACGGGCACCTTGCCCGATCGGCCACTTCATCCGAGCTAGTCACTGCGGGGCTGGCTCGGGTTTTCAGTCCGAGCCAGCCCCAGGACTGCCCCTAGCGTCTGCCCCAGAACCGAAAGCACTTCGCGAGTCCGCTTAGGCCGCCTCCGATCCGAATCGAACTATCGAGACGGCCCGGGTGGGCCCCGGTCACCTCGTTCGACCTAGCGGAGCTAAGGATCGAAAGTCGTCCACGTTGCGCAGGCACTCACCTGAAAGGATGCCACTAAACTGAGTGATCCCAATCGAGGTTGTAGGCGGGTTCTGAAGCCTCCGGTGGTCAAGTCCCGGGTAGTGAGGGAGCAGAGTGCCCCCGCGTAGACGCGACCGGCATGCTCGATAGCTTCTTCGCCGACCTGCTTGCTGGGGAGGTCCGGTCGCACCTGTGAGGAACCCGGGCGTCCTCCCCTCGCTTGGGTCCACCGGTGCCCAATTACCCGCGTACGCCTCTATAACGTGGCCTAGGCGACTCGCCCGAAGTGCATAACGTCGGCTAATTCTTGGAATCGACTGCCGTTCTTACAAGATTGAGTGCATCTCGACAGGCTTGCAGCATAACTACGCGTTTATGTAACATACCCTTGCCCGTTGCGCAAGATTGGCTGCATCTCGACATTTGTTAAGTCTTCGCTGCATCTCGACATCAGATGTCGAGATGCAGCGAAGACTGCACAGGGACACGCGGGACATCTTGCATGAATGGTTGGCCGCGGAGGTCGACTGCAATTTCTATGCTGAGAAGTTCACCAGCTCGGGCTATTCGCTGAGCTGACCTCTGAGACGAACCAACAGCCGCATGTGGAGCCCCGCCTCGGGGGGGTTTACCCGCTCAACGAGTAGTTCGTAGTCGGTTGCAATGATGTCGTGCACGTAATCAAGAAGCGGGTCTGGGACGTACCCGAGCCGGACCCCGTCCTGTGTGACGAGGAGTGCCCGCACGTTTACGGGGTTGCCCGGTTCCTGTTGTACCGAAAGCCGATCTCCGGGCCGCAGATCGTCGATCGAGGCCCGCTCCTGATCTGTCAGGTAGCGGACACCGTGCACCAGGAACGGGAGGCTCACTGGCCCGGACTGTGGCAGTGGGGTCAGCTCATAGGTATCCCCCGTACGTCCTCCACCGGAGACCGCCAAGACCTCGAACGGTCCAGCCTCGGCGGCCAAACCCAGGTGTTCCAGCGTCTCCGCCTTCTCGGGACGGCGCGGGTCCATCACCCGCTCAGCGAAGATCGGAAACAGTGCCTCACTTGTGTGGGTCCTGCCGAGTGGGAGACCAGGAAGAGCTCGAGTTGCCGCCTCGTCGTACGTGAACGTGTACTGCTCACCATCGAATCCGAGGGTGCCCACGCGCGCATACCCTCGCGTCTTGGGGTCTTGGCGGCTGACGAGCAGCCAGTCAGTCCTCAGCAACGTGGTCATCGCTCAACCTCCTTCGGTTCTCAAGTATGACGCCTTCGATGAAGGTAGCGGCGACCTCCGACAGCCGGCCCGGTGGTGCGTTCAGGGTCGCGCGCACGACCTCCTTGTCCAGGATCGCCAGTCGGGACAACCAGAGGTCGGCATCGGCCTGGGCGACGGCTTCGAGCGCAAGGTCGACAAGAGGCTGGCCCCTTGGCTCGAACGGGTTCGCCCGTCCCTTGGCGGCGAAGTCCTTCGGTGTGCGCGTCCTCCGGTTCTCCTCGGTCAGGCCCGCTCCCAGCGCGCTCCCATGGTCGTAGGTGGCCGCGAGGTAACGGGTGCCGTCCTCGTCGGACTCAAGGAGAGCCCAGTTTCCCGGGTGACGGTCGGTGTTGCCGGTCAGGGCGTCCAGCACCAAGTACCCGGCGAACACTCCGAACGCGCTGGGACCGCTCGTGCCCGGAGGAGCGTCGACTTTGGTGAGTACCTGCCGTACTGCCTCGAGCGTGTATCCGCGCTCACGTCGCATCCGTCCCGGCCGAAGTTCCTTGGTGGAATCCACCGATTGACGTTGATAGCCCTCGACCTCTGGCAGGTAGGCCGCGCCGGTGTTGAGGCTGAACCCTTCTGGAGTGACGTTGCGTGAGATGACGCCCCACTCGCCATCGCAAATCGCGAAGCGGCACACGGCGGCTGGGAGTTCGATGAGGCTGGCAAGACGCGAGACGATCACCTCTGCGCAGTCGGTGAGGGCCGTCTCCGATCCGTCGCCTGTCCTTTGCCGCGATTTCCAGAGCCAGTGCTCGTGACGTGGTGCCTCTGGATCCTCAGCGAGCCAACGTTTGTTGGGATCGCGCCCACCCGGCTCATCTCTGATAACGGCCCAGGCCGTCACGTCGACGGCAGCGGTTTGATCTGCTGCAATCTCGACTCCTCCAGTGGCGGACATGGAGTCATCATCTCAGCGGGTGAGGCGCGCCCAAGGAGTCCGTGCTGACCGCGGGGACTGTCTCTCTGCTCGGAGCAGCAGCAGGCGACAAGCGTCACCCAAGGCGGAGGCCCAGTCGCCGGCCCCATCCGGCGGGCTCCTGCCAGCCGCGGACAGCGGTGACGAACCGGGCAGTTTTCGCGTGCAGAACGCTGGCCTCCCAAACGGTTTCGTGGGCCGACTCGTTCCATTCAGCCACCAGCTCATCGAGCCGAGCACCCAGCTGCTGGTCACGATCTTCGCCAGCCGGCCGCCTCAGGATCGCAGCCAGCCGGTAGTCCTCGATGAGTGACTTCGACCGCCGCTCAATGTGGTGCCGTGAAAGCCGATAGGCCCCCGTGGGGAGAACGTCGTCGGTCCAAGACCGTGTGAGATCTGCGGTTCTAACATCCAAAAGGAACGGGCGCGCGCCGGGAGGCGCCTGAGCGAGGATGGCTTTGAACTCGTCGAAGTCGCATAGCAAGTTCGCAATTTCCAGGTGGACGCCGCGCGCCTCGGCTGCGGGATCCCACCCTTCTGGGCCGGGACCAAAGTGCCGCAGAGGTTCTGTGGACTCCCAGTCAGGTTGGTGACTTCCCTGTCGGATAAGGGGGTTCGTCCGAAGGGCGAGCCGATGCAATCGCCCGTCAAGCAGCGAAAAGGTGCCCTTCGTCGCATGTTCGACGGCACTCGCGCCGACGCTGTCGTGAGTTCGAACCACCTGGTCGAGGCCGGACTCAAGATGGGTGACCATGGCCTTTGCCAGAGGTACGAGCGCGTGCAACCTGCCCTCGGCGTCCACAGCCAGTCGCTGTTGAAAGGCATTGCGACCCCGGACCCGCGGAGTAAGTCCGTGATCCAACATGACCGTGGCCCCAGCAAAGATGACAGCGAGAACGGTGAGGCCCTGGGGCGTAGCCACCGCCGCGACGAGGCCCTTCCCGCTATTCAACGCGGCCTCCACATCGGGCCGATACTGCATCCACAACGCCCCCGCCAATATGTAGGCGCCGGCCGGGTAGCGAACCCAGCCCCAGACGAAGCGTAAGGCGAGCCCGACCGCGTGGGGGATGGAAAGCAAGGCGCGAACAAGGGCACGGCTGATGCGCCGCCCCTCTTTGGTCCGTAGACGCTCCGATCTCTCGGGCGGAGAACCAAGGACGACGCCGGTCCATCGATGGATCTTCATGATCAGCGCGTGTACAGCGACGTACCGCGTCGCGGCCGCCGCGTGGACCTCCAGGTCGGAGCCCCTTGTCGACCAACGAAAGGCCGTCTCGAGTGCCCAGTCCGTGCGGCGTAAGAGAGCTGAGGAAACAAAACTGAAGCATACGATCCCGAAGAGGGTGAACACCGAGGTCACCATGAAGATCATGGCCACACCCTCCAAACCAGCGGGCAGGCTCTCGCCAGATGTTTCGACCAGCCGGTGGATGAACCAGACGAGGGGACGGAACAACCAGTCGATCCACGTCATGGTCAACGCTCCGATGTGCCACTATCCGCGTCGTCGCCCGAAGGCGGCGTCTCACGCTGGGCTCTCCTGGTCGCCTGATATGCGAGGCCGTCCATCGCTCGGAAGAGCGCGGGGAGGTCCTGAACTACGGCGCGAGGATCCTCAGCAAGGCCGAATTGAATCAGCCACCTGCGGGTCTCCGCGCGGACCTCTTCAGCTTCGGGCGACAGGTCGAGCTGGCCTGAAATCTCCTCGATGAAGTTGAGGACGTCCTCGTTCCTGGCCTGCTTCTCGTGAGTTCTCATGAAATCTCTCTTGGCCCGGTTGATCCGGCTCGAGATTCGGTCGACCGTCTCAGCGCGTTCGGCGACCCGCTGCTTCTCGGCGAGTTTCGAGAGCAAGAGTCCGAAGTTGCGTGCCGCTGTCTCGAGGTCATCGCGGGTCACCAGCGAATCTCGTTTGTTGCCCGAGAGAACGTCGACTGTCGCACGCGCAAAGGCGACCTTGTCCAGGTGGAAGCTGGTGATGCCAGAGCGCTCGGCGATGGTTCGCTCGAGACACTTGAGTAGTCCAGCAGAAGGTTCAGTGCCTGACGAAGGAGGGGCGACACCGTCGCGGACATCGTCTGCGCTCAGTCTGTAGTCGCCAATCTTCGCGGCAGGCACGAACTCGAGGCAGTAGCGCTCCACGGCGGCGAGGGCAATGTTGAATGGGATCAGGTCCTCGATTCCGACCACTCCGCCGGGACTCTCAGTGCTCAGCCCATCGAGCGAGTCTTTGCCCAGTTGGAGGACGAGTTCGGGGTCAAGGAGCTTGTCGCCGTACGCGCCTCCCGCGGCAAGATCCCGGCGGGCATCGTGACCGTCCTTGTCGTTGTCGAGGAGGACCACGACGGGAGGCTTGTCAACATCTCGACCTCGCGCCAAATACACAAGATAGGGAATGTGTCGCGTGCCGCCTGCGGGGACGATGGTCACGCGGTTCAGGTCGAGCCGGTCGCGATTCGCCACGCCTCGAGTCTTGAGCCAACGCGAGACGCCCGCGAGGAGAACCTGATCTGAGGGTCCTTCGACCAAGATGTTGCAGTTGCCGATAAAGGTGGTTTCGGCGACGAAGCTACCGAAAGCTGAGCGAAGCGGCTCATAGTGGTTGGCCGCCACGGACTTGACGACCCGCGTGCCCTCGTCGTACTCGCCCTTCTCGAGCACGCGGATCCGGTCGGCTTCGTTCTTGTCGATAAGGAAGGGAGAGTGGGTGACGTAGACAACCTGAACTGGCCGGCGCGACGGGTCCTCCGGGGAAGCGAAGTCATCGAAGATGGCCAGCAGATCCTGTTGACCAGAGGCCGAGAGGAACCTATCTGGTTCGTCCATGAGCAGGATCTCTGGCCGCCCGTCGGTTCGAGGCTGGTGCGCCAAGTACTGGACGAAATAACTCAGGAAGTACTTGAGACCATCGCTTCGCTCGTCGAAGCCGTAGCTGCGGCCAGTCCGATCACGGATCATGAAGACGAGGTCGAACTCGTAGAGGGAGACGAACAACTCAAACTGCGAGTCCTGAGACCACCAGTGTGGGAAGTTGAGTGCCTTGGCCAACTCGCCGTTGATGGTGTCGACGATGCTGTTGGCGTACCCGTTCTTCAATCGCACCTCCCTCTGAAGTTCGACGAACAGCTCGCGGTCGAGCCCGGCAACCTTCGTTAGGAGATCGTGTGCGAGTTCATAGGTCTTCAGTTCCTCGTCAGTGGCGTCCCTGGCGTCGCTGAACAGGGATGAGATCTCCTTCGCCTTGGCCTGGACCTGACTATCGCTGGCAAACCACTCCCTGTTCGCCTTGACTCCGTCAAGGATCGTACGGAGGACGTCACGGCCGATGCCCGCCTTCTTGGCCCCGCTGGCGAGGAAGTCGATCGGGACGCTGTCAGGCAGGGGTACGTCTGCGTCAATCTCGAAGGGTACGGGGATGTTCAGCTTGTCGAGGGCCGAGGGTGTCTTGATATGCAGCCCTGGGGACCACTCCCCGTCCTTTCGAACGTAAAGGCGGTATTGCGGGGTCTCGTTCATGCGGAAGATGGCGACCTGGTCAGCTCCATCGATCGACTTGTGCTCCGAGGCGGCTTGGATCACCTTCAGGTCGTCGTCGGTGACCTCCGTGTACAGCGCCCCGAACTCAGGCTTCGTGATGGTCGGGTCGACACCGAAGAACTGTGAGTATCGACAGAAGTCGCTTCGCTCGAACCCCTTACCTGTCAGGGCAGCCGTGATCGCGCGGAGAACTTGAGTCTTCCCGGATTCGTTGCCGCCCACGACGGTCGTGATGCCTGGTCGCAGTTTGATGCGAACAAACGGGTAGTCCCCTCGAGGTGTCGCATCCCACGGGTCGGGCACGTAACGGGCATCTGATGACCGGATGAAGTCGTAGTTAAGCGAGCGGTAGAACCGCACGTAGATCGACTGCAACTGCATGGGCGTGCCCCTCCTCTTTGACTGGTCCATCTATAGCAGTGGGCACCGACAAGGACACGGGTGAGAGACTCAGTCGAGCGTGTAACCGGCGAGGCCGAGCTCGAGCTGCTGCTTGTCGTTGAGGGAGTGCTCGAACTGGCGGTAACCGGCGCGGTCCTTGGCGGTGGGCGTCCTTCCTTTCCAGAGGGGGGACAGGTCGAGGTGGGCGTGGGCGACGTGGACCCATTGCCAGGTCAGGCCGTGGCCGTAGGAGCTGCGTCGGGTGCCGGGGCGGTGGCGGCGGGCCCATTCGTCGAACCAGTCGCTCATCCCGAGTCGATGGCGGATCTTGGCCTCGAGAGCGCGGTAGTTCTCGCGGGGCGTCTGTTCGATGGCCCGCCAGATTCGGGCCTTCCATTCGTCGGCGGTGACGAGCATGGTCGCCGAGCAGGCCCGGGCGCAGCGCACTCCCATTGGCCCCGGCGTGCCGAGGGCTTCGGCGGCCGCGGCCCAGGAGTTCACATCTGGGTGGAGCCGGGCCAGGGACAGGGAGGCGAAGAGTCGGACGGTCGCTTCGCTGGAGTCGGAGGCGCCGGCGAGGTGCTCGAGGTACTGCTCGTGTGGAATGACCTGTGGGATGACGAGCAGGTTGATCGGCATGCGCGCTCCCTGGGGTCTTGGGGTGTCGAGGTGGTGGGACAGGCGCCGGTGCGGGGCGCGGGCGGACATGACGAGTCGGGTCAGGGTTGGGGTCATGACCGTCCGGTCCGCGAGCCAGCCGAGTGGCCCGTCGTTCGTGGTCGGGGTGAGCTCGGTCCACGGCGTCAGGAGCGTGGCGGCGGTGTCGAGGTGGTCGGCGGCCAGGATCGCATCCGCAGTCGCCAACGCCTGACCGCGCAGGGCGGAGTCGTCGGGTGGGCGCAGGCCCCAGCGTGGCCCGCGGGCCGAGGTGCGGTCTGCGGCGACGAGCGCGAGGTCGGCCACCCATGGCGCGAGGCCGTCCGCGCCGGGTTGTCCGGCCAGGTGAAGGAGGAGCGTGGTCAGGTGCCGGAGGTCGGCCAGGTATGCCGC
>JAIUPO010000044.1 GCA_020160805.1 Actinomycetota bacterium | reverse complement strand
TCCACCCGGTGGCCGCGCCTACGTTGGAGGCGCGCACTCACTCAGGTCCGTCGTACACCACTCTGCTGGACTCCACTCTCCTGCGCTCGAACCGCCGCCGGTGGGCTTTGGTGCTGGGGAGCCAACCACACCGGGCAACTGGGCGACGCAACGACCAGCCCCTCGGCCCGCCCCACCCCCGTCAGCGGGATGAGCGCGGGCGTCGAGGAGGTCTCGGCGGGCCTGCTGCATACGTGTGCCATTCGTGACGGTGCGGCCTTGTGCTGGGGCCGAAACGTCGCCGGCCAGGTCGGCGACGGCACGATGACGCGGCGGTTGCTGCCGACCGTCGTTGCCGGCATGGAATCGGGTGTGGTTGCCCTCAGCGCCGGCGGCGCAAGTTGCGCCCTCCGATCCGGTGGGTGGTGCTGGGGACCCAATATCTTCCGTGGTCCTGGCGAGGGGAGCGACGCTACCTCCCTCTTGCCGGCCCCGGTCATCGGCTTGCCCCCCGACGCCCTCGACATCCGCGTCGGCCGAGATTTCGCCTGCGCCCGCACCGCCTCGGGGGCCGCCTACTGTTGGGGAGACAATGCGCAGGGACAGTTGGGCGATGGCAGCACCGCCAGTCGTGGCTCCGCCGCACCGATCCTCGGCCTCCCCTAGCCATCGTACGAAGGTCCCGCCGCCCAAGACAGCGGGTGGCGCGGCCTAGGGTTGATGGCGTGACTGAACAGGAGCGGGCGAGCACCCGGCATACGGCATCGGCGGCAGCGGGCGAGCCGCCGCGCGCGCCGCAGCGGCCGCACGAGCGCACCCACCACGGGCATACGGTTAGCGACCCCTATGCCTGGATGCGCGACCGGGAGGATCCGGAGCTGATCGCCTACCTGCACGCCGAGAATGCGTATGCCGACGCGCGCACCGCGCACCTTGCGCCCCTGCGCGAGCAGCTTTTCCAGGAGATCAAGAGCCGCGTCCAGGAAAGCGACCTCAGCGTTCCGGTGGGCGACGGGCCGTGGTGGTATTACGCCCGCACCATCGAGGGGCAGCAGTATGCCGTCCACGCCCGCTGTCCGCGGACCGGGCCGGATGCGCCCCGCCCCGTGCTCGAGCCGGGTGCCATCCCCGAGGGGGAGCAGATCCTGCTGGACGGCAATGCCGCCGCGGCGGGCCACGACTTCTTCTCTGTCGGCGCGCTCGCGGTCAGCACCGACCACCGGCTCGTCGTGGCGGGCGTCGACACCGAGGGCGATGAACGGTTCGCGCTGACCGTGACCGAGGTGGCGACCGGCACCATCCTCGACCACGAGATCACCGGGGTCGGCTATGGCGCGGAGTTCGACAATTCCGGTCGCTATCTCTTCTATGTCGCCGTCGACGATGCCTGGCGGCCCTACCAGGTGTGGCGGCACGAGGTCGGCACCCCCCGGGCCGACGACGTGCTCATCTATCAAGAAGACGACGAACGCTTCTGGCTCGGACTCGGTGGCTCGCGCGATGACAGCCACCTGATCATTGGGCTCGGCACCAAGACCACCAGCGAGGCCTGGATCCTGCCCGCCGACGACCCGACGGGCACCTGGCGATGCGTGCGCGAGCGGGTCGAGGGCGTCGAGTACGACATCGAGATCGCCGGCGAGACCATCCTGATCGTCCACAACATCCGCAATCGCGAGGGCGACCTGGCTTGGACCGAGCTCGCCGACCCCAGCGAGTGGCGCCCGATCGCGACCTCCCTGCCCGGTGAGCGCTTCCTCGGCGTGGATGCCTTCGACGACTTCGCGGTGCTGACCTTGCGGGCCGACGGTCTGCCCACCCTGCGCGTTCTGCCCCGCGATGCCGCCACCGAATCCGGTTTCGGTGAGCCGCAAGCCTGGCCCGTCGACGGCGAGTTGACGGCCGTCTACCTCGCCGACAATCCCGAGATGGCTACCCGCGAGGTTGTGGTCACCGAGGAGAGCTATATCCACCCCCGGGCCAGTTATGCCGTCTCCCCGCTGGACGGCACCCGCACCCTGCTCAAGCGGCAGCCGGTCCTGGGCGACTTCGACCCGGCGAACTACGCGGAATCGCGCGAGTGGGTCAGCGCGGCGGACGGGGCCCGCATACCCGTCTCCATCGTCCGGCGCGCCGACGTCGGGCAGGACGGCAGCGCCCCCGGCCTGCTCAATGGCTATGGTGCCTATGAAATCTCCTCCGACCCCTACTTCTCCGTCGCGCGGCTGAGCCTGCTCGATCGTGGGCTGGTGTATGCCGTGGCCCACGTCCGCGGCGGCGGCGAGATGGGCCGCGGCTGGTATGACGAGGGCAAACTCGCCGCCAAACCCAACACCTTCGGTGATTTCGTGGCCGTCGCGGATGCCCTGCGGGGCGGCTGGGTCGATCCGGACCGGCTCGCCTGCGAGGGCGGTTCGGCCGGGGGCCTGCTCATCGGGGCGGCGCTCAACCTGGCCCCGGACCGCTTCCGTTTCGCGCACGCCGCCGTGCCCTTCGTCGACGCCCTGACCTCCATGCTCGACCCAGATCTGCCGCTGACGGCGGGGGAGTGGGAGGAGTGGGGCAATCCGCTCGCGGACCCCGCGGCATACGACACCATGGCCGGCTACGCGCCCTACGACAATGTGCAGGCGACGGAATACCCGGCCATCCTCGCGACGACATCGCTGCACGACACCCGGGTCCTGGTCACCGAGCCCGCCAAGTGGGTCGCCCGGCTGCGCGAGCTCGCCACCAACGATCCGCAAACCCGCCCGATCCTGCTGCACACCGAGATGTCGGCCGGGCATGGCGGCCGCAGCGGCCGCTATGACGCGTGGCGCGAGGTCGCGTGGGAGTGGTCGGTGCTGCTCGACCAGCTCGGCCTCGCCGACGGATCGTTACCCGCTGTTCACGACTCATAGCCGCCGGGGTCTGGCCGTTGTCGGTTCGGCCGGGTAGGTTGCCCACGGCGGCACGTGATCGGTCTCTGGCCGCCCTTTACGGGAGGTACTGCATGCGCAAGATGACGACGCTGTTCGCGGCCGGTGCGGCCGCGGCGCTCGCCGGAGGACTGGTCTCCACGACCGGCGCCACCGCGGCGACAGAGAGCACAGCCCGGGCGATCCCGGTGCAATTGCTGTCGTTCAACGACTACCACGGCCACCTTGAGGCCACCGATCCGCCGCTGGCCAGCGACCCGACCAAGACGCCCGCCGGCGGCGTGGAGTACCTCTCGGCCAAGCTCACTGAGTTGCGCACCAAGGTAGGGGACAAGAACTCCCTGACCGTGGCCGCCGGTGACACGATCGGCGGCTCGACCTTCCTGTCCGGGATGTTCCACGACGAGCCCAGCGTGGAGTCGCTGAACACCCTGGGCCTGGACGTCACCTCGGTCGGCAACCACGAGTTCGACGAGGGCACCGCGGAGTTGCTGCGGATCCAGAAGGGCGGCTGTCACCCCGTCGACGGCTGTTACTTCCCGGATCAGCCGTATGCCGGTGCGAAGTATCCCTACCTGGCTGCCAATGTCTTCAAGAAGTCCGACAACAAGCCTTTGCTGCCCGGTTTCACGATCCGCAAGGTCGGCGGGGTGCCGATCGGCTTCATCGGACTGACGCTGCGGGAGACCCCGACCCTGGTCGACCCGGCCGGTGTGGCCAGCGTGCGCTTCGCCGACGAGATCAAGACGGTCAACCAGCAGGCCGGCGCACTGGACCGCAGGGGCGTCAAGGCCATCGTGGTGCTGATCCACCAGGGTGGCACCCAGGACCCGGCCACCTCCAACTATGACGGCTGCGTCGGCTTCAACGGCCCGATCGCCGAGATGGCGCCGAAGTTCTCCTCGCTGGTTGATGTCGTCGTCTCCGGTCACACCCACCAGCCGTATGTCTGCACCCAGAGCGACCCGCAGGGCCGCCCCCGCCTGATCACCAGTGCGGCCTCCTACGGCCAGATGGTCACCGAGACCTACTTCAACATCAACTCCAACACCAAGGACGTCAACCGCAACTCCTTCGTCTCCCACAACGTCCTGGTCGACCGGTCCAACACGCCCGACCCGGCGCAGACCGCGGTGATCGACAAGTGGAAGACGCTGGCCGGTCCGATCGCGGGCAAGGTCGTGGGCACCATCGCCGAGGACATCACCGGTGACTCCAGCGGCAACCGCGGTATCGAGACCCCGATGGCCGACCTGGTCGCGGACTCGATCCTGTGGGGTACCCAGAGCGGCAACAGCCAGATCGCCTTCATGAATGTCGGCGGCGTCCGGGCCAGCTTCCTGACCAACCAGATCAGCAATGGCGAGCAGCCCGGTCAGATCACCTACACCGAGGCCTATAACGTCGCGCCCTTCGGCAACCTGCTGGTCACCTTGGATATGACCGGCCAGCAGATCAAAGACGCGCTGGAACAGCAGTACGACCCGACCCGTGGTCGGCAGTACCTGGCGCTCGGCGTTTCCGAGGGCTTCAACTACACCTGGGATGACACTCAGCCCCAGGGCAGCAAGGTCGTCGCCTCGTCCATGACGCTCAACGGCACGCCGATGAGCCTGACCTCCACCTACCGCGTCGGCACGCTGAACTTCCTGGCCAATGGCGGTGACGCCTTCACCGCGTTCACCGGCGGGACCAACCTGCTCGGTGGCAAGGAAGACCTGCAGAACCTGGTCGACTACCTGGGGGCCCACCCCAACCTGACCCCGCCCCCGGACCGGGTTGCTGGCCTCTGAGCCCCGACCCGCACGGGCATACGCGAAGGGCCCGGCACCTCGATCTGAGGTGCCGGGCCCTGCCCTGTCCGGTCCGTGCCAGGGGTATGCCGTGCGGTTGCGTCAGGGACGGCCGCCCATGCGCGTGCCGAGCTGGTCGGCGGAGGTGATCTGGGTGCCATTCGCGGTCAGTTGCGCGGCGGTGAACTCGATTGTGCCATTGGCGTCGACCGCGCCCGTTCCGCCGCCCGCGCCGCTCGTGATTGTGATGCCGCCGCCGGTCAGGGAGACCGAGCCATTGGAGTCGATGCCATCCGCGCCGGCATTGACCGTGACGGTGCCGCCGCTGATCGTCAGCAGCGAGCCGTCGTCGGACTCGGTGCCGCCGGTGCCGGCCTCGGCGGACACGGCGGTGGCGTTGATGCCGTCGTCGGAGGCGGTCACGGCGACCGTGCCGCCCGAGATGGTGATGTCTTGGCCCTCGATGCCCTCGACCGACTGGGTGACGGTGACGGTGCCATCGGTGATCTCGACGGCGCGCTCGCCGTGGATGCCGTCATCGCCGGCCTCGATGGTCACGCTGCCACCGTCGATCCGGACCCAGCCGCGGTCGGCGTCTTCGGTGTTATCGGCCTTGAGCGCGTCGCCGCCCGCTGTGACCGTGATGGTGCCGTCGAGGATCTGGACATAGTCCTTGCCGCGGATGCCGTCGTCGGCGGCCGTGACATTGAGGGTGCCGGAGACGATGACCAGGCCATCGGTGGAGTTGATGGCGTCATTGGTCGAGCCAGTGACATTCAGCGTCCCGGTGCCCGCGATGGTCAGGTCGGACGCCGAGGCGATCGCGGCGACCGGCGTTGCGTCATCGGGGACGGTATAGCCCGACCCGTCCTGCACGGAGTTTGTGGTGCCATCCGCGAGGTCGATCGTGACCTCGTCAGCGCTCGTCACGGCGATCGCGGGACCCGCGGAGTTGGTGATGGACGCATTGTCGAGGATCAGCGTGACGGTCTCGTCGTCCGGGGCGGCCACCACGAGCTGGCCATCCGTCAGGGTGCCCGAGAGGCGGTAAACCCCACCGCTGGTGATCGTCACGATGTTCCCGTCGACGCTCACGCCCTCCCCAGCGGAGGCGCCATCGGCCAGGGTGATCGCGACCTCGTCGCTGGCGTCCCAGGTCAGGTCGTCGGCGTCGTAGTGCGTGTCGATAGCGCTCGTCGCGTTCTGGTTGCTGGCGTTGGTCGCGGTGGCGGCGGAGGTCGCGTTGGCGTCGTCGGCGGCGGCGTCATCGGCGGTGGCGGCAGCCGTCACAGATGTTGCGCTCGTCGCACTGACGGTGGTCGTGCTGTCTGCGGTCGTGGAGCAGCCGACGAGCACGCCAGCGGCCAGGGCCAGGCTGGAGGTGACGGCGGCGAAGCGGCGGGTGCGGATGCGGTTCATGGGGCGGCCTTCCGAGAGGTCTTGGCAAGTGCGTACCCCTAGAGAGTGGCGACTGGCCCTTTTCGTCCTCTTTGGGGTCGCTGTGCGCTTGCTATGACCTGAAATTGCCGTCTGGCGGCCGCCCATCACCCGTCGAGATCGGGAAACACGCCGACGAATCGGCCGTTACCTCGGCGTGTTTCCCGGACTCGACGACCTTGGGCCCGTGACCCGCGGGTGCGCGGGCGACGCGAGTGCGCGGTCGGCGGTCGGGATCAGGCCAGCGTGGCCGTGAAGGTCGCGGAGGCGATGTAGTCGTGTGTCGCGCTGACGGTGCCGAGGGTCTGGTCGTCCGCGACAGTGAAGACGATGGTGGGGTTGTTCATCGCCACGCCGACGCCGAGCGCTGGCCGCCAATAGAACGTGCCGTTGTAGACCCAGCGCATCACCTTCAAATAGCCGGGCTGCACCGGGTCGGTGTGGTGGACGTAGGTCGCGGTGTAGCCGTTATTGGAATAGTCCGGCAGCGAAAGATTGGTGCGGGATTCGGCATACCACAGCACTGCCGTGCCGCTCGTCCCCGAGGCCGCCAAGGCGGGGGCCGCGGCCGTCAACGTCCGTTCTCGCGCTTGGCCTCGATGCCAGCCTTCTCCAGGGCCGGCCGCCAGAGGTAGGTGTTGAAGTAGTTGCGGTTGCTGGCGCCCTGCCCAGTCGAGGTGCCGTCCCGCTGATCGGACGGGTGACGAGCACCGATCCTCAGATGCGACGCAGGCGATACGAGAAGGGATACATGCGGTCGACGATGCTGCGTACCTGCAGGTGGTTGTCGTCGATGCAGGTGAGCTTCTTGGGGGCGAACTGAACCGCGAAGGCGATGTCGGTGGCGTAGTCGGCCTCGCTCCCCAATTGGGTGCCGGGCAGCTGCCAACTGCCACCGTGGTCGCTGCTGCGCATCCGGCGTGAGGGCAGCTCCACGGCGAAATCGTCGCCGACCCACCGCCCGTACACCTTCATGGGAGTTCCACCGGTCCATGACGATGTCCATCCCGGAAGCCCCTTGATGCGGTTATGCCACAAGTGCACGGACATGTCGAAGCGATCCTGGGTGATGTCGAACGTCCAGGACTCCCAGCTCTGCTCGACCCCGAAACCCTTCGGCGTTCGTTGCATCGCCCATCGGCCGACGAAGCAGGGGGCGAACTCGGGTCCTTCGGGCGGCGTCCAAGGGTGGTAGGAGACGGTGGTTGTGCCGTAGCCCCGCACTGTGAACATCTGGCCGACGGCATTGCCGAAGGCGCCCTGGAGGCGAGTGAGCAGCGGCTTGAGCCAGCCTGTGAGGGTCTCCCGGAGGAATCCGTCGAGTTGCAAGGTGACGAATACGGGCCGGCTGGCGATCGAGTCGATCATGCTGCGCAGCATCGACTCGGTGGCTTCATAGAGCGCCCTGATCTCTGCGCGTGGGATGGCGACCTCGACGTTGGCCCAGCCCGTGGCCGGGTCCGCCTTCTGTTGGGGCTCGATGCCCGAGGTGAACGGAAGGGAGATGTTGCCAGACGCAGGCACCTTCTGGACCTGGGACAACGCCGAGTAGGAGGCGAACGCAACCTGTGGTGGGGCGAGCGGATCGAACCCGTCAGGCAGAACCCTCCACGTCACCGGAGTGCCGGGCTCGAAGATCGAGAGGAGTTTGTGATTGCCCGGCAGGGTCTTGACGCAGTCCTTGATCGGGTCGTCGAAATCGACGTAGCGCTGGTCGGGGACGACCCACCATCGTCCGTCCACCGCCGGCCCACTACCCCCCGGCATCACCAACGGATCGTGTGACGAACTCACCTGGACCGTCCATCCGAAGATGTAGGTGCTCACATGCAGCACCACCTGGGCGATGGCCATCGCCTCGGCCAATGCCTCGAGCGCATCCTGGCTCAGGGTCTTGACCAGCCCGCGCACGACGCCCTCGGCCAAGGAGACGGCGTGGTCCCACAGGCCGGCGACGAAGCCCGACACTGCCTGGATTGCCCCCGACCCCACCCCCTTGGGGTCCAGGCGCAGCGCGTTGAAGAGCGACGTGAGAGAGGTGTTGAAGAACTCTGCGACCGACGAGCACGGCGTGGCGAGAGGATCCGCGGCGCTGAGGGCAACTGAGCGGGTCCCCATGAGGTTGCCTTCGTCCCGGTGACCTGTGGGCCAGACCTGTGGCGGGGCTGGCAGGTCCTTCGTGGCTGCCTCGGCGTTGTCGGCGAGGAACAGCGGCAGGACCGCTGCCGGGAACAGCACGCGTGGGCTGAGTCGCCAGTTCGTGTCCTCCTGGAACCACTGGGCGGCAGTCAGCGCGCGCGGTGTCTCCGCCAAGTCCAGCCAGGCCCCGAGGAGATAGCTGAACGATGGGGATGAGTCGGGCATGGGGATGAGTTGGTCGAGCTCACTTCCCCACAAGCCTCCATGTCCGCCGAGTTGGCGGGCCATGTTGGCCACCTGTGACCGCGTCACGCTCACGCCGTACGGCGCCTGCGCGACGCTGTCGAGGTCGGCTGCGGAGGCGACGATGGTGATGCCGTGGGAGCGCAGGGTGTCGGCCAGGTCTGCCGGATCGGATGAGTCCGAGCCCTGCTCACCGGACTGCGGCTCACCAGACTGGTGGGAGTCGGGCTGGTGGGTACGTGGATGGGCTCCGTCGATGCACGCGGTGAGGGTCAGGGTGAGCAGTATCGCCAGCGAGGTGATCAGGCGAGAGCGCCATCGCGTCACGGTGCATCGACCTGATCGAGTAGCAGTTCGGCGATGCGTACGACGCGCTCCTGGCTGGCGGAATCGGCGGTGACGTTGGGCGTTCCGACACTGATCGTGTGGTCGCCCGAGCGCGCCACCACGCTGACGTTGCCTTCTTCTGGACGGTCAGCGGTCGTGAAGACGTAGCCCACCGACTCATCCCCCAGGGAAGGGGTGAACGGTTCCCCGACGTGGCTGGCCTTGCGGAGTTCGTAGTCCGAGGCAGGAGCCACGGCGAGGAGTACGTTGACGCCCTCGTAGCGCACTTGGCAGGTCCCCAGGGAGGCCCCGCGGTCGGTGGGATCGTCGGTGAACTCGCGGTTTCCGGAGAACAGGGCCGACCAGTCGATCCGATCGGCCAGCGCGCAGACGTCGACCGGCGCGTAGGTACCGGCGTCGGGTGTGGCCTCGCTGGGCGCGTCCGTGGCCGTGGCGGCGCCCTCGCCTCCGGGCCCATCGGCGACAACGGCGTCGGCGTTCCCCGTCGCCGCGTCGACGGAGTCGCCGTCGCCACCACATCCCGCGACCAGCGACGTGGTCATGGCGAGCGTGAGAATGGCGGGCAGGACTCGTGCAGTGAGCGTGGACATGGTGGCCCCTTTCCGAGGAGGTCACCAGCGTGCCTGCGCCGAACTCGCCGGCGCATCGGTGCTACCACCTATCTCGGACTCGGGGTTGGCCCGTGGGCGAGGTGTCGGTGACGACAGCAGACAGTTAAGTTACTTTCGAGTAGCATCGCGGCATGGTCGACGTACTCGCACTGTGGAACAAGCTCTCACACGGTCCGCCAGCCGCAGCCGAGCTGACGGCGGATCCCGTTCACGGAGGCGTGTTCGCGGCGGATCTGCTCGACCGCCCACCGCGCCGCCCGGACGGTCAGCTTCGACCTGGGTGCCGCGATGGTCTCATCCTGCTCCAGGAACGACCCGACCGGGCACCCAGCCTCGGGGCACACCCAGCGGCGTTTGCGCCACACGATCCGCACCGGCCGCCCGAACGCCGGCGCATCGACCAGGCGCACCTCGACCCGGCCGTGAGCGTGCGCGACGACCCCGCACGACCAGCACCCCGTCACCGATGGCTCGGACTCCACCGTCACGGTCAGGGCGTCGTGGTCGTCGCGGGCGACGTCGATCACGCGGAGACCGTCCAGGCCGACCAGCAGGTCGCAGCGGCCGCAGTAGCCGCCCACCGGGCAGCACAACGTAGGCTCGGGCATCGTCGAGGTCCTTGGGTTCAGGAGAGGTAGAAGTCCTCTGATCCTCAAGGGCCTCGACCCCTACCCGCCGGACCCCAAGCGCTTCAGCGCGTCGTGCCCACCCCACACTCAACGGCGAAGAGATTCCCTAACTGGTTGTCAAGGTCGTGGGGGCGGATTCTTCGGGCAGGCGTGATCGACGAGGGGCCCTGGCGTGACGAGTCCCTCGGTCGCTTCTCGGGGTGAGGTCAGCGGGTGA
>JAIUPO010000043.1 GCA_020160805.1 Actinomycetota bacterium | reverse complement strand
CGGCCCGGGGAAACGGACCCCGAGCAATCCGGGCACCGCGCCCCGGGCCGACCCAACTGGCACCACGTGTCGACCAAACCGGTCGAGGCTGGCGGTCGGGGCCCGAAGGAGCTGACCGGAATCGTGGACCTGACGCTGCACCCTGACGCCAAGGGCGAACTCGTCGTCCGGGCGCGGTTGCTCGACCTGCTGCCCGGGCGGACCGGCGACACGTACAAGACCTGGCTGACGGATCGCGGGGAGGCGTTCCGCAAGAGGGTCGAGGTCGCCACCCTGGACCCGTTCCACGGGTACAAGAACGCGATCGACGACCAGCTGCAGGATGCCCGCTCCGTGCTGGACGCCTTCCACGTCGTCAAGCTCGCGACCAAGGTCGTCGACGACGTGCGGCGACGGGTGCAGCAGGAGATCCACGGCCACCGCGGCCGCAAGAACGACCCCCTCTACCGGGTCCGGAACACCCTGCGCGCGGGCGCCGAGAACCTCACCGACCGGCAGCGCACCCGACTCGCCCAGGCGTGGGCCGCCGACGAGCGGCACCTCGAGGTCGAGGTCGCCTGGCGGTGCGCGCAACAGGTCCGCGACGCCTACCACCAGGACAGCCACGTCGCCGGCCGCGCCATCGCCGAGAAGGTCCTCGACTCCTTCACCACCTGCCCGATCCCGGAGGTCAAACGCCTCGGCAAGACCCTGACCCAGTGGCGCACCGAGTACCTCGGCTACTTCGACACCGGCGGCGCGAACAACGGCGGCGCCGAAGCCGTCAACGGGCTCATCGAGCTCCACCGCCGCATCGCCCGCGGCTTCCGCAACCGCGACAACTACCGCCTCCGGATGCTCCTCATCGCCGGAGGACTCAACCTATGACCCCACCCTCAGGTACGAAGAGCCCGTTTAGTTGATCGCCAACCTCCGCCGCCCCAGCATTGTGCTGATCTTGCACGGCCCGGGCTGCTCCAGCGGAGAGTGCAAAGTACCCCGCACTCGATCTTGCAATCTTCGCTGCATCTCGACACCGAACCTATGAATTGTTGTCGAGATGCACTGAATTTTGTAAGAGCGGTCGCTGATTCTAAGAATTAGCTGACGTTATGCATTTCGGGCGAGTCTCGCGTTGTGGGTTATGGTTCGGTCTGGCCGTATTGGTCAAGCCGTTGACTGGCCCCGAGCGGGCGCGCGGGCGTCAGCCCACCTGGATGGTCCACCCTTGGTCGTTCACGAACTGGGGCAAGGTGCGCCACGGCACGCCAATGGCGTCGCACACGTCAGGGATCCGCGGCTTGTGAATGTTTCTCGGCACTTCCTGGGTGATCACCGTCCCGCCCCGAGCCATGGCCAGCGCGATGACGAAGGCGTCTGCGCCGTTGCGGGGGCCGCCTCCGATACCGAGGAGCCTCGGGTGTGCCGCAAGGATCTCGCGCGTAGCCCGCTGGATGTCCTCGGTGAGAGGGACGAACAGGGTCGAGCTGACCGCCGCGATGACCGGTCTGGTCCTGCCCTCGGTGCTGGCGCAGCGGGCGGCGCAGCACCTCACCCGCCTCGTGGATCGCAACCGGCTCCGCCCTCCCGGGGCGAAGGCGATCGGGACGGTCAGCGCCTCCTTCGCCGTCGGCAAGTCCACGTTCGTCAAGGACTGGGCCCAAGCGGCATACCGCGACCTGCTCGGCCCGGCCTGCGCCGACCCGCGCCCCACCTGGAACCCCGAACCCGGCGTCACCGCGGACTGGATCCCGCACGTGTACATCACGCTGCGCGCCGCCTCGAAGATCCGCGACGTCCTCGCCGCGCTGCTGCTCACGATGGGCTACCCGAGCGAAGGCCTCGTGCGGGTCACCACTACCAGGGTCATCCACGCTTTCAGGCAGCACGGGGTGCGGCTGCTGCTCATCGACGACAGCCACTTCCTCGACGTGTCCAACAAGGACAGCCGCGACATGCTCGACTTCCTCAAGTACCTCAACACCGAGCTCGGCGAGCTGGGCGGCACGATGATCCTTGTCGGCGCCGATCTGCACGAGTCGCCGCTCTACCTCGACCCCCAGATCAACTCCCGCCTCGAACGCCTCACCCTGAGCGCCTATCCGCTGGCCACCGAGGACGACCGCCGCACCTGGCAACGCTTCCTCAAGGAACGCCGAGACGGTGCTGCTGCCCTAATTCGACTGCGCACCGCCCGGGATCTTCTCCCGCCAGCACGCCGGCTACATCTGGCGCCGCACCCAGGGCTACGTCGGCGACACCGCCCTGCTCCTCACCGAGGCCCTGCTGGCCGCCTTCGACGACGGCTCGGAAACGATCACCACCGCCCACCTCGACGCCGTCCCCCTGTCCGCCCGCGCGATGGCCGGCGAGGCCGAGCTGCGCGCGGTCGCGCCCCAGCCGTCCCGGCGACGGCGCGTCAAGGTCCCCGTGTCATGACCGTCCTACCCGTGCGCCCCGCGCCGCGGCCGACCGAGCCGCTCAGCTCGTATGCCGCGCGGCTGGCCGACGCCAACGGGATCCACCGCGGTCGGATACTGCCCCGGTATCGCCACGACATCGACATCCCCAAGTCCGAACTCGACACGGTCGCGACGTTGGCCGGGTTCGATGATGCTGCCGTGCGGCAGTTGACGATGAACCGCTACCCGCTGGCCATCCGCGGCCACGGCATCCAGCGCCGGCACGGGTGGCGACTGCACTTCGACGTCGTTTGGCTCTGCCCGGCGTGCACCCTCACCACCGGCCACACCGACCTGCTCTGGCAGACCGCACTCATGCCGGTCTGCCTTCGATGCCGCTGCTACCTCGTCCAAGCCGGCACCGCACACACCGTGGCGCCCGCCAATCCTCGCGTGCGCGAACTCGCGGAAATCCTGCGCGATCTCGCCGAGGACGCGATCGACCAGCCCCGTGCTCGCGGGATCCTCTACCGACTCCGCCGCCGGTGCCAGGCCCTGGCGGGCACCCTCGATCCCGGCCTGCCCGATGCGAACCCGGACCTCCCGACGGTCGACCTCGCGGCGGCCCGGATGTGGGGTGCCTATCCGCCGCCGGATCCCTGCACGGTCGCGGCGCTACTCGTCCTGTGCGGCCGGCGCCTTGTCCGCGACAAGCGCCAACGCCCGGCGCACTCCCGACTGCATCAGTCCGCCGAGTTCACCCCTGCAGACCGAGCCCGACTCGACTGGTTCCTCACCCGCCTCCGCCACCACGCCGCCACAGACGGACTCCACCCCAGGCACGTCCCGGCGCTCCTGCCACTGCCCGCCGCCGACGACATTCCGGCACGGCGGCCCGGGCAATGGCTCTCGCTCACCCGAGCCGCCACCGCCCTGCACATGCTGATCACCCGAGCCCACGACAGCGACCCAACGCCAGAGGCATCGACCGCCGCCCTCGTCGTGACCGGCATACCCACCAGCCTGCTCATCGATGGCATCCACACCGGAGCCGGCCTCCGCCTCCAGGACGCCGACCTGCTCAGTCGATCCCTCGACGCCCTGCTCGCGGCCGGTCTTGTCGACTACCAGCGACGCCGCGACACCCTGCGCGCCGTCACCCACCTGCCCTCCAGCGCTACCCGGCTGCTTCCACCCACCCTGGCCAAGACCGACATTCACGTCCTCGCCCTTGGCTGGATCTGGACGCGATTCACCCACGGCCCGATGCGCTCCAGCCCCTGGCCCCACATCCCCGACCGCGACATCCACGCCTTCGACACCCGCATCGACCCCGAGACCCGGCTCCTACTGCACGAGACCGGCCAACAGCTCCTCGCCGACGCCGACCTCCTCACCATCCCCACCAACCGCGCCACTGATGTCGGCGTCACCCGGAGGTACGGGTGAACCACATCAAGCCCGACCACGAAGACCTCCGCACCCGCGCCGCACGGATCCTGCGCGCGATGGACGACACACCCATCCCGGCGATGGACGCCACCTTCTACGCCCACTACGCCGAAGAGCTCAGGATGCTCGTCGAAGAGCTTCTCCCCGACCGTCTCCCGGTTCCCGCCTCGGTGACCCGGGTGTGGCTGGTCTGGAACTGCCACGACATCGCCGGCTCCTACTCCACCGAGCACGCCGCCCGCGAGGCACGCGCCGACCTCCAACACCAGCTCCTGTGCCAGTACGGCCCCGACGCCGACCTCCTCGAAAGCATCACCATCACCACCGCGCACGTCCCGACCAAGTGCCTCGGCTCGCATCGGAGCCACCAGTGAGAGGCATCAGCCGCGAAGTCCTGGCCCGCGACGCGGCCTGGAGCCTCGCCGACGGCAACTGCAAAGACCTCACCGTCGAATGGGCCCGCTGGGAAGCCACGTACTCCGCCTCACCCACCGCCGCTGCCCGGCAGGCCGCACTTACAGAGCCCGCCGCCGTCTGCGCCGCCTGCCCCATCGTGGCCGAGTGCTCGGACCTCGCCGAGTTGTCCGGTTACACCGGCATCGCCGCAGGTCAGGGCTACCGCAACGGCCGCCCCGACAACGCCCGTCAACGTCAGCCGCGACAGAGGAAGACGGCATGATCACCCCGGCAGACGATCGTTCTTATGGATGTCTAACCCCGCATAGCGAATCGATAAGAGCCCTTAGACATGCATAAGAACGGCCCGCCCAGCCCGGTGCCCTCCTCGACCACGAACACGCACCCGGCCGACCGTGGTACACATGCCCCTGACGCCCACCCTTGCGAGGGACCGGGAAGTGACCCCCAGGATTTCCTGCCGGACGACAGGGCTTGGGGGTCGCGCCCATCCGTTGAGCGGGCGACTTGACCGGTGCCCTGCCCATCTCCGTGCCACCGCGACCCGAGGAGTCCGTCGAGTCCTGGCTGGAGCACCTGGCCGACGCCAACGGCCTCACCACCGCTCAGCTCCTCGCGACCATCCGCCGCACCGGAGCCACCACCCGCTACCTCACCCTCGCACCCTCAGCAGAGACCATCGCGCGACTCGCGGCCCTCGCCCGCGTCGACGAGCAGGTCGTGTATGCCGCGACCCTCGCTTCCTTTGACGGCATCGCGCTCGACCTGACCGGCCTCGACCCGGCCGATCGCCACTCCTACCGGCAGGTCGCAGCGCGCGGCTGGACCCCCGCGCACGGCACCCAGATCTGCCCCGCGTGCATCGCCGACACCGGCGCCTGGAAGACCGCCTGGCGGCTCCTGCTCGTCACAACGTGCGCCGACCACGGCCTCGTATTCATCGCCGAATGCCCCGCGTGCGAACGGCCGTTCCGCGACCAACGCCACTCCCACTTACGCCGCGTTGGCGCCGCCACGGTATGCGGGAACCCGCTCGGCCAAGGACCGCTCAAGCAGTGCCAGCACGACCTCACCACCCTCCCTCGGGAGCCCGCTTCGCCGACCGTCCTGGCGACCCAAGAACGGATCAATGCAGCCCTCATCGGCCGGAGCGTTCCGGTGCTCGGGGAGTCGGCCAAGCCCGCGGCATACCTGACCGACCTACGGCACCTCACCACGCTCCTCCTTCACCTGGCCGGACAACCCGGAGCCGACGGCCTCGCGCCATGGGTGGCCGAGCTCGCCGCCCTCGCCGCAGAGCGCACGTCGACCCGTGGGCCACGCTGGGGCATGCGCCCACCCGACGACCCCGCCCTGCGTGGTCAGGCGTTGGCGACCGCGGACGTGATCCTGGCCGCGGACGACCTCGACACCGCAGCCAGACTCCTGACGCCGTGGACCGAGCTCACCCCGACCACGAACGATGGACCGCTCGGCTGGCTGGCCGACCGGATCGTAATGACCGCCACCTTGACTCGGCTCGTTATGGCCGCCCGAGCCCCGCACCGGCGCCTGTCCCAGCACCTCGACACGACCAGATCCGAAAGAGGGCGTATGCCGATCAACCTGCTCCTCATTCCCCAGGTCATCCCGCACGAGCAGTACCTCGAGCACCTTGTGGGTGCCTCCGGCTCCAGCGAGGCGACCATCCGCCTCTTCGCCTCCCTATCCCTGGCGCGGCTACACCCAGACGTCACGTCCTGGGCCGCCGCTGCCGAAGCCCTCGGCATACCTGGGCCGATGGGAGTGCGCTGCGCCCGCGCCTGCTCGGCGACCATGCTCGTCACCGCCGACGAATGGAAGGCCCGGATCAGGCGAGCCATCGAAGGCACTCCTCGCGAGAACTACCGCGCTACCGAGGCGGAAGCGAAGATCCGGCACCGCCTCGGGATGAGCCGCTGGTTCGACGAATGGGCCCGCCACTACCGACCCGGAACCCGGCACGGCTCCTACGACCTCGGCCTGACCTGGCAATGGGTCCACATCGCCCACGCCCACCTCGACCTCTCACCAGTCTGGCGCGGCAGGAAGCCCACCGCCAAGGACCGCGCCCGCTACCGCCAGTTCGAGGCGTCCCTTGACGACAAGCAGCAACTCGAGCTCGCCTGCGTAGTCCGAAGGCGCGCATGACCGTCTTGGGGGCTGGGGCATCAACGAGATGTGGCAACACGGCAAGGGGCTGGCCCTTGAGGCTCGGACAGGGGCGCCTCAGGGCCTCTGGGTCTGCCGACAGCAGCCGAGATCCGAGGTCCGCCCAGTTCTCCGCAGAGAGTCTCGGCTCTGATGGCTTGCGGAACCGTGCTAAGTGTGTGCATAATCTCGTGTATCGGAGCCGCATCAAGCGTGCGGCTCGTCCCGACAGCCGATCCGGGAGCCCGGAGGACCAGATGTCGCCAGTTGTCAGGGGCCAGCAGACCGGCATGCGACAAGGAAGGCCGTCATGGCACGCAAGCGAATGACCGTGAACCTCACCGACGAACTCGTGGACGCGCTCCGCGCGTTGGCCGAGATCAACGACACCACGGTCACCGACGAACTGCGCAAGGCAATCCAAGACAGGAGCTACTTTGTGGAGAAGATCCGCGAAGGCAGCGACGTGATCTTGGAGAAGGATGTCGATGGCGATGGCATCAAGGAGCAACGCACAAGCGTTGTGCTCCGGTAGCTCAATGACAGGAGCGCGGCATGCGCACACTCAAGCGCCAGCCAACTGGCCAAGCCAGGGCTGATCCCGAATCGAAACCATCGGTGCTCGAGCCCCGAAGCAGCGGTGGCTCCGGCGCAAGATCGGGTAGCGTCGAGAGCCCTCCGCGTATTCAGGGTCGTGCCGAAGATGTAACGGACGAGGTCGAGCGCGAGTTGCGTCAAGTTAGGCCTCGTTTGGCGAGGAATATCCTGGCTCTGCTCGCTGCGACGATCGGACTGCATGCGGTGCTCCTTGCCACGGCCAAATGGACTGGCGTGGACGCTGCTCAGGCCGGGGCCGTCTTTAACACGACTTTCACCGGTCTTATGACCTTGGCCGGCGCCGCGGTGGGGTTCTACTTCGGCGAGTCCAGAGGACGGCGCACCAGTCGCAAGCTGGGAGAGTCAGATGACTGACCCGCGAGCCCTTCGCGCGATAGAGCCGTACCTCGACTCGGCGCTTGAACGCGTCTACGGGGAGTTGTTGACGAGGTCAGTGGAAATGCAACTGCCCGTATTCCAGGAGACGCAGACCGATGCGGCCTCCTTGGCTCGCAGCGTGATCGGCTATCGAGACGCGTGTGCGGCCGGTCTTCTCAGCGTCTGGCGAGGCGCGAGTGAACTCGTTGTGAGTGCCTCCCTCGCTCTTCACCGCCAACTCTGTATCCCTGGCCGCGCCACCCATGGCTACGAGAGTTCTGCGTGCCGCCGCGAGGTGGCGCTGAGCCGCTACCTCTTGCAACTCTTCGCCAAGCTGTGCGACCACTGGTTTGACAGCGCCGTGGACGACGCCCTGTTGGAGCCGATGCTCGCAACCCATGCTTCACAGGCAGAGGTTGCTGACGCTGTGGAGGCCAATCTACGGATCTTCCTCCATCCGCCTTGGCAGGGACGCGAGCTCCTGCCGATTTCGGAACGGAAGCCAACGGTTCACATCGCGTCACCGATCACGGTGATTGATGTGGATGCCTACGTGGAGACGCGCCACCTAACACAACAACTGAGACGCGAACTTGAAGCTGGCGGCTATCTGGTCGAGACACCGAGCGACTTCATCTCTCCTGAAAACCGAGACCGCGTTCCAACGGATGAGATGCTCACCTTCACCGCGCTGCATCGGGCGAGTCTCTTGGTCCTCTTCGCTGATGGCGGCGGACACGGAACTGCTACCACATGGACGATCGCTGCCGAACTGGGCATACCCACCTTGGTCCTGCATAGCCCGGGGACAGATTTGCGGGCACTCAGATTTGCAGGGAAGTTCTTCCGGCGGGCAGTGGTTTGCGTCACGACTGCCGACGAGGCGGTTCTGGCCGTCGCTGAGTTCGTCGCTGCGAACGCTGGGCGAGCCCGTCGGCGGGCGCGTCGCCTAGCGGCATTTCGGGACATGGACATCACACATCTTGAACGCGCTCTCCGATCGGTAGACCCCATCGCGTTCGACGGGTCCACGGTGACGTGGGAGGCCGCCCGGATGTATGTCACGGATCCCGTCAACTGGTTCCAGGCGCGCCCCGAGGTCGCGAAGGAAGTCACGCGTGTTCTCGGTGCCCCTGCGCTGAGTGCCGTAGCCGACGTGAAAGGGATCGATCATGTCGCCGGACCTATCCCTGAGGGGAACAGTCTCTTCGGTCTGCTAACGCTGGCGGAGGAAAAGGGATGGCCACCCGAAGTGGTCGTGGAGGCATGGGACGTCTTCCGCAATGTTGTTGAAGTCGGCGAAGTGTCGGCACGGCCTGTGACCGTCATGAACTACGACGCATGGATCGCTCTACTCACGCGGAAGGGTTGGACCCTATGACGTCGCCGTCGATAGCTTTGATCAGCGCCGTCGTCGATGCGGCACTGTCAACCCGACGGGATGCCCTTCCTATAGAACTCAATTCTACTGCACGAGCTCTGGGCGCACGGGATGTTCTTTATCGCGCGCAGACCCAGGGGTATACCCGGTGGAGCGACGACGGCCCTCGAATATTGCTAGCCTTGACACGTTCGGACGGGCGGCGCCGGGCGACGCTGGCGCACGAATGTGGCCATCTTCTGGTGGACCCACTGGTGCAGGCGGAATCATTCCTACAAATGTCGCCAGCGAATCAACAGTCTTGGAATCGGAAGGTCACGTCGCTCCTTGGCTATGATCTGAGTGACCAACTGACCACGGCGGCTCGTATTCATGGAGTGGAGCGTGTTTGCGACCTCTTCTCACATGAGTTGCTTCTTCCATTTCGTTGTGCGCGAGGCGTTCGAGATGCCTGGACGGGAGAACTCAACGAACTGCGAGAACTCGCAAATCAGTATCGAGTATCACTATCCATGCTAGCGATTCGACTGAATTCCGTGCAGCCTGGCTACACTCTCTTGACGTTGAAAGCTACTCCGCAGGGCCGTTGGATTGCGGTAAGAACCATTTCCGCGCCAAGGTGGCTGAGATCACGAGTGCAGTGCACCTTCGACGACGCGCATAATTGGCCCTTTGACGGGGAACGGCGCATCTCAGTCCTGCTTGAGACGGCGCATGGGAGTCTGCGCGTCGAGGCATCCGTCATATGTGCCGGGCTCACTCGGATCGTGCTGCTGAGACGTCCGGACTTGGAGGCAAATAGCGGCGAAGGTCGCATGCCAGCGTTTGCCCAACTACCGCTTGATGGTCCGATGAAGAACTTCTCGCCACATCTGAGACCCAGCTTAGGCATCAGCGCTGGCTCGAGCATCCCGGGGGATACGTCAAAGCTGGTAAGCACTCTGAGCAGCGGGGGGTGGCAAGCGGGCCGGCGCAGTTTGGAGCGCGCGCCTGGTCAGGAATGAAGCGGCAGCGATCTTGCGCGACGCCACTAGATCCGGTCGATCGTGCAAACAACCACGCCTGCGGTCGCGCAGTCTTGGGTGCATCTCGACACCCGTTCAAAGCAGAGCAGCGCGACATGATGATCCTGTCGCCAGGAGGTCAGTTGCTTGAGAGCGGCCCGTGCCTCGGGAGTCCGCAGGCTCGCGCGATAAGGCTCTCTCCCCACCTCCAGATCTGAACCGGCAAACAGTGGCCGGTTCTCCTTCGCGTTTCCGAGCGGCCGAAGATGCTCGTACCGCACCCCAACCTCCCCGAGCGCGTCACCAAGGCCACGCTTGCTGAAACCTTGCTTGCGGCTCAACGGAGTGAGGCGCACGTCGGCCACAAGATCGATCCCGGCAATTTTGACCCCCTCGACGAAGCCACCAATGTCGTAACCCTCATATCCGATGGAGGTCACTCGACTCGCTCGTGCCGGCAGCAGCCCATCGATGGTCATGCCCAGAGCATTGGCGATGTCGGCGATGCGGAAGACTCCAGGCTGAACGACGTGTCCCTGCTCGACCTTCCGCAGCGACTCAAGTCCCACGCCAGCATCGGCTGCCAGGCGTTCCTGAGTCATGCCCCGCTCCCGACGCGCGTACGCGATGCGGGAGCCGAGTACCTGGCTGCGGGACACATGCGTGGAAGACTTGGGGCTCACAGTGGTAGTAAAGCATTACGACCGTACCGGATTCGGACTCGGTCCGCCGAAAAGGAGCCATGAGCCCCGTCGGGTCAGGTCTGGCGCCGGGGCAGGGTGACCACGAAGGTCGCCCCTTGCCCTGGGCCTTGGCTCAGGGCCTGGATGGTTCCGTGGTGGGCGTCGAT
>JAIUPO010000042.1 GCA_020160805.1 Actinomycetota bacterium | reverse complement strand
CAGCCGACGACGGCGCGACCCGAGCAACCCCGACGTGGAACACCCCGACAGCGAGGTCGGGCGATCACCCACGCCCCTGCTCGCCTCCTCAGCCCGAGACGACGATCAACCCCACGCCATCAGCCCATCGGTGGATCGAGGCTAAGGGATGTTGCTCGTATGCGGTTGCTCCCCTACCTGCTGATTGCCGCTGGCGCCCTGGCCGCGCTCGTGCTGCTGATGCGCGATGGGTCGGGCTCTGGGGAGCCGGCGGGGCCGCTAGCGGGGGACCCGGCGGGGGCGCGCGAGATTCAGGATGCGCGCCCGCCGGCCCTGCCAACGCCGCAGCAGCAGGCCTGGCGATGGACGTGGACGATCCTGGGCATCGTGGTCGTGACGTCGCTGGTCATCTTCGGCCTGGTCCTCATTGCGCGGGCGATCTGGGACTTGTAAGCCTGTGCGTAGGGTGGCGAGGTGCTGATCGCGGAAGAGTTCATGCTCCTGGCCCTGGCCGAGGACACCGGCAAGAAGCGGGTCTGGGATATGTCGGTGCGCCCGGCGATTGCGGCGGCGATTCTTGTGGAACTGATCCACCGGGAACGGCTTGGCGTTTCGGCTTCGGATTTGCCGCGAAAGGAACGTGAGCGGCTGACGCTGGTGCTCGATTCCGCGACGGAAGACCGGATCCTCAATGAGGCGTTGACCAATGCCATGCGCTTTATCGGCAAGCGCCCGGGCGATGTGATCACGCGATGGAACACGTGGGGCATGAGTAGAAAGATGCAAGCTCAAGTGCTGCAACGGCTCGTGGACTCGGGTGTGGTGCGGCGTGAAAGCGCTCGTGTGGCAGGGATTTTCGAGGTCGACCGGTTTCCCGAGGTGGATCCCGCGCCGGAGCAGGAGATTCGTGCGCGGGTCAACGCGGCGTTGCTCGGCGCGGACCCCGACCCGCGCACGGCCGTGCTGATCTCGCTGCTGCTCGCGACCAAGCTGCTGCCTCAGGTGTTGTCGCCGGAGACCAATCGGCGGGCCGCGATCCGCCGGGCGAAGCAGATCGCCGAGGGCGAGTGGGCGGGTGGCATGGTCAAGAAGACGCTGGAGCAGATCTTCGCCGGGCATGCCGTAGCGGCGACGGCGTCGAGCTAGGCCGGGTAACGAGACTCCCGGAGGGGGAACTCCTGGAGGGGGTCTTGCGTGGCCGGGCGGTCAGGTGAGCTGGACGAGGAGTTCGCGGGCGTCATACACACCCGGGATCGGGGATCGCTCGCACTCGCAGGCGTCGTCGCACGGCAGGTAGGTGTGCGCCGCGTGCCCGCAGTGCAGGCACGGCAGGTCATGGCTCAGGTGGCGAGGGCTCTCCTCGACTAGGTCCCACATCGTTCTCCCCCATCTTGGGATGTTCTTGTGGGAGACGAGTGCTCGGCGTGCTGTGGTGATACGTCAGCGCTGCGGATCGATCGCGGCCTTGACGGCGCCGGGAAGTTTGGTGGCGCCGAGGGCCTGCTCGAAGTCACCGAGGCCGAAGGTGTGGGTGACGATGCCATCCGTGCGGACCCGGCCGGAGCGCAGGTAGGCCAGGGAGCGGTCGAAGCATTCGATCTGGGCGAAGGAGCCCTTGATCGTCAGCTCACGAGCGAAGATTTCATAGGGCGAGAAGGGGACGAGGTCGTCGGCGTCGGCCATGCCGTAGACGAGGACGGTGCCGCCCATCCGGGTCAGGCCGGTGCAGCGGGCGAGGACTTCGGGCGCCCCGGTAGCTTCGACGACGACATCGAAACCGCTGGGGGCCAAGGCTTTCAGTTCCTGGAAGGCTGCGTCTTGGTCGCCTCGTGGGAGCAGAACGGTGTGGTCGGCGCCGAAGTGATGGGCGAGCTCAAGCTTGTGCGGGCTGGGTGCGGCGACGGTGATGCGTGCGGCGCCGCCGTGCAGGAGGAGTTGGGTGAGCAGCAGGCCGGTCGGGCCAGCCCCGAGGACGAGGACATCGCTGCCCGGAGTGAGGGCCAGCGTGTCGGCCCCATGGACCGCGCAGGCGAGTGGCTCGGTAAGGACGGCGACACTCGGATCGACGCCAGCGAGGGGGAAGCACTTGCGGGCCGGCGCGACCATGAGTTCGGCGAAGCCACCGGGCGCATTGCAGCCGAGGGAGCGGAAGGCCGTGCAGTAGAGGGTTTGCCCGCGGCGACAGTATTCGCAGGACAGGCAGGTGTCGGTGTTGTCGACGGCAACGAGGGTGCCGGCGTCGAGGCCGTGCGCCGTGTGAACCACTTCGGCGACGATTTCGTGGCCGGGGATGAGCGGGTAGGTCGCCATGAAGCCGCCCACGAGCAAGTGCTTGTCGGTGCCGCAGACGCCCGTGAGCACCGGACGCAGCAGGACCTCACCCGGTGCGGGTTCGGGGTCGGGCCAGTCGGTGATGTCGATGTCATTGGCCTGGCGATAGACGACGGCGCGCATGTCCCCACCCTTCCCGCCCGGCCGGGCCGGGTGCAAGAGCTGTCCATGGTGCGGGGCTGGCTTGCGTTGGCTGGGAGGTGCGCGGGTCAGGGGGTATGCCGGATGCGTGGTCATGGTGCGCAGCGGGTGACCGGGGACGCCCGCGCGCTTGCCGTCGGCCGGACGAGGCCGTCACATTCGGCCCACATCGTCACATCAACCTGACGATCCCGGCCCAACGTGACGAGTTCGGGAGAGCGAGTGCCGGGTGGCGTGGGGACCACCGACCCGATCAGGTGACGAACCACCCATCGCTCGCAGCAACGGCCGCGCCTCGAGTCTCCGGAGACTCCCGCGGGAGGCGCGCTGAAGAGCCGAACTGTCGCCGGCGATGCCCTGGTGGCGTTCGCTCATGACCTATGGCGTTCTTAGCCCCGTGCGTGAGGCGGTGCCCTTGGCGCGGGGCGCTGTCGCGGGCGAGAGGCGCTGTCGCGGGCGCGAGGCGCTGTCGCGGGCGCGAGGCGCGCTGTCAGCTGAGCGGGAGGCTCTTGCAGCCGAGCGTTGATTTCGCAGCGAAGACCAGGTCTTGCCGCGGGGCCGCGTTATAGCGCTGTTCGGCTGCGAAATAGCTGCCCCGTCGCGATATGAGCGCTCGACCAGGATCTGGTCCTTTCGCGCGAATTCGATTGCCCACCAATATTTTTCATCAGTCAACCCCTTGCGATAGCGGATCGAACTGGTGTACCATTTGAAAATGACGGCGATGGCGCAGCACCCCACAGACGGGCCCCTCGGGCCCGTTGCCGGGCTGCGCCCCGCGGGTGCTCGTGAGGGGTTGACTCCGCTCGATGACGCGTGGTGGCCGCCGTTGGATGTTGAGGAGTTAGTCGCCGATTTTGACGCGTGGCAGGACGAGCTCGGCTGGGATGACGTGGACGAGGCCGACGAGCGGGACTCGTGGGCGCTCGCCGAGTCCGAACCCCGCTGGTGCGACCAGCCGGCCGGCCATGCCTCACCCGTCGCGGAGGTTCGGGACCTGATCGGTTGGCTCGCTGGGCTCGTGCCGGATCATGCCGCCGATGCCATCGAGGCTCCCGCCGACGAACCCAGCCTCGCGGAGTTAATCGACCTGATCGCCGGGCTCGAACACATCAAAGGCGCGATCGCCGCGACCCAGGCGCGCGCGACCGCGCAGTTCGGACGTGCGACGGTGCGGGAGGCGCTCGCGAACCGGGCTTCGCTGCCGAAAGCCCGATCCTCCATCGCGCCCCAGATCGCGCTCGCCCGGCGCTGCTCACCCGCCACCGCGGACCGGCACCTCGGGCTCGCGCGGGCGCTGCCCGGGATGCCGCACACGCGGGCCGCGCTCACCGCCGGGATCATCGACGAACGCTGCGCGACCGCGATCGTCCGGGAAACCAACGTCCTCAACACCGAGTTGCGGGCCCAGGTCGATGAGTTGATAGCGCCACGGCTGGCCACCTCGAGTCTGAAACAACTCGCCGGTGCCGCCGCTCGGTACGCCGCGGAACTCGATCCTGCTGCCATCGTGGCGAAGCACGAACGCGCCCTTTCTGAGCGGGGCGTGTGGACCCGGCCCGCACCGGACGGGATGGCGTACCTGTCCATCTTCGGACCCTTAACGGGGATCGTCAGCGCGTATGCGTCCCTGCACCGGCACGCCACCGCGGTCGTCGCCGGCCACCACGAAACCGACAATGGTGAGACACCGGCCGACCCGCTCGCTGAGCGGACCCACGCCCAGGTGATGGCCGATGCTGCGCTGCGTTGGCTCGCCGGTCTCACCCCCGGCCAAGCCTGCCCCGTCGCCCTCAACCTCGTCATGCCCGCCGAAAGCCTCTTTCCCACGGACGAGCCAGCCACCGAGACAGCGGGCACCAGCGATGGCGCGACGACCAACGCCTTCACGGCCAACCCACCCGACGAGACGGCCGCGACGTGTGGGCCCCGGAGCAGCGAAACACCCGCCCGGATCCCGGGGCACGGCATACTCCCCGCCGCACTCGCCCGACGGCTACTGCTCCACGGGTGCGAACCACCCGACCCAGCGGGATCTGCACCACCAGAAAAGGATTCGCTGACCGCTGCCCCGGACATCAGCCCACCCTCCGCACGGCACGCAGCCGAGCCGGCGCAGGTCTTCCTGACCAGAATCTTCACCAGCCCCGACGGCCGCGACCTCCTCGCGCTCGACGCCACCGCCCGGCTCTTCCCACCCCGACTCCGCGCCGCCCTCATCCTGCGCGACGACACCTGCCGCACGCCATCCTGCGACGCCACCATCCGCCACGCCGACCACATCCAGTCGGTCGCCGAGGGCGGGCCGACCTCACTGCGCAATGGGCAAGGACTCTGCGCCCGCTGCAACTACACCAAAGAACTCGATGGCTTCACCACCCGAGTCGTCGAAGCGAGGCACGAGCACGGGGCCGGACCGCATACCCATGTCACCGAGGTGACCACACCGACCGGCCAAACGTATCTCTCCGTCGCGCCCCCACTGCTCGACTGAGCGCGCGACCGCCCGCGGCTGGGCTCACGACCACCATTCCGCCCCGGTTGAGTAGGGTGCCAGCCATGGCTCGCCCGCGCTCCAGCGCCCAGGACCTCGCCCTCATCGCCACCTTCGCGGGATTCATCGCGGCGCTCGGGCTGGTTCCGGCGTTCTCTCCTTTCGGTTTTCCCGTGCCCGTCACGATCCAATCGCTCGGCATCATGCTGACCGGCGCGATCCTCGGGGCGCGGCGGGGCGCGTCGGCGGTCCTGCTCTTCCTGGCCCTCGTCGCCCTCGGGCTTCCGCTGCTGTCGGGCGGACGCGGAGGGCTGGGCGTCTTCGCCGGACCCAGCGCCGGCTACCTCATCGGCTTTCCCATCGCGGCGGCGGTCGTCGGCTGGCTGATCCATCGCCGGGGCGCGCCATACTCGCCGGTCTGGGGATTCTTCGCAATGGTGGTCGGGGGCATCGCCGTCCTGTACTCCATCGGCATCCCCGTCACAGCCTGGCGCGCCGACCTCAGCCTGTGGGCGGCCGTCACGGGCAGCTCGCTATTCGTCGTCGGCGACCTCGTCAAGGCACTGATCGCCGCCAGCGTGGCCGGCGCCGTCTTCCGCGCCCGCCCCGACCTCTAGCCCGTCCGGCGGCCGATCACCGATCGCCGCGCAGCCACCGCAGGCGCCGTCCGCTAGGACACCCCACGGAGTTCTCCGCTCGTCCCTCGCTCCGATACTTCGCGGGGACCCCGTCCACGACTTTTGCAACACGGCCTAGGCACCTCGGACTCGCCGGCGCCTAAGACTCCCCCGCACCCCGCGCCACCAACGCCTCGCCGACGCGGTCGGCCTGCCGCAAGGCACGCAGCACCACGGGCACGAGGTATGCGGATGGCCCACCCGCCCCGCCTCGCGCCCGCCTCGCGTCGCGCACCTCCGCGGCGACAGTCACCATCACGGGAACCGCCCGAATTCCTAGTGCGACAAGCAAACCCACGCGCTCCGGATCAACCCCGACCCTCCGCAACGGCCGCACGCCGCGAACCACGACATCCGTCAGGTCGACCACGCGAGTCGTCAGCGTCACCAGCGCGGCGAGCAAGATCAGCGCCACGAACATCCCCACGACGGCGACCGCCTTGGCCCAGCCATTGACGATCACATGAAAGGCCAGCAGCGGCACACCGAACCACGCGATCGGGCGCGCCTGGACCAGCAGGACTCGCCACGGAATCCGCGCGACGGCATACAACGTGAGCACGAACGCGCAGGCCGCGAGGGCGGCATACGGACCCGTGACGAAGAGCGAGCCGATAGCGGCCGCAACCAACAGGAGCAGTTTCGCGCTCGCGGGCATCCGGTGCAGCGGCGAGTTCCCGGGGACATAGAGGCCGAGGGTGGTCACCGGACGAGCCCGACATAGTGGGCGACGGCGGCTTGAGGGGCGCCGTCGTAAACGACGCGACCGGCATCGAAAACCAAGACCCGATCGGAGTCCTCGATGAGTCCGAAGTGGTGTGTCACCAAGACGACCTGCTGCGGCAGTTGCGCGATAAGCCGTTGCACCCGTTGGGTATTGGCTAGGTCGAGCAAGGTCGCCGGCTCGTCGAGCACGAGCACGGACGGCTCGATGATGAGAACCGAGGCCAGCGCCAGCAACTGCTTCTGCCCGCCGGAGAGGAGGCTCGCGGGGTGGTCGCGATAGCCGAGCAGGTCGTATGCCGCCAGGGTCGACTCCACTTTGTCCGTCACCTCGTCGCGGCTCAGGCCACGACCTCGGAGTCCGAAAGCCAGATCTTCGGCGACGGTGGGCATGAGGATCTGAGCGTCCGGATCGGTGAAGCAGAACCCGACTCGGCGACGCACGGCCTTGCCGTCGCGATCGGTGTCCAGCCCATCGACGGTGACCCGGCCAGCGGTGGGTTTGATAAGCCCGTTGATCATGCGGACGAAGGTCGATTTGCCCGAACCATTCGCGCCGATGACACCGATGCGCTGCTCGCTCAGGCTTAGGCTCACGTCCCGGAGCGCCGCGAGATACGTTGTGCCGAGCCGGAATTCATGACTCACTTGGTCGAAGACGATCATCGGACGACCTCGACAACGAGGGCGGTGCCCTGCCCGCCGCCGGCCGCGATGGCGGCGAGTCCGACGCGACCCCGACCCTGCCGCACCAGCTGCGTGAACAGCCGCGTCACCAGCACTGCGCCGCTGGCTCCCCACGGATGGCCGAGGGCGAGGGCGCCGCCGGATCGGCATACGCGCTCCGGGTCCAGGGCGAGCGCATCGCAACAGGCAAGGACCTGCCCGGCGAAGGCTTCGTTGAACTCGATGACGTCCACATCGTCGAGAGTCAGTCCAGCGCGACCCAGCGCCACTCGCACGGCCGGGACGATCCCGAGTCCCGGTCGGGTTGGATCCACGCCGGCCGAGGCCGCGGCAAGAACGCGGAGGCCCGGCAGGCCGGATGTTTCCGGAACGACGGCCACAACGGCAGCACCGTCGCTGATCGGGCACGAATTGCCCACTGTGACAGTGCCATTGGGTCGAAAGATCGGCCCGAATCGACCCAGCTTGTCCGCCGTCAGGCCAGGGCGCGGCCGGTCATCGGCGACGAGTTCCGGCAGCGGGACGAGCTCGGCGGCATACTCCCCGCTCGCCTCGGCGGCGACCGCCAACGCGTGTGAGCGGGCGGCATACGCATCCTGCCGCTCCCGGATGACACCTGCGTCCTCGGCGAAGAGATCGGCGGCCAGGCCCATGTCGACGTCGAGGGGCGGCGGGGCGAAAGGTGCCCGTTCGTAGCGGACCGGCTCAGCGCCATCGCGCGGCGGCCAGCACCGCCACGGCGCCGTCGATGCGCTTTCCGTGCCGCCGGCCAACACGGGCCAGTGATCATCGGCGACGAGACGCGCCGCGAGTTCGATCGCGCTCAGGCCGCTCGCGCATTGCCGGTCGATCGTCAATGCGCCTGTCTCCCAAGGAAGCCCGGCCTGCAGCGCCGCGACTCGGGCGACATTGCCACCCGGGCCCATGCAGTTGCCAAGGACGATCTCGGCCGGCGGGCGGGGCACGAGGGCGGTGAGGTCACGGCATACGGCCTGCAGCGCGGCGGCACCCAGATCGGCGGCGGAGTATGCCGCGAGCGCCCGCCCGGCCGTCGCGATCGGGGTGCGCCGAGCGGCGACGATGACGGCGTTCACAGGTCAGCCCGTTCGAGGGCAGCGCGATCGAGTTTGCCCGCCGCTGTCAGCGGCAGGGAGTCGACGACCCGCCAGCGCCGCGGCCGGTGGCTCACGGGCAGGTGGGCTCGGGCATGGCGCTCCATGGGCTCACGGTTCGCGCGGTCGGTGAGGGTGACGGTGACGACCTGCCCAAGCGTCGCGTGCGCAGTGGCATGAACCGCGAAATCCCTTGTGGCGCAGCCACTTAGCGCACTCTCAACATCGGCAACCAGTACCGTCGCTGCGGCTGTGATGATGGCATCCGGCCGGCCGAGGACCTCGATCCGGCCGTCGGTGACCGTCCCCAGATCACCCACGCTGGCCCAGCCGTCGCCGTCGCGCCGCAGCGGGCCGGGCTCGCCGAAGTAGCCGTCGCAGAGGTATGCCGATCGCGCCCACAGCACCGATCCGGCCTCCTCGGGCCGGGCCTCGACCTCCACTCCAGGAAAGGCATGCAGCCCGTCCGCGCCGACCCACGCGACGAAGCTCAGCTCGGCGGCGCCGTAATAGTGCTGCACGTCGAGGCCGGCTTCAGCCGCTCGCGACGCCAGGCCCGTGGGGAGGGCCGCCCCGGCCACGACAACGACGGTCCCTCGGGAGAGCTTGCTCAGGGCGCGGTCGAGGTGCGCCGGAGTGAGGCAGGCGTGGCTCGCCTCCTTCGGCGAACCAACAACGCGGACCCCCGTCTCGGCCGCATGCACCAGCGCAAAGAGGTTCATCGTCGCGCGCGCAGGCCCGGGCACCCACAGCCGGGCGCCCGGCTCCAAACGCGCCAAGGCGGTGTAGTCCGCGAACGAGTCCCACCACGACGCGGTCGAGCGGCGCACCTCCCGGGCCGGCCCGGTCGTGGCGGAAGTGGCGAGGGCCAGGTCGAGGCCGGCCGATCGGGCATACCGACAGGCAGCCACGGGATCCGTGGCCTCGTGCGGTCGCACGAGTCCGGCCATCGGGCCGCCCTCCTCACCGGGCCGGGTGGCCCGCCGCCCATTCTCGCCGGTCCCGGCCGGGAACGACCGAGGGCCCCGGTCGGCATACGCCGTGGGGCCCTCGGTGCACGGGTGGCAGGTGAAGGATTCGAATATTCTCCCAGCAGAGCGTAGACCCACATCAGAATGGCGCTGACCTGCGGGTTTATGGTGACAGAGGAGGCACGAGTACCCCCTCATCTGGCACGCATCTGGCACGATTCGGTGTTCATCTGGCACGTATCTGGCACGAAATGAGGGGGTCCGGGATGCCGGGAAAGAGGTCCTTCGGGTCGATCCGCCGACTCAGCTCAGGTCGCTACCAAGCGCGGTACACCGGTCCTGCCTTGCAGACGCACAATGCCCCGGAGACGTTCACGGCCAAGATCGATGCCGAGGCCTGGCTCGCTGCCGAACGGCACCTGAGCGAAGACCCTGCGAGCTGGCTTGCTCCGAACGTGCGGCTGGAGCAGGAGTACGACCGCCGTGCCCGGCTGCGGCGCTTCACCTTCGGACCGTACTCAGAGGACTGGCTCGCGCATCGGGACCTGGCAGCGAGCACACGGAACACCTACGCACAGCTGCTCAAGCATCACCTCCTTCCAACGTTCGCCGACGTCCCGCTCTCAGAGATTGACCGAGCGCTCGTCGCCACCTGGTATCGACGCGTCGGACCCGGCACGCCGCACGCCCGAAAGCACGCCTACGACCTTCTTCGCAACATCCTCAACATGGCCTTGGATGACGAACTGATCGATCGCAACCCGGTGCACATCCGCGGCGCTAGCAACGTCAAACGCACGGGCACGACTCAACCCGCATCCATTGACGAACTCGAGGCCCTTGCCGAGGCTACCCCTGAGCGGTACCGGCTCATGGTGCTCGTCGCGGCGTGGTGCGCCCTGCGCAAGGGTGAGCTGTCCGAGCTGCGCCGCAGCGACGTGGACACCACGCAGTGGGTCCTGAGAGTGCGGCGAGGCGTCGGTTTCGTCCCGGGCCGCACCGTGGTCAAGGATCCCAAGACTCAGGCGGGTAAGCGCGACGTCGCTATTCCAGAACATCTCGTGCCGATGGTTCGCGAACACCTCCTTCGACATGCCCAACAAGGAGCTCAGGGGCTGATGTTTCCCTCATCACGAGGTGAGCACCTGCGGACGTCCGCTATCGGTCGCTGGTACTACCCAGCCCGCGAGGCCGCCGGACGACCTGACCTTCGCTTTCACGACCTCCGCCATACCGGCGCTGTCCTCGCGGCTCAGTCAGGTGCAACGTTGGCGGAGCTGATGCACCGTCTCGGCCACTCCACTCCCGCCGCGGCGATGCGTTACCAGCACGCCGCAGCCGAGCGCGACCGCGAGATAGCCCAACGCATGTCGCAGCGCTACCGGGAACACGTGCAGGCGAGACCATCGGACTGCACCTTACCCAGGCCCGCTGCGCCTCGCTGAAGATTTCCATCCTGTCACGATCGGGAATCGTCTTCCTGTCTGCCTAGCCCTGCTGCGGGCGTCAACACCACGACCTGGCGAGGTGCGCGCGAGCCTCGAAGGAGGCGAGGCCCTGTCCGGGCCGCGCCAGCTCAGATCAGAGCAGTCCCATTTCGGTGGCTCGGGTCGCTGCTTCGTCGCGGTTCCTGACACCCAACTTGCCGCACCGCCGGGTGCGGCACCGCCCGCGAGAACTGCCGCCACTGACAAGGCCCCCTCAGCTTCGGGAGGGGGCCTTGTGCTGCAGGGGGCTCGGTGCGCGGCGTTGTACGCGTCCTGAACGTCCTGGCTGATCCGGCCGCGGTCGCTGACCAGGGCCGGGCATTCGCAGAAACGGCGGGAGTCCATCGCCCTCTCCCCCGCAGAGTTGGCTGAACTCGCGGCAGCGATGCCTCGCAAGTGGCGAGCACTAACTCTCGTGTCGGGCTGGTGTGGGCTACGCATCGGGGAAGCCGCAGGTCTGCGGCGCGGCGACGTCGACCTCGACGAGGGGGTGATCCGGATCGCGCAGACCGCTCAGTACCTCGGCACCCCTGCCCGGCTGGTCATCGGTCCCCCGAAGTCCGAGCGTGGTGTCCGCATCGTCCACATGCCCGCGCACGTCACTGTCGCCTTGGGTGAACACTTCGCCACACGGAACGACTGGAAGGCGACGGACTTCGTCTGGACACGACGCGACGGACAGCCGCCCCCCCGGCACACCGTCTTGTCAGCATTCAAGGCGGCCGTCGACTCTGTAGGCCTCGAGAGGATGGTGTGGCACGACCTGCGTCACACGGCGAACACCCTGGCAGCGGACGCAGGCGCCAGCCAAGCCACTCTCCAAGCCCGGATGGGGCACGCCGACCCGAAAGTCAGTGCCATCTACCTCCACACCTCCAAAGCTCACGACCGCCGGCTCGCACAGGACCTCGAGCGCATGGCGAAGTTGAGTCCCGCATAGTGGTGTATCGCGGTAGTCGAGATCGTTCCCGGCGTGTTCGTGGACGAGGACGCGGCCACCGCGTGATCCTTCGAGTGAACCTCTCACAGCACCCTCGAATGGAGTCACACGATGACCGCTCCCCATATTGTCGACCCCGCCGGCCTGCTCGGCGAAGCCTTGGCCGAGGCAAGTCCGGATCTCATGCGGCACCTGCTGCAGTCGATCATCAACACACTGCTGTCCGCGGACGCCGACGCTGTCGTCGGAGCCGAGTACGGTCGCCCCAGCGCTGAGCGGGTGGCCCAGCGCAACGGCTACCGGCACCGACCTCTGGACACCCGCGTCGGCACCATCGACGTCGCGATCCCCAAGCTGCGCCAGGGCACCTACTTCCCTGAGTGGCTGCTCGAGCGGCGCAAGCGGGCCGAGTCCGCGCTGATCACGGTTGTGGCGGACTGCTACCTGGCCGGGGTGTCCACCCGGCGAATGGACAAGCTCGTCAAGACGCTGGGCATTGACTCCCTGTCGAAGTCGCAGGTCTCGCGGATGGCCGCCGAGCTGGACCAGGTCGTCGAAGAGTTCCGCCACCGCCCCCTGGGCGCGGCGGGTCCGTTCACGTTCATAGCCGCGGACGCGCTGACGATGAAGGTCCGCGAAGGTGGCCGGGTCGTCAACGCCGTCGTGCTCATCGCGACTGGTGTCAACGGGGACGGGCACCGCGAGGTCCTGGGCCTGCGGGTCGCGACGTCCGAAACGGGTGCGGCGTGGAACGAGTTCTTCGCCGACCTGGTCGCCCGCGGCCTGTCCGGGGTCGCCCTGGTCACCTCCGACGCCCACGCCGGGCTGGTCGAGGCCATCGCAGCCAACCTGCCCGGCGCCTCCTGGCAACGCTGCCGCACCCACTACGCCGCGAATCTCATGAGCATCTGCCCCAAGAACATGTGGCCGGCCGTGAAGGCGATGCTGCACAGCGTGTACGACCAACCCGACGCCCCGGCCGTCCACGCCCAGTTCGACGGGACTGCTGCACGGATAGGTGACATCTGATCTGTGGTGCCGTGGGGTGTCACAGGGAAGGATGTTCATCATGCCGAAGGCGTATCCGAAGGAGTTCCGTGACGATGTCGTGCGGGTGGCTCAGCAGCGGGAGGAGGGGGTGACGGTCAAGCAGGTCGCGAAGGATTTCGGGATCTCGGAGTCGTGTCTGACGAACTGGATGACGCAGGCGGACCGGGACGCCGGTGTCAAGCCGGGCCCGGGTCGAGAAGAGCTGGGTGAGCTGCGGGATGCCAAACGCCGGATCCGGTTGCTAGAACAGGAGAACGAGGTGCTGCGTCGGGCTGCGGCGTATCTGTCGCGGGCGAACCTGCCCCCAAAATGATGTACCCGCTCGTCCGTGAGCTGGCCGCGCAGGACGCCCCGATCAGGGTGCCTGTGGCGGCGGTCGTGCCGGGTGCTCAAGATCGCTCGACAGCCGTACTACCGGTGGCTGACGGATCCGGTGACCGACGCTGAATGGGCGGCGGCGCATCGGGCGCACGCGCTCTTCCTCGCTCACGAGGATGACCCGGAGTTCGGGTACCGGTTGCTGGCCGATGAGGCCCGCGACGCCGGGCAGCAGATGTGTGACCGGACCGCGTGGCGCGTGTGCTCGGAGAACGGCTGGTGGAGCGTGTTCGGCACCAAGCGCGGCAAGACTGGTCGTCCCGGCCCGCCGGCTCATGACGATCTGGTCAAGCGTCAGTTCACCGCGCCGGGTCCGAATCAGGTGTGGTTGACCGATATCACCGAACAGTGGACCGAGGAGGGCAAGCTGTATCTGTGCGCGGTCAAGGACGTCTGGTCCGGGCGGATCGTCGGCTACTCGATCGGTGCGCGGATGCAGGCCAGGCTGGCCGTGCAAGCGCTGGAGAACGCGGTCGCCAACCGGGCCGCCGCCGGCCAGGAGGTCGCCGGCTGCATTGTGCACTCCGACCGCGGCAGCCAGTTCCGCGCCAGGAAATACCTGCGTGCGTTGACCCGGCACGGCCTCGTCGGATCCATGGGACAGGTCGTCTCGAGCGCTGACAATGCTGCCATGGAGAGCTGGTTCGCCCTCCTGGAGAAGAACGTCCTCGACCGGCAGCGCTGGCGCACCCGCGACCAGCTACGCATCGCGATCGTCACTGGACCGAACGCACCTACCACCGCCGGCGCCGGCAAATCCGGCTCGGGAAGTTGACGCCCATCGAGTTCGAGACCACCATGACCGAAACCGCCACACAGGCGGCCTAACCCAACATGTCACCTATCCGTGCAGCAGTCCCGTGGCAGCACCTCCGCCACCTGTGGGGACTTACGCGCCCAGGCCGGCAGGATCGCTGAGGAGAACCGAACCCGTTGCCC
>JAIUPO010000041.1 GCA_020160805.1 Actinomycetota bacterium | reverse complement strand
GAGAGACTCAACCGGGAGATCCGCCGACGCACCGACGTCGTCGGCATCTTCCCCGACCGGTCCAGCATCATCCGCCTCGTCGGCGCGGTCCTGGCCGAGCAGCACGACGAATGGGCCGAGGGCCGCCGCTACCTCGGGCTCGAGGTCCTGGCCCGTGCCCAAGCCGTCGACACCACCCCCGAGGAGGTGACCGAGCCCGAGCTCCAGGCCCTCACAGCCTGAGCGACACGCCCAACCGAGGGATCAACCTCGTACACCACCCCAACGGACTTGACCCCACAGAGTCTGGCAGCCGGCAAGGGGCACACTCTCGATCATCATCGCGTCCCAGATCGACAGTTGGTGAGCCGCCGCGCACTGGGCAGCCCGCACCACCCGCGACGTGGCACCGTTCGAGGCAGCCGGAGTCAGGCCCTTGATCAATCCCGTCGCGGCCGACCGCGTCGCGCAGGCGTAACGGGAAATGTCGAATGTGCTCGGGGCGACCTGTCAGCGCCTGCCGTAGGCGTCACGCCGGTGCTCGATGTGGAGCACCACCACCTCTTGGGATTCGTCGTTGATCCGGTAAAGGATGCGATAGGTTCCTCGTCTTGCGGAGCGGATTCCCGCGAGGTCTCCGCGCAGCGGCTTGCCGACGCGCTGCGGGTTCTCGATCAGCGCTCCTGTCACGAACTCGATGACGGCAGCTGCGACAGGCTCTGGGAGGTTGCCCTGAATCGCCCTAATGGCGGGTGGGGTCAGGACGAGTTCGTAGGGCGTCACGGACGGAGCGCTCGGGCTGCCTCGACCCCTCGAACGACATTGCCCGCAAGGTATGCCGCGTCAGCCTCCCGGATGTCGGCCAGCGCCTCGGGATCGCTAAGCACCGCGAGGGTCTCCTCCAACTGCTCGAGGTCGTCCGGACTCAAGATCACCGCAGCGGCCTTGCCGTTGCGCGTCACGGTGACTCGATCGTGCTCACGTTGGACGCGGTCGACCACGTCGCTGAAGTGGTCGCGGACCTCACGTAGAGATGCAATGCTCATGGCCACAATTGTGGCCCCTTGGGATCGCAAAGGCAATCTGCGAGCCAGTTGCCCGCATCAAGACCTGCGACAACCACCGGCTTCGCGCACCGCCACGCCTTCGTTTGCAATGTCGTTTGCAGAACGACTGCAAACTGCAAAATTGCAAACCATGTCTCTTAGTGACGATATTCAGTGGCGAATCGGTCATGAGGGCCGGGAGAACAGTCCAGACGCAGGCACATTCATCGTCTGACTTGTCTGACACAGGAGGCGTTCGAAGCGCCCACCCGCGTCAACCGGTCAGCGATTTCGCGAGTCTCGCGCCCGGAAGGACTGCGGGGCCACCCCGTGCTGCCGCTTGAAGGCCGTCGAGAAGGCGAACGCGTTGTCGTAGCCGACCTCCCGCCCCACCTGCGCGCCACTGCGGGTCGTTCGACACAGCAGGTCCGCGGCGAGCATCATTCGCCATCGTGTCAGGTAGGCCATCGGCGGTAGCCCGACGAGCTCGGTGAACCGCCGCGCCACGGTCGCTCTGGACCAGCCGACCCGGTCCGCCAGCGCCCCGACCGTCCATGGCTCGGCGGGCCGCCCGTGCATGAGGTCGAGCACCGGCCCGATCATCGGGTCGCGCTGGGCATGCCAGCCGGCGCGTGCGACCCGCCGAGCCGGGTCCCCCAGACCCGCGTGTCCAGCCACATCTGCGCGGAGAGGTCGTTGCCGTGCTCGTCGGCGCAGTGCCCGCCCGGCAGGATCCGAACGGCACGGCTGTCGCCGGCGCCGTCGATGGGCCGCACGCTGTATGCCGTGAGCTGGGGGACCACCGCCACCTCGCCCGGGTGCACCCCGGCCCCGGGCAGGTCGGGTAGGCGGATCAGCAGCGCACCCCGCACGGGCGGGACCACGCTCACGGCAGCCCGGTCCTCGACCTGCACGACGAAGGGCGCTTCGAGCTCACACCCGCAGCTGGTCGGCGGCCTGGCCCTGGCCGACCGGTTGCCCGGCGATCGGCGCCTGCTGCTGGCCGGGGCCGCGCTGTCGGTGGTCGCCTTCGCCGTCACCGCGGCATACCAAGTGCCCCGCAACAACCAGCTCGCGACGTTGGCTCCTGGCACCCCGGAGGCCGCCGCGTACTGGCAGACCTACCTCGGGGAGTGGACGCGGATGAACCACGTGCGCGTCGCCCTGCTCCTGGCCTCGGGCGTATCACTCTGGCTGGGGGCGCGGCGGGGCTGACGAGGGACCTGACAGGATCGGCTGAGCCACGTCACTCGACACGCTCGGCTGGCGGCAGGAAGGGGTAGTGGGTGGGGTAGATGCCGACCGCGAAGCCGTACATGGTCTCGCCCGATCGCGGTAGCCGGTCGAACTCCTCGACGAGGGCTGTCATCCGGTCCCAGAAGTGAGACGCCTGGTCCTCGGAGAGGCGGGCGTGCCGGATGAAACCCCAGAGCGTGCCCTCCTCGTATGCCGCGGCCGACTCGCCAGCAGCGACGACGAAGTCGTTGAAGTCGCGAGGCATCTCCTCTGCGGTGGTCATGCGGTCTGGTGCGACGTAGAACAACCGAGCAGTACGGCCGTAGAACCGCTCCTCGATGGCCCTGACCCGCCGCGTGCGCACGACCTGCAACAGGCCGTTGCGCGCGAGGACGTCGACGTGGTGCGCGACCGTGCTCTTGGGCCGTTTCAGGGCGGCAGCAAGCTCACTCACGGTGGCGGCTCGCTCGTGGAGAAGCTGCAGGATCGCCGCGCGCAACGGGTGGCCGAGTGCTCGCACCTGGGCAGCCGTCGTCAGGGCTATGCGGTCGTCGAGGTCGTAGTCCGGCGGGTTGTCCGTCACGGCTGATCAGACTATCGTAATCGAATGTTCCAGAAAGTTCGATCATTCACCGATCGCCCGCTCAAGGAGACCTGACATGGCCGACGTCCTGCTCTACCACCACATTCAGGGCCTGACCGACGGCGTTCGCGCCTTCGCCGACGACCTGCGCCGTGCCGGGCACGTGGTGCACACGCCTGACCTCTTCGACGGGCACGTCTTCGACACCGTCGAGGAAGGCTTCGCCTTCGCCAAGGAGGCCGGTTTAGACGCCATCCTTGCTCGCGGGCTCGTGGCGGCCGAGGACCTGGGCGACGGCGTGGTGTACGCGGGAATGTCCTTCGGTGTCACCATCGCGCAGCGCCTGGCCCAGACGACGCCGAGCGCGCGCGGGGCTCTCCTGCTGTTCTCCTGCCTGCCCGTGTCCGAGTTCGGGGACGCCTGGCCCGACGGGGTTCCGGTACAGATCCACGGCATGGAAGGGGATGAGTTCTTCGAGGAAGACCTGCCTGCGGCCCGGGAGCTCGTGCAGTCGACACAGAACGCTGAGCTCTTCGTCTACCCCGGCGAACGGCACCTCTTCGCGGACCGGACGCTCAAGGACTACGACGCCGCGGCCGCAGCGCTGCTCCAAGCGCGGGTCGAGGAATTCCTCACCCACGTCTGACGTATCTCGTCGCGTGCCCGCTGAGCAGTGTCCAGTCGCTCGCCGCTACACGCACGCCACCGGATGACCGGCCACACGTCGCGCACCGTCTCCTACTCCGCCGCAGCAGGAGTCAGGACCGCGCGGTCGTCAAGGCGACGCTCTGCATCGGGGTCGTGTGCGGGCAGCAGCACGGTAGGTTCCTGGGCGGCCAAGCCAGCGATTCGGTCCATGGTGGCCAGCGAAACGGTGACGTCTTCGGCGGGCCCGTCGACGACCCGACGCAGCAGCAGGTCCTGATCGTAGGTCGCGTCGCCGGCGAGGAACCAGGTGACATCGGGCGTGCGCACCACGACGGAGAGGTGCCCTGCCATGTGCCCCGGGGTCGGCACGGCGAGGACACTTCCGTCGTCGGTGAGGGGGATGCTGCCCTCGAACCCAGCGACCGCCGGGCCGTCGAACTGCTTGCGGATGGGGTCAAACCACGACGGCCACTGACCGGGCACGGCGCCCCTGATCGTCCCGGCGAGTCCTTGCGAGGCCCGGTAGTTCTCGTCCGACACGACGATCTCGGTGCCACGGAAGTGTTCGAGGCCGTCGGCGTGGTCGTGGTGCAGGTGCGAGAGTACGAGGGCCTTGAGGTCCCGCCTAGGGTCGATGCCGCGGGCCCGTAGCTGCGGTCCGATCTCGTCTCCGGGCTCGATGTTGAGATCGACGTTGAACCGGAAGAACGGGTGCCACCACGGGAAGAAGCCCGCGCGTGCGGTCTCACCACAGTCGAGGAGGATGAGTCCCTCGTCGTGCTCGATGAGGTAGGTGTAGATCGGAAGCGGTTCGGTCCAGTCGCGGTCGGTGAGGATGTCCAGGCGCCTGCGCCACAACGCTTTGGTCTTGTCACCGGCGCGGTGGTGCGGCCGGATCCGGATCGTGCCGGTCTTGATCGGGATGATGCGCGTCACCGTGCGCTCCTCTCGGTTGATGGGTATGCCGTGACGAGGCTCCGCGCTGCCGTCACCCAAAGCGCCCTCGCTCAGAGTTCCCTGAGGTAGCAGAGCATCCGCTCGCTGCCGTCCGATTCCAGATTCGTGAAGCCGTGACTCTCGTAGAAGCGTCGCTCGCCCTCATCGTGCCCGTCGACGTTGATCTGGACTTCCCTCGCGCCCAGCGAGTCTCACACCCATGGAGACATCCTCACCCAAATAACGCAGGGCGGCAGATCAGGACGTCGCGCGGCGCTCTTCCTCGGAGCGCAGAACGGAGAACTGGTTTCCCGCGGGGTCGGCCACGGTGACCCAGCCGATGCCGGGGCCGTGGCGGCATACCGGACTGAATGGCATACGTGTTAGGTTTTCCTTCGATCTTTAACGCATTAGGTCGAAATGTCGAGGGAGCTGACATATGAGCCACATTCCCGAGGTTCCCTACAACGACCTTCCACCAGTGCCACCCCAGGGTCTCGACCTCGAACCTAAGCGGGTCCTCAAGGCGACCATCGAGGCTCGGGCAGCGCTCGCGACGTTGACGCAGGCCACTCGCCTGCTGCCGAACCCAGGCGTACTGCTCAGCAGCCTCTCGTTGCTCGAAGCGCAGGCGAGTTCGGAGATCGAGAACATCGTCACCACCAGCGACGACCTGTTTCGGCACGCCGAGCTCGGCGATGGCAATCAGGCGACCAAGGAGGCCTACCGCTACCGACAAGCCCTGTTCGTCGGTGTCGAGTCGATCAAGCACCGGCCCCTGACCGCTGCCACAGCGTCCGAGATTTGCTCGGCCCTGCACGGCCGAGAGATGTCGGTGCGCGCTGTCCCGGGGACGCGTATCGCCAACCCCGTTACCCACAGCATCATCTATGCACCCCCCGAAGGCCGCGACCTCATCCTCGACAAGCTCGCGGCCTGGGAGCGCTTCATCCACGCGGACGACGACCTTGACCCCCTGGTCCGGATGGCCGTCGCGCACTATCAGTTCGAGGCCATACACCCATTCCATGACGGCAACGGCCGCACCGGTCGAGTGCTCAACATCCTGATGCTCATCGACGCAGGGCTGCTCGATCAGCCCATCCTCTACCTCTCGCGCGGGATCATCGCGCGCAAGGGCGACTACTACCGGCTGCTGCGCGCGGTGACCGAAGAGCAGGCCTGGCACGAATGGACGGTCTACCTGCTCGACGTGGTGCGCGAGTCAGCCGAGTCCACGCTCCGCAAGATCACCGCAATCCAGACGTGCCAGCAGCAGCTCGCCGAGCGCGCTCGCGAGGCGACAACGGGCGGGCGAGACGGGCGCTTCCTGGACGTGCTTTTCGAGCAGCCATACACCCGGATCAGCACGGTGACCAAGCGCTGCGATGTCTCGCGGCAAACCGCATCCATCTGGCTCCACGCGCTGACCGAGGCCGGGATCCTCAGGAGTATGAAGATTGGCCGAGACCTGGTCTTCCTCAATCGCGAGCTGCTCGACGTGCTCGTCCGCCCTGAATAGCTCCCGCCTATCCGCACCCTTACAAGGGTTACCTGAGTTTTTTAGGTCTCGATAAACCTGGATAACTCTTGTAAATTTGCCGCGTGGATCCCGTCCTCAACCCCTACACCCCGAACGCCGGCGCCGAACCGCAGGTGTTGATCGGACGTGACGATCAGCTTGCCAGTTTCGACCTGCTGCTGAAACGGATAGCCCGTGGACGGACCGAGCAATCGATGATCATCAGCGGTCTGCGGGGAGTGGGGAAGACCGTCCTGCTAGGCCGCTTTCGCCTGGTCGCCCTAGAGTCGAACTGGGTTGTCGTGGAACTCGAAATCTCCAAGCATGACGACGACCAGTTTCGCCGCGACATCGCCGCACGCTTGCGGACGGCTCTCTTCCAGATCTCTCCGAAAGCCAAGTGGAGCCATCGGATGAGTCACGCCGCAGCCGTGCTCAAGGCGTTCACCCTGCACCTCGACCCGATGGGGGGGCTCAGCGCCGGCTTGGACATCGAGGCAGCCGAGGGGCTGGCCGATCATGGCGATCTCGCGCTTGATCTCACCGATGTCCTTGTTGCCTTGGGCGAGGCCGCCCAGGATGCCGGCAGGGGTGTCGTCCTCCTGGTCGATGAGGTGCAGTTTCTGTCCGCTCGGCAACTTGACTCCCTCATCCAGGCCATTCACAAGCTGGTCCAACGCAAGCTCCCTGTCACCCTGGTCGGCGCCGGGCTCCCGCAGATCGCTGAGCTTGCCGGCGACGCGAAGTCCTACGCCGAGCGGCTGTTCCGCTTCCCCATCATCGGCAATCTCGACCCGGCGCAGGCCAAGGCCGCGTTGTCGGAGCCGGCAGCCCAAGAGTCGGTGTCCTTCACCGGCGGGGCTCTGGAGCGGGCAGCGATGGTCACTGGCGGTTATCCCTACTTCATCCAGGAGCTGGGGTATGCCGTGTGGGCCGTTGCCGAGAACAACCGCATCACCGAAGCCGACGTCGAAGCAGCCTTGCCGATCTACGAGTCGAAGCTGGATTCTTCCTTTTTCCGGGTGCGCCTGGATCGCGCCACGGAACTTCAGCGGGCCTACCTACGCGCGATGGCTGAGCTGGGACCTGCGCCACAGAAGGCCGCCGACGTGGCCGCACGGCTGGGCCGGACGTCCTCACAGATCGCCCCCGTTCGGGCCGAACTCATCAGCATGGGCTTGCTGTTCACGCCAGAGCACGGGTATGCCGCCTTCACCGTCCCGCACTTCGATCTGTTCATGAAACGTGTGATGCCAGAACTAGTTGTGCCGGAACCCAAGTCCCGGAGGAAGCGCTCGTGAACACCCCACGGCTGGAGCTCGTATGGCCGGGCAAGGAAAAGTTTCTGCTCCTCCCGAAAGACGATGCTGGCAAGCCCGTGTGGGTCGAGCGCGACCACCCGGCCGCCTCCGAGGTCCGGCTCGCCGACTTCGTCGGCTCGGTCGGTGAGGTGCCGGAGGTTCCGTATGCCGCGAACCTCCTCTTCACCGGCGACTCCCTCGACGTGCTCCGCATCCTGTGCGAGGTGCCCGAGTACCGCGCCATCTACCGGGGCAAGGTCAAGCTCGTCTACATCGACCCGCCGTTCAATACGGGGCAGGCGTTCGAGCACTACGACGACTGGATGGAGCACTCGACCTGGCTGTCGTTCATGCGCGAGCGGCTCCTCCTGATAAGGGATCTCCTCTCGCCTGACGGCTCGGTCTGGGTGCACCTCGACGATGCCGAGCAACACCGAATGCGGCTCCTCATGGACGAAGTCTTTGGGCCAGCCAACTTCGTCACGACGGTGATCTGGGAGAAGGCAGACTCCCCACGAAACTCTGCACGCCAGTTCAGTTCTGACCACGACTACGTGCTCGTGTACTCGCGGGATGGGAACTGGTCGCCAAATCGGCTCCCTCGCACGGCCGACTCAGACTCGATCTATACCAATCCGGATGACGACCCCCGCGGCCCTTGGCTTCCGGGCGATCCTTACGCGAACAAGCCATACTCCAAAGGGCTATACGAAAAGACGGGGCCCACTGGCCGAGTGTTCACACCTCCTCCCGGCAGATTCTGGCGGATATCCGAAGAGAAACTCGACGCCCTCGATAGCGAGGGACGGGTCTGGTGGGGACCAACCGGCAACGCTCGTCCGAGCATCAAGCGATACCTCTCCGAAGTTGCCGACCTGGTGCCTCGGACGATTTGGTCCAAGGAAGACGTGGGTAGCAACCGGACCTCCAAGAACGAGATGCGAGCCATCTTCGCCGGAGTTAGCAGCTTCGCTACGCCCAAACCGGAACGGTTCATGGAGCGGGTCTTGAGGATCGCCACCCAACAGGGTGATGCGGTCATCGACTGCTTCGCGGGCTCCGGCACCACGGCGGCCGTTGCGCACAAGATGGGGCGCCGGTGGGTCACTGTGGAACTTTCTCCGTCGACGGTCGAGCAGTTCACATTGCCGCGTCTCACCAAGGTGGTGGCCGGCGAGGACCCGGGTGGGATCACGAAGTCGGTCGGCTGGGAGGGTGGCGGAGGCTTCCGCACCGTGACGGTCGGGCCGTCGATGTATGAGGACACGACCTTCGGCATCCTCCTGGCGGGGTGGGCGACGAACGGTCGCTTCGCTCGGGCCGTCGCCGGGCAGCTCGGATTCGAGTTCCAGAAAGAAGCGGCACCGCTGTGCGGGGTCCGTGGCCGGATGCGGCTCGCCGTGGTCGATGGTGCCGTCGGTCCGGAGGAAGTCCGCCTCATCGTCGGGGCGTTGGGTGAGAAGGAGCGGGTGACGATCGTCGCGAAGTCCGTTCTGCCAGAAGCGGAGTCGACTCTCACGGACATCAGTCCGGGGTCGCGAATCCGCAAGGCTCCCCGTGATTTGCTGACGAGCGGGGCGCGCAGGATGCGGCGCCGCACCGAGGCGAGCCCGCGGCATACCTCGAATGAGACGGAAGGATCGGGCTCGTGACGATCGACTACGACCCGGCCCTGGTCGAGCAGGTCAGCTACAACCTCGACCTGCGCGAGCCGAACCAGCAGGCACTCGACGCTCTCGCGAAGGCGTTGGACGCGGCCGAGCCGGGCGCCGAGTTCATCGCCGACCTGGCCACTGGCGTCGGGAAGACGTACATCGCCGGCGGGCTGCTCGACTACCTCTACGAGTCGGGGGTGCGCAACGTCCTCATCGTCACGCCGGGCTCGACCATCCAGCGCAAGACGATCGACAACCTCACTCCGGGGCACCCGAAGTACCTGCGCGGCATGCAGTCCCGGCCGATGGTCATCACCCTCGACACCGTCGAGCGCGGTGAGGTCGGTGCAGCCCTGGCCGACGACGATCGGTTCAAGGTCTTCGTCTTCACCGTGCAGTCGCTGCTGCGGCCCAACAAGGAGGACCGGCGGCGCGCATTCCAGCCGCACGAGACGCTGGGGACCGCCGTGCGGACCTATCTGGAGTTGGCCGATGACCTGGTCGTCATCGCGGACGAGCACCACGTTTACTACTCCGGGTCGGCGAAGAAGTTCGAGGCGGCGATCACCGAACTGAAGCCGTTGGCGACGATCGGGTTGACCGCCACCCCACATACGGCCTCGGAGTCGATGGTTGTCTATCGGTATCCGCTGGCTGACGCGATCGCCGATGGCTGGGTGAAGATCCCCGTGCTCGTGACTCGGCAGGACGGCATCCATGACGTGCGCACCCAACTGGCGGACGGGCTAACCCTGTTGGACGCCAAGCGCGAGGCGATGCGGGCATACTGCGGCCAGCTTCGGGGGCGGAAATTCGCCGAACCGGTGATGTTCCTCGTCGCCTCCACGATCGACGAGGCGACGGAGTATCGCGACATGCTTGTCGGGTCGGACATGCTCGGCTCGGCAGAGCAGGTGTTGCTCGTGACGTCTGAGGAGCCGGACGCGACTCTGGCGTTGCTGGATCGGCTGGAAGATCCGGAGTCGCCGGTGCGGGCGGTGGTGTCGGTGTCGATGCTCAAGGAGGGGTGGGACGTCAAGAACATCTACGTCATCGCCTCGGTGCGCTCGATGGAGTCCAACCTGCTGACCGAGCAGATTCTCGGTCGCGGGCTGCGCCTGCCGTTCGGGCAGCGGACCGGCAACCCCATGCTCGACACCGTCGAAGTCCTCTCGCACCGATCCTTCGCGACCCTGCTCAAGCAGGCCAAGTCGCTCCTCGAGCAGACGCTGGGGGACCGCGTCGATGAGGCCTCGGTGCTGGTCAATCCGGTCACGGGGCGGTTCGCGCCTGGGGTTGGCGTGGGCGAGCAAGGCGAACTACCGGCCGACTTCACCTTCCCGGAGTCGGGCACGGTCGAGATCGACCTGCCCGGACCCGCCGCGACAGACCCGAACCAGAGCAGCCTTTTCGAGTTCGCGGACGAGGCGTATGCCGCGGCCCCCGGCGCGGGCACACGGCATACCGGCCTGATGGTCTCGACCCTGGACGCCCGAGTGAGCGCGGGCACCGCTGCGACCGACACCCTGCGCCGGCCGCTGACCCCTCGGACGCCGGGCGGGGTGAAGATCCCGCTCTTCCTGCCGTCGGTCGTGACGCGCTGGGAGCGCGACCGGTTCACGCTGGCGTCGATCAACCTCGACTCCGTTGAAGCGTTGGGACGCACCTTCGCGGAGGACAACGCGCCCACCCTGACCCGGAAGGCGATCGACGCCGAGCGCGATGCATCCGGTGCCGCGCATGTGGTGATCCGTGACGAGGTCCAGCAGGTGATCGCCACGCAGACGGTGATGCCATTCGACTCGATTGAGAACGATCTTGTCGGGCGCCTGATCCGCACAAATGCTGTCGAGGCGTCGGTGTCCGAGCTGAATGCGGCGGTGAGTGTTGCCCGGGCCTTCTTGGCGGGCGCCGGGGTGACCGAGTCGACGCCATGGCGGCCCGAGCACGGCCGGCTCGCCACCGCGCGGCTCACGGAATGGATCGCGGCCAAACAGACATCGTCGCCGGCGCGCGAAGTGCGCGAGGTACGGCCGGTCCGGTGGCCTGATCCGTCGGAGCGTTACGAGACCCGCCCCGCCGCCGATCGCCAGGTGGTGACCTCGTCGCGGGAGTTCGTGCGCGGCTATCCGTATGACGGCTATGCCAAGGCGGTGTATGAGGTCAACGCGTTCGATGCGTATTCGACGGAGTTCGTGCTGGCCGACTTGTTTGAGAAGGCGGGGCCCGTTCGCGCCTGGGTGCGGGTGGATGAGACCGTGCCGCTGCGGATCACGTATTTGTCTGGGGCGGTGCAGCGGCAGTACGAACCCGATTTCATCGTCATAGACGACGCGGGGGTGCACTGGATTGTGGAAGGCAAACGCGACTCCGAGATGACCTCACCCGTCGTGATCGCCAAACGCGACGCCGCCGCAGCCTGGGTCAAGACCGTCAACGGCTCCGACGAGGTCCACGAGACCTGGGCCTACCTGCTGGCCTCTGAGTCCGTATGCGGTGCCGCGACTTCCTGGGAGGCGCTCAAATCCGGCGGTCAGGTCTTCCGGTAACCCCGTCGCCCCGGGAATCTGTAAGAGCCAGAGGGGGACTCCGCCGCTCTTGGGGTCCGTGGACCGAGATCAAGCTCGATGCCCTGAGCAAGTACCTCCACGCCTTCAACGTGGCCTGCCTAGGCAAAGCTCCCCGCACGCTGTACCTGGACCTCTTTGCTGGCGCTGCCGAAAACATCTCGCGCACAACAGGTCTGGAGGTGTCAGGGTCTGCGCTCAGAGCACTGCAAACCACGCCGTCGTTTAGCAAGCTGCTGCTCTGCGAACTGCACCCAGCCAAGGCGAGTGGACTCGAGAGCAACCTCAAGGGGAAGTTCCCAGAGCGCGATCTCGAAGTCCTAACAGGTGACTGCAACACTGTCATACCTGCACGCTTGACGGAGTTAGCGCAACGCGACGCCGGATGGCGTCGAACACCCGCGTTCGCCTTCATTGATCAGTTCAGCGCGGAAATCCACTGGGAGACCCTTCGGTACCTCGCCGACTACAGGGAGAGCCGCCAGGGCTGGCGCACGGAACTGTGGCTCTACTTCGGCGACAGCCTTCTTCCGCGCGGCCTTGCCTCGTCCTCTCCTCAGAGCCGAGCCAGTTACGCAGAGCGTGTTGACCGTATGTACGGGACCGACCAGTGGCGCGAGATCGTTGTCGGCCGAGATCAGGGGATGCTAACTGCCGCAGAAGCGAAGGACGAGCTCGTCAATCTCATGCGCTGGCGACTTCAGTCGGTCTTAGGCTACGGCCGAACACTCCCGCTGAAGATGGCTCGCCCCGAGGGTCACGGCCTATACACGATGATCTTCGCGACCAACCATGACGTTGGGGAGCACATCATGCAGAACGTTCTCGCCGGGGCTGAGGAGGCTCAGCAGCAACTCATGGCTGCGACAAGAACACGCAGAGCTCTCGGTCGCGCCGATCGGAAGACGGCCGGGGAAGCCTTCCCCGGCATCGACGATCAGTTGATCTCTGGGAACAGCGGCAGCGAGGAGCAAACTCAACTCTTGCGTCTCGACGAGCCGGTGCCACCGTGGCGGTTGCCCGTGGACGAGATCTGATCAGCCGAAGCTGGAAGCAGCCGGCATCTCGCTCCATAGCTGTCCATCCAGGGCACGGCCCAATTCCTTCGGAGTGCGCCCACCCCACTGCTTGAAGAAGAAGGGAACCTCGGCTTCGACGCACGCATCGCGAATGGTTCTTGCCCAGGCGAGTTCAATCGGCCGATATCCCGGGCCGGACTCTCCACCAGCGATCACCCACCCGATTCCCTCCAAGTTGATGCCATCGAGGGAACCGAGCAGTGGCTCGCACGAGAGGAACCGGATCGCTGCCGGCACTCCCCGCAGATCGTCGATCCTGGCGAAGTACTCCGCCGTCTCGACGGACACCCCAAGCCACACATTGGGCGGCCACTCCAGACCGTGCCGTTCGGTGAGGAGCCGGGCACGCCTGGGGCGCTTGGTGAGCACCTGATACGTGTGTCGGGGGGTATCGCGCATCACGTCCAGGACTGAGCGAACGAATTCGACGGGAACCCTGGCGTGGAAGAGGTCACTCATCGAGTTGACGAAGATGAGGCGGGGGCCCTTCCAGCGGCGAGGCACATCGAGTGCAGATGGGTGCACGGTGACGCCAAAGCCTGGGCCAGAGGTCCTGGGGTCCCCGTCCTTCTGGTACTTCGCGGCACCCATCGCCTTGAGTCTCTTGGCGAGGACCAACGCGTAGCAATGATCACAGCCAGGCGACACACGGTCGCAGCCGGTGACGGGGTTCCAGGTTGCCTCCGTCCACTCGATGCCACTCCGGTCCGCCATACCGCGAGGGTATCGTCAGCTGCCCCGTGTGGCCAGAGTGACCAGTGGTACGCGCGCGCTACGCTGCCGGCACCCTTGCCCCCCAGGTGAACTCCCATAATGCTTCGAGTCGTTTTCGAGATGCAGCGAGGACTGCACACGCGCGCGGGCTACTTTGCACGATCCCATCGATTGCGGCACGTCGTGCAAGAGTCGAAGCCGCACCTCGCCTCTCGGCGTCAGGCTCTTCGCCAGACCTGCCGGGGCCGGTATCCATCTCGTCGCAGCCAGTGCTCGGTGTAGAGGATGCGGGTCGGGGTGATCACGGTGAGCGGATCGGTGGGTGGATCGTCGATCGAGCGACCGCGTTCGACGTGGTCTGCCTGCCAGCGCACGGCTTCCCAGTAGCGGTCGGCGTCGGGGTCGTCTCGCTCGAGGGTTCGTGCGGTGCCGAAGAGCTGGGCGCCACGGCTGCTGGCCTGCCCGACCAGCGGGGCGACGATGCCCGCCGACACTCGAGGATCGCGGCGAAGATTGCCCGATTTCACGGAGTCGTTCCAGCTGGTGTAGAAGATCTCGAAACCGAGGCTGAAGTACCGCACCGGTGTCGCGACGGGACTGCCGTCGGCGCTGACCGTGGCGATGACCGCCGTGTTGTGGGCCGAGAGTAGGTTGAGGATTCGCTCCTCGAGCACGTCTCGGGGAAGCTCCCGATCAGGGGACGGACCGGCAAGCCAGGGGTTCGTCAGCGGCATACGTCACTCGCTCCTGGATGCGACGATGGCCCGCACGGTGTCGAGATCGGCCTTGGTAAGGACCGGGCGTGTCTGGAGGCCGATGTCGCCTACGGGTCCGCTTGGCTGCCCGCTGCGGTCGATCGCGCAGAGCACGACGTCGACTGTTGCGCCCAGGTCGCGCAGAGCCGTGGTTGCGTCCCGCACCGCGCCGCCGGTCGTCAGCACGTCCTCGACCAGGGTGACGCGGCGACCTGCAACCTCCGCGCCCTCGGCGAGGCGGCAGGTGCCGTACGTCTTGGCCTCCTTGCGGATGAAGACAGCGGGGATGCCCGTCAGGCTGCTCAGCATCGTGACGATGGGTATGCCGCCCAGCTCCAGACCGCCGAGCAGATCCGTCTCGTCGGGAACGAGGGGCACCATGTGCTCCGCCACCGCGCGCAGAAGCACCGGGTCGGCCTCGAAGCGGTACTTGTCGAAGTACTCGGTGGCGTGCTGACCGGAACGGAGCGCGAACTCTCCGGTCAGCCGGCAGGTCGCGTCGATTGTGCGGGTGAGCTCAGCGTGATCCACGCCCCACAGCATCCCATCGCTGCCTCTGACCGTCGGCCGAGCAGCACCCCACCCCATAACGTCGGAGCAATGATCAGAACCTGTGGATGGCCTTCGGCGGGGTGGCGTGAGGGAGCGCACCTTCCCGAGGAAGATCTGAAGTCCTAGTAGTTCTGATCAGGACCGGCGTTGGCGCGCTGGTTCGGGAAGGTGCGCTCATGCTCACCGTAGTTGACCAAGACCCGCGAT
>JAIUPO010000040.1 GCA_020160805.1 Actinomycetota bacterium | reverse complement strand
ACTTCTCCCGGCGCGAAACCCGCCGCCGGTTGCCGTACTCGACGTCGGTGAAGGAGAGCTGCTCACTGTCCACGACCTCATCATTTCCCGACCCGCCCGGCCGAGCCAGCCACCAGGCCGCACAGTCCTAAAGATCAGCGCTTCCCTAAGCCTGGCTGTCCGGAGAGTCATCTGTTTCACCGCGCGGGCTGTGACGCGTGAGGCGAGTGTGACGAATGCGCCGGAGGTTTGGCGCTGTGGCGGGGGATCAGTGCAAGTTTTCCCCGACACGCCCGCCGGACGTTTGCACCAGCCCGCTCTCGCGCATAGCGTCGACTCCGAACAGATCCGAGATGAACTCTCACTGTCAAGTCAAAGTTGAGGCTTTGCTGGCGAGGATAGGGCGTCTTGATCGGTCGCGAGAGACCCGGACTCGCGACGTTCCCGGATATCCGACAATACGAAGCATCAGGAAGGCCCTCACTGTGGCTGCTCCCCAGAATTATCTGGCCGTCATCAAGGTCGTCGGCATCGGCGGCGGTGGCGTCAACGCCATCAACCGCATGATCGAGGCGGGCCTTAAGGGTGTTGAGTTCATCGCCATCAACACCGATGCCCAAGCGCTCTTGATGAGCGACGCCGATGTCAAGCTCGATGTGGGTCGCGACCTGACCCGTGGTCTTGGAGCGGGCGCCGACCCCGAGGTTGGCCGTCGCGCTGCGGAGGATCACTCCGAAGAGATCGAAGAGGTCCTCAAGGGCGCGGACATGGTCTTCGTGACCGCCGGTGAGGGCGGCGGCACGGGCACCGGTGGCGCGCCGGTTGTGGCACGCATCGCCAAGGGCCTCGGCGCCCTGACGATCGGTGTCGTCACCCGCCCCTTCACCTTCGAGGGCCGCCGCCGCGCCAACCAGGCCGAGACCGGCATCGGCACCCTGCGCGAAGAGGTCGACACCGTCATCGTCATCCCCAACGACCGACTGCTCTCGATCAGCGACCGCAATGTCAGCATGCTCGACGCCTTCCGCAGCGCCGACCAGGTGCTGCTCTCCGGTGTCCAAGGCATTACCGACTTGATCACCACCCCCGGCCTGATCAACCTCGACTTCGCCGACGTCAAGTCGGTCATGTCGGGCGCCGGCTCCGCCCTGATGGGTATCGGCTCCTCGCGCGGCGACGAGCGCGCCGTCCAGGCCGCCGAGATGGCGATTTCCTCGCCGCTGCTGGAGGCGAGCATCGACGGCGCCCACGGCGTGCTGCTCTCGGTCCAAGGTGGCAGCGACCTCGGCCTGTTCGAGATCAACGACGCGGCTCGTTTGGTGCAGGAAGCGGCGCACCCCGACGCCAACATCATCTTCGGTGCGGTCATCGATGACGCCCTCGGCGACGAGGTGCGGGTCACCGTCATCGCGGCTGGCTTCGACGGGGGCACCCCCCTCAAGCGCGCCGACGAGCGCGCGCTCGGGACCATCGTCTCTCGTCCGGCACCGGCTGCCGCTCGACCGGCTGCGGCCACCCCAGCGGCGACCGCTCGCCCGGCGGTCGCGGCCCCAGCGGCCGCCCCGGCACCTGCAGCGGCCCCTGCTGTCACGACCTCGGCGCCCGCCGCCAGCCCGGTCGCTCCCGTCGCGGCACCGGCCGCGCCGGCCGCCGCCCCGGAGCCGATCCGTCCGCCCAAGCAGCCGGTCATCGACGACGTCGAGGAACTCGACGTCCCGGAGTGGTTGAAGTAATCCCGCAACCCGACGACGCTGGTCCCTTCGCCTGGTCGGCGAACGGCCCCCGGGTGACCCGCTGTTTCACGCGACGCGGCACGGGGGCCAGCCGGGCGCCATACGCCGGGCTCAACCTGGGCTCGCGCGTGGAGGACAATCCGGCCGCGGTGGCGCGCAATCGCGCCACCGCGGCCGCCGCCTTGGGCCTCGGCGAGGAGCGCGTCGTCTATCTGCATCAGGTGCATGGCGCGGACGTTGCCGTCCTCGACTCGGTCCCGGACCGCGAGCCGGTCGCCGATGCGCTCGTCACGACGACGCCCGGTCTCGGGCTGGCCGTCCTCGCCGCCGACTGCGTGCCGGTCCTGCTCGCCGACGAGATCACCGGCGTGATCGGCGCTGCGCATGTCGGGCGGCCCGGCCTGGTCGCCGGGACCGTGGCCGCCGTCGTTGCGGCGATGCGCGCCTGTGGCGCGACCGCCATCGATGCCGCGGTCGGGCCGGCGGTCTGCGGGGCCTGTTATGAAGTCCCGCAGCAGATGCATGACGAGGTCGTGGCGTTGGTCCCGGAGGCCGATGCCGTCAGCGCGACCGGGACGCCGGCCGTCGATATCGCCCGCGGTGTCCTGGCCCAGTTGCGTGCCCTGGGGGTGCCGGCCACGCAGGTCTTGGGGTGTACCCGCGAGTCCGATGATCTGTATTCCTACCGCCGCGACGGCCGCACAGGCCGCCACGCGGGCCTGATCGTGTTGCGGTTTAACTCCTCATGAGCGAGGTCTCGGATGCCGACCGTCAGGCCGACCTGCAGGCTGGGCTCCAGGCCGTATGGCGGCGCATCACGGTGGCCTGCGAGCGGGCGGAGCGTGAGTCATCGCAGATTTCCCTCATCGTCGTGACCAAGACCTTTCCCGCCTCGGATGTCCGCCTGCTGACGGGGCTGGGGGTGCGTGAGGTCGGCGAGAACAAGGTGCAGGAGGCGCAGGCGAAGGCGGACGAGGGGGCTTTTGACGGCATACGCCTGCACCTGATCGGCCAGGTGCAGACCAACAAGGCCGCGGCGGCGGCTCGGCTCGCCGATGTCGTGCACTCGCTCGATCGGCCCAAACTCGCGCGGGCGCTCGCGGCCGGCCGCGAGCGCGCGGGGACAGCGCCCTTGCCGGTGCTGGTCCAGATCAGTCTCGATGGCGATCCGGCCCGCGGTGGCGTGCCGCGGGAGGCGCTCGCGGACTTGGTGGACTGCATACTCCAGCAGCCGGCGCTGCGGCTCGCGGGGGTGATGGGGGTTCCGCCGCGCGGTGCCGAGCCGTATGCCGCCTTCACCGACCTCGCCCGGCTCGCCGCGCAGGTGCGCGAACAGGCCCCGGAGGCGAGCATGCTGTCGGCCGGAATGAGCTCCGATCTGGAGGCGGCGGTGCGCGCCGGGGCGACACACCTGCGTGTCGGGTCGGCAATCCTCGGTTCTCGCCCGTCACTTCGTTAACTTCGAACACGACATCTTTCCGGTGGCGCGCCTCGCGAGAGCGGCACTGGGGCAGTTCGAGAGTGAGGGATTTCGGCATGGCCGGAGCGCTGAAGAAGACGATGGTCTACCTCGGGTTCGCTGAGGACGACCGTTACGACGACTACTACGACTCCGACTCCTATGCCGAGGAGGAGGTCGAGCGCCCCACCCCCGCGCGCGCCGAGCACCGCCCCGAGGCCCGCCTCGAGCGCTCCGCGGAGGTCACGCCCATGCCGCGCCGCGCCACCTTGACCCAGGTCGCCCGAGAGGAGCGCAGCTCCACCTTGAGCCGCATCACGACGATCCACCCGCGCACCTACAACGAGGCCAAGAACATCGGCGAGGCCTTCCGTGATGGCGTGCCGGTGATCATGAACCTCTCCGACATGAACGATGCGGACGCCAAGCGCCTGGTCGACTTCGCCGCGGGTCTGGTCTTCGGCCTGCACGGCAGCATCGAGCGGGTCACCGCCAAAGTCTTCCTGCTCTCACCCGAGCATGTTGAGGTCGCGACCGACGAGCCAACCGAGCCGGCCCGCGAACTGTTCAACCAGAGCTGAATCGGGAACTGGCGGGTCGGCGCCGGGCGTTTGGCCCCGTGACCGTCCGCGACTCCTAAGGCCACGATGTCCCTCGTTCTCGAAGTGCTCCGCACCGCTCTTTTCCTCTATTTCGTGCTGCTCATCGGGCGACTGGTCTTTGAGTGGGTCCAGGTTTTCGCGCGCGACTGGCGTCCCAAAGGGCCGGTCTTGGTGGTTGCGGAAGCCATTTACACCGCCACCGACCCGCCGCTGAAGGCGCTGCGCCGGGTCATCCCGCCGCTGCGCCTGGGCAATGTCGGGATCGACCTGTCTTTTCTCGTCCTGATGCTGGGGATATCGGTGCTGATGTCCATCCTCTAAACTGACTTGCCGGTACTCCCCGTCCGGGGTAATAGACCGGCTTGGTCAGATCAGGAGAAGTGATGTCCCTAACTCCCGAGGATGTCCTGAACAAGACCTTCGGAACCACCCAATTCCGACGCGGCTACGACGAGCGGGAAGTCGATGACTTCCTTGACGAAATCGTGGCGACCTTGCGTCGGCTCAACAAGGACCTCGACGAGTGCCGCAGCAGCGTCTCTGACGCTGCCGTGGCTCCCGCGCCCGTTGCCGATGCCTCGGTGCAGGCGCGCCTGGACCGTGAGGTCGGCTTGCGTCAGGACGCCGAGCGTGCCCTGGCCGAGGTGCAGGAGCGGGTGCGCCGCGACGAGGAGCAGCGCATCGCTGCTGCTGCTGCCGCCGGTGACAGCCAAGAGGCCGAGCTAGGCCAGCGTGTCGCCGACGCGAACGCCCGCGCCGAGGATGCTGAGCAGGCGGCCCGATCGCGGATCGAGGCGGCCAATGCCCGCGCGGACGAGGCCGAGCAGGCCGCTTCGGAGCGGATCACGCGGATCAACACCGACGCGGACCGCATCGAGGCCGACGCGCAGGAGCGCATCGCCACCGCCAACTCTCGAGCGCTCGAAGCCGAGAGCGCGGGCGCCGCGCCGGTTGCGGATGTTTCCGCGCCCCGCGCGGGCGACGCCTCGGGCCTGATCGCGTTGGCCCAGCGGGTCCACGATGAGCACGTCGCCGAGGGGGAGACCACGCGCGCGCGGTTGATCACCGAGGGCCAGTCGCGGCACGACGAACTGCTGCGGGTCGCCCAGGCTCAGCACGACGAATTGCTGGCAACCGCGCAGAGCAGCCACGACGAGTTGTTGTCGACCGCGCAGTCCCATCACGACTCCGTCGTCGGTGAGGCCACTCAGCAGCGCGATGCGATGCTCACGGACGCCCGGGAGCGGGCTGCCGGGATGGTTGCCGAGGCCAACGATCGTCGCGCCGACATCCTCAGCGACCTTGAGGGCAAGCGCGCCGAGTTGGAGACGCTGATCACCGACCTGCGCTCCTATGAGCACACCTACCGCAGCCGCTTGAGGGCCTATATGGAGGAGGCGCTCGCCAAGCTCGAGGCGGAGGTTCCGATCGAGGAGACTCTGCCGGCCTCGGCGGCAGTCACCCGCTGACCTCCCGGCACCGGTTCGCGCGGAGGGCGCCCGACGGCTTGTGCCGCCGGGCGCCCTCGGTGTTTTCGTGGCCGTGCGTGCATCGGGGCTCGCGTCCCTACTCCGCGTCGAGTCTTTTGCTCCTTCGTCGAGTTCGGGAAACACGCCGAGGTTGACACGTTGCCGTCGGCGTGTTTCCTGAACTCGACGGGGGGGAGGGGGTGGTCCCCAGGCCTGCCCCGTCCCGATGCCCTATTGTCAGGCTCGCACGTGTGCGCCCCCGGGGCGTGCATCTCTCGGTCCGGACTCGAACGCCAAAGGGGGCCTTCGGCCATGACGCCCACATCGCGCACTGCTTCTAGCCGCCCTTCGCGGGCATCGGCGAGCGCCACTTCGAAGGGCTCCGCCGCGAAGAAGGCTGCGAGCACGACCAAAGGTGCGAGCGCCAAGAAGGCTGCGAGCACCACCAAGACGGCGAGCGCGACCAAAACCGCGAGCGCCACGAAGGCTGCGAGCACCGCCATAACCGCGAGCGCCAAGAAGGCGACGGTCACGAGGACGGCGCCGGTCGCTAAGACCGCGGCGAAGAAGGCCACGACGAAGACGGCCCCGGCGAAGAAGGCCACTGCGACGTCGGCGGCGAAGGACGCGGCGAAGACCGGGGCGGCAGCAAAGAAGGCTGCCGGAGTGACATCGGCTGCGACGCCCGCTACATCCACGAAAGCCGCTCCGAAGGCCGGGACAGCAGCGAGGAAAGCCACCACGAAATCAGCCGCGGCAGCAAAGCCAGCCGCGACGGCACCGCAGACCAGCGCACCGGAGGCAAAGAAGGCGTCGGCTGCGGCAACGCCGGCCGCGGCACCGGCAGTCAAGCCCACAAGCACTCCGGCGATCAAGAAGACGTCGTCCACCCGGACAGCATCCGGCGCGGCATCGGCCCGGCGGCTCGCGGACTCCGTGACGGGTGCCGCGACGGCGGCCACCAAGGTGGCCGCGGGCGCGGCCTCTAAAGCTGGCGCGACTGCCGTCGGCGTTGTCGCCTGGACCACCTCTGAGCTCAACGCCATCCGGGATTCCATCGTCTCCGAGATGCTCAGCCTGCGGGCCGAGATCGCGGACGCGGAGGCCGAGGTTGCCTCGCTCATGCGCCAGTCGGGCGATGGCGCCGGTGACGACCAGGCCGACGCGGGCAGCAAGACCCTGGAACGCGAACAAGAGATGAGTCTGGCCAATAACGCCCGCGAGATCCTCGAACAGGACCAGCACGCCCTGGAGCGCATCGACGACGGAACCTACGGAATCTGCGAGTCCTGCGGTCAGCCGATCGGCAAGCTTCGGCTTGAAGCCGCTCCCCGTGCGACGCTATGTGTGCCATGCAAGACCAAACAAGAACGCCGCTGACCGATTCCGACCTGACCACCAGCCCCACGCGCCACCGCCCGCCCCTGGTGCTCTGGGTCGCCCTGGCGACGCTGCTCATCGACCAGGCCAGCAAGATCTGGGCTCTGCACGCCCTCACCCCCGGCGAGGTGAAACCGCTGATCGGCAGCCTGTTGTCGCTGCGCCTCGTGCACAACCCGGGCGCCGCCTTCTCCAGCCTCGATGGCATGACATATGTTGTGACCGCCGTGGCCGTGCTCATCGTCGCCGGACTGGTCTATTACGTCTGGACCCGTCCCATCACCTCTCCGGTGGCCTGGTGCCTCGGACTGATCGGGGGTGGCGCGCTGGGAAATCTGGGGGATCGCTTCTTCCGCACCCCGGGCTTCCTGCGCGGGCATGTCGTCGACTTCATCGACTACTTCGGCTGGTTCGTCGGCAATATCGCCGATATCGCCATCGTCATCGCCGCCATCGTCCTGCTCCTCCTGTCCTGGCGAACGGCGCCGCAGCATGACTGAGGTCAAGACCGCCGCCATCCCCGAGGGCTTGGACGGTGAGCGGATCGACGCCGCCATCGCTCGGCTCCTCGGCCTCTCACGCAGCCGGGCCGCCGATCTGGCCGGTGCGGGCCTCGTCCTGCTCAACGGTCAGGCGGTCGCGAAATCGGCCAAGGTCGGCGCGGGGGACCTCATCGAGGTGAGCTTGCCCGCGCCGCAGGGGGGACCACGCGTCATACCCATGGACATCCCGGATCTGGCGATCGTGCACGCCGACGACGACCTAATCGTCGTCGATAAGCCGGCTGGCGTCGCCGCGCACCCGAGCGTCGGCTGGGACGGGCCGGATGTGCTCGGAGGACTGCTCGCCGCGGGCTACCAGATCACGACCTCGGGTGCGGCGGAGCGGCAGGGGATTGTGTCCCGGCTCGATGTCGGGACCTCCGGGCTGATGGTCGTGGCGAAGAGTGAATACGCCTACTCGCGGCTGAAGCAGGCCTTCCGCAGCCGAACCGTGGACAAGACCTACCACACGCTGGTGCAGGGCCTGCCCGATCCTCTCGTGGGCACCATCGACGCGCCGATTGGGCGGCATCCTGGCCATGACTATCGCTTCGCCGTCATGGATTCCGGGCGGCCGTCGGTCACGCATTACGAACTGCTAGAGGCTTTCCGCCGCGCCTCGCTGCTGGAGATCAAGCTGGAGACCGGCCGCACCCACCAGATCCGCGTGCACTTCTCGGCGCTGCGTCATCCGTGCGTCGGCGATCTGACCTATGGCGCCGATCCCACCTTGGCCGCGCAGGTCGGCCTAGAACGCCAGTGGCTGCACGCCGTGGCTCTCGGCTTCGAGCACCCCGGCACCGGCGATTGGGTCACCTTCGAGAGCGCGTATGCCGCCGACCTCGAGGCCGCTCTCGACCGCCTCGACCCCGCCTGACCCCCTCCCGCAGGACACGCGTCCGCGACACGCCGAGGGGCTGTCGGAGGGGCGACTTAGACTGCCATTCCGATGTCGAATCCAGCCGCCGCCCCAGCCTCCGGGGACAATTTTGTCCACCTGCACGTCCACACCGAGTACTCCATGCTCGACGGGGCGGCGCGCATCGACGAGCTCCTCAAGGCCGCCGCCGATCAGGGCATGCCGGCGATCGCGACGACCGACCACGGGTATATCTACGGCGCCTACGAGTTCTGGTCCAAGGCGCGCAAATACAACATCAAGCCGATCATCGGCGTCGAGGCCTACATCACGCCCGGCACCGCCCGCGGCGACAAGACCCGCGTGAAGTGGGGCGACGGCGGCCGCGACGATATCGGCGGCAATGGTGCCTACACCCATATGACCCTGCTTTCACGCACGACCGAGGGCATGCACAACCTCTTCCGCATGTCGTCGCTGGCCTCCCTCGAGGGGCACTACTACAAGCCCCGCATGGACCGCGACCTGCTCAGCACGTATGCCGATGGGCTGATCGGCACCACCGGTTGCGTCGGCGGCGAGATCCAGACCCGCCTGCGCTTCGGGCAGTATGCCGAGGCCAAACAGGCGGCCGGTGAGTTGCGGGACATCTTCGGCAAGGAGCACTTCTACGCCGAGGTGATGGATCACGGCATACCCATCGAGCGGCAGACTCAGGCCGAGCTGCTGCGACTGGCCAAGGACATGGGTCTGCCGCTGCTGGCGACCAACGACCTGCACTACACCAAGGCCGAGGACGCCAAGGCCCACGCGGCGCTGCTCTGCGTCCAGTCCGCCTCGACCCTGATGGATCCCGGCCGCTTCAAGTTCGACGCCGAGAACTTCTACCTGCGCAGCGCTGCCGAGATGCGCCAGCTCTTCCGTGAGCTCCCCGAGGCGTGCGACAACACCCTGCGCATCGCCGAGATGTGCGAGGTCTCGTTCGTGGAAAAGGAGGGGCAGTACATGCCCCGCTTCCCCTGCCCAGCTGGGGAAGACGAGACGTCCTGGTTCATCAAGGAGGTCGAGACGGGCCTGCAGGCGCGCTACCCCGGCGGGGTGCCGGAGGAGTCACGCAAGCAGGCGGCATACGAAATCGACATCATCGTCGGCAAGGGGTATGCCGGGTACTTCCTCGTCGTCGCCGACTTCATCAACTGGGCCAAGGACAATGGCATCCGGGTCGGCCCGGGGCGCGGCTCGGGTGCCGGCTCGATGTGCGCATATGCCATGCGGATCACTGATCTGGACCCGCTGCGCCACGGCCTGATCTTCGAGCGCTTCCTCAACCCTGAGCGGCCGTCGATGCCGGACTTCGATGTCGACTTCGACGAGCGCCGCCGAGGTGAGGTCATCCGTTATGTGACGGAGAAGTATGGCGATGACCGGGTCGCGCAGATCGTCACCTACGGCACGATCAAGGCCAAGCAGGCAGTCAAGGACGCGGCCCGAGTGCTGGGGCACCCCTTCGCGATGGGTGACCGGCTGACCAAGGCGATGCCTGCCGATGTCATGGGCAAGGGCGTGCCCCTGAAGGAGATCTTCAATAGCGAGCATGCGCGCTTCGCCGATGGGGCCGACTTCCGGGCGATCCACGAGGTGGAGGAGCCGGTCCGCGAGATCGTCGATACCGCCATCGGCTTGGAGGGTCTGAAGCGCCAGGCCGGCGTGCACGCGGCCGGCGTCATCATGTCCAGCGAGCCGCTGACTGACCTGATCCCGATTATGAAGCGGGAGCAGGACGGGCAGATCATCACCCAGTTCGACTACCCAAGTTGTGAGCAACTCGGGCTGGTCAAGATGGATTTCCTCGGCCTGCGCAATCTGACGATCCTCGACGATGCGATCGAAAATATTCGCGATAACCGCGGCGAGGAGATCGACCTCGACGCCCTGTCCGAGACCTTGGACGATCCGGCCACCTATCAGTTGCTCTCCCGCGGGGACACCCTCGGCGTTTTCCAGCTTGACGGCGGCGGCATGCGCACGCTGCTGAAGTTGATGCAGCCGGACAACTTTGAGGACATTTCCGCCGCGCTCGCGCTCTATCGCCCCGGCCCGATGGGCGTGGACGCGCACACGAACTTCGCGTTGCGCAAGAACGGCAAGCAGGCGGAGGTGCCCCTCGACCCCAAGCTGGACGGCAAGCTCGAACCGGCCATGTTGGAGGCGCTCAAGCCCATCCTTGGCAATACCTACATGCTTTGTGTGTATCAAGAGCAAGTGATGGAGCTGGCGCAGAAATTGGCCGGCTACACCCTCGGTGCGGCCGACTTGCTGCGGCGGGCCATGGGCAAGAAGAAGAAGGAAGTCCTCGACGCCGAGTTCGACACTTTCTCCTCGGGCATGCGCTCCCAAGGCTTCAACCAGGATTCGGTCAAAGCCCTCTGGGACGTCCTCGTCCCGTTCTCGGACTATGCCTTCAATAAGGCGCACACGGCGGCATACGGCCTCGTCAGCTATTGGACTGCCTACCTCAAGGCCAACTACCCGGCCGAGTACATGGCCGCCCTGCTCACCAGCGTCCGAGACGACAAGGACAAGTCGGCGCTCTATCTCAACGAGGCCCGGCGCATGCACATCACCGTGCTTCCGCCCTCGGTTAATGAGTCGCGAGCCGCCTTCGCCGCCGTGGGCAGCGACATCCGTTTCGGGCTCGAAGCCATCCGCAATGTCGGGCGCAATGTCGTTGAGGCGATCGTCGCGGCGCGCGAGGAGAAGGGCAAGTTCACCTCCTTCAGCGACTTCCTGGACAAGGTCCCCGCCTCGGTGTGCAACAAGCGGACCATCGAATCCCTCATCAAGGGCGGCGCCTTCGACGACCTGGGGCACCCGCGCGGCGGCCTGCTGCGCGTCCACGAGGACTATGTCGATGCCTTCGTCGAAGCAAAGCGGGCCGAGGCGATGGGCCAGGACTCCCTCTTCGGCGGGCTCGACGATGAGGACGACTTCAGCGCCGACCTGTCCGGCCTGCCGCCGATCCCGGCTATCGCGTGGGATAAGCGCACCCAGCTCGCGCACGAGCGCGACATGCTCGGGCTGTATGTCAGCGACCACCCCCTCTTCGGCATCGAACACGTGCTGACCCGCAACTCCGACACCGGAATCGCCGCGCTGATCGAGGAGGACTCCTCGCACGAGGACGGCGCCCAGGTCACGGTCGCCGGCCTGATCACCTCGATGGCCGTCAAGCGCAACAAGCGGGGCGACCCCTACGCAACGGTCACGGTCGAAGACCTCGGCGGTGCCGTCGAAATCATGTTCTTCACCAAGACCTATCTCGCCTGCCAGCACCTGCTCGCCATGGATGCCGTGTGCTCGGTCAAGGCGCGGGTCCGGCGTCGCGAGGACGGCGTGCAACTCTCGGCCGTCGACTTCTTTCTCCCCGAAATCACGGAGGGCCCTCGCGGGCCCGTGGTCATCTCGATGGAGACCACGCGCGCGACGGCGCCGCACATCGAGCAGCTCAAGACCGTCCTAATGTCCTATCCCGGCGCCACCGAGGTCCATCTCAAGCTCGTCCAACCCGGCCGGTCGGTCCTGCTCAAGCTCGACGACCAGCTGCGCGTCAACGCCACCGAAGCCTTGATGGGGGATCTGAAGGTGCTGCTCGGCGCCCGCAGCGTAAGCTGATCGCCGCCCCGCCATGAGTGTTGTCGGCGCAAAAGACGACATACCGCAGCGTGGTGCGCACCGTCAGGATAACGGCACAGGGAGGGAGACCGAATGGCATCTCGGAGCCGCGTCAGCTGGCTGACGGTGGTCGCGGCTCTGGCCTCGGCGCTGATCGCCGTCGCCTTTCCGGGAGCCGGCGCGCAGGCCAAGCAGTTGCGGGACACCGGCGCCGTGCTGACCCGCGACGCCGAGCCGGGCTATGTCTCCCTTCTGCTCGGCCGAGCGAACTGGTCGGTGGCCTCCGGAACCGACTGCCAGACCCGGTACTCGGGCGCGCTGACGATGGAGGACATCGCGCAGGACCTGAGCAGCCGCGGGGTGACCGCCACCGCCCAGGCCGTCGTCACCAGAACGCTGGAGACCACCCGCTTCTGCCAGGGATACGTCGAGATGGCGTCCTGGCAGGACCTGCGCCGGATGCAGGACGTCTATGGCTGGTCGGTCACCTCCCAAGGAATGACCTATGCCGATATGACGCAGATGACGAGCGATGAGCAGCGCTTCCAGGAAAGCGCAGCCACCGTGGCGATCTTCGCGGCCCACGGATTCCCCCGCGCCTGGGGTTCCTTCGCGTTCGCCAACAACAAGCAGGACCCGGCCGCACTGGCGCTGGTGCAGAAGTACTTCGGTTTCCTGCGGATCTATGGCATGCAACCCAACACACGGCCGAGCGCGACGACGGCACCGTTTCGGATGCTCACCTGGTCGATCAACGGCGGACGCTGCCGCAATCCGAGTCTGCCCTGCGCCACCATGGCGGTGACGGCCAACCGGCAGATGGCGGAGCGCACCCGGCTGCAAGCCGCCATGAATCCCGCCCCGGGGGAATGGTCGGTGATCCAGATCTACCGCCTGGTCCAGGGCCGTCAGGGTCGGATCGGCGATAAGTTTGCCTGGGATTGCGAGGCGTCGGATTGGCGAGATCGATGGACCTCGCAACCGGAGATCTATTGCCGCACCTCCTTCCTTGAGGCGCTGGACGGTCGCAGCCGCACCGCGATCTTCACCGATCCGGCCACGATGGCGCAGTTGTGGGATCGCGTCCCCGAGGACTACCTCGGCTGGCCGCGGCCATGAACCCTTCCGTCCCGCGCCCGCCCGGCCCCCGGAGCCGCCCCGCCCGGGCCCCCGATCGCTTCGTGGAGTTCGTATGACGACACCCCCCTTCAGGGCACGGCCGGGCCGGGCCGTCATCGGCCCGGTGCGCCTGCTCGTCCTCCTGCTCCTGGTGACCGGGCTGGTCAGTGTGCAGGCGGGCGCCGCCGACCCGCCGCGGACGAATGGCGCTGACCTGGTGTCGACGAGGGGGGCGGCGGCCCCGACGATCTCGAAGGTCTGGCCAAACTCCGGACCGCCGCGCGGAGGTCAGCGCGTGACAATGACCGGAACGGGTTTCGTCGGTGTCAAGCGTGTGCTCTTCGGCTCCGTGGCGGGTTCGGCGGTGAAGGTGATCTCGCCCAGCGTCCTCGAGGTGACCAGTCCTGCTCATCCTGGTGGCCTTGTGAACATCAAGGTCGTCACGAGTGGGGGCACCAGCGCAGCCGGATCCGCTTCGCGCTACACCTACCTCGCCGGCCCAACTGTCACCGCGATCTCTCCGTCGTCCGGGCCTGCTGAGGGGGGCTCCAGCGTGAGCGTGACCGGCAAACGATTCGTCGGCGTGACGGCGGTCCTCTTCGGTTCCAAGCCCGCGGCCCGCTTCACGGTCTCGTCATCATCGATGCTCACCGCGATCGCGCCGAGCGGCGGGGGCACGGTCGATCTGCGAGTGCGAACGGCCTCGGGGCTCTCGCCGATCCGCACGGCGGCTCGCTTCACCTATGTGGGCGAGGGGCCGAAGGCCACCTCTGTGACGCCCGCGTCCGGGCCGGCCGCAGGCGGCACCCTCGTCAGCATCGTGGGCAGCGGATTCATCGATGCCCACGCCGTGACAATCGGCGGCGCCATGGCCGAGTTCACGATCATCAGCGCCAACCGCATCGACGCGACAACGCCTCCCGGGAACCCTGGCCAAGCGCCCATCACCGTATCGACCCCATCGGGCACGAGCTCACCTCTGACCTTCACCTATGACGTTGTCGGTCCGGTCATCACCGCGCTGGCGCCGTCATCTGGACCCATCAGTGGCGGCACGAGCGTGACGATTCGAGGTTCCGGCTTGGCGAGTGTGCAGCAGGTGCACTTCGGCGCCGAGCCGGCCGCATCCATCACGGCGGTGGACGACACCAGCCTCGTGGCGGTGGCGCCCGCAGGCGCGCAGGGAGCGGTACCCGTCACCGTGACGACCTCAGTGGGCACCTCGACGCCGAGTCCGACCGCCACCTTCGTGTACATCACGGAATCGGCCGCGGTCGCCCAGGTCGCCGCCGGTTCGGATCACGCGTGCGCCCTCGACGTGGCCGGTACCGTGCGCTGCTGGGGATGGAATGGCTTCGGCCAGCTCGGGGATGGGACCACGCACTCCCGCACGGCGCCGGTCGCGGTCACCGGACTCCCGATCGTCACCCAACTTGCCGCGGGGGGAGGGAGCACCTGCGCCCTGACGATCGATGCATCTTTGTGGTGCTGGGGCTGGAATTCCTTCGGGCAGCTCGGGGACGGGACCACGATCGACCGATCCGTCCCGACGAAGGTCGCCGCGCTCGACCAGGTGCAGCAGGTGACGCTGGGCAACGGTCACGGCTGCGCGCTTCTCGCCGGCGACCGGCCGGTGTGCTGGGGGTGGAACCACTATGGACAGCTCGGCTCCGGGACCACGACCTCCTCGCCGCTCCCGGTCGCGGTGGTCGACGCTCCGGCGGGAATCGCCCAGCTCTCGGCGGGTGATGAGCACTCCTGCGGGTCAAGTCCGTTGGGGTGGTGTACGAGGTTGATCCCTCGGTTGGGCGTGTCGCTCAGGCTGTGAGGGCCTGGAGCTCGGGCTCGGTCACCTCCTCGGGGGTGGTGTCGACGGCTTGGGCACGGGCCAGGACCTCGAGCCCGAGGTAGCGGCGGCCCTCGGCCCATTCGTCGTGCTGCTCGGCCAGGACCGCGCCGACGAGGCGGATGATGCTGGACCGGTCGGGGAAGATGCCGACGACGTCGGTGCGTCGGCGGATCTCCCGGTTGAGTCTCTC
>JAIUPO010000039.1 GCA_020160805.1 Actinomycetota bacterium | reverse complement strand
GACGAGGGTACCTACCTGTGCTCGCGGTCCACGATGCACCGGATCCTGCGCGCGAACGACGCCGCGGGTGAGCGCCGCGCTCAGGCCACCCACCCGCCCCGGGTCAAACCGGAGCTGGTGGCGACCCGGCCGGGGCAGGTGTGGTCCTGGGACATCACCAAGCTCCGAGGACCGCAGCGCGGGGTGTATTTCGACCTGTACGTCGTGCTCGACATCTTCTCCCGCTACGTCGTCGCGTGGACCGTCGCCGCCCGCGAAGACGCTCAGATCGCCACGGCCATGCTGCAGGAGGCGATGGGTGTGCACGGCATCCCCGATGTCGTCCACGCGGATCGGGGCACCTCGATGACCTCCAAACCGGTCGCGCAGCTGCTGGTCGACCTGAGCGTGACTCGCTCGCACTCGCGCCCGCACGTGTCCAACGACAACCCCTACAGCGAGGCCGCGTTCAAGACGTTGAAGTACGCACCCGCCTTCCCTGGCGAGTTCGGCTGCCTGGCCGACGCCAGAGCCTTCTGCGCCAGGTTCTTCGGCTACTACAACCATGAGCACCGCCACTGCGGGATCGGGCTGCACACCCCTGCCTCGGTCCACTACGGCACCGCGACCGAGGTCCGCGCTCAGCGGCAGGCCACCCTTGACGCCGCGTACGCCGCACACCCCGACCGCTTCAGCCACCGCCGGCCGGCACCACCGAAACTGCCCACCGCCGCGTGGATCAACCAACCCTCACAGGAGGCCCTCATACAAAGCGCCTGACCGCAGATGTCTCAAACGGCTTGACACCTTCCGGGTCCCGCGAACTGTTGCAGGACAGGACCACTTCGACTTCGCAATCCAAGCTGACCATCGCTGCGACGGCCGCTTCCAGCGCATCGAGTTGCTGTCGAAGCATCCGACGTGAGCCCGCGTAAGGGACGATCACTGAGGTCTGCATTTCCCTCCTAGTCGCTGCTGTCTCGCCCCCAGTTCGGCTCAGCCTACGGGCCCGTAGGCTGAGCGAACAAAGCAGGCCACGAACACGAGAATGGCGCCTTGCAACCTCGTCCTGCGCGATGGGCAACGCCATAGACACGGGGAGCGAAGTAGGAGTGCAGCCTAATTGGAGTGCAGGCTGAGATGGACACGACATCGAGCAGCTCGAAGGATATTGGTCAAGTGCTCCTCGGTGCACGGATAGTGGTCTGCTCTCCAGTCATGCCTTGAGTTTGAGCGGAGTCGCCCTGCAGGGGCGCCTACGGAACCGAGCAATTCGTCAGTAGCCGACCAGAAGCGCCCCGGAGAACGGCAGCTTGAGACGGTTGGACGCATAGATGGCTTCGAGCTGCTGCCGAGCTCTGCTAAAGGCGGGGATTGAAGTCTTCGACCCACATGTGATCGGCATGAGTAGGGCGAGGTAGTTGGCATCCAGGATGAGCGACGTCCTCACGATGTCGCGATAGTCGGCGTTGTTGGCGCGCCGCGACCGGCCTCCACCTCCACCGCTATCCCAAGGTCATCGTGGAAGGCGTCGATCTCGTACGACACCTCGGGCATGCCGTTGTCGCCAAACAGGACCGGCCGAAAAATCTTGGCGGCCTTGCTCTTTCCTGATTCAACGACGTAGCCAAGCGATGTCAGCCCCGGCGCGAGTTCGCGGAGAACGTCATCGGTGCTCAGGCCGGTTCGCTGGTCGACCGTCGAGATGGTGCCCGACGTTTCGGCGACGGTTGCGACGAGTCCGTTGACCCACTCGGGAGGCCGTACGTTCCTGGGGTAGTAGTTCCACAGCGGGTACGGCACACAACGCAGCTTCGCTGAGTCGGTCGCGAGAAGTTACTGACCTAACCCGGCTGATCGAGCCGATCGAAGCGCACGATCCCGGGGGCGAACGGGGGGACCTTCGGGTGGGGACCATGCGTTTGCGCAGGTCACAGATCCCCCCCCCGCGACATCGGAGGTGGGCTTTAGGTCTCATCACCGCCCCATCCCATAGCCCTGGCTAGGCTCCGACCGCATTCGACGAAGGTCCTCCGGCATTGGCGGGCGAACGGCGCCATACCTCTCGACATCCCGCTCTGCGATTGTGGCGGCGCGGTTCGGGCCGAGGTCGGCCCTATCGCGGCTGAAGGCCTGCACCCACTGCTGGCGCGCCATGGCGACGTCCTTGGCGACGAGATGGGCTGTGTTGCGATGGCGTCCGCGGGTCATCGCGACGTATGCGCTGGCGGCGCCGGTGGTCTCCGTGAGGAGCAGGTGGGCAGTGTCGACCGTCTGCCCTTGAGCTCCGTATGCGGTGGTAGCGTAGGCGAGCTCGACATGCTCGTAGACGTACCGGGGAGGCAGGGCCCGGTGACCGCGCCGGCCGGTGACGTGGACTGTGAGATCGGCATCGAATCCGGTGATGACCCAGGTGTCCCGGTTCGCGACGTCGAGCTCGCGGTCGTTGCGGCGGGTGCTGATGGGATCACCGATCCCGAAGATCCGGCCGTCCCGGGTGCCCACTCGCTGCAATGCTCCCGTGGAGGCGGAGTGGCGGGTGTCCTGGATGGTCGAGTTGAGCTGAGAGACGAGGTCGCGTCGGTCAGCGACGACCAGTCCGTCCTCACGGGTGAGAGACTGCAGCGCCTCAGCCATCGAGGAGTGGATGACGACCTCACCGCGCTCCAGGAGCGTGTCGAAGACGTGGCCGGCACGCTCGCCTGACCGCATCAGCAGAGACAGGTCCGCATACTCGGGATCGCTGAAGCGGTGCACGGTCTCCAGGGACCAACGGCCTCGCGTTCCCGCGCATGTTGCGGCAAGGTCGAGCACACCTCCCCGGCCGACGGCCGGGAGTTGGTGACGGTCGCCGACGAACGCCACCCGGGCGTAGCTCTCGTCGGCGATCTTCAGCATGGCCAGCGCGGTGTCCTGGTCCAGCATGCCGGCCTCGTCGATGAGGAGGAGGTCACCGTAGCCGAGCTGCGCCGCCGGCTCAGGGTCGGCGGCGACCCGCCACCAGAACCCATCGTCGTCCCATCGGTACCCGTGCTGATGGACCAGCCACCCTGCCGAGTGAGCCTCAGCGCCGACTTCGGCGGCGGCGACGCTGGCTGCCTGCAGGGTCGGCGTCACGATGACCATTCTCGAGCCGGAGGACGCAAGCATCTTCTGTGCGGCTGACAATGTGGTCGTCTTGCCCGAGCCAGCTGCACCCTCGACCACAAGCAATCTCGCGTAGCCCCCCAGGACTCTCGCCACGTCCAGCTGGGTGGGGTCGAGCTCTGGGAAATCCTTAGCGCCGTACGGAGCCTGGACCACCGAGCCTTCGCTCCGCTCGATGAGCTGCGCAGTGACGGCCTCCTCAACATCAACCACCCGGTTCGAGGACAAGGCACGCACATGCTCGGGGACGTCGTCCCGGTCGAGCAAGCGGACGCATACAGAGAGGGCGCGGGAGGTGAGGTCCTCGGCGAGCTCACGACGGACCGGGGCGGACGCGATGACATCGACGTCGGCAATGAGACGCTCGACCTCGCCGCGGATGTCGGCGGCGTTCCAGCTCGAGCGCTTCGCGCCGAGGCGGGAGATGGCGACCTCGACGACGGCGTCGCGGTTGAGCTCCGCGATCGGCACGCTCGTCAGGGGGGTGGGGGCGTTCGGGGGGGCGTAGCCGAGGTCGGTCAGTTCCTGGTTCCAGCGTCGGGTGAGGTCGGCTCCGTCGAGGGGGGCGACCTTGTCGGGGCGGGCCTGCGCCCAGGCGCGGCGGTCCCAGGCAGCGCGCAGCTTCGGTCCGGGCTCGCGGCCGGGGTTCTCGGTCCGCCACTCGGCCTCGTAACGGTCGACGTTCCGCGTGATCTGTTCGGCGCGGGCGCTGAACCGGCCGACGTAGTCGGCGAACTGCGTCACCTCGCCCGTCCTCGGGTCGAGGGTGTAGCCGTGGTCGGCGAGGGCCTTGCGGAACTGGGGGTCGCACTGCATCGCGGCCCGCCCCATGCCGTTGAGTGCGTTGATCGAGTCGACGACGCCGACCGAGTGCAGACCTCGCCAGGTGCCGGCGGCGAAGACGCGGGCGTTGATCTGCAGGTGCAGGTGCCGGTGCGGGTCGCCGGCGCGGGAGGTGTGGTGCCGCACGATGGCGGCCTCGAGCCGTTCGACCGGGATCTGGATCTGGCGGCCGCGCGGGCCGATGCGGGTGGTCGCGTGCTCGGCGAGCCAGGCGATGATCTCGCGGGCGGCGCGGTCCTGCGCGGCGTCGTATGCGGTGGCGATGGCCGGGTGCATCGCCGCGGCGAGGGACCAGCTCTTGGGTCCGTTGACGACGACCTCGACAAACCGCAAGGCGTTGTCGTCCTGGCGGAGCCGGCCCCTCGCGAGACCGGTGGCGACGTCGTAGCCGGCGACCCATCGCTCGTAGGCCGGACCGTCGAGCTGGCCGGCGTCCGTCATCGTGACGCCATCGCCGTTGCTGATCGCGACGATGTGCGTGGCGAGGCCGGTGCCCTCGGCGAGGTAGTAGTCGTCGACCCGGGAGCGGTCGGCTTCGACGTAGTTGCGCGCCGCAGCGGCGTTGCCGCGGTATAACTTGACCCCGCCGTGCACCTCGTCACCGCCCGTCAATACTCGTCAATTACCCTGTGGAGCAGTGTTTTTCATCCACAGGGGGGACATCCCTACGGAAATTGGTAGCATGCGTGCCGCAGGGTTTGAGGGGTTTCGGCGGTATCGGGTGACCTGTCTTCACAGTCGTCAACCGTCGTCACTATCGGAAGGGCAGCGGGGTGAGGACCGGGTTGGATTGAGTCGGTCAGATGCAGTGATCGCGGTGGGTTCGTCGTTCGCGTTGTCGGAACGTGATCGACGTGCCTGGCTCGGAACTGGCAGTGGCGCTTCTCCGAGTTGTCGCCAGAGAGCACTCTGGTGGGCGGCGCAGCGGGGACTCAGGTCCGTGGCCGTCGAGTGGTGTCGGAGTTGCGGTCTAGCGTCACGCGGAAAGCGACCTCATCCGCACCGGCAGCTTCTTGTGCCGTCGGAGCACCCTCTTGGGAACCCGGTAACCGTACGGTAGTCGCGTGGACGGGGGAACCAACGAGAAACGCATGCGCCTTCGATACGCCGGCACGTGCCGTATCTGCGGGCTCAGAATTCTCGCCAAGGCCGAAGCGGTTTACGAACGGCCGACCAAGACGGTCCGGTGCATCAGCCATGACGTGAACGCTCCGGTCGAGCCCGCTGTCGCAAGACCCGTCGAATCCACCGTCACCAAAGTCGAGGAGCCTGTGGTCGCCAGGGTCGTTGAACCCGCTGTAGTTGATGATGGGGAGCCTGCGGTCGTCGAGGCAGGCGAGACTCCGGTTGCAGAAGTCATCGATCCCGGTACGCCCGGGGCGTCAGCGCGTCGTGAGTTCGAGCGGCGCAAGACACGCCATGAGGAACGCGTCCGGACTAGCCACCCGAAGCTCGGCGGCCTGATCCTCGCCCTTTCAGACGAGAAGCAGTCCACAACTGCATGGGACGTCGGTGCCGTTGGAGAAGAGAGACTCGGCAGGGACCTTGATCGACTCGCCTCGGCGACTGTCCGGCTGCTGCACGACAGGCGGATCCCGAGAAGCAAGGCCAACATCGACCACCTCGGGTGACCGCGACCGGCATTTACGTCATCGACGCCAAGAAGTACCGGGGCCGCCCTCACCTCAAGATCGAAGGAGGTCTCTTCCGGCCTCGTGTGGAGCGACTGCTCGTCGGTTCACGCGACTGCACCAAACTCGTCGACGGAGTCCTCCAGCAAGTCGAGGTGGTGCGGGGACTGCTCGATGACGATGTCCCGGTTAACGGGGTGCTCTGCTTCATGGAAGCAGACTGGCCCTGGATCGGCGGTACGTTCGCGACCCGCGGCGTGCAAGCGCTCTGGCCAAAGAAGCTCTATCCGAAGCTCCAGGCAGTAGGGCCAATAGCGCTCGACACCATTGCTGAGATGCATCGGAATCTCGCGCATGCCCTCCCTCCAGCTTGACTCTCACCGCCCTACCGGACCGAATGAAATCGCTATTGCCGAGCTTGATCTCCCAATGAGAACTTGAACTCGTGCGACGCAGCATCGCCCGGGTCGAGGCTGGACGACTTCCGTCAGCAACACTCTGACTGCATTGGCTGCCGCCTAGGACCGCCCTGCTACGCGTCCAGGGAGACTTCCGGAATCTCGGCCAATGACAGCAAGGATCTTGAGCATCTCGATGCCGCGGATGGGACCTAATCCCCGACGGGAAGCAACCGGTAGCGCATGCGCCAGGTCGGCTCGTAGAAGTCGGGATCCTCCCGTTCCCAACTTGTGACTATGAGGCCCGCCGCGACAAGTTCTCTCGCACCTCGAGTCCATGTGTCATCGGACAGGTCATACTGGCGCTTGCGACCACCATCGGCGTATGTGCCGTTGGGGTGTCCTCCAGTGAGCTCGGAGAGAACGACATACATGGTCAATGCCCGGGGGGATAGCGCAATCGTCCATCCATCCGACCACAGCCGGATCGGCACGGTGACGTAGCGGCCACGACCGCTTCCAGGCCATTTCGCCCCGGCCAGGGCCGGGTCAAGCAGGACGATCTGTGGGCGGCCGAACCCCGGCTTGGATGCATCTGACTGGGTGCTCCTCTTGAGAAAGCCGTTGCGTTCAAGCCATCGGACGGCATCTCTGACCCGCCGGAGGTCCTGCGCAGTCGGATCGGCCAGGCCTACCCAAAGAGCCATCAGCTGAGCGGATGGAGCCGGCAGTGCGTGCGGTGCTCGTGTCGCAATCATGACGAACGTGAGAAAGAGGCGCAGACGTACGCCACCAGCCCGGAGAAGCTTGGCCAGGGGTGGCGCCGTTCCAACCTTCGAAGCGCGGACGAAGGACAGCGGCAGCTGGACGGTCGACCTGCGCTTGGATCGGTCGACAGCCCTATTGAGGTGATTGAGGACGTCTGGGTCGACGCTAGGAGGACTTATCGGCACGTTACCTGCGCTTTCAGCGGGGGCCCGAGGGGTCCAGGGGTGCAGGGGTACATGGGGTACGAGACGTACATATATATGACCGCTGGTTTCGTCTTCCACCACCGCTCTAGACGTCCCAACAAGCCGCTGAGAACGGGTGTGTGTACTGCTGACAACGTTATTGTGCCCCGCCGAGATCGCCTCGCACAAGGTTTGCTGCGGCGGACTGGCTCTGGTCACACTGGTGGGCAGAAGGTCCGATTTGGGCAAAACCAGTCTTGCTGGCAAGGAGGTGAGGAAGCGTGGGATATCGCGTAACCATGGCGGTCAGCGCCTCGGGAGTTATCACGATCACGTTGGAGCCCTGGTAGGGCCGGGGGGCGAGACGATTGTTCTCGCCCCCCGCAGCGCTGCTGCCCCCGCGAGGGGCAGCGCCTCGGAAATCCCGTGCTGCCCCGTGCTGTCAGTTCTGGCTCGCCCGTCGGGCCGACGTGTCACCCGTCGCTTGGGAGGCTTGGGCCCATCGAACGGGTCGAGATAACGAGCCGACGTGAGGGCCACGCTCGGCCCGACACATCGGCACGTCAACGTCGGCACTTGCAGGTACCCTCGTCGCATCGTGACTACGATGACCTAGAGCGTTGGACTAGGCGAAGGAGGGCCGGAAACGTGGCGCGATCTGACCTTCTACTCGACCTGGTTGAGGCCGAACGTCGCGGAGACCGTAACCGCTTCCGCACGCTGGTTGAGGCGGTCATCGCGGAAGAACGGGGAAAGCAGCACCACCTACTGGCGGACCGCCTTTCTGAGCTCATCACCACCGTAGGGACGGGAACCGCACGCGACGACCGCGCTACCGCGGTGCGCGACCTCGTTCAGGAGATCGTCCCCCAGCGACGTCTCGGCGACTTGGACCTGACACCCGTCTCCCGACGCGTTGTGGACGAACTCATTGAGGAGCAGAAACGCTCCGAGTTGCTGCGCAGCTACGGCATCGAGCCTCGGAACCGGATCCTACTCTCCGGGCCGCCCGGCAATGGCAAGACGAGCGTCGCCGAGGCCGTGGCCGCCGAGCTAATGCTCCCCTTCTACGTTATCCGCTACGAAGGAATCGTTTCCAGCTTCTTGGGTGAGACAGCTGCAAGGCTGGATAACGCCTTCGAGTTTGTCCGCACCCGTCGGTGTGTACTTTTCTTCGACGAGCTTGACACCATCGCCAAGGAACGCGCCGACGAGCATGAGACCGGGGAGATCAAACGGGTGGTTTCAACACTGCTGTTGCAGATCGACCGGGTGCCCGCCCACGTCATCCTCATAGGGGCTACCAACCATGGTGAGCTCCTCGACCGAGCAGCGTGGCGACGCTTTCAGATCAGGGCCGAGCTTCCGCCTCCCTCGCGGGCCCAAGCCACTCGTTACCTTGAGCGCCTCCAGCGGCGCCTCGGGGGCGACCTCGGGTACGCACCGCGCACCATCGCCGACAAGCTGGCAGGGTCCAGTTTCGCGGAGTTGGCAGAGTTTGCCCTGGATGTTCGACGTCGAGCCGTGCTGGAGGCACCCGATGCGGACCTGCGCCGGATAGTAAGGGAGCGGCTTGAGCACTGGCACGCTCAGGCCACGGAGTGACGGGCGACCCTCGACCACTCCTCGCGCTAGGAGCGCCGGATGTGGGCGAGCGCTCGCGGCAGCCGAACAGGAACCCCCCTCGTCTCGCCACACCCCCGGCAGCGCGACAGGGTGAGCGGCTGACGCCGCAGTTCCAGGCGCTTGTCCAGGCGTTCGATGCCGAACGAGCTGTCATCTCTGACGGACAGGTCGATGAGGTTGATCCCGAACTCGTCTTGGTATTCGACCTCGCCGGCTCCGTCCAGGAGTTCCGCAACGCGATCCAGTACGTGGAAGGCCTTGAGTTCCTCTCCGAGTTCCTGGACGAGGATTCGGAGCCGGACGACGACTTCCATATGTCGCAGCAGGGCACTCGTACCGATCGCAAGGTCCAACACTCCCTTTACCTGGTTATGTCGAACGCCACCGCCGTAACGCAGTTAGTCAGTCTGTTCCAGCGCTGGCAAGAATCCCCTGACATCACCTTCCAGCGTGGCCTGGGCCGTTTCAAGGCCGCGTTCTCGCAGTTGCGCGCGATCCGGCGGTGGGGAGCAGAGGACCGGATTCGGGACACCGGACTCCTCGAGGTCTGGCGCGAGCGGCTCGCGGTTGCCGGGCAGTCGATCAGCACACTGCCCATCGAGGTAGAACTGTGGTACCGCCGAAACGAGCAGCAGCGCGCCTCTGCGGAAGAGAGCTTGACAGGTCTCATCGTTAACGCCGGTGGGCGCGTCCTGAACCGCGCCGAGATCGGCGAGATCGGGTACCACGCGCTGCTCGCGGAGATCCCGGTACAGCAGGTCAGCAGTATCCTCCGCGACGGCGCCTCGGCGGTCGAACTCCTCAACGCTGACGAGATCATGTTCGTCAGCCCCTACACACCAATGTCGGTCGCAGGCCCTGGAGCGGATCCCACCAGCAATACCGCCGTAGGGGCTGCCGGGCGGGTTGAGGGTCTGCCGCGGATCGCCCTTCTGGACGGACTCCCTTACGCAAACCACGACGCGCTGGCCGGAAGGCTTGTTATCGATGATCCCGACGATTTGGGCATCACCTACCCGGTCGCCGCGCGTCACCACGGAACCGCGATGGCCTCGCTGATTCTTCATGGCGATCTGTCCCGACCCAACGAGCCACTACGCCGTCCGCTGTACGTTCGACCCATACTCCAACCTCACCCGGTCTTCGCGGGACACGAGGTAGTCCTCGAGAATGAGTTACTCACCGATCTCCTTCACCGAGCGGTTCGCCGAATTGTCGAAGGGGATGGAAGCCAGCCAGCGGCTGCACCCAGCGTCCGCGTCGTCAACCTCTCGATTGGTGCGGAATCCCGCGCACTGGTGCGCAGGATGAGCCCCCTCGGCAAGCTTCTTGACTGGCTGGCAGTGAAGTACAACCTCCTATTCGTTGTCAGCGCTGGCAACCACTTCAATTCACCGGTCACGATCCCGGCACATGCAGCACGATCTGCCGAGACAGCCGCGGCCGAGGCAGTGAAGGCCGCGCGTGCGACCAGCAGGCTGCGCGGCATATTACCGCCGGGAGATGCGCTCAACGGACTAACCGTAGGTGCCACCCACGCGGACGACGGCGCTGACCCAGCCCTTCCCGATTCGGTCTGGGATCTGCTTGCGCCTGGTGCACCAGCGCTGTACAGCGCCGTTGGACCAGGCGTTGGACGCTCGATCAAGCCAGACATCTACAACGCCGGGGGCCGGGCGCTCTTCGAACGCCCCTTGCCGAAGGACGACACCGAAGACGAGGTCGCGCTAGCGTTCGCGCGGACTGGGCTGTCGGGCCCCGGAATGCAGGTAGCCGCGCCCAAGAGCGGCGGCGTGTCCGACGCAACCGTATTCACTTACGGCACCAGCAACGCCGCAGCCCTGGTGACACGAGAGGCCGACGCCGTCTTCGAGGCACTCGAGCGCGGGCCCCTCGCAGAAGAGGACTTTGCCTTCCCCGACGCCCTCTATCACCCCGTGCTAGCCAAGGCCCTTCTGGTCCATACGAGTACCTGGGGGGATCAGGAGGCCCATCTGAGAGATCTACTCGCGCTCGACACGAACAACGCACGCCGTGAGCTCACCGCCCTTCTCGGATACGGATCGCTCCGCCGCGAGCGCGTCGGCACGGCCGCGACTAACCGCGCCGTCCTAATCGCCGGGGGTTCGATTGGTCGGGACCAGCTACACACCTACAGCATTCCGCTGCCTGTCTCGCTGCGAGCGAAAGCAGAGTGGCACCGCTTCACGGTCACGCTGGCGTTCTTCGCCCCGACCGTGGGGCAGCTCACGCGTTACCGTGGCGCCAAGGTGTTCTTTGAAAGGCTTCTCGACAAGGACACCGGAGGCTCACGTATTGACGCTGAGCACAACGCGGTGCGACGGGGCAGCGTCCAGCACGAGGTCATCGAGGGTGCCCGAGCATTGGTGTTTAATGAGGGAGATGCGCTCCCGATCCGCGTCGAGTGCATGGACGATGCGCAACGGCTACGTGCAGGGGAGATGATCCGCTACGGGCTCGTCGCCTCCGTCGAGACCGCAATCACGACGTCAGCGACTATCCACGACGAGGTCCGAACTCATCTGCAGGCGCGTGCACGCACCCAGGCACGTCAGCGGCTCCAGCAATAGCCCCAACCGGGTGTGGCGCCGGTCGGGCGTGCGCAACTCGTTCGGCGTTCGCCGGTTTCGTTCAGAAACGACATCCATGTCCTCGAAGTCCTCGAAGGGGATGTCGGGAATGCAATGTGGCAGCTCGTACAGAACACGTCCAACTGGCCGTAAGACGGATGGCCCGACCGGGTGCCCGGCGCCCTGCACTGAGCCCTCGCCGCACGACATGGACGGCCTCGCCGTTGCCTCGGACACGAGGGGACCATCTCACACTCAACCGCAGGTGATGGACAGCTCCGCGTCGGACTGGCCGGCCGACCATGGGTGCACTCGCAAACGCCGGGCAGGCGTAGCGCGTGGCGCATCCCTTCCCCCACACTTCCCCCACAGCGTCTGAGAAGGTGATTTCTAGAGTAGCTGATCGAAGGACGAAAACCGGGTCTGAACTGGGGTTTTGTGTGGTGGAGCCTAGGGGACTCGAACCCCTAACCCCCTGCTTGCAAAGCAGGTGCGCTACCAATTGCGCCAAGGCCCCGGTGCGCGCGATAACCCTGCGCGCGAGGAAGATTCAGTTTGCCACGTCGGTGGCGGAAGCCCACGCGTCCTTCGCCGGGGCCTCGGGCTTGGGGGCGGTCGCTTCGGACCACAGGTCCTTGTCGGACTTGGTCTTGTCGATGTTCTTCTTCACGATGCTTGCACCGACGGCGGTCGCGATGACCAGCAGCCACTTCTTCATGGTTGTTCCCCTAACAAACCGGCCCGCACCGGGCGTGGGGCGGACGATGGGGTGGGCCTAACAGGACTTGAACCTGTGACCTCTTCCTTATCAGGGAAGCGCTCTAACCGTCTGAGCTATAGGCCCGCTTGCACCGCGGCCGGTTACCGGTCGCGACGCATGAGGTTACCTCACGCGCCCGCGCCCGGCCAAAACGCGGTCGCTGCTCGATCAGTCGTCGGTGAGGGTCAGTTGCAGTCCGCCGACCAGCGATGCGCACACGTTGTACAAGAAGGCCGCGAGCGTCGACATCGCCGTGACGAGCAGGACGTTGACAACACCCAGCACGACGGACAGTGAGACGACGCGACCGAACCCGACGAAGTCCATGATGTCGAACTTGGTGTTCGCGTCACCAATGATTTTTTCGATCATCGAGTTGATCTGGTCGAAAACACCCATGCCGGACAACAGCATCCACAACACCGCGATCATCACGACGGTCGCGATCCCGAGGCCGATCGCCACAAGGAAGCTGACCTTCATCGCCGACCACGGGTCGACCCGCGAGACCGTCAGCCGCACCCGGCGGACCGGCGGGCGCGGCGCCGGCGCGGTGGGGCGCGGCGCGACGGCGGCCGTGACCTGGTTGGCGCTGGCGCTCACTCTTGACCTCCGGTCTCGTCGGCGGACGGCTCGTCCTCAGCAGACGTTACCGCCTCGCCCTGGGCGAGGGCTGCATCCCCCGTGGTGTCCGTATGCCGTTCGCTCACCTCGTCGGCCCCGTCGCCAGCACCCGGCTCGCCCTCGGCCAGCCCGGAGTCGCCTTGTGTCGCACCGGCTTCCGCCGCCCCGCCAGCCGCGCCACCCGACTCCGCATCGCCAGCCTCCGTCTCGGCCGCAGCCGCCTCGGCAGTCGCAGCCTCCGCCGCTTCGGCCTCGTCGACCACCCGCTCGGGGTTGCGCGCGACAGCGACGATCGAGTCGCCCGCACGCGGCGTGGCAAAGGAGACGCCCATCGTGTTGCGACCGGTCAGCCGCACCTCGGACACCCTGGAGCGGACGATATTGCCCCTCTCCATGACGACCAGCACCTCATCGCCCTCCTCGACCGTCAACGCGCCGACGATGTCGCCGCCCCGGTCGCTGAGCTTCGCGACGGCCACGCCGAGGATGCCGCGGCCCTTGCGGGTCCATTCCGAGGCCTTGGATCGCTTTGCCAGACCGGACTCGAAGACCACAAAGACATCCGGATCGGTGCCGTCCGGGATGACCGACATCGAGAGCAAAGAGTCCTCGGCTCGGAACTTCATACCCGTGACCCCGGAGGTGGCACGGCCCATGGGGCGCAGCTGCGTGTCGTCGGCGGCGAAGCGCGCCGACTGGCCCTTGCGCGAGACGAGGAGCAGGTCGTCGACATTGTCGACCAGGCCGGCGCCGACGAGTTCGTCGCCGTCACGCAGGTTGATCGCGATGACGCCGCCGCTGCGGGGGCTGTCGAACTCCGCCAGCCGGGTCTTCTTGACCAGGCCGCCCCGGGTCGCGAGCACGAGGTATGGCGCGGCGGCATAGTCCTTGATCGCCAGGACGGCCGCGATCTTCTCTTCTGGCTGGAAAGCGAGCAGGTTCGCCACATGCTGACCCTTGGCGTCGCGACCGGCGTCGGGCAGTTCATACGCCTTGCTTCGATAGACCCGCCCGAGGTTGGTGAAGAAGAGCAGCCAGTGGTGGCTGGTCGTGGTGAAGAAGTGGTCGACCACATCCTCGCCGCGCAGCGCCGCCCCGCGCACCCCCTTGCCGCCCCGCCGCTGTGAGCGGTATTCGACGACCTTGGTGCGCTTGGCGTAGCCGCCGCGGGTGATGGTGACGACGACATCCTCTTCCGGGATGAGGTCTTCCATGTTCATGTCGCCGTCGAAGGGCACGATCTCGGTGCGGCGGTCATCGCCATACTTCTTGACGATCTCGGCGAGTTCTTCGGAGACGATCGTGCGCTGACGGCCGGGCTTGGCCAGGATGTCCTGGAAGTCCAGGATCTCGGCCTCGATCTCGTCGTGCTGCTCGACGATCTTTTGCCGCTCCAGGGCCGCGAGCCGGCGCAGCGGCATATCGAGGATCTCCTGGGCCTGCCGCTCATCGATCTCGAGCAGCGCCATCAGGCCGGTGCGGGCCTCCTCGACGGTGCGCGACGCGCGGATCAGGGCGATGACCTCATCGAGCCGGTCGAGCGCCTTGAGCAGGCCGCGCAAGAGGTGGATGCGCTCCTCGGCCTTGCGCAGGCGGTATGCCGTGCGCCGCTGGATCACGTCGATCTGGTGGTCCACCCAGTGGCGAATGAAGGCGTCGATCGGCAGGGTGCGCGGCACGCCATCGACGAGCGCGAGCATGTTCGCGCCGAAGGTGGACTGCAGGGCCGTGTGCTTGTACAGGTTGTTCAAGACGACCTTGGCGACGGCATCGCGCTTGAGCACGATGACCAGGCGCTGGCCGTTCTTACCGGAGGTCTCGTCGCGGATGTCGGCGATCCCCTGCAGCCGGCCGTCCTTGACCTGCTCGGCGATCTTCTGCGCGAGCGCGTCCGGGTTGACCTGGTATGGCAGTTCGGTGACCACCAGGCAGGTGCGGTTGTGGATTTCCTCGACCGTCACCACGGCCCGCATCGAGATCAGTCCGCGGCCGGTGCGATAGGCGTCCTCGATGCCGCGCCGGCCCATGATGAGTGCACCGGTGGGGAAATCGGGGCCGCTGATGCGCGCCATGACCTCGGTGAGCTGCTCCTCGCGCGGGGCGTCGGGGTGCGCCAGCATCCACTGCGCGGCCTCGGAGACCTCCCGCAAGTTGTGCGGCGGGATCTGGGTCGCCATACCGACGGCGATGCCGGCCGAGCCGTTGACGAGCAGGTTTGGGAAGCGCGACGGCAGGACCGTCGGCTCGCTCTCCTTGCCGTCATAGTTCGGGCCGAAATTGACGGTGTCCTCGTCGATATCGCGCACCATCTCCACCGACAGCGGCGCCATCCGACATTCGGTGTATCGCGGTGCGGCCGCCCCGTCATTGCCCGGGCTGCCGAAGTTGCCTTGGCCGTGGACGAGCGGGTAGCGCATCGCCCAGTCCTGCACGAGGCGCACGAGGGTGTCGTAGATCGCGCTGTCACCGTGCGGGTGGTACTTGCCCATGACATCGCCGACGACGCGGCTGCACTTGTTGAAGCCGCGGTCGGGGCGGTAGCCGCCGTCCCACATCGCGAAGATGATCCGGCGGTGCACCGGCTTCAGGCCGTCCCGCACGTCCGGCAGCGCCCGCGCCACGATCACGCTCATGGCGTATTCGATATAGCTGCGCTGCATCTCGACGTTCAGGTCGATCGGCTCGATCGCGTCGTTGCCCTCGGGTGGCACGTCAGTCATTTCGGTTCCTTGCGGGAGTAGGCTTGGAGGTCAAACGCATTTGTCGACGATCGGCGAGCGGGAGCCGCTGCAGCGAAGCGCAGCGGGTCCGGCGAGCCGATGAGGAGACCAATGCAGAAGAAGCTAGATGTCGAGGAAACGGACATCACGGGCGTTGCGCTGGATGAACGAGCGGCGCGACTCGACGTCCTCGCCCATCAGGATCGAGAAGATCTCGTCGGCGGCGGCGGCATTGTCGAGGGTGACCTGGAGCAGGGTGCGCTCGGCCGGGTCCATCGTGGTCTCGCGCAGCTCCTGCCAGTCCATTTCGCCCAGACCCTTGTAGCGCTGGATGGGGTTCTCCTTGGGCAGTCGCCAGCCCTCGGCTTGCCCCTGGGCGACCAGGCCGTCACGCTCGCGGTCGGTGAAGGCGAATTCGTGGGTGTGGTTGGTCCAGCGGATCCGATAGAGCGGCGGCTGGGCGAGGTAGACATAGCCGGCCTCGATCAGCGGCTGCATAAAGCGGAACAGCAGCGTCAGCAGCAGGGTGCGGATGTGCATACCGTCGACATCGGCATCGGCCATCAGGATGATCTTGTGATAGCGAGCCTTCTCGATATCGAAGTCCTCGCCGATCCCGGTGCCGAAGGCGGAGATGAGCGCCTGGACTTCCTGGTTGGCGAGAATCTTGTCGATCCGGGCCTTCTCGACGTTCAGGATCTTGCCGCGAATCGGCAGGATCGCCTGATTGAAGGACTCGCGGGCGCGCACAGCTGAGCCGCCGGCCGAGTCACCCTCGACGATGAAGACCTCGGAGACGGCCGGGTCCTTGGCCTGGCAGTCACGCAGCTTGCCCGGCAGGCCGCCGGACTCCAAGACCCGCTTGCGGGTGGCTTCGCGGGCCTTGCGGGCCGCCATCCGCGCCGTCGCCGCCTGGATCGCCTTACGCACGACCTCCTTGCCGCCGGCCGGATTGCGCTCCAGCCAGGCGCCGAACTCGTCGGTCATCGCGCGCTGGACGAAGCCCTTGACTTCGGAGTTCCCGAGCTTGGTTTTGGTCTGCCCCTCGAACTGCGGCTCGCCGAGCTTGACCGAGATGACGGCGGTCAGACCCTCGCGGACGTCATCGCCGGTGAGATTCTCTTCCTTCTCCTTGAGCATGTTCTGCTTGCGGGCGAAGTCGTTGACCAGCTTCGTCAGCGCCGCGCGGAAGCCCTCTTCGTGGGTGCCGCCTTCGTGGGTGTTGATCGTGTTGGCATAGGTGTGGACCGATTCGCTGTATGCGGTGGTCCACTGCATCGCGAGCTCCAGGCTGAGGCTGCGGGCGGCATCCTCGACCTCGATGCTGATGATCTCGGGGTGCACCGGGTCCGACTTCTTGGAGCCGACCAGGTGTGAGACATAGTCGACCAGCCCGCCGTCATAGCGATAGGTGACGGTCTTGGCCTTGGTCGCCGTGACGGCGTGGCCCTGCTCGGCCGCCTCGGTGTCGACGACCTCCTGGACGTCGTCGTCGAGATTGTCCAGGTCGACCTCATCGTCCTCGACGACCGGGATGCGCTCGTCGATCAGCGTGATGGACAGGCCCTTGTTGAGGAAGGCCATCTGCTGGAAGCGGGCCCGGATCGTTTCGTAGTCGAAGTCGATCGTGTCGAAGATGTCGGCATTGGGCCAGAAGGTGATGGTCGTGCCGGTGGCGTCGGTTTCCTCCTGCTGCTCCAGCGGCCCGGTGGGCACGCCGTGGTCGAAGGACATCCGGAAGGCGTGGCCCTTTTGGCGCACGCAGACATCCATCCGCGTGGACAGGGCGTTGACAACCGAGGACCCGACACCGTGCAGACCACCGGAGACCTTGTAACCGCCGCCGCCGAACTTGCCGCCCGCGTGCAATTGCGTCAGCACCAACTCGACGGCGCTCACGCCCTCCGTGGGGTGAATGTCGGTCGGGATGCCACGCCCGTTGTCCTTGACGCGGACCGAGCCGTCGGCCATCAGGGTGACCAAGATGGTGTCGGCGAATCCCGCGAGGGCCTCGTCCACGGCGTTGTCGACGATCTCCCAAACCAGGTGGTGCAGCCCGCGCTCGCCAGTGGAGCCGATATACATGCCAGGGCGCTTGCGGACCGCCTCGAGGCCTTCGAGAACGGTGATGGCGCTGGCGTCATATGCCGGCAACTCGGCGGCCGGAGGGGGGCTCGCCGGGGCCTGCGGCTCGGGCGCGACCTCCTCCGATTCGGGCGCAGGGGTGACGTCGGGGCTGGTGGCCACGGTGCTCCTCATCGGGCGGATTCCCGGCGCATCCCTAAAGGTGGTGCGTCGGCGCTGGTATCCCCCAAATCTTATCCGCTCAGACCGACAACCACCGCATTGCCGGGCCGTGGGGGCCGATTTCCCCGTCGCGCAGCCCCGCATTGGTGGAGGAATACGCACCGCGCCTCGCCAGCGGCCTCAGGGCCTCTTCTCGGCGATGCCCCTCCTCGCCCCGTCGAGATCGGGAAACACGCCGAGCGCAGACGTTCGCGCTCGGCGTGTTTCCCGATCTCGACTTATCCGCCGGGACGAAATCAGGAGAGCTTGATCGAGGAGAGGTTGTTGTTGAACTTCACGAGCCGGACGTCGGCGTCCTGGAACTTCGCGAAGCCGGTGCCGCCGAAGTAGTAGCCGGTGTAGCCGCGCAGGTCGCAGCGGTTGCGGGTATAGAACGAGGAGGTCCTGTTGTCGAAGCCGAAGGCTCCGAGGTTGGTGAGACCGAGGTCGAGATTGCCGGTCGACGCGGTGCAGGCGCGGCTGCCCTTGACGGTCAAGGTGGCGCCGCGGGCGTCATACCCCGTGCGGTCGAAGAGCCGGGCGAGGACCAGGAGCGGCGCGCGCTCGGTCGACCCGGCACGGTCGGCCGCCGCGAGGCTGGTGTAGCAGCCGAGCGAGGCGCCGGTCTCGACGCTGACGACGCAGTGCTGCGCCTTCGGCGCGGTGGTCACGGCCCGCGCGGGGGTCGCGATGGCCAGCCCCGCGAGGCCGGTTCCGATGGCGAGCGCGGAGGATGCGAGCGTGCGAAACATGGGGGTCCTTTCGTGGGAGCGCCGGCCCCCTCCGGCCGGCTCGCCAACGACCCTGCCATGATTCGTCAAGGCATCGTGGATAACGCTTTAGTAAAGTTCTTAACCACCCGGCACCCGCAGGACGCGCCCGGTGTTCGGTCGCACCGTGATCGTGCCCTGGACGGTGCCGCCACCGAGCGTTCGATAGCTCCGCGGCAGGGCAACCTTGCGGTCGGTCGTCGTCGGATTCACCAGGACCAGGGCCTTGGTGAAGTCCCGGCGATAGACGCCCTGCCATTTCCGGTAGGCCGTCGTCGGCTGACCGGGGTCGATGGTGTTGTACGGGTGATCCATCTCGACCGAGGCCGGGTCTTCGCTGCGCAGGAAGCAGAACATCGAGCGGCCCCCAGTACCGAGCAGGAAGGTCGCCAGCGTGTATTCGTGCCAACGATTGCGCTGGGCTTCGGTCGCGGGAACCCAGAGCTTGGTGAGCGTCATCATGCCCTTCCCGCGCGCCTCGGCATCGACAATCATGTCGACGTCCTGCTTCCAGAGCGCCTCGGTGAGGAACAGGTTGATATCGCCGCGGGCATTGCGGGCGAAGCCTTCGGCCGCCACCTGCTTGTTCGGCGGGACGAGCGGCCAACTGGCATAGCGCGCCGTGAAGTACCGTTCGCCCGTGCCCAGACCATTGCCATACTGCGGGCGGCCGAGGGCCGTCGCGGCACTCGTGGAGATCTGGGCGGCATACGCGATCCACTCATTCGCGGTCCACGCGCGCCCGTCGGCGTGCACGGGGACACCGGACATATAGGGCTTGTATGACTTAGAGGGCCTCCTGGTTGCAGGTGGTGGTCGCTACGGTGGCCGTGGGAGAAGGCTCCGGGTCGT
>JAIUPO010000038.1 GCA_020160805.1 Actinomycetota bacterium | reverse complement strand
ACACACCCGACCGCCATGTGAGGCAAACAACGAAAAGGGCCGAACCGGAAAGAAGTCCGCTGCGATTAGCCGGTTAATGCGGTGACAACGCAGCAATGGAGAGCTTCTTCTCGCTAGCTCGGTGGTCGAGGTGCCCGGTGGTTGAGGTGCGAGCGCAGCGAGCCGCGATGACACGTGCGGCCGGCGACTACCACGTCGTGGGCTACGGCGAGAACGTCAACGTCCCCACGATCGACCTGATCTCGGCTGAGAAGAACGTGATCGGCAACCTCGTCGGGTCGTACAACGATCTGTGTGACCTCATGGCCCTCGCCGCTCGGGGCTTGGTCACCCTGCACACGCAGAAGTACGCCCTGGACGACTTCCAGTCCCGCGATCTCGGATCTCGACGCCGGCCGCGTGCGCGGTCGCGCGATCCTCATCCCCTGACAAGGAGCACGAGCATGTCGCCCGGCCCGCTGCTATCGATCGTCGTCGGGGCGGTGTTCGGTATTCTCTCGCAGAAGGTCGGCAGGCTCATCAAGTCCTCGATCTACGCCTGCGCGCAGACCGCCACGACGCCCGACGCCATCCCCGCAACCTGAGGAGACACACCTTGATCTTCATCACCGCCAAGTTCACCGTCCGTCCCGAGCACGCCGACGCCTGGGCCGAGATCTCTCGTGCCTTCACCGAGGCCACGCGCGCCGAGGAGGGCTGCCTGTGGTTCGAATGGTCGCGCAGCCTGGACGACAGCAACGAATACGTCCTCGTCGAGGCGTTCCGCGACGGCGATGCCGGTGGCGCGCACGTCAACAGCGACCACTTCAAGGCCGCCCAGGCCGAGCTGCCGCCCTACCTCTCCGCGACGCCGAAGGTCGTCAGCCAGTCCGTCGACCAGGACGACTGGAGTGAGCTTGGCGAGATGCGGGTCGACTGACGCTCCACCTTCCGGGTGCGCTGGCTGAGGGTTAGCTCCGCCTGCGCCGCCGAAATCGCCGGACGACTCGTATAGGCCACCGGCCAGATCGTCGCGTTGTCCTCCACGGTGGTCCTTCGCGCCGACCACGTCGAAGTCGGGCGTCGTGCCGCTTACCACCGAGTCGGAGTTGAGGGTCGGGTGGGTGCCGGCCAGCGCGGCGGGTGCCAACCGGCTCGGCACCACGTGGTGGGTGAGCAGGTGGGTCAGCGTCGTCTTGTCGGCCAGCACCTTGTCGAGGTCGGCCTTCGGGATCTTGTCGAAAGCGGAGTTCGACGGCGCGAACACGGTGATGTTCTTGCTGTTGTTGAGGGTGTCGACGAGGCCGGCCTTCTTCACAGCGGCGACGAGGGTGCTCAGCAGCGGGTTGTTGCTGGCGGCGGTGGCGACCGGCTCCTTGGCCATGCCGGCGAAGGACCCCTTGCCATCGGCCGGGACGCTCGCGCAGCCCGGGCCGAACCGGGCGTCGGTCATCGTGTCGGACGATGACCCGCCGGCGCGGCACCGAGGTCGGAGGACCGGAAGACCGCCTTGCCCATCGCCATCGAACGCGTCACCGTGGCCGAGTGGCCGGGCATCGCCAGCTCGTAGGAGCGGGCGTCGGCCGCGGCGCTCACCTGCGCCACCACCGTCTGCTGCGACGGCGGTGCGATCTGCTGCTGGACGGCCACCGTGGTGACCCCGATGACGGCGGCTGCAGCGGCCGCGATGAACCAGGGCAGCCGACGGCGGGCGGCGAGTTCGTCGCGCGGTTGGTCGGTGTGCTTCTTCGCGGCGTGCTCGTCCTCGAGCGACGCAACGGTGGGCTCCTGCGGCGGCAGCGGACGGATCTGGTGGGCCTGTGCCAGCACCGAGTCGCGCAGGCTCGGCGGCGGCGCCGGCGTCTCGACCTGTGCACCGAGCCCGGCCGCGGCGTCGCGCAGACCGTCCAGTTCGGGCAGGTGCTCGGGGTGCTCCAACAGGTAGTTCTCGACCCGCGTCCGCTCGTCGTCGGTGACGGCGTCGACCGCGTAGGCGGCCAGCAGTTGGTAGGTGTCGTCGGTCATCGCTCGACTCCCATCGTGTCGCGCAGGCGGATCAACCCGTCCCGGATTCTGGTCTTGGCGGTGCCGAGTGGCAGGTCGAGCAACTGCCCCACCTCGGTGTGCGTGTACCCGCCGAGGTAGGCCAGCTCGACCGCCTCTCGTTGGGTGTCGGTCAGTTGCTGCAGCGCCTTGCGCACCCGGTGCGCCTCGAGGCTGCGATGCGCGTCCTCCGCGGTGACGTCGTACGGACGCGGACGGGTGCGTTGCTCGAACAGGTCGTCGCGCCGGTCCGCGGCGGCCGCACTGCGCACCCGGTCGACGGCGCGGCGGTGAGTGATCGTCATCAACCAGGCGATCGCGCTGCCGCGGCGAGAGTCGAAGCGGGCGCTGGTGCGCCAGATCTCCAGGTAGGCCTCTTGGGTGACTCCTCGGCGTGCGCCGGGTTGCGCAGCACCCGCAACGCCAGGCCGTACAGCCGGGCACTGGTCGCGTCGTACAGCCGGGCGAACGCGTCCTGCTCGCCGCGGGCACACCGCGCGAGGAACTCCTCCAGACCGCCCCCGGCGCCCCGGCAAGACCGATCGGGCGTCGTTCCATCTGGCCAGCACACCACAGCTGGAGCAGCCAGGGTCAGTCCTCTAAGCGCACCTCGAAGAGGGCGCGGACGGCCGGGTTGGCGCGCAGCAGATCCAGGGCGTATGCCGCGTGGCCCGGCACATAGCCATTGCCGACCAGCATCGTGACATCGGCTGCGAGCCCCTCCGCGCCCAGCGCGGCCGCCGCGAAGTTGGTGGCCATCGAGAAGAAGATGACCGTGCCGCCCTCGGCCGTCGCGAGGATCGCGGGCTGCTCGCACCCGGGCACATCCACGCAGACCACGGTGACATCGGCGGGCCCGCCGACCGAATCGATCGCATCGAATAGCCCGAGTGGTGAGCGAGCGTCGGCGATGACGACAGCGTCGGCCAGCCCCCCGCCGGTCAGTTGCCCGGCCTCGGTCAAGCGATCCGCCTCCGCCTGGAATGGCACGACCGCGATCCGTCGGCCTGCACCGGCATCCGCGGCAGCGGCGAGAGCCAGCGAGCCGGACTTCCCGGCACCCCCGAGGACGAGGACCGACGGGGCGTGGCCGCGGTCGGCATACGAGGACACCACGCGGCGCACGAGGGCGGGCGCACCGCAGACGTCCATGACCATCAGCGCGAGTTCGGGTGACAGATCGTCGGGGAGCTTCGCCGCGATCGAGCGGCCGAAGAGGATGGCGTGACCGGCGGCCGGTACCCGCTCGCTGCGGCCGTCCCAGCGGGTGAGGCCGTCGGTGATCACCAGCGGGGTGAGCGAGAGGGACACCAGCGTCGCAACCCGGTCCCCCACCGCCAGGCCGAGCGACGATTCGGGCCCTACCTCCTCGACCGTCCCGATCAGCATCCCACCCGAGCCGGTCACCGGATTCTGCATCTTGCCCCGGGTGGCGATGATGTCCAGAACCGTGGAGCGCAGGGCGTCGGCGTCCAGTTCGCCCTCAGCGGTGCGATGGCTCTCAGAGAGCTGGCGGTAGGACGCCGCGTCCAGGTTGAGAGTCTCCACGGCGATCCGCACCTCATCCGGCCAGAGCGCAGGCCGCGCGTCGAGGCGGCGGGCAGCCTGCGGCAGACTCTCGCCGGCCGGCTCCAGGACGCGGTGCAGGCCGACGGGAGAGGACGCCACCGCGGCATCGTTCGACACGAGAAATTCTCCTTATACGAGGGCATAACGCAACAACTCTTGCGCCGGCTATTCGCTGAAACCGCAATCCTTGTCTATCCTGTCACGCATGACAGCGCACGTCGAGCAGCCTTACGCGTACCTCCAGCGCGAGCTGGTCGAGCCGGACTGGACCCGTTTCCCCGGTTGGCGCGAGATCACCAGCACCCAGTGGGCCGATGCGCAGTGGCAGCGCGTCAATTGCGTGAAGAACCTCAAGCAGTTGCGCGAGGTCATGGGAGACCTGCTGACCGAGGACTTCTATGCCGACCTCGAGCGCGACCAAGCCGAGCGGGCCACGATGTCGATGCTCGTCCCGCCACAAATGATCAACACCATGGTCCCGGCGACGCAGGCCCCCATGCCGGCGGCCGGGGCGGCATACACCGCCGCCTTCCTCGCCGACCCGATCCGGCGCTACATGCTGCCGGTCTTCAGCGACCGGCGCACGGACTGGCCGAGCCATCCGCACGCCACCCGCGACAGCCTGCACGAGCACGAGATGTGGGCGGTCGAGGGCCTGACGCACCGCTACCCCACCAAGGTGCTGGCCGAGATGCTGCCGACCTGTCCGCAATATTGCGGTCACTGCACGCGCATGGACCTGGTGGGCAACTCCACCCCCCAGGTCGCCAAGCTCAAGCTCGCCGGCAAGCCCGTGGACCGGTATGCCGCGATGCTCGACTACCTCCAGCGCACGCCCTCGGTCCGAGATGTCGTCGTCTCCGGAGGCGATGTCGCGAATATGCCGTGGAAGAACCTCGAAGGCTTCCTCGACAACCTGCTCCGGGTGGAGAACATCCGCGACATCCGCCTGGCGACCAAGGCTCTGATGGGCCTGCCGCAGCACTGGCTGCAACCCGATGTCGTCGAGGGTGTCGGCCGGATCGCCACGAAGGCCCGCGAGCGCGGGGTGTCGCTGGCCATCCACACGCACGTCAACAATGCCGCCTCGGTCACACCGCTGGTCGCCGATGCCGCCAAGGCGATGCTCGCGGCCGGCGTGCGCGATGTCCGCAACCAGGGCGTACTGATGCGCGGCGTCAACGACAGCGCCGACCAATTGCTCGACCTCAGCTTCGCACTGCTCGACGGCGCGATGATCACGCCGTACTACTTCTATATGTGCGACATGATCCCGTTTTCGGAGCACTGGCGGCTGTCGCTGCACGAGGCTCAGGAGTTGCAGCACGCCATCATGGGCTACCTGCCCGGCTTCGCCACGCCCCGCATCGTCTGCGATGTGCCCTTCGTCGGCAAGCGGTGGGTGCACCAGGTCGACTCGTATGACCGTGAACTCGGAATGTCGTTCTGGCGCAAGAACTATCGGACCTCCATCGAGGCGGCGGACACCGAGGCGCTCTCGCGCGACTATGTCTACTACGACCCGATCTACACCCTGCCCGAGTCCGGTCAGGACTGGTGGCGCGCCCGCGGTGACGCCGATGCCGACCACGCTCTCGCCATGGAGCGCGCAGCGGCCTCTCGCGAGGCCGCGGCACTCGCCGTCGGCTGAGCATCGCTGCGGACGGGCCTGTCCCGGCGGGCTTTAGGCTCGTGGGTATGCCGCCTCGCCACTCCTCCGGGACCCCGGCCACGGTGGTCCTGACCGCGGCCGGGATCGCCTTCACGGAGCACAGCTACGCGCACGACCCGGGCGCGGCGTCATACGGCCTGGAGGCGGCGCAGGCCCTCGGGCTCCCACCGGAGCAGGTCTTCAAGACCCTGCTGGTCGACCTCGACGGCGGTCGAGACAAGGTGGCCGTTGGGATCGTGCCCGTGGACGCGCATCTCGACCTCAAGGCGATGGCCGCCGCGTGCGGCGCGAAGCGCGCGACGATGGCGGATCCCGTTGTCGCGCAACGCCTTACCGGCTATGTCGTCGGCGGCATCTCCCCCATCGGGCAGAAGCGGCCACTCCCGACCGTCCTGGACGCGAGCGCCTCGGCATACGAGCAGATCTATGTCTCGGGCGGCAGGCGCGGCTTCGACATCGGCCTGGCCCCGAGCGACCTGCTCGCTGTCACCGGCGGGCGCAGCGCGGCCATCGCCCGCTGAACCGCGCTCACTCCCAGGGCGTCGACAACACGATGGTGGTGCGGGTGGAGACGCTGGCGGCGCTGCGGATCCGGCTGATCAGTTCCTCCAACTCCCCGGGGGTGCCGACGCGGACCTTGAGCAGGTAGTTCGCTTCGCCGGCGACCGAATGACAGGCTTCGATCTCGGGCAGTCCGCGCAGCCGGTCGGGGATGTCGTCCGGCGCCGAGGCGTCGAAGGGCGTGATCGCGACGAAGGCGGTCAGCGGCGCGCCGAGCTGGTCGTGGGCGACGCGCGCGGCATACCCCAGCAGCACCTCCCGCTCCTCCAGCCGGCGCACCCGCTGGTGGACCGCGGAGGTCGACAGACCCACGGCCTTGCCCAGGTCGGTGAAACTCATCCGGCCGTCCTGGCGCAGCAACTCGACAAGTTTGCGGTCGACATCCTCCACGCAGGCAAGCTTTGTCGTCCGGGGCCGTCAGCGCAATCGGAATGCCGGACTTTGGGCATGATGGGCCGTATGACGCAGCACCGCCTGATGTTGCTCGACTCCGCGAGCCTGTACTTCCGGGCCTTCTTCGGGGTGCCGGACGACCGCGACGATCCGTCCACGACCCCGACCAATGCGGTGCGCGGCTTTCTCGACTTCATCGCCACCCTGGTGCGCGAGCACCAGCCGACGCACTTGATCGCGTGCTGGGACAACGACTGGCGTCCGGCCTTCCGGGTCGAGGCGATCCCGAGCTACAAGACGCACCGGGTCGCCGAGGGCGCGGTCGTCGAGGAAGAGGTGCCGGACGCGCTGGCTCCGCAGGTGCCGATCATCGAGGACGCCCTCGCGGCGCTGGGCATCACGCGCCTGGGAGCCGACGGCTTCGAGGCCGACGATGCCATCGGCACCCTCGTCGCCCGGCACAAGGGGTCGATGCCGATCGATGTCGTGACCGGGGATCGCGACCTCTTCCAGCTCGTCGACGATGCGGCCCAGGTGCGGGTGCTCTATACGGCCCGCGGCGGGGTTCGCAATCCCGATCTGGTCGACCAGGCCTTCCTCGCCGAGAAGTATGGCGTCGCCTCCGGTGAGCAGTATGCCGATATGGCCGTCCTGCGCGGCGACACCAGTGACGGCCTGCCGGGGGTCGCCGGGATCGGCGAGAAGACGGCCGCGAAGCTCATCACGACCTATGGCTCGCTCGCCGCCGTGCGGGAGGCGATCGACTCCGGCGACCCGGCCATCAAGGGGGCGCAGCGGCGCAATTTGGAGGCCGGCTCCGCCTATCTCGACGTCGGGCCGCTCGTGGTCCGGGTCGCGCACGACGCGCCCGTCCCGGAGGAGGACGGCGCGCTGCCCACCGAGATCGCTGATCTGGCGCGGATGTCCTTCCTCGCCTCGGAGTACGGCCTGACCTCGCCGATCAATCGCGTCATCGACGCCCTCGGGCTCGGTGGTGACTGAGGGCTGAACCGCTGCCTGGCCCGGCCGCTCGCGGTCGAGACCGGGAAACGCGCCGACGCTGCGCCGGGTCGTTCGGCATATTTTTCCGATCTCGTCGCTGCCACGGATGCGGCGATCCGGGCGCTGGTCTGGCACCATCGAGGACGCATCTTCCGCCGCTCGGCCCCTGGGGAATCCGTCATGACCATTCGTACGCGTCGCACCATGTTGTCCGCCACCACCGCTCTCGCGCTCGCCGCCTCCGTCGCGGCCGCCGGGTCGAGCGCCGGGGCGGGCCCGGCCCAGAAGGCGGGAGCGGCATACGCCGGGACCGTCCTGCCCGGCGCCTTCGCCTCGATGTATCCCGTCGATGTCACGACGACCAGCCAGTACTACTACGTCGTCGACCCCGGCCGCTATCGCATCGAGCGGGTCAACCGCGCCACCGGTGCGATCGACAAGACCACGCCCGGCGCCGGCAAGGGCGACGGTGATGGGGAACTCGCGGCCGCCCGGGCGCTCGCCGTGGACAGCGCGGGGGCCGTCTATGTCGCCGACACGCCGAACCACCGGGTCGTGAAGTACGACCCCACGCTGCAGACCGTCCTGGCGAAGTGGGGAACCAAGGGCACCGCGCCCGGGATGTTCACCAATGTGTATGGCGTGGCGGTCGGCCCTGGCCTGGACAAGTCCGGCGCGACGACCGAGGTCGTCTACACCATCGACTCCGACCGGGTGCAGGTCTTCTCCAAGACCGGCGAGTTCATCCGCGGTTTCGCCGGCGGCTTCAACCAGCCGCGGCAGATCGAGGTCAACAAGGTCACCGGCGATGTGTATGTCGTCAACGCCCGCGCCCGTCAGATCGTCGCCTTCAACAAGGCGGGGACCAAGCTCTTCAGTTTCGGGACCGAGGGCAGCGCGCTGGGCCAGTTCAAGGGCGATCCGCGCGGCGTCACCGTGACGCGCGACGGCAAGATCATCTTCGTCACCGATGACGGCAACCGCCGCATCCAGGCCTTCTCCGCAACCGGCGCGAACCGGGGCACGGCGCTCTATGCCATCGGCTCCCCCACCTCGACGACCTTCGTCGACGCCCGCGGCATCGAGGTCACCCCGGACGGCAAATTGCTCGTCGCCGACGAATGGGACTACTCCCTCAAGGAGTTCTCGGTCTCCGGGACGGGTGCGAGCCTGACCCGCCGGCTCTTCGGCGTGCCGGCGCCGAAGAGCGGCGCGAACAGCCCGCGTGGCATCGCCCTGGACACCGGCGGCCGGATCTTCGTCAGCGACTGGTGGAACCAGCGCATCATTCGCCGGACCCTGCCCGCGGGCGCCATCACCACCTGGGGCAAGCGCGGCATCCGCGGCGAAGCCGGGTCGCTGAACTTCCAGTGGGCGGTCGCCGTGCAGCCCGGCACCGGCTATGTCTTCGTCGCCAACCGGGAGAGCCACGAGATCAAGGTCTTCTCCAATGACGGTTCCAAGGAGCTCTTCGTCTGGGGCAAGCGCAGCGCCAATCTCGGCGATTTCACCTTCCCGCAGGGGATGACCTTCGCTCCCGATGGCACCTTGTGGGTCGCCGATTCGGGTAACAGCCGCATCGAGCAGTTCAAGGTCGACGTGGCCGGCAAGAAGGCGACCTTCCTGAAAGCCTTGGGCAGCAAGGGAACCGGCGTCGGGCAGTTCGACATGCCGACCGGCATCTCGGTCGCCGCGGACGGCACGATCTGGGTGGCGGACACCAAGAACAGCCGGATCCAGGCATACAAGGGCGGTGCCTGGCGGACCCCGATCCTCAAGCCCTCCGGGGCGACGACCAAGGCCTTCAACACTCCCTGGGGCGTCACGGCCGCTCCGGACGGGACCATCTGGGTCGCCGACACGACGAACAAGCGCCTGGTGCAGATGAGCAGTACCGGCGTCTTCCGGCAGCAGGTCACCGGCGCCTCGGCTGGCACCAGCGACTTCCTCGGGCCCTTCCAGGTGATCTTCGCGGGCGCGAATACGGCATATATGTCCGACACCTGGGGCAACCGCGTCATCAAGCTGACCGTCAGCTGACCCGGGGGCTTCCTAACCTCTGCTAGCACGCGTTAGTCAACTGTGCACAGGTTGCAACCTGTGCACAGTTGACTAACTAGTGCTAGCAGAGGTTGCACGACCCAGCAGAGGTTGCACGACCGGGCCGAGGCGCCGCTAGTCGAGGCGGTCGGCGGCGACGACGCCGCGCAGGACGGCGTCCATGGCACCGCGGGCGAGAGAGCGCAGGTGCGGCTCGGGGGCGGCGTCGGCGATCTGGCCGAGCAGGTCGACGACCTGCTTGCAGCGGCGCACGAAGTCGCCGGCGGCGAGGTCCATGTCCTTGAGCACCACGTCCAGCCGCTGCCCGGCGGCCCAGCGGTGCATCGACCAGGCCAGGCCGGCGTCGGGCATCGGCGTCTCGGGCAGCCCGGCATCGTGCTCGCGGTCCTCCAGTTCCGACCAGATCCGCAACATCTGGTCGGCCGCCTCGGCCACGCCATCGGTGGGCAGGCGCGGGTGCGGGTCGGCGTCGCCGAAGCGCGGCTCGTGGACGAGCATCGAGACGCAGGCGGCGAGTTCGGCCTTGTCCAGGCGCTTCCACACGCCCTGGCGCAGACATTCAGCGGCCAGCAGGTCACGGTCGGAATAGATCCGGCGCAGCCGTTCGCCGTCGGGCGTCAGCGACTGGCCGTCGGCGCTGAGATAGCCGATCTCCCCCAACAGCCGGCAGATCCGCTCGAAGGTCTTCGCGACCGTATTGGTGCGCGACTCCACCTTGCGGGTCAGGCCATCGGTCTCGCGTCGCAGCCGCCACCAGCGCTCCGACCACCGGGCATGCTCCTCGCGATCGGGGCAGGCATGGCACGGGTGCGCCTTGAGACGGCGCCGCAACTCGGCCAATCGAGCGTCCCCGCCGCTCGCCTCCTCCGCGACAGCATCGCGCCCTTCGATCGCGCGAGGGCGGGCGGGCGCCTTGACCCGCAGGGTCGTCGCGAGATCGCGCCGGGCCTTGGGGGACTTGTGGTTGAAGTGCCGCGGAACGGGCATTGACCCCAACGCCGACACCGGAACCGGCACATCGCTGAGCGTCAGCAGCTTCACCTGCTTGTCCTCGGTCAGGACGGTCGGCAGTGAGGTGTCGCCGCGGTGGGTGCGCGATGGGTCGATCACGACGGCCAGCCCCGCACGCCGCCCAGCAGGTATGCGGATGATGTCGCCGACGCGCAGCGCCTCCAGCGAGAGCGCCGCCTCGGCCTTCCGGGCCGCCGAGCGGGCCTTGGCTCCCTCCTTCTCGGCCTGCGTGATCTGGTGGCGCAGCGCGGCATACTCCCGGAAGTCTCCGAGATGACAGTGCATCGCCTCGGCATAGCCTTCCATCGCGGTGAGCCGGTCCGTGGTGTCGTGCACCATCCCGACGACCGATCGGTCCGCCTGGAATTGCGCGAAGGAGGTCTGCAGTACCTCGATTGCCCGCGAACGTCCCACTTGCGCAACCAGATTCACTGCCATGTTGTATGACGGGCGGAAGCTCGAGCGCAGCGGGAAGGTTCGCGCGGAGGCCAGTCCCGCGACATGCACCGGGTCCATCCCGCGCCGCCACACGACAAGGGCGTGCCCCTCGATGTCGATGCCGCGCCGCCCCGCGCGGCCGGTCAGCTGGGTGTATTCGGCGGGCGAGAGGTCGACATGCGACTCGCCATTGAACTTCACGAGCTTTTCTAGGACGACGGTGCGCGCCGGCATATTGATGCCCAGCGCCAGCGTCTCCGTCGCGAAGACGGCCCGGATCGTCCCGGCGGTGAAGAGCTCTTCGACGATCTCCCGGAAGGTCGGCAGCATCCCGGCGTGGTGGGCGGCGAAGCCGCGGGAGATGCCTTCGACAAAGTCCCAGTAGCCGAGCACGCCGAGGTCTTCCTCTGCCAGCCCGGTCGAGCGTTCCTCGACGATGCGCCGGTTACGTTCTCCTTGCTCGTCGGTGATCAGGCGGATGCCGCTGCCGAGCAGTTGGCCGACGGCGGCCTCGCATCCGACTCGGCTGAAAATGAAGGTGATCGCCGGCAGCAGGCCTTCGCGATCTAGTTCGCGGATGATCTCGGTGCGCGTGGCATAGCCGCCGGCCGTGCCCCCCGCGACGGGTCCTGGCCGGCGCCGCCGGTCGGGATCTCCCCCACGGCCGCGGGCGCCACGCCGGGCGGCCGCCTCGGCGTGGCCCCGCTCGTTCGCCTGCCGGATCGCGTCGGTCAGGTGCGGGTTGAGGCGGGGTATGCCGCCGTCGACCCGGGGCCCGGCGGTTGAGTCCGCGAAGAGGTCGAAGGTTCGTGGACCGACCTGCATGTGCTGCCACAACGGCACCGGCCGGTGCTCCGAGACGATGACGTCCTGGTTGCCGCGCACCTGCTCGAGCCAGTCGCCGAACTCTTCGGCATTGCTGACGGTCGCCGACAGCGAGATCAACTGCACGGCCGGCGGGAGATGGATGATGACCTCCTCCCAGACCGCGCCGCGGAAGCGGTCGGCGAGATAGTGCACCTCGTCCATGACGACGAAGCCGAGCCCGTCGAGGGTGGAGGACCCGGCATACATCATGTTGCGCAGCACCTCGGTCGTCATGACGACCACGGGGGCGTCGCCATTGATCGAACTATCACCGGTCAGCAGGCCGACCTGCGAACTGCCATGGCGCGCCACGAGATCCGCATACTTCTGATTGGAGAGTGCCTTGATCGGCGTGGTGTAGAACGCCTTTTGGCCGCGCGTCAGCGCAAGGGAGACAGCAAACTCCCCGACCACGGTCTTGCCGGCGCCGGTCGGGGCCGCGACCAGCACCCCCTGCCCGGCCTCGACGGCGGCGCAGGCGCGCACTTGGAAGTCGTCGAGCGGGAAGTCCAGGCTCGCGGCAAAGTCGTCGAGATGACTCATCGGACCTCTGGCGCCGGCACGATCACACGCAGCGCCCCCGGAACCACCTCGGCACGCAATGGCACTGGATGGAAGGGCTCGCCGTCGGCATAGGACGTGATGCCCTCGGCGTCCAGCCGCACCCGCGCGCCACGCAGGATCCGCACGGCGGGATGGTCGACATGGGTGCCCGCGAAGACCTTGGGGAAGACCCGCAGGAACTCGGCCCGCCCCACCCGTTCGAGGATGAGGACGTCGAAGAGGCCGTCGTCCATCAACGCTTCCGGCGTGACCTGCATCCCGCCGCCATAGGAGGCGGCATTGGCGACGATGACGAGCATCGCCTCGGTGTCGTGGCGCGTCCCATCGACGGTCACGGCGTACGGGATGGGGCTGAAGACCGGCAACTCGCGGACCACCGCGAGGTTGTAGCGCGCCTGTCCCTTGGGCCAGGACCAGCGGTTGGCCCGCGCGTTGACGACCGCGTCGAAGCCGGCATAGAGGGTGCCGCCGAACCACGGCCGGTGGCCGCCACCGTCGACTCGCCCCGCATCGACGGCACGGGTATGCCCGCCCGCGATCATCGCGACCGACGCCGCGGCATCGTGGATCGGCAGGCCCAGCCCGGTCGCGATGTCATTGCCGGTGCCCAGGGCGACGATGCCGAGCGGGATGTCGGTGCCGGCGCAGGCGTTCACGCCGAGGTGGGCCATCCCGTCGCCACCGGCGACGACGAGTAGGTCGATCTCGCCGTCGCGGACTGCGTGCTGGGCGTGCGCCAAGGCGCCACCGGCGCTGCGGGACGAGAGGTCGGTGACCGTCAGGCCGTGGCGGGCCAGCGCCGACCCCAAGGTGGCGGCGGCCCGGCCGGCGCTGCCGGCGGAGGCGGACGGATTGACGACGAGGCCGACACGGGCGAACGCGGGGGCCTCGGTCACCTCGTCAGGCTATAGGGCGGAGGCCTGATCGTCGGGGAGTTTCGCCCAGTCGGGCTCGGCCTTGGCGCGGCGCCGGCCGATCCAGACACCGATCCCGGCGGCGATGAAGTAGAGAACCACCAATGGGGCCGCCATGAAGAACATCGTCACGGGGTCCGGCGTGGGGGTGACGACGGCGGAGATGATGAAGATGACGACGACGGCGGGGCGCCATTGCTTGAGGAGCGAATTGCCTGGAATCAGGCCGGCGAAGATCATCCCGACGAGGGCCACAGGCATCATCCAGGTCACGCCGAAGACGAGAATGAGCCGCGTGACGAAGCGGAAGTAGAGCGCTGCCTCGGGCAGGTTATAGGCGTTGATCGGGGTGAACTCGAGCAGTATCTCCACCGCCCGGGGCAGGACCCAAAAACCGAAGGCGCAGCCGATGAGGAAGAGCGGGACCGTCGCCCCGACGAAGGCCATCGAGACCTTCTTCTCCTTCTGGGTCAGGGCGGGAACGAGGTAGGCCCAGGCTTGGTACAGGATAATCGGGCTGGCCAAGATCAGACCCACCCAGATCGACAGATTGATCCGATTGCTGAAGGCCGCCGTCAGGCCCGCAAAGTTCAGGGCGACCTTGTCGGCGTCGACGCCGCGCTCGGAGGCCACCTTCTCTAGCGGCGCGGTCAGGTGGCCGTAGACGAAGTCGTACAGAAACCAGCCGATGACCGAACAGACGGCGAGCGCGAGGGCGGACTTGACGAGTCGTTGCCGGAACTCAAGGAGGTGATCGACGAGGGACATGCGCCCCTCGGGGTTGGCCTTGCGGGCCTCCCTTTTGGCGCGTCCCGGCAGGCCGGGCACCACGATCAGGCGGTCGGGCCGGACTGGTTGTCGGTCCGCGGGCTGTTGTCCTCACGGATGGCCGAGGTGCCGTCGGTGGAACCATCACGCTTGCGCGCCTGATCCTCGACCTTCATCTCGTTGACCTCGGCCTTGAAGACGCGAGCCGAGCGGCCGAGGGAGCGGGCAGCATCGGGCAACCGCTTCCAGCCGAAGAGCAGGATGATCACCACAGCGATGATGACCAGTTCCGGAGCACCGAGAGGCATGACGCGCCTTTCACGTCGAGTGATGAGTCAACTGCCAGTTTAGCGCCACGCCCAGGGCGGGCGGTTCGCTTCGCGCCTCTTGCGGCGTTCGATGTCCAGGTTCGCACGGATCCTTGTGTGTTCCCTGTGTGCGTCGTAGGGGTGTGTGAAGACCGCGGCGTCGCCCGGCTCGGGATCGATGCGGGAGGCGGCCGCCTCGAAGGCGCCGACGATCTCGGAGGTCTGCGCGAGTTGGGCGTTGAGCGCCCGCACCGAGCGCCAGGTGACGCGCACGCGCTGCCACGACCACCAGCCTCCACCCACCACGATGGTCGAGAAGACGGCCAGCCAGGCCCACCACGGCATACCTCAGCCCTGCTGCCCGTATGCCGCGAGCGCACCCGCCGCGTCCGCCGCCACCACGTCCGCGAGTGACTGCGGGTCGAGGATGCGGACTCCGCCGCCGGCGCGCAGCGCCAGCCGGCGAACCCAGTCGGTGTCGCCGGCCCGCAGCTCGACGATGGTGTCGGCGCCGTCGGCGTGGCTCGACTCGATCGGGTAGTACTCCCCGACCCACTCCCAGCCGCGGCCCAGGGCCAGGGCGACCAGTGGGGCGTCCTGGGACGGGGTGAAGACGCCGGCGCTGAGATCGCGCGCCTGCGCCTGCGCCGGCGGGTGACCGTCGGCGTCGAGGATCTCGACCTCCTCGACCCGGTCCAGCCGGAACAGGCGGGTGTCCTCGGCGCGGTGACACCAGCCTTCGAGATACCAGCGGCCGTCGACATTGATCACCCGCATGGGGTCGACATCGCGCTCGGTGCTCTCGTCGCGGGCGGGCACCAGATAGCGCAGGTGGATGCGGCGGTGGCGGCGCAGGGCATCGGTGACCCGCGCGCGCACCGGCTCGGCGGACTCGTCGTCCAGGACCGCCTCGACGCGGCCCGCTCCCCCGCCGGCGGCGGCATCGGACGCCTCGCCGAGCTTGGCTAGGGTGCGCTCGATGACATCGGACTTCGTCACGCCTTCGGCACTGCGCAGCGCGCGCAGGCCGACGGTCAGCGCGAGCGCCTCGGCGCGGGTCAGGCGCAGCGGGTCGGCGATGGTCTCGGCATTGGAGATGAGGATCCGTCCCCCCTCGGTCGAGACGTCGATCAGTTCGTCGGTCATCGGGCCGTAGCCGCACATGAAGAGCAATTGCAGGTCCTCGCGCAACTGCGCCTCGCTGACCTCGAGCTCGTGAGCCGCCTCGGCGATGTCGATGCCCTGGCGATTGACCAGCCACGGCACGATCGACAGCAGCCGGGACACGCGGCTGGCGGCGCCCTCATTCGGGTTGATCATCGCCCGCTCCCGCCATGCGCGTCCGCGGCGGCTCGCAAGATCGCGAGCACCGCCGCCCGCAACTCCTGCGGCTCCTCGACGAGGACGCCGCCACCATAGGACGCGATCTCGTGCGCCAGGTCCTGCACATCGCCGAAGGGCAGCTGGACGACATCCCACCCGTCCTTGCCGGCGGCCACAACCGCCCTGTGCCGCAAGGCATTCCCCGCGCCCTCGCGCACACGCAACCGGGCCAGGCCGAGCTCGCGCCCCTCCCGACGGCGCCGGATCATGGCCACCGGATCGTGCTCCGGGGGCACCGAATAGCTGCCGGGCCGGCCGGCCGTCGCGACCTTGCCGGTGATCCGCGAGAGCCGGAAGACACGAGGGGCGTCGCGGCCAGTGTCCAGGCCGGTGAGATACCAATGGCCGGACTGCGAGGTCAGGCCCCACGGCTGGACAGTGCGTTGCGAGCTCTCCCCGCCCGGACGGGCATACGAGAAGCGCACGGGAGTCTCGGCGAGCAAGGCCTCCAGGAGGGGACCGAAGGCCGGCTCGCGGGTGCCCAGCCGAGCCTCGACGAAGGCGAACGCCTCGTGATCGGGCTCCACACCGGAGGCGCGCAATTTGCGCAGGGCGGTCCCGGCCGGGCCGGCGAGGGTGGCATGGCTCCACGTCCGCGCCGCGAGGCCGAGGACGGCCAGCTCGTCGGAATCGAAGCGGATCTGCGGGAGGGCGTAGTCGCGCTGATGGATCCGGTAGCCGGGCTCGTCCTCCCAGCCCGCGGTGATCTCCTCGGTGACCAGCGGGATGCCGAGTTCGCGCAATTCATCCTTATCGCGCTCGAACATCCTCTCGAAGGCCTCATCGCTCGGCGCCGAGCGGTACTGCTCGACGCTCTCCCGCAGCCGGGCGCGGGACAGCGGACGCCGCGTATAAAGCAGCGTCATCACGAGATTCATCAGCCGCTCGGTCTTCGCGGCCGGGCTGTTGGGCGCGGACATGTCGGGTCCGAACCTACCCGAGGCCCTCTATGGTTGCGCCGTGATGCACTGGCGAGTCGGCACCATCACCGGGCGCGAGCGAGCCTGGGGTCGGGCGGTGCAGTATGCCGTGACCCTCAGCTCCCCGCAGGCGGAGGTCGTGCGAGCGCTGGGGTATGTCGACCTGGTCGGCGAGCTTGCTCCGGGAGACCGGGTGCTGCTGAGCACCTCGGCGCTAGAGCGCGGGCTCGGGACGGGTGGGCTGGCCTTCGTGGTCGCCGCCCCCGACCGGCTGCCGGCCGATCCGCCGGCCGCTCCCGGGCATATCGTCAAAGCGCGCTACACCCCGCAGCAGCAGCTCGTCCTCGCCATCGATGAGCAGGAGAGCCCGCACCACGAAGCCTTCCTGAGCGGCCCGGCCGCCGATGGCGACCTGGGGGGTATACCGGTCCTCGCCGCCGATCTGCACTCGGCTCTCGCGCCGATCCTGGTCGGCATCCGCGCGCTACATCCGGATCTGCGAGTGGCCTATCTGATGACTGACGGCGGCGCCCTGCCGGCCGCCTTCTCGATGACGATCGCGCGGCTGCGCGAGGTGGGCTGGCTGACGGCCACGATCACCGTCGGGCAGGCGTATGGCGGTGACCACGAGGCGGTGACGCTGCATTCAGGCCTCCTTGCGGCGCGACATGTGCTGGGCGCGGACGTCGCCGTCGTCACGCAAGGACCCGGGAATGTCGGCACCGGAACGGCTTTCGGATTCACCGGCGTCGCGGCCGGAGAAGCACTCAACGCCGCTCACGTGCTGGGCGGCCGGCCGATCGGTGCCTTGCGGATCAGCGATGCCGACGCGCGCGAGCGGCACTATGGCATCTCGCATCACAGCCGCACGGCATACGGCCGGATCGTGCTCGGGGCGGCGAGCCTGGTGCTGCCCCGGCTCGGCGGGGAATTCGGCGAGCTGGTCGAGACCCAGGCGCAGGCGATCGTGCAGGACGCGAGCGGGCGGCTTGACCTGATCGCTGAGGAGACCGACGGGCTGCTTGAGGCGCTGAGCGAATCCCCGGTCGGCCTGTCGAGTATGGGACGTGGCGTGGACCGCGATGAGGCCTATTTCGTGAGCCACGCCGCCGCCGGCCGCGCTGTCGCGAGGCTCGCCAGCCGTTGACGGAGCTGGTCGCACAATGTGCCGAACTCGGTGCCAGAGCGTCAGTTTCGGCGGGAGGTCGTCAGATCAAGCTGACGAGCTGGGCTGAACCTGACGATCTCACCGCGAGCGCAGTCAGTCCTGGGGTCCGCGCACCACGGCCACCGGAACCTCGGCGGACTGCAGGAGTTTGCGGCTGACCGAGCCGAGCAGCGTTGCCGCCAGCCCGCGACCGCGGCGACCGCAGACGAGCAATTGCGCGGTGCGCGACTCCTCGGTCAAGACATCGACCGCGCGACCTTGGCGCACCACCGGAGCGATCACCAGGTCCGGATAGCGGGCACGCAGGGGCCCGATGGCCGCCTCCACTTTCGCGCCATAACGCTGCTGCACGCTCGCGAACTGTGGTGATTCCGGGTCCGCCGCGACGATACCGTCGACCACCTCCAGGAACCACACGCTGACCACTCGCAGGCCGACACCCAGCCGCGCCGCGGTGGCCGCGGCATACTCCAGCGCCGCGAGGGCGGGGGCGCTGCCGTCGAAGGCGGCAACGACATCGCCGGTCTCCGGCGGGGCCGCGCCGACGACGACCACCGGGCACGCGGCCAGGCCGACCACCGCGGTCGAGGTCGAGCCGAGGAAAATCCGCTGCAGTCGTCCGGCGCTCGCGGAGCCGAGCACGATCAGGGCGGCGGTCTCGCCCGCGGCGAGGAGCACGCTGGAGGCCTTCCCCGAGGCGGAGTATGCGGACACCGCGGTCCCCGGTGCGCTCGCCCTCACCTGCTCGGCGGCCTCCTGCAGCCGGCGCCCGAGGTCGACCTGCAATTGCTCCTCTACCATCGCCAGCGGGACGGCCTCACCACTGCTGAGCAAGGGCAGGTCCATGTCGATGGCGCTGATGATGTGGACGGGCGCATTTCGGCTGAGCGCCTCACGAGCCGCCCAGGTGAGCGTTGCCCGGTCCTGTTCTCGGCCGTCGATGCCGACGACCACGGCACCATCCGGCGCGCCATGGCTTGGTCCGTTGGGCTGGTCTGCGGGCGTCGTTGCCATAGCTCCAGCCTAGCCATCGGCCCTGCTCAGGCTCGTGGGGGGTCGCGAGGCGACGGGAGCACCGTCATACGAACGAGATCGGGAAACACGCCCACGCACGAGGCGCGTCATCGGCGTGTTTCCGATCTCGATGGGAGGGGGCGGCCGCGCGGGCGGGGCCGCTGCGGCCTCAGCGGGCGATATCGACCAGGTCGACGACGAAGATCAGCGTCTCGCCGGGCTTGATGACGGGCGGGGCGCCGCGATCGCCATACGCGAGGTGCGCCGGGATCGTCAGCTTGCGGCGACCACCGACCTTCATGCCCACGATGCCGCGGTCCCAGCCCGGGATGACCTGGCCGACGCCGATGCGGAAGTCCAGGGGCGCACCGCGGTTCCACGACGCGTCGAACTCCTCGCCCGTGGAGTGCGCGACGCCGAGGTAGTGCGTGCGGATGGTGTCGCCGGCCTGCGCTTCCTGACCGTCGCCTTCCCAGATGTCCTCGACCACCAGGTCGGCGGGCGGGGCGCCCTCGGGGAAGTCGATCTCCGGACGCTCGGTGTTGGGGTCAAAAGGCATGAGGATTACTCCTGTCGGGTTCGAGGATTAGTACTTCGCGAGGATGTCGACGCCGGAGACGTCGGCCTGGACGATCGAGCCCAGGCCCAGGCCCGTGGCCGCGAGGTAGAGGATCGGGTTGCCGATCGCCAGCATCAGCGCCGTGACCAGGAACGGCCCCTCGGACGCCTGCCGGTAGCGGGCGTAGTGCAGCCACCCCCACCGGCGGGTGCGCGCGGCGAGGGCGGCGTGGTCGAGCCCCGTGAACGTGACGACGGGTTGCTCATGCCGGACGTCAGTCAATGAGGGACCTCCCGGTCAGCCGGAGGAACACGTCCTCCAGCGATGAACGCCGCACGAGCGAGGTGAGCGGGTTGAGCCCGCGCCGGGAGATCTGCTCGAGCAGGCCCTCGCCGTCGCGGGCGTAAGCAGGATGCGGTCGGGCAGCACCTCGATGCGCTCGGCCATGCCGCGCAGCTCCGCCTCCATCGCGGCGTTGCGGGCCGACCCGAACCGCACCTCGACGACCTCGCGGGTCGAGTACTCGCGGATCAGCGCCTGGGGCGAGCCCTCGGCGACGATCTTGCCGTGGTCGATGACGACCAGCCGGTCGCACAGCTGCTCCGCCTCGTCCATGAAGTGCGTGGTGATGACCAGGGTGACGCCCTGCTCCTTGAGGCGGAACAGCCGATCCCACAGGATGTGCCGGGCCTGCGGGTCCAGGCCCGTGGTCGGCTCGTCCAGCAGCAGGATGCGTGGCTCGTTGACCAAGCCGCGCGCGATCGTTAGGCGGCGCTTCATGCCACCGGACAGCGCGTTGACCTTCGCTTTGGCCTTTCTGTCAGCTGGGCGAACTCGAGCAGCTCGTCGGCCTTGGTCTCCAGGTACGCCCGGGGCAGGCCAAAGTAGCGGCCGTAGACGATGAGGTTGTCGCGGGCGCGCAGCTCCTCGTCCAGTGAGTCCTGCTGCGGCACCACGCCGAGGGAGGCCCGCACCTCGGGGCCCCGCTCCTCGGGGTCGAGGCCCAGCACGGTCAGCGAGCCGGACGTGCGCAACGAAGTGCCGCCGATCATCCGCATGGTGGTCGACTTGCCCGCACCGTTGGGCCCGAGCAGGCCGAAGGACTCACCGGGGGCGACCTCGAACGAGATTCCGTCGACGGCGGTGAAGTCGCCCGAACTTCTTGGTGAGGTTCTGGGCTTGGATCACGGGCACGGCGTGAACACTACAGCCGCCGGCGACGATCCGGCGGGCGGATGCGCATGTGACGGCGTCCGCCCGGCGGATCGGCGTTACTTCACCCGGGCCTGCTCGAGGGCGACGTCATATACGGCGTGCAGCGCGTCAGCACCGCCGCTCTCGGCCCAGAACGGCAAGGATGCCTCGAGAGCCGTCGCGAGTCCGAGGGCGTACCCGACGCGTCGCTCGTCGTCCTCGAAGAACTTCTCGTCGATGCGCGGCGGGAAGGGCAGCGGGAAGGGCCAGGGCCACCGCGGCGGACAGATCTCGTCGGGGTTCGGGCGGAACGCCGTTCCGAGCGCGTCGGCCAGGCGCGCGGTGCGGATCAGCTCGACGCCCGTCGCGGCTCCGAGCTTGAAGCCCGGGTCGACCCATGGGATGGGTGAGGTGCCGGCGACGCGTTCACTGCGGCCGCCCTGGATGATGATGCCGCGCTCTTCGAGGCCGCCCTGGTTGATGATGTCCCAGATGATCGGGTAGCGCTGGGCCCAAAAGGTGAGCAGTGACGTGTTCGCAGGCATGGAGAGCCCCTCTCGGTCCGCAGGGCCGGCTGCCCTGCACACCCAAGAAGAGCTCGCAGCCGTGCCGGTGATACACCTGATCGGGTGACGACGGGACCGATTGCAGGACTGCGGGGCTTCCGGTCGCCTCAGGCGCCTCACCCGGACACAACAGCCCCAGTCAGCCCGACGACTGGCCCGGCGCCGGCGACGGCGGATGCATGAGTAGCGCGCCGGCCCCGACGACTGGCCCGCCGGAGGCTACGAGAGCTGGTCGAGCAGCCAGCGCGTGCCGTGGACGACGGCGCCGGGCCAGGGTCGGCACCAGCTCCCCCAGCCGCTTAGGGAACCGCTGATCAACGGGCGATTCGTGGTCGGGCGGGCGAGGGATGTCGTGGGGGCGTCGGAATGGTGGCGAT
>JAIUPO010000037.1 GCA_020160805.1 Actinomycetota bacterium | reverse complement strand
CAGCCGACGACGGCGCGACCCGAGCAACCCCGACGTGGAACACCCCGACAGCGAGGTCGGGCGATCACCCACGCCCCTGCTCGCCTCCTCAGCCCGAGACGACGATCAACCCCACGCCATCAGCCCATCGGTGGCTCGAGACTTAGGCACCGCCACCGACAACCCGTCGGCATACGGCCCCGGCCCAGAGGTAATAGCGTGACCCTGACGCTCGCACCGCGCGCCGGCCCGACCCCGCTCCGAGGAGACCCATGGCACAACAGCTCAACCCCTACATCACCTTCGCCGGCAATTGCGCGGACGCGATGGCGTTCTATGCCGAGGCCCTCGGCGGCGAGGTCCAGTCGATGAGCTTCCGCGACGCAGGGATGGATGCCGACGGGATCATGCATTCCAATCTGGAGACCCCCGCCGGCTTCCACATCTTCGCCAGCGACACCGTCGAGGGGATGGGCGCTCCGCATACAGTCGGCAACAATCTGCAGATCAGCCTCTCCGGCGACGACGCCGAGGCGCTGCGCGGCTACTGGGACGCCCTGTCCGAGGGTGGCCAGGTCGTCATGCCGCTGGAGCGGCAGATGTGGGGCGACGACTACGGCATGCTCGCCGACAAGTTCGGCATCCTCTGGCACGTGAACATCGCCGGCACCCCGGCGGAGTGATTCGGACCAGCTCGAGGTGCACGGCTTCAAGTTTTTCGACGAGCGGGATCTCTTGGGCTTCGTCGACGGCACCGAGAACCCCGAGGGGGCAGCGGCCGAGCGGGCCGTCGAGATTGGTGAAGCCGACCCGGACCATCGGGGCGGTAGCTATGTGATCGTCCAGAAATACCTCCACGATCTCGACGCATGGGGTGCCCTGACGGTCGAGGAGCAGCAGCTCGTCATCGGGCGCACCAAGGTCGAGGACATTGAGCTCACCGATGACATCAAGCCGAGCAATTCGCATATCGCGCTGAATGTCCTCGAATTGCCGGACGGCACCCAGCGGCAGATTCTGCGCGAGAACATGCCGTTCGGGCAGGTCGGGACCGGCGAGTTCGGCACATACTTCATTGGCTACGCCGCCGATCCCGGAGTCACCGAGGAGATGCTGCGCAATATGTTCATCGGCAAGCCCGACGGCAATTACGACCGTATCCTCGACTTCTCCCGCGCTGTCACCGGCTCGCTGTATTTCGTCCCGACCGAGGACTGGTTGGGCGCAGAGCCCGCGGCGCGCCCACGATGACGGGCCCGCTGGATGGCATACGGGTTCTTTCGCTGGCGCTGAATCTTCCGGGGCCGCTGGCCGCGGCCCGGCTGGCCGGCTTCGGGGCGGCGGTGACCAAGATCGAGCCGCCCGCCGGTGACCCGCTGCGCTTGGTCGCGCCCGGGTGGTATGCGGAACTGGTCGCCGGCCAGCGGGTGCTCACCGCGGACGCTAAGACGGCGGCTGGTCGGCGGTTGCTAGACGAGGAGTCGGCCCGCGCTGATCTGCTGCTCACGAGCATGCGTCCCTCTGCGGCGGCGCGGCTTGAACTGCCGGAAATCGTTGCGGCACATAGGCTTGCGTGGGTGGAGGTCGTCGGCCACGACGGCGAGGACGCCGAATTGGCCGGGCACGATCTGACCTACCAAGCCGTCGCGGGGCTGCTCTCGCCGCCCGCCATGCCGCCCGTGCCGTGGGTTGATCTCCTCGGCGCCGAGCGCGCGGTCAGCGCCGCCTTTGCCGCGCTTCGAGCGCGCGAGCTTGGAGCGCCGGCAACGATCCGGGTCGTCCTCGAAGCCACGGCCATGGACGCCGCGGCCGCCCGACGGCATGGCCTGACCGGACCAGATGGCGTGCTGAGCGGAGCTCTCCCGGGGTATGCCGTGTACGCCTGTGCCGCAAACGATTTCGTCGCCGTCGCCGCCATCGAACCGCACTTCGCGACGCGCTTGGCCGAGCACGTGGGGGGCACCCGCGAAGAACTGACCGCAGCCTTTGCGGCTCAGTCGGCCGAGCACTGGGAACGCCTGGGACGCGACCTGGATATCCCTATTGCTCGGGTCCGCGCGTGGGGCGCCAACGACTGAGGGGGTCAGCGGACCCAGCGGGCGACCATCACGTCATACGGGCCGGCGGACATGGCCGGTGCATCGGGCGGCAGGTCGGCGAGGGCGGACTCTGGCACGACATTGCACATCGTCATACTCACCGCCTCCGGGGCAAGGTCGAGGGCGACGGTCCAGCCCCACTCGCCGAGATAGGTGCCACGCAGGTCGACCCGGTTCCCGTGTCGCTCGCCGGTGAAGTGCATCAGGCCGGGCTGCTGGTGCCAGGTGTCGAACCAGGATGCCTCGACCGACTCCTCCGGCCCGGTGCCACCGACCAGGATGGTCCCGTGCTGCACGCCGTCGGCGGGGTGCTGCCAGGTATATGCCAACGAAAAGCCTTGCGCACCAATGCGCCTTACGCAGGCGCTCGACGGGGCGTCAGCGAGATCGTCATTCGGCATCAGACGGAAGGCGCAGCTGCCGGTCAGGTCGTGGTCATCCATGGGCCACACCCTGCCACCCCACGCTCAGCCTCCCCAGGTCGAGCTCGGAGAGAACGCCGATAGAGAGCGTGCTTTTGAGCTTCTCGCTCACCTCGGCGCTGGCCAAACTTGTCGTTCACGAAGTGGAGAGCGCGGCACTGCACCAATGGGCCAATGCCTGCGGCGACACCCTCATCACCAATGACCTCGCGCGGACGGAATTGATGCGAGCAGTCCGCCGCATCGCGCCGGACTTCGCCCTCGCCGCGCGCCACGTGCTCGATGCTGTCGGCATAACAACTATGCGCACGGAGCTTTTCGAGATCGCCGGTCGTCTCGACCCGCCGAGCCTGCGTTCCTTGGACGCTCTGCACCTGGCGGCAGCCTTGGATTTCGGCGATGAGTTGGCTGGCTTTGTGACCTACGACGAGCGATTGGCGCACAGTGCCGAACTCTTCGGGATCCATGTCCTAGCGCCCCGATGAGGCACCCGACCAGCCGGTGATCTCGTCGACGCGGAAGATGAGGAGACGGGAGAAGGGGGCCTCGGCATACGGCGGGTACTTGGTCGTCAGCCGGGCGGAAAGAGATTCGGCGACAATGGATTCGACGTCGCCGCGGAGCCAGGTGAGGCGAGCACGGACCCACCACAGCCGCGACCAGTCGGCGACATCCCAATGCTCGACAAGCAGGGTGGCACGGGGGTCGGCGGCGAGATTGCGCTCGCGTTGCAGGCGGTCCGCGGCCTTGGGCTTCACGGTGTCTATGGGGATCGCCAAGTTGTCGCCGTCGACCGCAAAGACCACCGGAACTACGTCCGCGCCCCGGTTCCGGTGCGTCGTTCCCAGCACCCCATGGTCGTATGCCGTGAGCCGCCTGCGCGCCTCGTCCTCGGCGAGCCATCAAGGAACTCGAAGACCTGACCGCGCTCGCCGAGGAGTTGGACTTCGATTCCGTCTGGACCCTCGACCGGGTCAGCGTGCCGGAGTCCTCGGACCGGGGGGAGATGGAGTACGCGTTCGGCATGACCCCGGTTTCCCCAAGCAGTTGCCGGTCAGCTCGCGCGGCGAGTTCCTGCAGGGCTGGCCGCTGATCCCGTGGCTCGCGGCCAAGACGAGCAAGGTGCGCATCGGGATGAGCATCACCGACACGCCATACCGCGCCCCCGGCGTGCTCGCGGCCGAGTTCGCGACCGTTGACCACCTCCGCAATGGCCGGCTCAATGTCGGCGTCGGCGCTGGCTGGATGCCGGAGGAGTTCGCGGCGGCGAGCGCCTCGCACATCTTCCCCAAGCGGCATACGCACGTGCGCGAGACCCTCGAAATCCTGCAGGGCATCTGGACCACGAGGTCTTCGAGTATCACGGCGAATTCGCCGACTTCGGCCCGAGCGGGTTCGGGGTCAAGCCGCTGCAGAAGCCCTATCCGCCGATCTACTTCTCCGGCCTGAAAGACCCGAAGCGCTCCGCCAACCGGGTTGCGAAGTATGACCTCGCGGGGTGGATCGGCATCCAGGACAGCCCCGATGGCGTCAAGGAGTGGCGCGGCGCGCTCCAGGCCGAGCTCGACAAGATGGACACGACGAAGTCGATGGACGACCTCGACATCGTCTCGATGATCTGGTTCGTCATCACCGATGTCGATGTGGACCAGTCCGATCTCGGCAAGGGCAGCAACCTGCTGGTGGGGTCCGAGCGGCAGATCACCGACATGCTCAAGCGCTACCAGGAGGCCGGGCTGACGATGCCGATGCTGTGGCCGCCCTTCGCCGATGTGCCGGTCGCCAAGACCCTCGACGACATGAAGCGCCTGGTCAACGACATCATGCCGAAGGTCAACGACGCCTCCTGACCCTCACCGCAGGTGGCTGGCGCCATTGAAGTCGAGGACGGCGCCGCTGGCCCACTCGGCCAGCGGATCGGCGAGCGCGACGATGGCGGCAGCCACCTCGTGGGGGGTGGCGACCCGGTCGAAGGGTGACTGGGCGCGCACCGCCGCGCCCTCGGGCCCGTTCAGTGCGGCCGCACGGTCGGTGGCGACGAAGCCGGGCGCGATGGTCGTGACGGCAATGCCGTGCGGCGCGAGGGCGAGCGCCATCGACTGACCGAAGGCATGCAGCCCGGCTTTGCTCGCGCCATACGCCGGCACCTCGGGCTCGCCTCGATAGGCGCCGCGGGAACCAACATTGACAATCCGGCCAGCCGGTATGCCGTCCGCTGGCTTTACCTCGATCATGTGCCGGGCGATCTGCCAAGTCAGATTCGCCGGGCCAAGCAGGTTGGCCGCCAGGGTGCGTTGCCAGATTTCGACCCAGTCGGCGTATGCCGTGTGCTCCAGCGGGTGGTCGCCGCGCCGTCCGCCGGTGCTCGACTCGGCGAGCAGGGCGGCGGCGTTCACGAGGACGTCGACGCGGCCCAGGTCCGCGATCGCGGTGGCGGCGAGTTCGGCCACCTGACTCGGGTCGGCGAGATCGGCGGCGGCGATCGTGTGGCCGGTGCCGTCTAGGCGCTCGAGCACCTCGGCCGCGCGCTGTTGTTGCTGGTGGAAGTGGACGACGACGCGGTCACCCCGGGCGGCGAAGGCCTGCGCGGCGGCGGCGCCGATCCCCCGGGATGCGCCGGTGATGAGGATGCCGCGCGAGGGCGTCTTGGTGCGGCTCATGTCGGCCAGCATGCCAGGGCGTCGACGGTCAATCCGATGGGCTGTCGGTGGGGCCTGATTAGGTTGCCGGATGGACAAGACCACGATCTGGCGCATCGTCCGAGACGAGCGGGCGGCGCTCTGTGATGACCTCGATTCGTTCTCCGCCGACGAGTGGGGGGCGCCGACCGCCTGCCCAGGGTGGAGCGTGCACGATGTCGTGGCCCATCTGGTCGACACCGCCAAGACGACACGTCGGAGTTTCGTGACTGGCTTGACGGCGGCGCGCTTCGACTTCGATCGGCAGAACGAGGTCGGGGTGCGGCGGGAGCGGCGGGCGGACCCGCGGCATACGGTCGAAGAGTTCCGTCGGGTTCTTGACCGGACCACGACACCGCCGGCAAATCTGGCCACCCGGTTGGTCGAGGCGATCGTGCATGGCGAGGACATCCGGCGCGCCGTGGGGCGGCGCGGCAGCTATCCGGTCGAGGCAATCGTGGCCGCACTCGACTATCAATTGCGGACGTCGGTGTCGATGGGCGGTGGCAAGCAACGCGCTGCGGGACTGCACGTGCAAGCCACCGACGCCGACATTTCGCGGGGCGATGGCCCGTTGGTGCGCGGCAGCGCGCTGGCGTTGCTCTTGTCCGTCTCCGGGCGGGCCGTCGCGGCCGACGAACTCAGCGGGGAGGGGGTGCCGCAGATGACAGAAGGTGCTGCCTCGCCGGGCTAGGCCCGTCCGTCGCGGGCCCGCTGGGTCCAGGTGCCATCGGTGACGGAGGCGTAGGACGTGGCGATCATCGATTCCAGCACGTCGAGGTCGACCTGGTCGAGGTCCTTCAGATAGAGGCACCCGACCCCGGTCGTATGCGGACCGAGTTGCTCCAGCGATGCGGCGTGCGACCCGATGCCGTCAGGGAGGTAGATCGTCAGGGCGTTCTTGCGGCCGGCGAAAGCCGCCGCACCGGCCTCGCCGCTGTGGCCGCTGTCGTAGCGGTAGGAGTAGCGGCCGAACGCGATCATGGTGCCCCACATCGCCGGGGCCAGTCCGGTCACGCGCTGCATCATCGCGACCATCGTCCGGGCGTCGCGCTGGCGCTTGGCGGGGGTGATGGAGTCGAGGTGCGCGGCGACGTCGGCGGGAATCTGGTTGGGGGCCGCAATCTGAGTGCGGTCTGGGTTCTCGCTCATGAGAGGACTTCGACGGACAGGATCGTCGGGAGGTGGCGGGCGATCTCTTCCCATGTTTCGCCCTCGTCGCGGCTGGCGAAGACCGAGCCGGAGTTGGTGCCGAAATAAAGTCCGGCCGGCTCAAGGCGGTCCCCGCCCATGCCTTGGCGCAGGACGGTGAAGAAGCACGACTCCTGCGGGAGGCCGTCGCGCTGCGCTGCCCAGGTCCGGCCGCCGTCGTGCGAAACCCACACGGCCGCAGCGGCATCGGGTGGGAAGCGCCCGGCCATGTCGCCATTGAGCGGCAGGGTCCAGACCGTCTGCGGGTCGCGGGGATGAACGCGCATGGGGAAGCCGAAAGTCGACGGCAGGCCCGTGGTGATGTCGTGCCACGTCTGGCCGCCGTCCTCGGAACGCCATACGCCGTAGTGGTTCTGTTGGTAGAGGACATCGGAGTCCCCCGGCGCGCGCACGATGTGATGGACGCACAATCCGACCTTGCCGTCGCTTGGCGCGGCCGGGTGCTCGGCCGCGTCGACCTCGTCGGGGTCGGCGAGGTCATTGCGACGCTCCCAGTGCGCGCCGCCATCCTTGCTCGCGAAGACGCCGGCGGAGGAGATGCCGATCCAGAGCTTCTCGGGGTCGGACGGGTCGGCGATGATCGTATGGAGCACCAGTCCCGCCGCTCCTCCGATCCACTCCGCTGCGGACGGGTGGTCGGTGAGGGACTCGACCACCGACCAGCTCTGGCCATCGTCGTCACTGACGAGGAGAGTGGCTGGCTTGGTCCCGGCATACAGCAGGTCTCCGATGCGGGCGAGTGACCAGATCTGGCCGAAGCGTTTGCCGTGCGGCGCCGGCTCGTCCGTCCAGCCGATCGACTCGGCGAATTCGGGATCGTTGGCGGCCCACTCGTCGACCTGTCCGGAGGTGAGTTTGGCGACCGACCAGGTGTGCCCGCCGTCGGTGGATCGCCATATGCCGGCACCGGTCCACTCGCCGCCGCCACCGGCCCACAGGTGGCCGGTGGCCGGATCACCGATGACGTGATTGATCGGCCAGCCGTCGCAATAGGGTCCGCGGACGGTCCACCGATCACGGGCTGCGGTGCCGTCGAGGACGAAGGCACCCTTCGTCGTGCCGAGCAGGACGCGAACGGGGTTCTCGGACATGGGCTGTACTCCTCGCTTCGATAGCGGGACGGCTAGGTATGCCGCGGGGCGGCACGGTGTGCCTCCGGACGCCATCTTTCACCCTGGGCCTCAGGGTTCACCCAGCCAGCGGTTACACCGATCCTTCGAGTGGGCCGGGATAGCGCACATTGCCGTCGGCCTCGACGAGCGGCTGGGCGCCCCAACGCCCGAACTCGTGAGGTGTCGGCGGGCGATCGGTGAAGAGATGTTCGACCGGGCGACCGTGTGCGGTGAGGACATTCGCGACGAGCAGTCGGTGACAGCGCCACGGCATTGGCTCGCCGCACAAGAGGGTGACCCGGTGGTCGGCGGCCAGGGAGATCAGCTGATCGAGGCCGCGGCGGAAGGGCTCGGCCCGGGTGTAGTCGGCGTAGTTGTGGAAACTTTGGTTGCGCCATCCCGCGTTAAGGGCTGGGTCGATGTCGGGCTGCTTGGGCCGTCGCCCGCCGAGTTCCTCGATGTGCTGGTAGCCAATTCCATGGTCGGTCAACCATTTCAGAATCTGATCCCGACCGAAGTGCGGTGTTGATCGGGATCCCGGATGGGCCCGAACATCCACGACCACATCGATCTCCTGCTCCCGCAAGGGCGCGAGGAAGACCTCCTGCGGACACGTCCAGTGCCCGATCGTCCAGATCGGCGACGGGACGGGGGCGGGCGTCATACCCCTGGGTTGTGCTCTTGCTTGATGACGAAGTAAGTGCCGCGGATCTCCCCGGCGAGCTTCGACTTCTGGCGGGCGAATTTGAAGGCGCTGAGTTCCTCGGGCACGTCCATGCCTTGGGAGAGCTTGAACCCGACGGCGCGTTTCCCGGCCTCGGCCAGGGTGTAGAGCACATTAGTGGGCGGCGGTGCGATGAGGCGGCGCAGCAGCAGGTCGAAGTCCAGCACCTGTCCGTCGGTCGTGGCGGTCGCCTCGGCCGTCACGCCCACGAAACCGTCGCGGGCGGCATACATCGAGATCGGGCCGAGGGGGACGCGGTCAATCGTGAACCGCCCATCGGCACCGCCCGTGGCATAGGAGCAGCCGATCCGGCTGCAGTACCAAATCTGCGTCCCGGCGACCGGCGATCCGGTCTCGTCGCGGACGATGCCCTGCACCGAGGCGCTGGGCATGGTGCCCAGCGCGATGTCGTGGACTGTCGTGGTCCCCGGGACCAGATACACATCCTCACTGGCGACGAGCACACCGGACGGGTCATGGAGCTCCACGACCGACAACTCCGTTGTCGGCGCGAGCACCTTGATGGCGTAGCTGCCGTCCGGCGCGATCGTGACGCGCGAGGCCGGGAAAGGTCCTTGGCGGATTAGCACGTCGCCGGCATAGGGCGATCCGTCGACATCCGTCACCATTCCTCGCACGCTGGCGAGGAGTGGCGCGACGTTCAGGTCAAGCACCTGCGGCCCCGCGCCGGTGATCGTCACGGGTGTGCCGAGGGTCGAGCGATCCCCCAGCGCTCAGCCTGTCGGGGCGGGAGGTCGCACGACAGGGACTTTGTCCCGCTTGTCGATTTCGCATGCCGTCATCCGTCATGGTGGTGAGGACGCGCTTCGTCCTCGCTGCATCCACCCCGAGAAGGAGATTTTCATGAGCCGCTATCTATTGCTGCTGCCCGCGCCCGAGGCCGAGTGGGCCGACCTGCCGCCGGAGGAGCACGAGAAGGGCCACCGATCCCATGGCCAGTTTCACCGTGACCTGGTGGCGGGCGGACACCGGCTGATCGTCTCGAACCCGTTGGAGCCGTCGGCTCAGGCCACGTCGATGCGCCCCGACGGCGAGGGTGGGGCGCTGATCAGCGACGGCCCGTTCACCGAATCCGCCGAGCAGATCGTCGGCTTCTATTTCATCGAGAGCGACGACGAGCCGGGGCTGCGGGCGATCACGGAGCAGTTCGCCGCGCGGGGCGAGCACATCGAGTTCCGGAAGCTGGCGGAGTAGGCCATGAAGTACCTCGTGTTGTTGATCGGCGAGGGCGATGCCGGATCGTGGGAGGCGATGACGCCGGAGCAGCAGGGCGCCGAGATGCTGAAGTTTGAGGACTTCGGCGCCGCGTGCGCGCAGCGGGATGGCGTGGAGATCCTCGGCGGCGAAGCTCTCGGGGGCCCGGACACGATGACGGTCATGCGCACCCGCGCGGGCGCCGTATCGCTCACCGATGGGCCATATGCCGAGTCGGTCGAGCAGCTCGGCGGCTTCTATCTCGTGGAAGCCCCGGACCTCGACACCCTCGTCGACCTCCTGCGCCTGCTGCCCGATTACGACATCCAGATCAGCCCGGTCATCGACGTCGACGTATGACGGAGCCCCCCGCCAACCTGCCAGCGCTAGCGCCTGACCTACCGCTTGGTATGGGTCGCGATCACGACCGGTACCAGGCGGTAGGCCGAGGGTTAGAGGCCGCCGCCCTCGAGGAGGTCGTCCGAAACGACTGGGGGCGGCTGGCGGCGGTGCTCACCGGGCAGTTTCGGCGCCTTGACCTGGTCGAGGATGCGCTCGGCGATGCGGTCGAGGCGGCAGCCCGTCGCTGGCCGAGCGAGGGTATGCCGGATCGTCCCGCCGCCTGGCTGCTCACCGTCGCGCGGCGCCGGATCCTCGACCACCTGCGTTCCGAGGCGATGGCCGCGCGGCGGCGGCCACTGCTGGTCACCGACGCCGAGCGAACAGCCGACGGGAGGGGGGTGATGGTCGATCCCGGCGGACTGATCGAGGATGACCAGCTGCGATTGGTGCTGCTGTGCACCCACCCGGCTCTGGGCACCGAGGGTGGGGCTGCGCTCGCCCTGCGCTTGGTCCTCGGCGTCAGCACGCACGACATTGCCCGCCTCTTCCTCGTGTCGGAGCCGACCATGGCGGCGCGGATCACCCGGGCGAAGAAGAAGATCGTGGCGGCCGGCATACCCTTCGGGATTCCTTCTGCCACAGCACTTCCCGAACGCTTGGATGCCCTCGCGACGACGGCATACCTCGCGTTCACGGCGGGCTACGCTCCGGCCAGCGGAGACACGCTCATGCGCACAGAGCTTTCGGGCGAGGCGATCCGGCTGGTGCGCGTCGGGCTGTCCCTGCGTCCGAACGAGCCCGTTCTCGTCGCCCTCCTCGCGCTGATGCTCTTGCAACATTCGCGGCGGGACGCCCGGGTGGATGCCGAGGGAGATGTGGTGCTGCTGCCGGACCAGAACCGAAAGCTGTGGCACCGGGGCGAGATTGACGAGGCGAGCGCCTTGCTCACCGATCCGGCTCTCACCGGCCCGGTCACTCAGCAGGCGGCGGTGTATGCCGTGCAGGCGCGCATCGCGGCCGAGCATGCGCTCGCCCCCAGCCCAGCGGCAACCCGGTGAGATCGCATCGTCGCCTTGTATGACGTGCTGCTCGACCTCGGCGCCGGCCCGAGTGCCCAGCTCGCACGCGCCATTGCCATCGCCGAAGCGGACGGCCCAGCAGCCGGACTCGACGCCCTCGCGGGCCTCGCCATGTCCGGGCATCGACCCCTCGCTGCCCGAGCCGAGTTTCTCACCCGGCTCGGTGATCACGAGGGTGCGCGGGCGGCATTCAACGAAGCAATCGTGCTGTGCCACAACGAAATCGAGCGACGGCATCTGAGCGCGAGAGCGGGCGCGCTCTAACTGGTGATGACGATCGTTGGGCGCGGAGCGGAGCGGCGGCGTCTGATCACGCGCTCGGCCACGAGCGCTAGACGCCACTGCCAGCCATACTTCGCGAGCAGCGCCGACTCAACTCTTGATCGCGTTTCCTCGTCCCGATGCACGGCGGCGACTGCCTCGATCACCGGCGCTTCCGGTTTCGGCTGACCGCGTCGCGAGCACGCCTGCAGCGTCACCCGGGGCGTATGCCGCAGCCGCTTCAGCTTGCCCGTTCCCTCAGGAGTGCTCACGGCGAGTGCATCGCCGAGACCAGCCATCCAAACGGGCGTCGGCACCGATCGACCGTCCTTGCGAAAGGTGGTCAGCAGAACGAAGTCCTCAGCGGCGAGGTCGGCAAGGGGGTGGGCGAGCGGCATACGGCCGAGTCTGTCAGGAGATGACGGACCAGCCGCCGTTAGTGACTGCTGTCGATGACGCAGAACAGATTGCCGTCGGGGTCGGCAAGGACGACGAAGTCGGCATCCTCGGGGTAGTCCCACTCCACCCGCGTCGCCCCAAGCGCGACCAGGCGAGCGACCTCCGCAGACTGCTCCGCCGCGCTATCGGTCCACAGATCGAGGTGCGTGCGATCGGAGTCGTCGAGGTGCAGCCGCGGGCCGCCCGTGGCACGTGGAGTCAGGAAGTCGGGATTGTCGCCACGGTCATACCCCAGCGCCTCGCTCCAGAACGTCCCCGCGCGCTCGCGGTCCGAGACGTGCAGGACGAGGGCACCGATGCGCAGCATCAGTTGTGGGTGACGACCGGGGTGCCGATCGGTGCCCAGTCGTAGATCCACTTGGCCGTCGGGATCGGGAGGTTGACGCAGCCGTGCGAGGCGGCATACCCCCAGGTCTCACGCCAGTAGGCGCCGTGCAAGGCCTCACCGCCATTGAAGAAGGAAGACCACGGGACGTTAGGGGTTTCGTAGTCGGTGCCGTCGGCGTTCTGGCCGCGCATCGTCATCATCGGATTCTTCCAATAGATGTGGAAGGTGCCGATATCGGTCGGGGTCGCCGGGGCGCCATTGACCATTTTGATCGGGCCGAGGACCACCTGGCCGCCGACATAGGCGGTCATCGTGTGGCTGGCCAGGTTCACGTCGACCCACTTTTCGCCGTCGACCGCGGGGTATGCCAGCCGCTCGGCTCCGCGCGCGATGCGCCGCTCATTCCACGTCGCGGCAACAGCTTTGGTCTGGAACGCGGCGGTCTTTGAGCGGCCCGAACTTAGGCTGGCCGCGAGCGCCTTTGCCACCGCGGAGGCATTGCTGACTTCCGCGCCGTCGGCGGCGGGGCTGACGACGCGCAGCAGTTTGCCGGACTGGTCGAGGTAGCGCATACCCGCGCGGGGCGCGACCTTCAGGGAGCTGGCAGCCTCGGTGACCCACGCCGTCACCGCTGACTCGTCGATGGTGGGGGTGCCGAGTTCGCCGGTTGCCTGGGGGATGTCGACCCAGGACGCCTTCTGCTCCGTCGTCGCGGCAAAAGTCTTGGTGCCGGCGGAGATCTTGGCGGCGGCCTTGACGATGTCATTGGCCTGCGCGGCGACCTGCTCGGCTTGCTCGGTGGTCACGGTGGCGGGCTTCGCCACGGGCGCGAGGGTGACCTGGCTCGAGGTGAGGGTGCGTGCCGCATTGGCCGCTGCCGCGCTCAGGGCGGTCGTGTCGAGGGTTTGACCAGCCTTGGCCGGGCCGACGGTGAACGACTTCTTGTCCGATGCGAGGCGCACCGAGGCATCGCGCGCGGGTTCTTCGGAGGCGGCGGAGAGTGACGCGACCAGCTTGGCCAGGGCAGGCTCGTCGGCGGCCGGCACCGCACTGACGGCGCGCTGCTCAATCAGTGCCTTGGCGTATGACGACCAGTCTTGGTTCGGTGCGAAGGTGCGGGCGAGCGTCGCGTCGATGTCGATCCCCGCGCCGAGGTCAGCCAGCGAAATATCTTGTGTGCCAGTGGGAGTCGTCACGGCGACGGCCACCTGATCGGCACGCTCCTGGAGCGCGGCAGCGACCTGGGCGCGCGTCATACCCGAGACATCAACACCGGAAATGCTGCTGCCGGGCAGCGCGCGGTCCTGGTAGTAGGCGCCATATGCCGTCGCGCCACCCCCCAGCGCGAGGCCCGCCACGAGTGCCCCGCCACTCGCGACCTTAGTGCGCCTTTTCACTGTTCTTCCCCTGGGTGTCGTGCAGCGCCCCTCCCGGGCCGTCGCCTTTCGATTATGCCGCAGGGCTTGCGACTGGGCGCGCACCCGCGCGGCACGGCGAAGCGATCCGTGGGGTTGTCGGAGTGGCGTGGCACCGTTGCGTTATGGCAGATGACGTGACGTTCCCGCCACCACCGGTGCCCTGTCCGCGCTGCGGCCGCGAGACCGGCGTGATGATCCTGCGCGGATTCCCCACGCCCGAGGCTGAGCGTGCCGCCCCCGCGACAGTAAGTTTTCCCGAGTCCTGTGGTCAGCGGCGATCGCCCCCTAGGACGTGTTAGGAACTTCGGAAAGTGTCTGTCGCCACACCTGATCGAGCACGGCGCAGGCGTGGTGCGCGGCGTCCCCAAGGACCCGGTGGATGACCTCACCACCGGCGGTCAACAGCCGAGTGGCGCCTGGCGCGGGCGAGCTCTCGACACCGATCGCGTACACCGCATCGAGGACCCGCGCGGGCGCCAGATCGGCGGCATGCAGGTCTTCCACGAGCACGGGTATGCCGTCGCGCGCCACCCGCGTCCGGCTCACCAGCTGCCCGGGCCCTTCGCCGTGCCGCCCGAGCACGATCGTCTCGCGTAGCAGCGCCGCGGCGCCCGGCGCCAGGTCGAGGATCAGATCGCGTTCGACGCACGAACCCTGCGCCGAGACCCAGGGAAGCGCCTCGTGCAGCAGACATCCATCGGCAGCGATATCCACCTCGAACCGCCAGCGCGCTTGCCCGCCGCGCATGTCGTGCGCGATCGTCCCGGCAATGTCCTGGAGGTGCAGCTGCACACCCTCCCCAACATGAACACGGAAGACAACATCGTCACCGGCCAGCAGCAATGCGCGCTCCGGCACCACCGCAACCCGCACGCGCGCGCCATCGCAGGACTGCGTGAGCACTCGCAGCGCGCCTCCACCGGCGCGGACCTGCGCCCCGCGAGGGCCGAGGGTCACGTCGAGTTCGGTGGTCTCGGTCGCGAGCGTCATCGACTCAGTGCGTATGCCCGTGTCGCCCACCGGCGTGCGCATGCTCGGGTTCGCCGGGGCCGTGGCTGTGCGGTGCCATCGGACCCGGATCTGCCGGCTCAAGCCGTCCCTGAATGTATGCCGCGTGCTGGTCGAGCACCCACCCGCGCAGCTCGGCAACGGCTCGGAAGTCGTTGCGGGACAAGGCGATCACTGGGCCGCCCTGTCGAGCGGCGAGGGCATCGGCATACATCATCGGCACATCGACACCGACGTGCGGTCCCAGATCGGTCTTGTTGACCACCAAAAGATCCGCCCGCTCGATGCCCGGGCCACCCTTGCGTGCGACATCACCACCGCCGGCGACATCGATGAGGAAGATCTGGACGTCGACCAGGGCCGGCGAGAAGGTCGCGGTGAGGTTGTCGCCGCCGGACTCGACGAGGATCACATCGAGCGGCCCGTGCTGAGCCTCGAGGCGTTCACAGGCCATGGCGTTGGCCGTGATGTCGTCGCGGATGGCCGTATGCGGACACGCCCCCGTCTCGACAGCGAGGACGCGAGCAGGATCCAGCACTCCGGCGGCGCGGATCATCCGCGCATCCTCATCGGTATAGATGTCGTTCGTGACGACCCCGATGGCGATGTCGTGGGCGAGCTCTCGACAGATCATCATGATCAAGGAGCTCTTGCCGGTGCCGACGGGGCCGGCGATCCCCAGGCGCATGGCGCGACGCGTTGGGGCGCAGTGGTTTTCAGGCACGGAAGAGTCTCCTCGTCGTGGTGGTGTGGGCTTCGGCGTAGCTCTCCAGGTGCGGCGCCGACCGGGCCGGGATCTGGTCGGGGGTGACAATGTCGGCGCTCGCCGAGACGACCGACGCGATGGCAGGGAAGGCCGCAAGGGTCCACCCCACCACCTCGAGGGGGTCACCGGGTCGCAGCTTGAGAGCGGCCGAGGTGATGGTCTGCACCGCGTCATAGGCGACGACTCGTGCGATGTCAGCGGCGTCGATGCCCGTGGCGGCCGCGATTGCGCCGAGGACGAGCGCACCGGGCGGGTTGGCCGGGAGGGGGACAAGCTGCCAGAGCCGCGAGGCCAGGCGCACCAGGGCAGCCCCGACGATCTCGGCGTCGGCTCGCAAGGCCGCACTCGGCGTGCGAGCGCGCCACGCGTGCAGCACCGGCTCAAGGGGCAGCCCCGCGAGCGCGTGTCGACGGGCCACGACGGCAGTTCCGGCGTCGGTTCGCACGACAGTGCGCAGGTGCAGGTTGATGAAACCGGGGATGTCGTCGACGCCGGCAGCAAGCGCGGGCTCCAGCGATCCCGAGCGCGTATGACCGCCGATCGGCAGCCGCGCGTCGGCGAGGAGCAGGGCGGTGAGGGCGCCGTGCTCGGGCTGAATCTGCGGCTCCCACGCGAGCTTCACGGGCGACTCACTCATCAGAAGAGCGAATAGAGCTGTCCGAGAGGAACTCTCGAAACAGGCGCGGGATCGACGAGTTCACCGTCGATGCTGATGGCGAAGGTCTCGGGGTCGACGACGATTGCGGGAAGCGCGTCATTGTTGATCATCTGTGCCTTGCCGATGGCGCGGGTGTCGGTCACGGGGAGCAGCTCTCGACGCAGCCCGAGCCGGTCCGCCAGACCGGCCTCCAGGGCGGCCGGCGCGACAAAGGAGACGCTGTGGTCGGCCCCATCCTGCTCGACGAGGGTCGGGCGCATCAGCACCGGCTGCGGGGTCGGGATCGAGGCGTTGGGGTCGCCGAGCGCGGCATACACCAAGGCCCCACCCTTGAGCACCACGGACGGACGGATGCCGAAGAAGCGTGGCTCCCACAACACCAGGTCCGCGAGCTTGCCGGGCTCCACCGAGCCGATCTGGGAGTCGACGCCATGCGCGATCGCCGGATTGATCGTGTACTTCGCGACATACCGGCGGGCCCGCTCGTTGTCCGCGGGCAGGTTCTCTCCAAGCCGGCCGAAGCGATCCTTCATCGCGTGCGCGACCTGCCAGGTCCGGCAGATGACTTCGCCGATGCGCCCCATCGCTTGCGCGTCGGAGGAGGTGATCGAGAGGGCACCGAGATCGTGCAGCAGGTCCTCCGCGGCGATGGTTGTGCCTCGGATCCGGGACTCGGCGAAGGCCAGGTCCTCCGGGACTCGCGGGTTCAGGTGATGGCAGACCATCAGCATGTCGAGATGCTCGGCAATGGTGTTGACCGTGTGCGGCAGCGTCGGATTCGTCGACCCGGGGATGATGTGCGGCTCACCGGCGATCGTGATGATGTCGGGTGCGTGGCCGCCACCGGCACCCTCGGTGTGGAAGGCGTGGATCGAGCGGCCCCCGATTGCCGCCACCGTGGACGCGACATAGCCAGCCTCGTTGAGCGAGTCGGAATGCAGCGTCACCTGCAGCCCCCACTCCTGCGCGGCCCGCAGGGCGGCGTCGATCGCCGCCGGCGTCGAGCCCCAATCTTCGTGCACCTTGTATGCCGCGGCGCCCCCGAGCGCTTGTTCGGCCAGACCGGCCGCGCTCACCGTATTGCCCTTGCCCATCAGCAGCACGTTGACCGGGAGTGGATCGAGGGCGCGGTGCACTGCACTCAAATGCCAGGCGCCGGGGGTGACGGTGGTGGCCTTGGAACCCTCCGAGGGGCCTGTTCCACCGCCGCCGATCGTCGTGATTCCGGTGGCCAGCGCCTCATGGATCTGGGAGCGCGACAACAGGTGGACGTGGGTGTCGAAGGCGCCGGCCGTGAGGATTTTTCCCTCTCCCGCAATGACATCCGTGGAGGGACCGATGATGAGTGCGGGATGGACACCATCGGCGATGTCGGGATTGCCGGAGCGGCCGAGGGCGACGATGCGTCCGTCACGGATGCCGACATCCGCGCGGACGATGCCCCAATGGTCCAAGACGATGGCATTGGTGATGACGGTGTCCAGGGCACCGTCATCGCGGGAACGGGTGGACTGGGCCATCGATTCGCGGATCGACTTGCCGCCACCGAAGATGGCTTCCTCCCCGCCGACTGTGTGATCGGCCTCGATCTCGATCCACAGATTGGTGTCGCCGAGCCGGACCTGGTCGCCGACAGTGGGGCCATACAGCGCGGCGTACGCTTCCCGGCTGATCCACGCCATCAGCGCGCCCCGCCGATCTGGATGCCCGGCACTCGGCGTTGCCCGCGCAAGGCGACGATGTCGACCTCCCGGGAGACGCCTGGCTCGAATCGCTGCGATGTGCCGGACGGGATATCGAGTCGATGGCCCTGACAGGCGGCTCGGTCGAAGTCCAAGGCGGGATTGACGCTCGGAAGGTGGATATGGGAACCAATCTGGACGGGGCGATCTCCGGTGTTGACGATGACGATGCGCCCTCGCTCCTGGGGCGTGCGATCGGCATTGATCTCGATCTGGCCGGGGGCGATGCGAAGGGCACCGGGCCCGGGGCCGGGCATGCTGGTCATGGAAGTCCTCAGGTGATCGGCTGGTGGAGAGTGACGAGCTTGCGCCCGTCCGGGAAGGTCGCTTCGACCTGAACGTCGAGGAGCATCGACGGAACGTCCGCCATCACCTGCTCGGCGGTGAGCACCTGCCGGCCGGCGTCCATCAACTCCGCCACGGAGGCGCCCTCGCGAGCGCGTTCGATGACCCAGGTGCTCAGCAGCGCCACGGATTCGGGATAGTTGAGCAGCACGCCCCGGGCCAACCGGTCGCGCGCCACCATCCCCGCAGTGGCCAGCAACAATTTCTCGACGTCGCCGGGTGTCAGATGCATCTCAGACCGCCATCATCGAGCGCACCCTCGACCCGGCGTCGTTGCCGCCCTCACCGCTGCCCGTGATCCGGCCCGACTCCAGAACGTAGAAGTGCTCCGCCGCGCGCAGGGCGAACCCGACATGTTGCTCGACGAGCAACACCCCGAGCTCCCCGGTCGAGTTCAACTCCAGAATGGTCCGCTCGATCTCGGCGACCACATTGGGCGCGATGCCCTCTGTTGGCTCGTCGAGGATGAGCAGCTTGGGTTTGGTCAGCAGGGCGCGACCGATGGCGAGTTGTTGTCGCTGCCCGCCCGAAAGCAGCCCGGCGCGCCGGTCGAGGACGGCACGCAGTGCCGGGAAGAGATCGAGGATCTGATCGATCGCCGCCGCGTTTTTGGGCGCGACGAGCTGCAAGTTCTCGCGGGTGGTCATGGTGGGGAAGCTCAGCTGCCCTTGCGGGACATATCCGAGGCCGCGCCGGACCCGCTCGCTCGGCCGGGTTCCGGTGACATCCTCGCCATCGATCACGATCGAGCCAGACGTTATGGGCAGCAGCCCCATCGCCACTCGCAAGAGGGTGGTCTTACCCGCCCCGTTGAGACCCATGACCGCAACCGCGCGGCCGGTGGGCACCGTGATCGAGACATCGTGAAGGACCCGGGTTCTGCCGTATCCCGCTGTTACAGAGCGTAGTTCAAGCATTCGAGACTCCTTCGGCGTGGTCGCCCAGATAGACGCGTTGCACCTCGGGATTGGCGCGGATCTGTTCCATCGAGCCGGACGCGAGCACCCGGCCGGCATGCAGGACCGTGACCACATCGGCATAGCGCCGCACGAATTCCATGTCGTGCTCGACGACGACGATCGTGCGCTCGCGACCAATCCGGTGCAGCAATTCGCCGGTCGCGTCCCGCTCCTGCGCGCTCATGCCAGCGACCGGTTCGTCGAGCAAGAGGACGCGGGCATCCTGGACCAACAGCATCCCGATTTCCAGCCACTGCTTCTGACCGTGGCTCAGCACTCCGGCGGGTCGATCCAGCAGATGGCTCAGGCCGACGGCCTCCGCCGCCTCGGCGACGGCATCCGGTATGCCGTGCCTCGCGCGCCACAGCGACCGCCGACGACGGTGCCGCAGTCCGGCGATGTCGAGATTCTGCAGGACGGTCAGGTCGTTGAAGACCGTGGCCGTCTGGAAGGTGCGACCAACCCCGAGCCGCGCGATCGCGTGCGACGAACGACCCAGGAGATCCTCGCCGTCGAAGGTCGCGACGCCCTGACCGCGAGCGAGTCCGGTGAGCGCATCGATGACCGTGGTCTTGCCGGCCCCATTTGGGCCGACGAGGAAGTGCACCTGCCCCTGCAACAACGTCAGGGCGACGCCGTCCACGGCGACGAAGTCCCCGAAGGAGACCCGAAGGTCGCGCACCTCCAAGTAGTCGTCCGTGCGTATCAACTCGGCCGTCATACCGCCGCCACCTCCCCTGCCTCGGCGTGGACGCGGCGCAAGCGCCGACCGCCGGCCGCCTCGCGTGCCTTGGCGAGGACGCTGGACAGGCCACCGGGCAGAAGAAGCAAGACAACAACGAAGAGCGCACCCTGGAAATACGTCCACGAACCGGCGAAGCGTTCGGAGAGGGTGGACTCGGCATACCCAACCGCTATGGCCCCGAGGGCCGGCCCGAAGAGCGAGGCGCGCCCGCCGAGGGCGACCCCGGCGATGAGGCCGATCGAGGCGACAACGCCGACATCGTCCGGGGAGATGATGCCGACGATCGGGACATACAGGGCGCCGCCGACGGCCGCGAGGACGGCCGCGACGACATACGCCAGGAGCTTGGGGAATGCCGGGTCTTGCCCGAGGAACCGGACGCGCTCCTCGGCATCGCGGGTGGCGATGAGCAACTCACCGAAGCGCGAGCGCTGCAGGTGCGCAACGAGCGCCAGGCTGAGCAGGAGCACACCCGCCGCGATGAGATAGAGCATCTGCTTGTTCGCCGGGTCATAGAGCGAGTAGCCGAAGAAGCCGCGGAAATTGTTCAGGCCGTTGAAGCCCCCCGTGGTCTTGACCTGCCCGATGAGCAGCAGCGCGAACGCCGCCGTGAGGGCCTGCGAAAGGATCGCGAAGTAGGCCCCCTTGATCCGACGCTTGAAGATGGCCAGGCCCAGGATCGTGGCGAGCAGGCCCGGCACGAGCACGATGGCCGCCAGCGTCACGAGGGGCGACCGGAAGGGTTCCCACCACAGCGGCATCTGCCCATCGGCATACAGCAGCATGAAATCGGGTATGCCGTTCGGTCCGGCGTCGGCGAGCTTGAGGTGCATGGCCATCGCATAACCGCCAAGGCCGAAGTACATGCCCTGGCCCAGGACGAGCATGCCCCCTCGCCCCCAGGCCAGGCCGATGCCGACCGCGGCGATCGCATAACAGAGGTACTTCGCCAACAGGCCGAGCCGGAATGGCGAGAGCGCGAGCGGCGCGATGACCAGCAGGGCAACGGCCAGCACTGCCAGGCCGATCCACGGGCCGGCCTTGGCGAACCGCGTCGGTTCTGCGAAAGACGTTCTCGGAGAAGTCATGCCAGGCTCCTAGTCGTCGTGGTGAAGATGCCCTGGGGGCGAATCTGCAAGAAGGCGACGATCGCCAGCAGCATGAGGACCTGCGCCATGGACCCCGAAGTCCAGGACTCCAGGAAGCTGCGACCGATGCCGATGCCCAGGGCCGCGAGGATCGTTCCTTTGAGTTGCCCGATGCCGCCGACGACGACCACGAGGAAGGCCTCCACGATGTAGGAGGTGCCCACCGTGGGACCCGTCGATCCGAGCAGGGTCAAGGCGACCCCCGCGACCCCGGCGAGACCGGAGCCGATGAAGAAGGTGGTCCGGTCGGTGCGCCGCGTCGAGATCCCGAGGGACTCCGCGAGGTCGCGGTTGGCGACAGTGGCGCGAATGCGGCGACCCAGATCGGTCAGTCGAAGCATCGCGAACAAGCCGGCCACGCAGAGCGCGGACAGCGCGATGATGAACAGCCGTGTCACCGGAAAGCCGTAGCCCAAGATCGGCACGGTCCCCGACAACCAGGTTGGCGTCGACACCTCCTTCGCCGGCGCGCCGAAGATATCCCTGGCCAGCTGTTGCAGGATCAGGCCGACACCGAAGGTGACGAGGAGAGTGTCCAGGGGACGGTCATACATCCAGCGCAGGATGGTGGCCTCCAAGGCGATGCCCAGGAGTCCGCCGATCAGGAAGCCGACGACCAGCGCAACGGGAAGGCTGAGCGCACTGCCCCGCAGGATTGAGGCGGTGACAAAGGCGGTGTAGGAACCGGCCATCAGGAACTCCCCGTGCGCCATATTGATCACGCCCATCTGACCGAAGGTCAAGGTAAGGCCGATCGCGACGAGGAGCAGAACCGATGCCGAGGAGAGACCCGTAAAGACTTGGGCGACAACGGTTTCCATAGCTCAGCCGGTCGCGCCCTTCCACCACGGGTAGCCCTTGAGGAAGGGATCGGGTTCGATGGGACCCTTCGACGACCACACCGTGTAGATCAGGCCGTCATCGTGGATCTGGCCGATGAGGGCGGTCTTGGCGATGTGGTGGTTCTCGCCGTTGACGGTGACCTTGCCCTCGGGGGCGTCGAAGCTGACACCGCCGGCGGCGGCCTGGACGTCGGCGACCTTGAAGGACTTCGCCTTCTCGACCATGCCCTTCCACAGATAGAGGCTGGTGTATGCCGCTTCCATCGGGTCCGAGGTCACGGCCTTCGGGCCATTGGCCTTCTTGAAGTCCGCGACGAACTTCTTGTTGACGGGGGTGTCGATGGTCTCGTAGTAGTTCCACGCGGTGTACTGCCCGACGAGGTTGTCGACGCCGACGCCCGGCACCTCCTCCTCGGCGATCGAGACCGAGACGACCGGCATCGAGTCGGCGGTCAGGCCCTTGCCCTTGTATTCCTTGAAGAAGGCGACATTGGAGTCGCCATTGAGAGTGTTGAAGACGGCGTCCGCGCCGGCTGCCTTGACCTTGTCGACGACGGACCCGAAGTTGGTCGAGCCGAGCGGTTGGTATTCCTCTCCGAGCACCTTGATGCCGTTGGCGGCGGCATACTGCTTGATGATCGCGTTGGCGGTGCGCGGGAAGACGTAGTCCGAGCCGACGAGGAAGATCGAGGTGATCTTCTTCTCGTTCTTGAGCCACTCCAGGGCGGGAACGATCTGCTGGTTGGTCGTGGCGCCGGTGTAGAAGATGTTCTTGGATGCCTCAAGGCCCTCGTATTGCACGGGATAGAACAGCAAGGCGTTGTTGCCTTCGAAGACCGGCAGCATTGCCTTGCGAGAGCTCGACGTCCAGCCCCCGAAAACCGCTGCGACACAGTCCTTCTGGATGAGCTTGGTGGCCTTCTCGGCAAAGACGGAGGGCTCGGAGGCACCGTCCTCGGAGACGATCGAGAGCTTCTTGCCGAGGACCCCGCCGGCGGCGTTGATCTCGTTGGCCGCCATGGTGAGCGACTTGAAGACTGTTGTTTCGCTGATGGCCATCGTGCCGGACAGCGAGTTGAGGAAGCCGATCTTGATGCTGTCGCCGGACGTGTCGACACAGGAGGTCGCGCCGGCTGCCGAGGTTCCACCGGTGCTGGTGGCGTCGGTCTTGGCGCCGCACGCGGCGGTGGCGAGAGCCATCGCGAGGACGGCGCTGGCGGCCAGAGTGCGGCGGGTGATGAATTGCGTCACGAGGGAAATCCCTTCGAATTCATGCCAGGGGCGAGGAGATTCGGTCGCGGGGCCACGCTGCCTCGGCATCCCGATCTGCGGGATGCTGCCGAATGGAAGGGATTCTTGGGACGGCCTGTTTCGCCGGTGTTTCGGGTGGCGACGGTGATTGTTTCTCTCCATCGCCGATGCGCGGCCGCCTTGGGGAACTTTGCTGTTGCCCCCGCGACAGCAAAGTTCGCCACCGTCGCGCTACGCCCTAGCGGCTAGCCTCGAGAGCATCACCGTCACGAACAAAGGGGCTGGCATGCCGCACGGAGATATCACCCACATCGACATTCCGGTCGCCGACCAGGAACGGGCCAAGGCGTTCTATTCGACCCTGTTCGGTTGGCAGATCGCGGCGCCGCCGGGGTTCGAGGACTACCCGATGTGGCAGGCGCCGAACAAAATCAGCGGCGGCGGGCTGGCGCCTCGCAGCGACGGCTTCACCCAGCCTCGGTCCTATGTCGAGGTCGACTCGATCGACGACACACTCCGCCTGGTCAAGGCCCACGGCGGCACGGTGGCGATGGAGAAGTCCCCGATCAGCGACACCAGTTGGTGGGCCATCTTCACCGACCCGGACGGCAACACGATCGGTCTGTATGAGGGCACGACCGACTCCGGGGCAGAGGGCTGACCGGCTCGGGCGGCATACGACCTGCTCGGGTGGGCACCGGAGGAGGCCGAGGACTCGGGCGTATGGCGCTGGGCGGCTTCCTGCTCTTCGCCGGGATCGCGCACCAGACCTTTGCCCGGGAGGCCTTTCGGGCGCAGGTGCCGCCGTGGGTCCCGCTGGACATCGACCTGGTGGTCGTCCTGTCGGGGATCGTCGAGATCGGGCTGGGCCTCGCGCTCTGGGTATGGCGGCGGCGGCTGGTCGGCTGGATCGTCGCAGCGTTCTTTGTGGCCGTCTTCCCGGGCAACCTGTGGCAGTGGATCGACGGGCGGGATGCCTTCGGCCTCGACACGGACCGGGCTCGGTTGATCCGGCTGTTCCTCCAGCCGCTGCTGGTGGCGTGGGCGCTCTGGTGCACCGGCGCGTGGCGAGCGTGGCGGGGCCGGGGCAGATCGAATGCAGGAGGGATCACGTGACATCGACACCGCGCTTGGCCGCGTCTCAAGGGGACGACCTCGACATCGTCGAGTTTGCAACGACGGATGAGATGTGGGCGTGGCTCGCGGAATACGCCAGCTCACACCCTGGCGTGTGGGTGCGACTGCAAAAGTCCGGCCGTCCCAAGCCGTCGGTCAGCTTCCACGACCTGCTCGAAGCCGGGATCGCGTACGGCTGGAGCGAGAGCACCCGGCGCGGCTATGACGCCGACTCTTACCTGCAAAAGTTCACGCCTCGCCGACGACCGGGGACCACCTCGGCCCGCAACCGTGCGATTGCCGAGCGGCTGGAAGCCGAGGGCCTGATGACCGACGCTGGCCGCGCCGCCTTGGGTCTATGAGGTTGATCCACGGTCCTGCGGTCCTGCCCGAGCTGCCTGCCGCCGTGGAGAGCGCAGCGTTCAGGATTGCCTCGGAGGCCATGACCAACGTCGTACGTCACTCAGGGGCCCGCTGGTGCCAGGTCTGGTAATCGTCGCGGGCCAGGACATCGAGGTGGTCGTTTCCGATGACGGGCAGGCTCCCATGGATGCGCAGCCCGGGGTTGGCTGGCAGTCGACGTGCGATCGTGCGATGGAGCTCGGTGGAACGTGCCGTTTTGCCACCGACCCGAAGACCGGCGGACTCGTCGTGCGGGCGCTGTTGCCCGGACGGGTGCCGAGTCCGCCGCCGGCGAGAGGATGGTGACCGCGTGATCCGCCTTCTTCTCGCCGATGACCACCCCGCCTTCCGGCGCGGACTCGAGC
>JAIUPO010000036.1 GCA_020160805.1 Actinomycetota bacterium | reverse complement strand
TCCACCCGGTGGCCGCGCCTACGTTGGAGGCGCGCACTCACTCAGGTCCGTCGTACACCACTCTGCTGGACTCCACTCTCTGTGGTCGGAGCATCTGACTGACGGTGCAGTTGTGCGTGGAGGTCAAGACAGTGTTGCTATTGGCCAGGACGATGACCCCCGCGCGGGCCTGCGGCACCAGGGCCACCCGCGCGCCGAAGCCCGGATCCATCCCGGCGTGATGAACCAGGCGGTGGGCGCGATGGCGGCCGAGCATCCACCCCATACCGACGCCGTCCTCCCACGGGAGATCCCCCGGGGTCGCCACTGGCGTCCCACAGCTGGTCGCGTGTCGCCTGGGGCACTGGTCCGTCCGGGTCCAGCAGGGCGTCAACGGCCGCCACGAGATCGTCCAGACTCGCGTGCAGGCTGGAACTCGGCGCGTGTCGACGCGTGTACGGGTAGACCCCCTCAGGCGTCCGCAGCGGCATCCCGGTGTGGGGTGCCGCGCCTTCGGTGAGCGGCCGACGAAAGTCGCTGTGCGACATACCAAGTGGGCGCAGCACGCGCTCTCGTATGCCGTCCTCGAAGGTCCCCCCGAACGCTCGCCCGAGGACTGTTTAGACGGTGCTCGGCATGAAGCATCGGTACCCATCAAAACACTTCTACTATGGACGTGAGTACAAACAAGTGCTTGTGCTAGTTTGAGGTTGTTCGAGCGAGGAGGGTCGTGATGAGTGCCGAAGCCATAGTTGACCTTGACCTGGCCTTGCGTGCGCTGGCTGACGGCAATCGGCGCGCGATCCTGCGAGTGATCCGTTCCGCGCCGCAGCCAGTCGGGGCGATCGCGGAGGACGTCGGGCTCTCGCAGCAGACCACTTCGCACCATCTCGGAGTGCTGCGCAAGGCGGGGCTCGCGGTCGGCACCCGCGAGGGCACCCGACATCTGTTCGCGGTCGATACCGATGGCCTCGCGGCGGTGCGCTCGTATCTGGATGATTTTTGGCCGGGCAAACTGGCCGACCTCAAGACCGTCATTGAGTCGCGGCAGGAAAATTCCCATGGCTGAGTTTCGAGACTCCATCGACATCAAGGCTCCACCGGAGACGGTGTTCGAGTATCTGATTACCAACGACGGCATGACGGACTGGATGGGGCAGTACGCCGACCTCGACCCGACGCCCGGCGGCAAGTTCGCCGTCGACATAGCTGGCCATCCCGTGCGGGGCGAGTACCTTCACGTCGAGCCACCGAGTCGCGTCGTGGTGAGTTGGGGTTTCGCGGGGAGCGAGGACCTTCCGGTAGGAGCATCGACGGTCGAGTTCCGCCTCACCCCGATCATTGGCGGGACCAGAGTCGATCTGCGCCATTCCGATCTGCCCGACGCCGAGGTGCGCGGACACGCCGACGGCTGGGCTAACTTCCTGCCCCGTCTTGCCATCGTCGGAGCCGGCGGAGACGCCGGGCCCGACGGCTGGCAGCCGCTCCCGGACTGACCAACCACGCCGCAACCGCGGCACGAACGAAGGAGGACCTCGTGACCCACGACAACGCGTACGACACCGTACAGAAGTATCACCGCACTTGGACGAGCGGTGACATCGACACAGCGATGAGCTACGTCTCCGACGACATCACTTGCCGAGCTCCCGGCGTCGACCTGGACGGCAAGGATGCTTACCGCGAGTTCATCCGCGGCTTCGCCCCGATGCTCACCGGCATCGGCGACATCGCCGAGTTCTTCGACGGAGACCGCGTGGCACTGTTCTACTACCCGCAGACCGCGGCAACCTCCACCACTCCAGCGGCAGAGTTCTTCACCGTCAAGGACGCGAAGATCACCGAGAGCGTACTCATCTTCGACAGGCTCTCCTACGGCCCGCCCGAGCAGGCCTGAACCGGATCAGATCATGACTCCCGGCCAGACCGTCCTCATTGAACGCGTCCGAGCCCTGATCGCCGAGGAACCAGTGGTGCGTGAGGTCTCCATGTTCGGCGGCAGATCCGTGATGGTGAACGAGAAGATGATCGTCAGCGCCCTGAAGGGCGGCGGACTTCTCGTCCGCGTCGACGCCGACCAGCACGACGAACTCCTGAGCAGACCGGGGGCGGTGCAGGCGGAAATGGGGCGGGGCCGCGACATGGGGCCTGGCTGGATCGAAGTCGCAGCCGATGTGATCAGCGACGACGAACAGCTGGCCTCCTGGATCGCGATCGCGATGGACTACAACCGGGCTGTGACCGGCGGGCACCCATGAGCACGTTTCAGGGCCTTCCACGAGGTCTGTTCGAGTTCTTCGCCGAGCTGCAGGCCGACAACTCGAAAGCGTTCTGGCAGGCGAACAAGCCCCGCTACGAACACGACGTTCGCACCCCAGTGCGAGCGCGTCGGTGCCGTAGCTGTGCCAGGCCAATTCCTCGACAATCGGGGCGGCGGTGAGGATGAGCCAGGCCGGCAGGAGTCCGGAGCTGAAGAAGATGCCGTTGGCGAGGCGGAACTGGTCCGGCGAATAGCCCAGCGGCAGCGAGAATCGCCGTCGCCAGCATCAACGCCCCCATCGGCAGCAGCAGCATCAGGAGTGCGCGAGGCAGGGTGACGTCACGTGTGGCGAGCAGTCGCTCGCGCACGTCGCGCACCAGAGCCGGGTCTCGCCATACGAGGACGGCGGCAACGGCCATCGGGGCGAGCAAGCCGATGATGCCCAGGGTCGCGGTGAGTCCTTGGACCGCCGTTGTTTGGGACGGTCGGTGGCTCAGGTAGCCGGCGATTCCCCAGGTCACCCAGGGGATTGCCGTGGCGAGTCCATAGAAGAGGACGGGGTGTCGCTAGCGCTCGATCGCCATCGCCACGTCTGGTGAATGTCGGTGATGTTCTACGGTGTAGACCATGGTTTTGAGTGTCCGCCCTTAAGCAGGGCCGGGAGCAGTGCCTCCTCGTGCACGGCCCGGCCACGGTGCGCCATCGCGGCGGCGAGTTCCGGGTCCCAGCTCGCGTCGACCCGGCTGCCCTTCAGGGCGAGCGATGCGGGCGCCGCCAGATAGTCATCGACGTCCATCCGCCACGGCTGCACGCCGCATCGCGCGCGCAGATGATTCGCCATCGCGACACCGGCCCAGTCGAAGTCGCCGTGATAGAGCAGCTGGCCGCCCGCGGACTGGATGCGGTCCAGGAGTTCAATCGTCGCGAGGTTTGCTCGCCCACTGGTGCAGACGACGCCGACCGTGACCCCGATCTCGGCGGCGGCCTCCAGCACGCGGGGGTTCTCGCAGACCAATACGGTCTGGCCCGGCGCTGGCTCGAGGCCCTCATCGAGGTCACGCCAGGTCAGGTGCAGGACGGCCCTCTCGAGGGTGTATGCCGAGGCGCGCGCCCCCGCCGCGCCGGCGGCCCAGCGCAACCCGAACGTTAGGCAGGTTGACGAGATCCGGTCCGAGAGCACCCCGAGCCGCTCCCATGAGGCCCGTTGGGTGGTGCCTTCGCCGCCATCAGGGACCGCGCGCAGGATCGCGCGTGTCAGCAATCGGTCGTCGTCCAGTGCATGCGCGTCCCCGAAAAGTCGCGCTGCGAGCTCGGTCCGGGCGATCGGCGGAGACAGACCGACACCGGTCAGGTGCTCGGCGCGGTGGGCGAGCACGTCGAGGGCAGCAGTCACCAAAGCGGCTGGATCGCCGCCCCGCCGGCCGAGTAGCCCGTCGCGGCGAAGTCCGTCCAGCCACTCCGCCAGCGGCGGCAGGCCAGCATCGGGATGCGCTTGGTGCCAGGCGGCGAAAGCTCGTGTAGGGGCCTCGTGGCGCTCACGGTTATCCGCCCTCCGGGCCGGGCGATCGACCAGGACCTGGCCGGTGACGGTGGCGGCGGCGTCAATGAGGTCGATGCCCGCGCGGGAGCGGAGCCGGTCATCGAGCGAGGCCAAGTCCACCTCCACGCTGGACGTGACGATGCTGCGGCCGAGCAGACCGGAGAGGGCCTGCTGCTCGTCGCGATGCAGGTCGCGCAGGCGCACGCGGCCCTGCGCGACCAGTCCCGCCCGCTCAAGGCGATCGGCGACGGCCAGCCACGACCGCTCCAGGGCGGGCGCGCTCCACCAGCCGTCAGGCACGAGCCCCGACCGCTGTCAGCTGGCGCCCGTCCCAGCGGTGCTCGTACTGGGCGATCCCGCGTTCGGCTGGATTGCGAAGCGCTTCATAGATCGCCAGCGATGGCACGGTCGCGTGGGTGCCCCACAAGCGTTCGCTCGTCACGACGAAATCGAGGTCGAGATCGACGAGCAAGCCGAAGAGCAGGGGATGGGTCCGGGCATCGACTTTGGGGAAGGCGTCGTCAAGGAGCACGAAGCGGGGAGCATGCGGTGCGGCCCCGGCCAGGGACGTGAAATGTGCAGCCGCGGCGGCAAAGAGCGGAAGATAGCACAACACCTTTTGCTCGCCCTGGGACAATGGACTCTTGCGGTGCAGGTCGCGCCAGTCGCCGGACTCGGTGCGCTGATATTGGACTGTGAAGGCGAACCATTGACGGTAGTCCAGCGCCCGGGTGAGGTGCTCGGTGTAGGACTCCTCGGGCGCCTCGACCCGGGAGGTGTCAATGAGCCGGTGCAGCGCATCGCGTAGCTCGGTGCGCTCCCCTGGCAGAAGAGCCCCGCTGGCCTCGCCGAGTAGCTGGACCGCGCGTCGGGCATCCGAGGGGATGTCGTCGCGGAGCCGCCAGCGCAGCCGCACCCGGATTCCCTGGGAGGTGGAGACTCGCCCGAGCTGCACGTTCATGGCCGCGACCAGCTCGTCGGCCTGCCGGCGGACGCCGCGAAGGGTGTCGCCGAGCTGGCCGAGCACGTGCGTCTCGAAGAGGTGTCGCTCCCGGTCGGTCAACAGCTCACGGTCGGCTGCGACCTGTGCAGCCAGGCGGTTGGCGAGTTCGGAGAGGGCGATATCGCCCGCCGACTCGTCCCGTCCGAGTGCCGCGAAAGTGCCGTCGAGCTCGGCCAACCGCGGCTCGACGATGGAGGCCGGCCCGGTTTGAAGGCCGGTCAGGGCCGCAAGGACCGCGTTGGCGCCCGCCTGCGTACCGGCCGCTGCTCGCTCGTGCAGGGAGATGATCTCGTCCCGCTCCGTCGGCGGGCGTGCCGGATCGGCCCCGACGTCGGCCGCGCTAATCAAGCCGGGAACCGCATGCAGTGCGCGAACGGCGTCGTATGCCGCGTCCCGCGCCGGCTCGGCCCCGGCGAGGGCCGCGCGGTGACCGTCCGCCTCTTGCCGCAGCTGCCCCTGCCGGACGAGCAGGTGATCGTGTTCGCCGCGGTGTCGGCGCTGTGCCTCGACGGCCTCCTGGCGCAGCGTGCGCTGCTCCGCGAGGCGCCGCTCCAGGTCCTCGACACTTTTGCCGCGAGCCGCCACCAACTCGTTGTGGGCGGCGCGTCGGCTGGCGGCTTCACTCCCGGCGATGCGCGCCCGGGTGCCCCCCAGGTCGGCCTCGGCGGCGTCGTCGGTCGCGCGGGCGACGACGCCGCGCCATACGTCCAAGGCGGTGTCGAGAGCGCGTCGGGCGGACCTGACCCGGTCCAGGTCCTTCCCTGCGGTCGCCACCAGTTCGCGGCGAGCGGCGAGCCCCTCGTGCGTGATGGGCAGGCCGTGTCGTGCCGCGGTCGCCGTGAGGTCGCTCAGCGCGGCGGCCTCCTGCGACCGGGCATCCCGGGCGAGGTCCCGCGCACCCATGGCTTCGGCGGAGGCGCGCTCCGCGACGGCGGTTCGCGCGGCTTCGGTGGCCCAGGCCGTCAGGACGGCGTCGTGTCGAGGCCGCGCGCGCAGCCACGCCATCAGTGCGGTGAGCGCCTGCTGTGCCGCGGCAGCGGCCTGCTTGGCCGTGTCGCGCGCCTGCTCTTCCTGCCGGATGCGCTCGTCCAGCTCGGCGAGGCGGCGGGCACGCTCCTGCGCCCGGGCGGAGGCGCCGACGTACTGCGCAACCGACTTTGCTGTGCGGCCCTGCGCTGGTCCGAGGCGCCACGACCCGTCCGCCGCGACGACGGCGGCGACCTCGTCCCGTGCGCCGTGTTGTCCGGCACCAGCCGAGGCGAACGCGATCGAGCCGAGCAGGTCGGTGACGACCCGCGCCGGCACGGCTTCGTGGGCCGAGGGGTCTGCGCCCAGGATGTTCAGGAGACTGGCATCTGCCGCTACCGGCACCGGGTCTGCGGTGAGGACGACATCGTGGCAGGTGGGATCGAGCAGGGTGCCGTCCGGGGTCACCCAGGCATCGAGCAGGCCCGAGCCTTCCAGGGCGGCTTCCACCGCGGCGCGCACCGGACCGTCGACCTCCGGGCGGAAGTCCACCAGGCGCCACAAGGGCGCGCCGGGGAGGTCGCGCCGGTCGTCTCGAAGCCATGCCGGGGCGGCTGGAGCGGGGTCTTGCTCCGCCTCGATCGTGGCGCGCTCGCTGGTGAGTCGGACGAGGCCGGCCACAATCTGCGTATGCCGTGCTCTCGCCTCCGCGACCTGCGTCGCCAGCCGCTCTTGGTCCGGCGCGGCTGCCTCCGCGACGATGGACTCCAGGTGCGCCAAACCGTCCGCGTCCAGCGTCGGAAGGACGACCGCCACGGCGCCCGGGGCGCCCTGCCACGTCTGCAAGGCCTCGGTCAGCTCACGCTCGCGAGCTTGCGTCCGCGCCCGTGCCGTCTCCAGCTCAGCCAGGGCGGCGGTCTCCGCGGCTTCAGCGCGATCGACCCCGGCCTCGGCTCGCCGGGTGGTCTCCTGAGCACGCGCATGGGTGCTGCGTGCCTCCTCCACCACGGTGATGGCCGCGCCCACCTGACCCGCGGCGCGAGTGCCAGTCTCGGCCCACTCGGCGTGTGTGTGCCCCGCGTGCGCGACCGCCGATTCCACGGCCCTGGCCGCGTCGGCATCCCCCCAGTCTGGTCGTCTGAGCACCTGGGCCGCGGTCGGACCGGGGGGAACCTCGGCCCCACACGCGGCCAGGGCAGCCTCCGCGCGCTTGCTCGCGTCGTGCAGTTCACCAGCCCGGTCCATCAGTCGGTCGGTGGCCGCTGATGCCTCGCGGGCACTGGCCTGCGCCCGGACGTGGGCCTTGTCGGCCACAGCTCGCAGGTCGCTGGCCGCTTTCTCGAGGGTTTGCACCAGCTCGGCAGATTGCGCGAGATCGGTTCGCGCCTGCGCTTCCGGGCTCTGTTCGAGGGCGGCAATCCGCGATGCGGCTTCCCGCTGCGCTTGCTCGGCCGCGTCGATCGCCACCGCCGCCGCCGAGAGACCCTCGGTGACGTCCGTGAGCGAGCCCTCGGTCCGCCGCAGTCGTCGTCGGGCGGTGCCGACCGCCGTCGCGGCCTCCAGGGCGACTCGGGTGCGGTCGGTCACGACGGAGCGGGCGTACGCGGCATACGTCTCGACAAAGGTGGCGAGCGCGGCCGCGGCGCGTTCGCGACGGTCGATGTCCTCGCCGTACGCCTCGAGTTCATCGAATGTCGTGCCTGCTGCGCTCACGGTGTCGCCATCCAGGGTGGGCAGGGCATGGACGAGTTGCTCGGCCAGGCGCCTCGGATCGATGTCCTCCCCGACTTGCGGTTGCCGCAGCCAGTAAAGGAGCCGGAGCAAGGATTCATATTGGTCCAGGGGCAGGCCGAAGAGCAGCGCGCCCACGTGCTCGCGGTAGTGCCGGGGGTTGTCGAAGACGCGGCTCGCCCCCGACTCGTCCTCGAGCGCTGCGGAGAGCGCAGGTTGGCTCAGCGGGCCCGCCGCGTTCTCCAGGGCTAGGTCATGCCCGACCCGGCGGGGGGTCGTGAAGAACCACGACGTGGCGGCTCGTGCCTTCTCGGTGGCCCGTAAGCCCACGCCGCACGTGATGACGTCCGTGGTGCCGTCGGCGTTGTCGCGGCCGAACTCGACCCACACGTAGCCCGTGCGGGCGGACCCCTCGTAGCCGTCGAGGAGCAGCCAGAGCAGGCTGGTGTGGTGGCGACCCGATGAGGTGAGCCGGGCCTTGTCCCCGTCGATGACAAAGGGCAGCAGCATCTCCATGGTCTTGGATTTGCCGGCGCCATTGGCCCCGCGCAGCAGTAGCCGGCCGTCGGAGAAGTCGAAGATTTGCTCGTCGTATTGCCAGACATTGAGCACACCTGCGCGCCGCATCCGGAAGCGGCTGCCCACGATTGGCATCTCAGTCCTCGCCGTCGGTTAGGTCGTCGAAAAGGGAGGTCTCACCGGTCGCACTTTGGGCGAGCAGCGCTACTCGGGGTGCGTAGCGGGTGGCGGCGGCGTGGACCAACACGGCCCCGTCTTCGCGGCGGATGAGCCCGAACCGAGCAAGGACGCTGAGGGCCTCGCGGAGGGCGCGGTCGGGGTCCTCGCGTTGGTCTCGGCGCAGCCGATCTCGCCACCTGGCATGGACGTCCTGAGCACAGCGCTCGACCGTGGTGAGCGAGAGTTCGCGCCACGGGGTGCCAGCGCCAGCGGGCGCGCTGCGCTGGACCTCGTCGGCCACGGCCTCGAGGACCAGGAGAGCAAGTTGTCGAGTCTTGTCGGTGCCTGGAAAGCGTTCGTCGCTCAGGTCGTCGTCCGGGTCGATCACCGCGGCTCCCTCGGCGCGCAACTCCAGCTCTAGCCCGAAGTGCGTGTCATACCAATCGCGTTCGCGATTGCGATTGCGCCGCCACCACTCGGCGTGCTCAGGTGTCAGGTCGTCGGTGGTGAGCAGAGGGCGTTCCAGCAGGGCGCGCCGGGTGGCGATGCGCGCACCGCCGACGGCCGAGGGCAGAGCCGCGAGGGTCAGCAGATCGGCGGCCGAGGAAGCGGCGGTCAGCGGGGCCGCCACCAGGAGGGAGAGCAGGTCACGTCGGACGTCGAGGAGGGATTGGGTGCGCTGATCGGCCCAGTGCTCCAAGTCGCCATCGCGCTCACGCAGGACCCCAAGATCGACCAGGACGACGATCGCCGCATGAAGCGCTCGTCGATCGCCAATTGCGTCCAGGTCGATGTCAAGGCCGGCGTCGACCGCAGCCGCCCGGACCTGGGCAACGAGTTCGTCGACCAAAAGTTGCGTGCGTGCACGCGTTAGGGCGGCGACCGTGAGACACAGCAGGGCATACGCGCGCGGCGTGAAGGAAGCGCCGCTGCGCCGTCGCAGCGGTCGCGTGGAGTCGGTGCCGAGTCCGGTCTTGAAGAGCCGGGCTGAGGTGGGATCAACTTGGAGGCGATAGCCCAGCCCGTCGGCAAAGAGCCGGATCAGCTCACTTTGGTGGCGGCGGACAAGCCGGAGGTCGTCGGGGTCCGTGCTGCCGCTGGCGAGCAGTGGGCGTTTGAGGAGCGCCCGAGCCGCCCGGCGGCGTTCGGCGAGGTCCTGCGGGTCGGCGGTCGCGGCGATCCGATCGGCGGTGGTCGTCACTGCGCCACCTTGTGATCGGTGCGGACAGCCTGTTCGGCACGCACTTCAAGAGTGCGGCCGACGAGGGTGAGGCGGCCGGCGGGGCTCGTCACGGCGGTCCCGTCACCCGGGGTTTCGTGGACGAACAGGACTGCGGCGGTGCCTGGGACGGCCACGACGGGAGCATCGCCGTCGATCGCGGTGGCCAGCGCACCGGCATACAACTCCAGCAGGAGCTCGCGCGCGAGGTCGGAGACACGGACTCGTCCGAGTCGCCCCTCGTGGGCGACGATCTCCGCGAAGGCCGCCGCCCGGTCTCGCTCGGCACGCGTGCGCTCGGCCAGCCGTGCCGCCTTGGCAACGGCAAAGTCTTCGCGGCGCCCGGATCGCCCGGCGATGGTGCGTTCGCCCTGCTCCCTGAGCATGACCGGCACGTCGGCGCGTGGACCGGTCCACCAAGACGTCATCGGAGAGGCCGGCTGCTCCGGGTCGTCGCTGATAAAGCCGAGATGGCGGGCGGAGTAGAGCCCGAAGACACTGGCAAAGAGGGCGTGTGCGGTGTCGTCGTCAGCATCGTCGAACCATCGCGCGACGCGAACCAGATCGGCATACCGCCCATGCTCACGCTCGGCAGACGTGGCAATCCGCCGCAGATTGGTCAGGAGGGAACGCATCGCCGATGTCGCGAGATTGCGCACCCCGTCGGCGTCGCTGCCGCGGCCTCCCTCACCGGTGAACCAGGCTCGGAGACTCCGCCAGTCGAGCGGGTCGAGCCCCGCCGAGCGCCGGGCCAGGTGGCCACCGGTGTCGAGCAAACGTTCGCCGGCGTTGGCCCGAGCAACAAGGTCGGGCACAGCTGGGTCGAGGGTGGCCAAGATGTCCGCGATCTGCGGCATGTGTCGGGAGATCTCATCGACGAAGCGCTGGAGATAGTCGATCAGCGCGACCTTGAACAGCTGGAACTCGGACCGGTCGAGGTCGAAGCGCGAGAGGACTTGGGTCAGATAGGTGTAGAACTCGCGCGTGCTGTGCACGAGTTCATCGAACTGGGCGAAGACGGTGGTGATGTCGCGGGCAAGTCGGTCCGGCTCGACGCCTTCGAGATGGGTCGCATCCAGCGCCGCGAGAGCGGTCAGGCCGACGAGGATGCCGCCTAGCATCTGGCTCGACACCTCGCGCGCGGACTCACTGTGACCGAGCAACTCCTCGACCTGTCGGTGGACCAGCTCACCTCGTTGCGTCAACTGGTAGCGGGCCCGGTTGCGCAGATAGTCGGCCAGCGTGCGGGCCTCGGTCTCGCGGGGGCTTCGCGCGATATTGCCGTGCTCTACGAGATAGGAGAGGCGGGCGTCGACCGTGTCGAGGTCGAGCGACACCCCCTGCGCAGTCAGCGCCTCCCGCACGTCCACGGCGGACTGATCCGAGAGCAGGCCCGCGAGCCCGGTCGTGAAGACTCGCATGATGGCGATGTACTGGCCCGACTCCTCGTTGACGGCATAGCGCAGCGCCTCCAGCCGCTGGCGATCGACCGGCGGAGACGTTGGCAGTGCGGGCCCTTGCAGGCCTGCCAGCGTCTCTTCGGGGTCCATATGGAGAACCCTACGAGGGGCCACCGACAACGGGTCAGGGCAGCATCATTTCTGCATCAACGCCGCGTATGCCGCCCTGGCCGAGCAACTGGGGGCACCCTCGGTCACCCTGGATCGCCGGATTGCGCGGGCGCCCGGCGTGCGATGCCGGGTCATGGTGCCGGGCGACCTGCTGGGCTAGGCGGCGGTGGCCTCGCGCAGAAGAGCTACCTCGTGCAGGAGTTGGACGGCGCGGACGACTGCCCTTCGCGGCGCGGCCCCTTCGCTCACGAAGCCGACGATGCGGCGGCGTGGCGCGGCCTCCCCGGAGACCGGTCGTTGGACCAGGCCATCGTCAAGCCGTCCCATCGCCAGTCGCGGAAGCAGCGTGATTCCTAGTCCCGCCGCGACGAGACCGAGGGCGGCGTGGTGGTCACTGGACCGCGCGACATACCGAGGGCTGGCGCCGGAGGCGGCGTAGGCGCGGCGCAGGATCCCCGAGCACGTGGTGTCGGCCATGCCCTCGGCGATCAGACGCTCGCCGGCCAGGTCGGTCAGCGCGACCTGACTTTGCGACGCGAGCGGATGGGCTGCCGGGAGGACCGCGACATACGGCTCCTCCAGCAGCTCGAACCGCCGGTGTCCCTCGACATGGGTCGGGCCGAGTGACGGGTCCTCTGCCCGAAGCTCGATGTCGTATGGCGAGCGCGGGCCGTCGATGACATCGATCAGATCGAGGTTTAAGAGGAGGGAAGGGAACTCGGCGGACAGGGTCCGGGCGACCTCGGGGACCCAATACTGGCCCGCGGAGGGGAAGGTGCCGATGGACAGGCTTCCCGTGCGACCCTCGCGCAGGTCGTCGACCAAGCCCTCGAGACGCCCGGCGGCCTCGATGACGTCCTCACTCCCAGTCACCAGCGCAATGCCGGCCGGGGTGGGGCTAATTCCCCGCCCCGACTTCTCGAACAGCCTCAGCCCGGTTTCGCGCTGCAGGGCGGTGATGTGCTGGCTCACCGCGCTTGGCGAGTAGCCGAGATTGGCCGCGGCCGCGTGGACAGTTCCGGAGTGGACAACGGCACGGAAGACGCGGAGGCGGTTGAGGTCGATCATGGTCGAATTGTACGTTCTGACTGAATGATTGTGAAGAAACATTCGCTTGTGCTGACGGTTTCGCTGTTGCACTGTTGAGGCATGACGAACTACAGCCGCTACGCATCAGTCCCAGTCGACCGCGACCTCGAGCGCCTCAACGACGAACTTCGCGCCCTGCCCCGCCCCGAGCGCGCGGCGCAAAGCGCGCGGCGCGATGGGCTCGCGTGGCTGCGTCCTCGGCGCTTCGCTCACCTCCGGCACGCCTGACCCGAGACGCTAGACGTTGCCGGATTTGGGCGAGGCGAGATAGTCCTCAGCCAAGGTCGGGAGGTCGCGCCCGCGGTGGAACCCGCGCTCGACGATGATTCGCGTCAGCCGCCGCACTTCCGTCTTGTCCGACTGAGTCAAGATTGGCCGGAGTGACGCGAGGTCTGCCCTGTCGTGCGGGGGCGTGGAGTCATCGCGCGCCAGGAGCTTGAGGACCACGAGGTGGGCTGGCCTGGCCACGGGCACGGTAAGCCCGGGGACGAGTTGCATCTGGTCGGCCTCGCGGGTGATCTCGGGCTCGAGGCCCGACGAGGCGAACAAAACGTCCACGAGCATGCCCTCGGACACGGGTGGGCGCAGCCGCACGGTCGCAAGGCGCTCGAGATATTCATGCTCCACCAGCGAATCCAGGGAGTATCCCCGCTGGAAGAACGACGCGATGACCGCCTCGGCGTCGGCGTCAGCGTCGACGAGGACACATATGTCGATGTCCCGTGTGAAGCGGGGTTCGGCGCGTGCGGACACGGCCATCCCGCCGATCACGGCCCAACGCAAACCCAGATCCGCCGCGTCGTTGGTGAGCCGACCAAGTGACTCCCAGATCGGCGAGTTCATCCTGTTATCCGCTGGATCCGTTCCGGCGACGCGAGTCGGCCGACGCAGTCGCCGAGTTCGGCACCTGGTCGGTCCCGGAGCCACGCGGCCACTCCCTCCTGAACCTGCTCGGGCGCCCAGTCCGGGTGCTCGCGCATCAATCGCGCCCGCGTCATCTCGACACCCAGGTCGAACAGATCCAACGCGATGCGCAGGCGCTCGGCGGGGGTGCTGTCCGGCATGCCCAGCAGTTTAGGCATTGGCTCGTCGCCGAGGATGCAGGCGCCGTTCCCGTCGAGTTCGGGAAACACGCCGATCGCCGGGCCGTTGCGTCGGCGTGTTTCCCGAACTCGACCTGATGGCGGGTGGGCCGTCGGCTGCATTTGATACGGTAACAATCGTGAAAAAGCAGCCGAGGGCGAAGGGACCGGTGCCAACCCGATCGGCACCGCCGACCCATGCCCAGGCTCAGGTGCTCGCCCTCCTCGACCGAGCGGGCGCGCCGCTCACCGTGGCCGAGCTGGCCGAGGCGATCGACCAGCACGGCAATACAGTCCGCGAGCACCTCGACGGCCTCCTGGACCTCGGCCTCGTTGAGCGCATCAAGGGCGACGCCGCAGGGCGTGGCCGACCCTCTTATCGGTATGCCGTGGTCACGCCCACCATCGCCCGCCCCGCGCTCGTGCTCATCGCCGCCCTGGCCGGAGAGTTGCGCCGCACTGCCCCCGACCCGGCCGCCGCAGCCCGCGAGCTTGGCCGGTCGGTTCAACCCGAGGTGTTGGTCGAGCGCCCGAGTGGGTGGGTTGCTCCCACCTCGTATCCAGCGGACGACGGTGAGCTATCGCCTCTCGAGCGGCACCTAACGGATCTCGGATTCGCGCCCGAGGACGGAGCGGACGACACCATCCGGCTCCACACCTGCCCGCTCGTCACCGTCGCGCGGGCAGACGCCGATGTCGTCTGCAGCTTCCATGCCGGTCTCATCGACCGCTGGGCTGCCGACCACGATCTCGGCGACTTCGACCTCCATCCGTTCGCCGAACCCGGCGCCTGCACCATCACCCGCACCACCCAACCCCGAAAGGCCTGAGATGACCCAGGACACCCCGCTCAATACCATCCCGCTCACCGAGGCGCAGCACGGCCACGACTGCGGCTGCCACGAGGCGGACTCCGGGCTACCGGAGCTCGACGCACGGGCCATCCCGCACGCGATCCGCCACGGCGCCGTCTTCGGCGCCTTCGGCCAGCTCCGCCCGGGTGCCGCCATGGTTCTCGTGGCCCCGCACAACCCCCTGCCCCTGCTTAAGCAGCTCAATGACCGCGAGGGCGACGCCATCGAGGTGAGCTACCTCCAAGAGGGCCCCGACGCCTGGCGCCTGAAGCTCGCCCGCGTCCGCTGAGGCGGCATACCGCTCGATGTCCGTGCCCACGACGGCGGGCGCTCGCCTGCCGTTCTTCCTTCCTGCCGCGCTCAGCCTCCTCGCCGGTCTGTATGCCGCCACTCGCCTCGTCCTCGATGAGGCCACGACGGATCGGGTCGCCGGGGTGCACGGCATTCTCATGGTGCTGGGCTTCCTCGGCACCCTGATCTCCTTGGAGCGATCGGTCGCGCTCCGCGCTGCCTGGGGGTATGCCGCGCCCGCCCTCCTCGGGGCGGGCGGGCTCGCGCTCGTCGCGCCGTCGCCGCGGCTGGTCGCCCAGGTGCTGTTGGTGGCAGGTTGCGCGCTGGCCACCGCGGTGCTGGTCGCGCTGTGGCGGCGCGCGCACGATGACACGACGATCACTCAGGTGCTCGCCGCCTCGCTCGCGCTGGGCGCGGCGGTGCTGTGGCTGCGGCTCGATGTGGCGGATCTGCTGCCGTGGCTGGTCGGCTTCGTCGTGCTCACCGTCTGTGCCGAGCGCGTCGAACTCGCCCGGCTGACCCTGCCGGCGACGGCCGGGCTGTGGCTGCTTGCCTTAGCGACGACAGTCCACGCCGGGGTCATCGCGGCGACCCTCTGGCCGCGCGTGGGCACGCGGCTGTTCGGCGCCTCCCTGGTGGTCTTGGTGCTGTGGCTGGTCCGCCACGATGTCGCTCGGCGCACCATCCGCAGCCGCGGCCTGCCGCGGTATGCCGCGGTGGCCATGCTCGCGGGCTACGCCTGGCTCGGCGTCGCCGGGCTCGGGTGGCTGATTGGCGGGCCGCCGGCGTCGCCCGAACGTTATGACCTGCTCGTCCACACGTGCTTCTTGGGATTCGGCATGTCCATGGTGATGGCGCACGCGCCGGTGATCCTGCCGGCGGTGCTGCGCGTGGCACTGCCATACCGACCCGTGCTCTGGATTCCGTTGGTGCTCTTGCACATTGGGCTCCTGATTCGTGTCGTCGCGGGGCTCGTGGACGGGCATGCCACGCCCTGGCAGTTCGGCGCCTTCGTCACGATCGCCGCCCTCCTTGCCTTGCCGGTGGCCGCGATCGCGTGCGTTGTCGCTGGGCGCCGAACTTCCGCTGTCCGCCCACAGGCGTCTGAGCCGGCCCAGGTCAGCGCATGACCACCGGTATCGGTCGCCCCGAGGCGGCGCGGACGGCATACCCAAACAAGGGGTTGGAGAGGCAGCGCCGACCCGGCCGCCAGGGCTTTTGGCCCTGGCGCGACCTGCCCGCGGTGCTCTGGCTGGTCGCCGAGGCGGCGGTGACGCTCGTCCACCCATTCCTCGAACACGCACGCTGGCTGATGGTCCACCTCGTGCTGCTTGGCGCGCTGACCCATTCGGCGATGGTCTGGAGCACCCACTTCAGTCAGGCGCTGCTCAAGACCGGCCCCGATCTGGACTCGCGCGCCACGCAGGACCGCCGCGCCATGCTCCTCTTCATCGGCGTCGCCGCGGTCGCGACTGGCGTGGTTGGCGAGTTCTGGTGGATCGCCGTCATCGGCGCCACCGCCGTCGCCTGCGCGCTCCTGTGGCATGGCTGGCAACTCTGGCGACGCCTCCGCGCGGCGATGGCGCCGCGCTTCAAGATCACGGTCCGCTACTACATCGCGTCCACCCTCTGCGTGCCCATCGGCGCGACGCTCGGCGTGCTGCTCGCGCGCGGCTACGCCGATGACATCCACGGCCGACTGCTCCTCGCGCACACCGCCGTCCTCGTCCTCGGCTGGATCGGGCTGACCGTCACCGGCACCCTCGTCACGCTCTGGCCGACGATGCTGCGCTCCCGGATGGACGACCGAGCCGAGCGCCTCGCGACCACGGCGCTTCCCCTTTTCCTCGCCTCCGTCACCGTTATCGTGGCCGGCGCCCTGCTCGGCCGTATGCCGCTCGCCGCCGCCGGCGTCCTCGCCTGGCTTTGCTCGGCGCTGTGGTGGGGACGTGCGCTGTGGGCGCCAGCGCGGCGCCGCCCGCCGCGTGAGTTCGCTTCCCTGTCAGTGCTTTTCGCGCTGCTGTGGCTGGTTGTGCTGCTCGTCTGGGTGAGCATCGTGCTACTGCGTGGCAGCAGTTGGGCCGACCTATCTGTCGCGCACGGGCGCGCGACCGCGGTCCTCGCCGCGGGCTTCGCACCGCAGCTGCTCCTCGGCGCTTTGTCCTATCTCGTGCCGGTCGTCCTTGGCGGTGGCCCCGCGGCCGTGCGGGCCGCGACCGAGACGATGGGCCGGTATGCCGTGCTGCGCCTCGTCCTCATCAATGGCGGACTTCTGCTCAGCCTCCTCCCCGTGCCCTCCGTGGTTCGGGTGCTGACGACCACACTGGTGCTCGCGGCATATGTCAGCTTCTTGCCGTTGATGGGCCTGGGTCTGCGCGGTTCTCTTCGCGCGCGCCGCGCCGCGGGTGACGAGGGTTTGCCCCCGCCCCAGCCACCCGGCATACCCGCCCGTGGGTCACGCTCGGTCTGGTCCGGCGGGCAATTGGTTGCGGGCCTGATCGCCCTGGGTATGGCCGTTGCCGTCGGGGTGGTCGTCGACCCCACATCGGCCGGCTTGCCGCTGGCCGGGAGCCGGGATGCCTCAGCCGGCGTCGTCGCGACCGGCCAGACCACCACGGTCAAGGTGGTGATGAAGGGCATGCGTTTCGAGCCGGCCAGCGTCACCGTGCCGGCCGGCAATCGGCTCGTCATTGACCTCACCAACACCGACCCGACGACAACCCACGACCTCGTCCTCGCCAATGGCGCGCGCACCAATCGCCTGCGCCCTGGCACGTCGACCACCCTCGACGTCGGCGTCGTCGGCGCCAGTCTGAAGGGGTGGTGCTCCGTCGTCGGACACCGCCAGATGGGCATGGTCTTCGCTGTCGAGGTGACCGGCGCGACAGCGGGCGGGACGGCGAGCGCCGGGCACGACGGCCATACGACGAGCAATCCGGCGACCACCACGGCACCCCTCGATCTGCACGCCGCCTTCGGACCAGGCTTCACCGCCGTCGACCCCGATCTCCCACCCGCCCCGAGCGCCACCGTCCACCGCGTCACCCTCACCGTGCGCGAACTCGAGTTGGAGGTCGCGCCGGGTGTATGGCAGCGCCGCTGGACCTTTAACGGCGCCGTCCCCGGGCCTACCCTGCGCGGCAAGGTCGGCGACCGTTTCATCATTACCTTGGTCAATGACGGGTCGATGGGGCACTCGATCGACTTCCACGCTGGGGCGCTGGCGCCCGACCGGCCGATGCGCACCATCGCGCCCGGCGCCTCGCTGACCTACACCTTCACCGCCACGAAGTCCGGCATGTGGATGTATCACTGCTCCTCGATGCCGATGTCCGCGCACATCGCGGCGGGCATGCACGGCGCCGTCATCATCGACCCGCCCAACCTTCCCAAGGTCGATCGCGAGTTCGTGCTCGTTCAGTCCGAGCTCTACCTCGGTGCCAACCGGGCCAAGGGCAGCGCCGACGAGATCTCGGCCGATGCTGTCCTCGCCGAGCAGCCGACGGGGATGACCTTCAATGGCATCGCCGGGCAGTACGACCAGCGCCCCCTCACCGCCCAGGTCGGCGATCGGGTGCGCATTTGGGTGCTCGACGCTGGCCCTAATGGTCCGTCGTCCTTCCACGTCGTCGGTGGCCAGTTCGACACGGTGTATGCCGAGGGCGCCTGGCTGCTTCGACCCGGCCCGGATGCTGGTGGCTCGCAGGTGCTCGGGCTGATGCCCGGCCAGGGCGGTTTCGTCGAATTGGTCATGCCCGAGGCAGGCAACTATCCGCTCGTCTCACACCTGATGGTCGACGCCGAACGCGGCGCGCATGGGCTGATCCACGTCACCCCGAAGTGACAGCCGGGCGCGAGGGAACCCAAACATGCACATGCCAATGTATGTGTATGGCAGTCCTGGAGCGGCGATCCCAAATCCTCCTCGATGAGGCCCGCTATCAACGCGTGGCCGACGAGGCGGAGCGAAGCAATCGGAGCGTCGCCGCGGTCATCCGCGAGGCGGTCGATCTGCGCTTTCCGGACAGTGGTGATCGCGACCGCGCCTCGGCCGCTGCGGCTCTCCTCGATCTGATCCGGGTTCCCAGCGCCGATGTAGGCGAGGGCCCGGGCCAGCTCAAAGAGGCGTATGCCGCGGTGCTCGCCGCCAAGGCGGGCGCGTGATGCCCCTCTTTGTCGACCCGTCGGTGCTCTTGGTCGCGAGCGGCGGTGAGAACCCCTGGCGCGATCCCTGCCGTGCTGTCTTAGCGGCGGTCGCGATGGGCCGGGCGCGCTTGCATCTCAGCGTGGAAGGCGGCCAGGAGTATCTCTTCCATCGGCTACGCCGCGTCGAGGGCGCCCAGGCGGTTGCCGAGTTCGAGCAACTCGATCGGCTAGCGCATTGGCACGACTTTGACGCTGACATCTTGCGCGCTTCGGCAGACCTGGTGCTGCGTGGTCACGCCCGCGGTCGTGATGCCGTGCATGCGGCGACGGCCCTTAGCAGCATCGTCAGTTGCGATGCCGACTTTGACGGCATTCCGGGCCTGGTCCGCCGCGACCCGGTGACCGAGGTTGTCGCCTGAGGAGCGGTCGAGGACCTGCGGGTGCTGGTGCGGGACGGACGCGACGTCAGTCGAGTAGTGGCGGTGCGACGGAGCGGTACCTGTGGCCGGTTGGGGTGGTCACCTCCGTCACGTGGGTATGCGGACCGACCCCGTGCCCTTGTCGCGGTTCAACGACTCGGGTGCTGAAGCCGGGGAGTTCTTTGGTGTAGTTGCATCGGGCGCAGAGTCCTTGCCCGTTGATCAGGCTCGTGGGTCCGCCGTCGGCTGCTGGTTGTATGTGGTCGGCGTGGCGGATGGTGGCGTCGCAGTATGGCGTGCGGCAGGTGTCGTCGCGCAGGATCAGGGCGGCGCGGAGTCGGGGTGGGAAGAGCCGGGCGGTTGCGTCCAGGGCGAGCAGGTCGCGGCCGTCGGGGCTGGTGAAGACTCTGGTCAGGAAGACCTGCGCCGGCTCGGTCATTCGAGTACCGCACGGGATGGCAGCCGGCGGTGGCGAATCATGTTGGGGTGACGCGGTTTTCACTGGGTCGGGTGGTTCGCACCCGTGGAGGAGCAGGCGCCTGGCGAGCGGGGCCGGGAGTATGCCGTGCCCCGGGATCCGGGCGGGTGTCTCGGTGCTGCGTGGCCCGCGCGGCGGGGCGTGTGCTGGCGTCGGTTGAGCGTGGTCCCTGTCTGCCGCGTGAGGCCGGATGCTGGCGTCGTCGAGGGTCTGGCCCTCCACGGTGTTCTCAATGCTCATCGCGGTCGCACCAGCGGCGACGGAGTCGATGGTCGTTGGGTCAGTGTTGGCGGGCTCCGTCGCAAAGAGGGATTCGGCGGGCATGACGAGGTTGAGGGCGACGGGGCAGGCTTGACCGGGTGTCAGTCCTGCGAGCCACCGCAGCGCGGCATCCGCCATGACCTGGGCGTGGGTCCGCTCATTCAGCGGGTCGGCAGGAGTATCACCGTCGTCGGTTTCGTGGTGGCCGGCCACGACGGCGGTGGCGTGCCGGTGCAGGGATGCGTACGCGCTGACGATCCCGGTCAGCGGCCCGAAGATCGACAGGTACGCCATGCCGTCGGGTGCGGGTCGGGTCCAGACACCGCGTTCGGTCAGGGCGCGTTCGTGTTTGGCGACCACAGCAGCAGGGTCGAGTTCCGCGGCGTACCGGGCTGCGGCACCGGTGAGTTGTTTCAGACTGGACGTGGCCAGGCGTGGCGCGAGCAGTTCATCGACCTGGGCCCGCAACTCGGGGGTCAGGACGTTGGTTTCGCGGACGATCGCGGTGGCGGACCGTTCGTCGATGACCCCGGCAGTCAAGGCGGCCCGCGTGTGCGGCATCCCGGGCAATGCCCGCGCGAGTCCGAGGTGCCGGTCTGCGGTGGCGGGGGAGCAGCGGCGGGCGAGCGCGATCTGGGGTGCGATGGAGGATCGGGCTTTCGGCAGCGAGGCCCGGTTCGCGAGCGCTTCCCGCACGGTGGCCCGCCCGAACTGCGCGGTCGCGCGGGCTTGCGCCGCGGCGATGGCGCCCTTGACCTGCTCTAGCCCGGCTATGAGGTCGATCAATTCCGCCAGACCCAGCTCCGGCCTGGGATTGCCCGCCCGGTCGGCAAGCTCGGGGTCGTCCTCCGGTGCAAGGGTGGCGACCCAGTCGACGAGGTCCCGGACCGCGGTGACCGGCGATGTCGCACCCGCGGAAGCCGCCGTCACGTCCCCGCGGTCGGCGGGCTCGGGCCCGCCCAATGACCCAGCATCGCCGGGCTGATCGTCGTCGGCGTGTGATGTGCACGCATGGCCGACGGGCTGGTCGCACCACCGCGGTTCGGTCGCGGCGAGTGCCCACGAGTCCCGCTCGTCGGCCTCGTCCACGTCATCCCAGCCGAGCTCGTCCTGCCACGCCTCAAAATCGGCGACCAACTCCTCGACATCAAGCGGCGGCCACCACGCGTCATCGAGCGGAGTCAACCCCTCACGAGCACCCGCGGGGCGCAGCCCGGCAACGGGCCCGAGGGGCCCGTCTGTGGGGTGCTGCGCCATCGCCGTCATCTTCAAATGGTACACCAGTTCGACCTCACAATCAAGCGTCGATTCGGCGAAAAACATTGATGAGCAAGAGAATTGGCCGACAGATGCCCCCCGTCAATACAGTTGAAGGCACCTTCCCCGCAGCCCAGCTGCCCGTGTCCTAAGGTCCCATCGCCCGACCCTGCGCCCATAGGGTCGGGCATCGTGACCCGTGACCACATGCAGCCCGGACAGGACTTCGCCGAGGGGCGAAACGTCATGGGATCAGACCCAGATCTGGACACCGCGGCAGTGAGGCGAGCAGCTCATGAGCCCTGCTGACTACGACGGATTCGCCGCGGCATACACCGCGCAGAACGACACCAGTCTCTTCAACGCCCACTACAACCGCCCCGAGCTGGTTCGAATGGCGGGCGAGATCCGGGGGCAGCGCATCCTCGACGCCGGTTGCGGGGCCGGGCAGATCATGAGCGACCTACTCCTCCGTGGCGCGCGGGTCTCCGGCTTCGACGTGAGCCCGGCCATGATCGAGATCGCTCGGGGCCGGCTCGGCGACGAGGTTGACTTGCGCGTCGCCGACCTCGGCGAGCCACTGCCTTACTCCGACAACGCTTTTGACGTCGTCATTGCCTCGCTCGCACTGCACTATGTCGAGGACTGGGCCAGCACGCTCGCGGAACTGCGCCGGGTGCTCGTCCCGAGTGGGCGACTGCTCGTCTCGATCATCCACCCGACGGTCTATGCGGTGGTCTACCCCGAAGCCGACTACTTCACCCTCACCCAATACTCCGAGGACTACACCTTCGGCGACCAGAAGGTGTGGATGACTTACTGGCACAGGCCACTTCAGGCCGTCATCAATTCTTTCATCGGCGGCGGCTTCGCCATTCGCGCGGTCACCGAGCCACCACCGGCGCCGGACACCCCGCGCGAACTCCTCCCGAACCAAGACGGCCGGTCGTTCATCTGCTTCCTCTTCTTTGACCTGCAGGCGCCCTGACGGAGTCAGCGACCGTCGAGGCGCGCCAACTCGCGCATCACCGCGTCAGCGAACGCTGCATGCAGCGCCTCGCTCGGGTGAAGACCGTCCGGTCCGAACATCTCCGTCTCCAAGGGCTCATGCGTCTCGATCCGCAGCGTGCGGGGTCGCCGCGCCAGCTCCTCCGCCGCGATCGCGTCGAAAGCCCTTCCGCGCCAACCGAGTACGTCAGCTAGAGGTCGAGGAAAGGCGGGAAAATGGTCGAGGGGAGGTATGCCGAGCAGGCACACCCGCGCCCTCGGCGCCGCCGCGAGAACCGCGTCAAGCAGGGCGCCCAGGTCCTGCCGGTAGCGCCGCGCCGAGTGCCCATTCTTCAGATCGTTGACCCCGACGGAGACGAAGATCAGGTCCGCGTCGGCGAGTGCCGCCACGTCGACCAAGTCCAGGGCGTCGTATGCCGTGGCCCCGCTCTTCGCGCACACCCGCCATGTGACCGTGGCATCGTCGCGGGCGGCGAGGCGGGCCGCGAGTTGTCCGGCGACGCTCGCGCGGTGGTGGGGCACGGCATACCCCGCCGTGACACTGTCCCCGAGCGCGACGACCGTGCGGCGCCCCGGCCCGGTGCCCACCGTTCCGGCGCGGCCGTCGGCATCGACATACCGCACCATCGTCCGGGTTAGCCAGATTCCTTGGAACGGCGCAATCGGCAACGCCAACAAGGCCAGACGGCTCCGCCGCCGCGTCATACTCGCGGCTCGGTGTGGCCAGTGTGCCGGCGCGCTCGGGTGCTGCCGCAGAGGCACACGATGCGCGGGCGGCCGGTTTCGGGAGCGGGCATACCCGCATTCTGTCCGCACGACTACCCTCGCGGCATGGTCCAGGTCCTCACGCATCTCACCTTTCAGCACCACCGCGCCGGCGAGGCCATCGAGTTCTATGTCGGGTTGATCCCGGACTCACGCATCGACGAGCGGGTCCCCGTCGGCGAGGGGCGCGAGATGATCCGGTTCACCCTGGCCGGCCGACCGTTCATCGCCGCCGACAGCCCACCGGTGCACGCCTGGGATTTCACGCCGGCCGTCTCGATCTTCCTCGAGTGCGGCACCGCCGCCGAGGTGGACCGTCTCTTCACGGCTCTCGCCGAGAGCGGCTTCGTCTTCATGCCCCTCGCGGACTACGGCTTCAACCCGCGCTTCGGCTGGGTCGCCGACCGCTTCGGCGTGAGTTGGCAACTGGCGCAGTAGCTTTCGAGATCTCAGGCTGGCGCGACATCCCTGAACATCACGCAGTTCTTCAGACCCTTTGGTCGGTCATAGGTGAACCCGAGCCGCTCATACAGCCGGCGCGTCCCGTTGTAGAGGAAGGAAGAGGACATCTTCTTCGCCTGCTCAGTGAGGTCGTGCGGGTAGCTCTCGACGCGCCCGCCGCCAGCGCGCGCAATCTGATCCAGCGCGCCCTGGATCGCCATCTCGGTCACCCCCTGCCGGCGGTGCCGCTTGTCGACGAAGACGCAGGTGATCCGGTAGTCCGGTTCGGCCTCCTTCGTCGCGTCGTACTCCTTGCGGTGGTGGATCGTCGGCAGTTCCTCGGGCGTCCCGTATTCCGCCCAGGCCACCGCCTCCTCGCCGGCCATCACCAGCGCCGCGTGCGCGACACCTTCGTCGACGAGCCGCTTCTTCACCGCACGGTTGCCCTCATAGGTCTCCCCGCGCCCCTCGCAACTCGGGTGCCCGTCGTGGAACCACGTGCACCAGCACCCGCCGAAGATCCCGTTGTGCCGCATCACCAACGCCTCGAAGGCCGGCCAGGTCTGCGGGGTCAGTGCCTCGATCCGGTATGCCGTGTCGTCGCCCATCCCTGGACTGTATGTCGCTCGCCCGCCCAAGTTGCCTAAGTGCTGCTAACAGAGGTTGGTCGAATCTGCACACCCTGCAAGGTGTGCAGATTCGACCAACCTGTGCTGAGTTGGCCCGGTTCGGGTCAGAGTTCGACGATCGGGGCGTCTTCGTCCTTGGCCGGGTCCTTGCCGAGCAGTCCCTTGGCCATGGTCAGCAGGAACCCGACGCTGCCGGGCGACTTCCACAGCTGAGCCGTATTGCCCGTGACCTTGAGCAGGGCGCTGTTCGGGTCGTCCGGTCCGCCCGACATGAACGCCGAGGCCGACGGATCCCACAGCTCCTCAAGCTTGGCTCGATCGCGGCTCAGTTCAGCCGTCCCCGAGACGGAGACCCAGCCCTTGTCCGAGGCGTATGCCACGTTCACGCGCGCGTCCGCGCCGATCGCGAGGACCTTGTCGCTGTCGGCTTCGGTGATGAACCACAGCGTGCCTGGATCCTCCGTGTCCTGTGTGCCCATCGGCGTCGAAACCAGGCGCCCCTCCTGGTCGACATAGGTCAGGAAGGCGATCCGCGTGGCCTGAATGACTTCCAGGATTTCGGCGAGGACGTCGTCGTGCTCAGTACTCATGGCTTCCTCCGAAGCTCTTCGATTGTCTAAGGTTTGTCAAAGGTAGGTCATCCGACCGCCTGATGGGCCTTTACCAGTCGATGTCTTTCGGACGACAAGGTCCCTTGGCCTACGGTGGGAGTTGCGGCCGCCATTCGAGCGGACGACATCCAGCCGATCGGAGGTCACCATGGCCGAACGCAAGACCACCAGCGAGAGCGGCCGAGCGGAAGGCCGTCAAGCAGGCCGCGGCTGAGGGCCGCCGCACCAAGGCGGGCAAGAACACCGAGCAGGACGTCCTCGACGCGATCACGGCCATGGACGGCTCCGATCGCGAGATCGCGGAAGGGATGCACCAGCTCGTCCGTCGGGTCACGCCCGACCTGGTGCCGCGCACGTGGTACGGCTTCCCCGCATACGCCAAGTGGTACTCCCACGACCCAGACCCTCCTCACCGCCAGCAAGGTCGTCGAGCACAGCGAAGCTCAGGTGCTCGCCCAACTCCTGAACTCCGGTCGCTGAACGCGCTGCCCAGCGCGACTAGGGAGTCCTTGTGATGCCTCGGCGCTGACTTCCTCATTCCGCTGCGGAGTTGGCCGGGCGGATGGGATCGTTGCGCGATGGGCTATCTCTTGCACACCGACCGCCTCACGGTCCGCCTCATGCGCAGCACGGACATCGAGACTCAGTGCGCCTACCGCAACGATCCCGAGGTCGCGGAACTTCAGGACTGGGAACTGCCGTACACACCCGAGCGCGCCGCTTGGCTTACCACCCAGGATGCCCTCGACGACCTTGAGCCGACGGGCTGGACGGAACTCGCCATCGACCTCGACGGCACGCACATCGGTGAGATCCCCGTAGGCCGTGATGAGTCGGGTCAGCAAGCCTCGGTTGGTTTTTCGCTCGCCCGCGCGCACTGGGGCCGCGGATATGCCCAGGAGGCGGCGCGCGCGGTGGTCGAGGATCTGGTCGAACGGCTTGGTGTCGTCCGGGTCACCGGTGAAGCCGACCCCCGCAATATCGCCTCGCAGCGCGCCCTCGAAGCGATCGGCTTGGTCCACGAGCACGAGGGCAAGCAGAGCTACCTCTGGCGGGGCGCGTGGACTGACACGACCTATTACGCCAGCACCGCGGACGACTGGCGTGCTTGGCGTGACCGGCCGACCGGACCGCCGGCCGAGGTCACCATCGAACCCGTCGACAGCCACAACGTGTGGGACTGGCGTCGCCTCGAAACCCATTGGACGCAAAGACGATTCGTCGCACCGATGGACATTTCGTATGCCGATGCCCTCCGCCCCGACATCTGGCTCGGCGGGCGCCTCGTGCCCGTCCTGCGCGGCATCCGCGCCGACGGCGAGCCCGCCGGCTTCCTGATGTATGCCGATCGCTCCCCGACGATGGCCGTTCCCTACCTTTGGCGAATGCTCATCGACCGGCGCTTCCAGGGGCGCGGGATCGGTCGCCGGGCGTTGGCGCTGCTGGCGGAAGATCTCCTGGCGCAGGGAAACTCGCGGCTGTGGTCCAGCTTCACCGAGGGCGCTGGCGGGCCGCGCGACTTCTATCTCGGCCTGGGCGCGCGCCTCACGGGCGAGATCATCGATGACGAGACGGCCTTCGAGTTCGACCTCGCCGACCTCGCCGACCTCGCGTCCTGCGGCTCGGGCGTTACGGCCGCCGCGACGCCACCACACGCAGTTTCCGCGTCAACGCACGGCCTCGCCAACACCATCGACGAGGCCGCCGAACGCACCGGCTTCTCCGGGGTGGTGCGGGTGGACCAGGCCGGGGAGCGGGTGGTGGACACCGCATACGGCCTGGCGGACCGAGCCCACTCGATCCGCAACACCATGCAAACTCGCTTCGGAATCGCCAGTGGGACAAAGACATTCACCGCCGTGACCGTCCTGCGTTTGATCGAGCGCGGCATCCTGGCGCTCGACACTCCGGCCCGTTCGCTGCTCCGCGACGACCTGCCGCTCATCGACGACGCGGTCACCATCGGGCACTTGCTCGCGCATCGCTCAGGCATCGGCGACTACCTCGATGAGTCGGCGATCGACGACATGACCAGCTATGTCATGACCGTCCCGGTGCATCGCCTTGCCACGACCGAGGACTACCTCCCGGCCCTCGACGGAAACCCAACCCAGTTCGCCCCCGGGGAGCGTGGCACCTACAACAACGCCGGCTATGTCGTCCTCGCGCTGCTGGCCGAGCGCGCGTCCGGCCGCGCCTTCCCCGACCTGATCGAGGAAGAGGTATGCCGACCAGCCGGCCTCACCGCGACCGCATTTGAGCGGATGGACCAACTCCCCGGCTCCGCGGCCATTGGCTACCTAGAGCGCGACGGCCTGCGCACCAACGCCCTACACTTGCCCGTTCACGGCAGCGGTGATGGCGGAATCTATTCCACGACAGCCGATTTGGCGCGCTTCTGGGACGAACTGACGGCCGGCAACATCCTCGGCCCCGGCCTCCTGGCCGAGGCGCTGCGCCCGCACAGCGACTGGCCCGAGGAGTCGAGGCGGTACGGCCTGGGCTTCCATCGGCATACGTCCAGCGAGCGAGTCTGGATGGAGGGTTATGACGCGGGCGTCTCCATGACCAGCTTGCACGACCCGGCTACCCAGACCACGATCACGGTCCTCGGCAACTGGACCGATGCGGCCTGGCCGATGGTTCGACTGCTCACCGACTGGCTCGACGCCTAGCCATCGACGGTTGAGCGATAGCGCAGAACCACTGCGCCCGAGCGGAATTCGCGCCGGTCGAGCAGCTCCAAGTGCAGGCGTTGGCGAAGCCCGGTCAGCAAGTGCGGCCCATGGCCGGCGAGCACCGGCTGCACGACGAACTCGTATTCGTCGATCAATCCCAGGTCGGCCAGCGCCACCGGAAGGGTCACGCCGCCCATCCACAGGGGGCCGCCCGGCTCGGCCTTGAGTCGCCGGATCGCTGACCCAACATCTCCCGTCAGCAGTTCGGCGTTCCAGTCGACGGCATCGAGGGTGCTCGACACGACATACTTCCGAGCGGTGTCGATGGCCTCGGCGAACGGGAGGTCTTGGGCGGTCATCCAGTCGGGCCACTCCCCACTGGCCGGCCGCCGCCACGCCGACTCCATCATCGAATAGGTCACGCGCCCGAAGATCAGAGCGTCGAACTGCGTCATCTGGTCTGTCCAGTAGCGCATCGACTCCTCATCGGGCGCGAGCCCGGCCTCGTGGTGCACGCAACCGTCCAGCGTGACATTGATCGAGTAGCGCAGCGGTCGCATGCGTGCCTCCTCAGGTGCTCTGGGACAAGGGCGTCGTGGCCAGTATGTGCGCTTCTTGTGGCGCCACGCCCAACAAGCACAGCACCCGCTCGTTTACGGTGTCTGTCGCCGAGATGCCGTCGATGGTGCGGTCGTGGCTGAGCAGCCGGATCAGGCCGAGCAGGGCGCCGCCCGCGCTAGCCTCGCGACCCTCGACGGGATGCTCGCGGCATACGAGCGAGTCATCGCCACCGGCTTCCACATGCAATGGAATGTCGGCCAGCACACCAACGACCGCGAGCTCTCCTTCTACTGCGTCACCCCCAGCGGCTTCGAGTGGGAGCTCGGCTGGAACCCCATCGTCGTCACCCCCGACCTGGAGCAGACCTGGGCGCCCAAGACCTACGACGGCATCTCGATCTGGGGCCACACCCCCATCGCTGTTTCAGGCCGCGGGACCTGTCGCACGACCGACCGTTCACCGATAGTTATGCACAATCTTGTCCACAACTGCCCACTGTCTCGAACGACACGTGCTCGCCCCAACGAGCTCGCTCTGTTTGGCACCGCTCGGTGAGCGCGTCGCTGCGGCGTCCTCGGCGAGGACGACGACAGCTGCTGGGCGGCGTCATCATCGACGCGACCCACCAGGGCCGCGGCCGGGGCCGGGCGGCGGTGCTCGCCGCCCTCGACCGGTTGTCGGACCACGGGTCGACGGCCGGTTTCGCCCTGTTCTACGAGGACGAGAACACCGCGGCGGCACGGCTCTACGGTTCGCTGGGGTTCGCCCCGACCGGCGAGAGGGTGGACGACGAGGTCGTGACCCGCCGTCCCCCTCAGGTCTGGGCGCCTGACCGCCGGGCGGTCACCGCGGGACGGGCGGCAGGTCCCACTCGTCGTCCGGGGTCCGCAGGACGGCGCGGGCGACGAGGGCGTAGCCGAGGGTCGTGGCGCCCCAGCCGAGGACGACGTCGAGCATCCGGCTGGGGACGACGACGGCCGAGACCACGTGAACCGGTTGGGCCACGGCGATGACGAGCCCGACCCACAGCGGAACGATGTGCGCCCGGACGACGGCGACGGCGACGAGCACCATCCCGACGAGGTGGCCGAGGACGAAGGACAGGGCGCCGGCGAGC
>JAIUPO010000035.1 GCA_020160805.1 Actinomycetota bacterium | reverse complement strand
GATCGTGCCCTCGACCTCGATGACACCGTCCTTCTTGGCCATATCCTCCGTCAATCCTGGTTGGCGACCGACCCCCCAGGTGCGGGGACCGGTCATACGAAATCGGCCCCCTGTGACACATGCGGGTGCAGGCGCACACGTGACCGACAGTCCATCGTACGCGAGCAGGGGCGCAACCTTGAAATCGGGAACTCCTGCCGCAACGCTGGTGTCAACGGCCCACGAGCGACAAGTGCTGCGGTCCCCTACCTCCCTAGAAGGTGGCGACGGGCCCGCGGGCGCCTGCGTGAGACGACAATCAGCTGGTGCTGACGGTGGTGGTCGCGCCGGTCTGCCAGTTCCAGCGCATGACTTGCCCATTGGCCTCGAGATAACAGACCCAGTCGGCGCCGCAGCGCCGACACTGCCATTCCCGCTTTGCCCGGCGGTATGCCGGACCACCCGCCACCCGCGCGCGCGTCACCCATGCCTGCCGGTCCAGACCGAGCCGTATGCCGGACATCTCCGCCGCCTGCGCTGTCGCTCACCACGATGACGCCGAAGCAGCCACCACGTTTGGCCCCAGAAAGGCGTGAGTCCCCCATCCGGTCCGTGACTCCCCCGTCCGGCGGGGGGATCAAGGCCCGAAGAGGGGACCGATGACCCGATGAGGGAGTGCTGAGCTCAGCCTTCGCTGGCGGGCACCAGCTGGCTGCGCACCTCCTCCATGTCCAGGCCCTTGACCGACTCGATGACCTGGTTCAACGCAGCAGCCGGCAAGGCACCCGCCTGGTTGAAGACGAGGATGCCCTCGCGGAAAGCCATCAAGGTGGGAATCGAAGTGATCTGGAGCTGGGCGGCGAGCAGCTGCTCGGCCTCGGTGTCGACCTTGCCGAAGACGACATCGGTGTGCTCCTGCGAGGCCTTCTCGAAGACCGGCGCGAAGTTGCGGCAGGGGCCGCACCAGGCCGCCCAGAAGTCGACGAGGACGATGTCATTGTCGGTGACCGTGGACTGAATGTCGGCGGCGGTCAGGTCGCGCGTGGCCATGAGGAAACTCCGAAAGTCAGGGGATGGGGTTCACGAGAAGGAACGCGCGATCAGGCGTCGGCATTCCGCGCCGCCGCGAGCAGCCGCGCAGCGATCTGCGGGTCGGCGCTGCCGAGCAGGGTCGGCGCGAGGCGGTCGAAGCGACCGGCATACCGCTGCACCAGCTGCACCCCGGCCTCCTCCGGCGTCCCGCGCACGGCAAACAGATCGAAGGTCGCGTCGTCGATCAGCCCCGCCATCGCGACCCACTCCCCTCGCTTGGAGAGCCGGTTCAGCTCATCGCCCAGTTCTCCGATCCCGTGGTGCTCAAAGACGGGCCGGTATGCCGGGGTGGAGCCATAGAACGCCAGCTGGGCCTTGACCGCCCCGACCGCGGCGGCCAGCTCCTGCTCGTCCCGCCCCGCCGCCACCATGACCTGCCCGACCAACTCGAACTCCGAGCGCTCGGGCGTGTGGGCCACGACGATCGGCTCGATGACATCGACGAGATAGTCGTAGGTCGTGAACGGATGCACGATCAGCCCATCCGTCGCCTCCGCGGCCACGCGGATCATCAGCGGTCCGACAGCGGCGATCTGGATGCGCGGTCGCGCCACCCGCAGCGGCCCGGGGTTGAACATCGGGGTCATCAGCGTGTGGGTATAGAAGTCCCCGCGGAAATTCAGTCGTGTCCCGTCCTGCCAGGCCCCCCAGATCGCCCGGACGGCCGCGACATACTCCCGCATCCGCGCCGCGGGGCGACTCCACGGCATACCGAAACGCTTGGTGATATGCGGCTCGATCTGGCTGCCGAGGCCCAGCGCGAACCGGCCGCCGGACAGTGCCTGCAGGTCCCAGGCCTGATAGGCCACCGTCATGGGCGAGCGGGCAAAGGCGATCGCGACGCTCGTGGCGATCCGCAGTTCCGAAGGGGCCGCGCACGCGAGCGCCGAGACGACGAAGGGGTCGTGTTGCAGTTCGGCGATGCCGAGACCGTCGAAGCCTGCGCTTCGCGCTTGCGCGACGGCCGCGCCGACCGGTCCGGGGCCGCCGTGATAAATCGAGTCGAAACGCATGGGCGATTGTCCCGCGCGGCGCGGAAGGACTCGTGGCCTCCGGCGCGCGTTCCGCCTGCTGAAATGTGGAGCGTCCGAATGCCGAGACGAACTAGCGATACGTGACACGACTTTTAGCCCCGTCACACGGGCGGACCTGCTTCTTTACCCTTTCTTAGGACTCGTAGCAGTGGCTCCCCGGCAGGCATTTGTTAGCTTCGCCACGCACGTTGACTTCGTTGAGCCGCCTGGGAGCTGGGATTCCTCGGGCGACGACCCGTGGGGGACGCAGTGACACAGACAATGACCGGTCTGGCAGGCGGTGCTGGGCACCAACGCGATTCGGCGCGCCCGTACAGCCCTGGTGACATCGACGAGGCGAGGGTGCCGGCGGGGCAACGACGGGACGCGTCGGCCACGCAAGACGGGCCGAGCGCCGAGGTTCGCGCCGAGGTCGCGATGGCCAAGCGACTGACGGCAATTCTCACCGACGCATCGCCGGGCGATGCGGTGATCGCGGTGCTCAATGCCCCGGTGGGGGCCGGACTCGCCGGCGTCTTGCGCCGAGCCGTCGCCAACACCACAACGCCCACCGCCTGGCTGCATGTCCTGCCGCCCCGGTCCGATGGCTCGCAACGCGCTCTCGCGCACTGGACGTATGCCGATGGCTCGGGCACACAAAGCAGCACCTCTTCCCTGAGCGTGACGGAGGTTCTCGAGGAACTCGAAGAGCACCTCTCCCCAGGCTCCACCGTCGTCATGGATGCCTTCCATTCGCTCGGACCGAGTTCGGCGAGCAGCCTGATCGTCTGGTCACAGGCGGCTCGCCTGCGCGGGGTCCGCGTGCTGTTGGGCTACCACCCCGCCCTCGATAGTTATGCGGTGGGTGCGCTGCTCAACGTCCCGACCGGAACCCACTGGATGGACCTGCACCCACTGCGGGACGAGGTCGTTCACGCAGACCTCGCCCGGTTACCCGGCTGGACCGACCCTGCGCTCCTCGACGTCTCCGTGGCAGCTGTCGCGGGCAATGCGACCCTGCTGCGTCACCTGCGGCGAGCGCTCAGCGGGGCGAGCCTGCTGGATGAGGCCACCGTGACCGCCGCACAGACGATCGCCTTAGAGGCAGCGTCCGTGCGGATGGCGTGCGACCAAGGCCATGACGCCCTGCTGCTCGCGGGGGTCCTCGGCCTGACCGTGGGGGATGTCGATCCGCACCGCGTCGACCAGGTGCTCACGATCCCAGCGGCCAAGTCCGCCCGGATCGCCCGTCTGCTGCGCGAAGTCGGCCTCATCCCTACCCATCCGAAGGCCGCCGCGATTGCGGCCGAGGCCCTGCGCCGGCATACCCCCGTGGCAGTCCGGCGCACCGCAGCCGGGCACGCGCACGACCTGCTCAGCGGCGTCGATGCCAATCAGGGGCGGCTCTTCGCGCTGCGGGCCACCGTCGGTGATCCGATGACGGGCACGCTGGCTCTCGCGCAGGCGGCATACCAGGAGGCCTTCGATGCGGACGACATCGAGGGTGCCGCCGACATCGCAGCCACCTTGATGAGCCGCACCGACGACCCGACCGAGATCGCCTGGGCTCGCGCCGCGCAACTGCGCTGTTGGGCCGTCATCGATTGGGATCAGTTCGCCGAACGCGCGCCGTGGTGCGAGGACCCCGCCGTAGCAGAAGAGTTACCGACTCTGGATGCCTCGCACTGGTTAATCGTGGAGGCTCCAACCGTGGCCCGCTGGCTCACGATGGGCCCACGCACCGATAACAGCCACCACGTCGCATCGGCGGTCGTGCGCGCCCTGCGCGGCGATATGCCCGTCGAGGACGAATTGCGCGAGCTTGCGGACAGCCTGGCCCAGGCCGGGATCTTCTCGGTGACCGCCCCGATTGCCAGCCGGCTGGCGCTCGCATTCCTCGCCCTCGCGGACTATGACGCAGCGAACCAGTGGGCCTGCGTCGCCACCTTCACGGCCGCCGATGACGAGCTGGCCGATGCGGCCATGGGCCATCTCGTGGCAGCCCACGCCCTTTTGCGCCTCGGGGAGTTCGAGCGCGCCGACACGCATGCGAGCACCGCGGCCGATCACTTCGCGAAGATCAACGCCGGCAATCTATGTCACCTCGCCGAGCTCACCCGCGCCCACATCGCCGTCGAGGCCGGCCGACCGGCTCTGCCGCTTGGGCCGCTCGCGCCGGGGCGCATGCATGCCTCGCTGCGCGCGTACCGCACCTACGTCTCGGCGCGCGTCGATCTCGACGCCGGTCGGGCCGACGCCGCCGTGCGTCAGCTTTTTGAGTGCGGACGGTTGCTCAAGCGTTGGGGCATCCAAAACCCGAGTCTGCTGAACTGGTCGGCGCATCTGGTAGCGATCTTCCGCGCCTCCCGCCAACACGACTTCATGACGCATATCGAGGACGAGCTCGTCGCGGACTTTCGAGCTTGGCAGGATGTCGAACCCGCCGCCGCTGGTCGGCGTGCCGAGATCCTGGGAGCACGCACCAGCGACCTCGACGCGGACGGCACGACTCTTGAGGCCGAACTTTCCCTCAACACCCTCTCGCCAGCGGAGCTTCGGGTCGTGGACCTGGTGGTGCAGGGCCTAAGCAATCGTGACGCTGCTAAGGAACTGTTCTTGAGCAAGCGGACCGTGGACACGCACCTGGGCAATGTCTATCGCAAGCTCGGTTTGGGCTCCCGCGAGGAACTGATCGCGGTCATGAATCGTCTGGCGCCCGCACGTGGTGGCCGGTCCCTGAACTGCTTCGGCTAATGACGTCCGCACGCGCCCGCGTGTACGCAGCGCACAATCACAACCCGTGCACCGTTACCTAACCTGTGCTTGCACAACGTAGGTGACTGTGCACAGGTTGCAACGTGTGCACAGTCACCTAACTCGTGTTGGCAGAGGTTAGGACGCTCGGACCGCGTTCACCGGCACGCGCGCCGGGACGGGCTGGCCCCAGAAGTCGCTCAGCAGGTGAGCGCAGCGGTCGGGCTGCTCCAGCAAGGGCAGGTGACCAGCACCGGGCAGCACGACCACTGTCGCGTCGGGGGCTTGCTCGGCGATGATCTCGGCGTTCGCCCGGAATTGGGGCATGTCCTCGGTGCCAACCAGGATCAAGGTTGTCGCGCGCACCCTGGCGAGCACCGTGGCATCTTGAACGGTCGCCGAGAGCGCACTCATCGCTCCGGTCCGCAACTCCGTGAACGGGTGCGCCGCCACAATCTGCTCCATCGCGGCATACCGCTGTTCGTCTCGGCGCAGGCCCCGGAAAATCGGCGGTGGGTCGCTCATCCAGACCCGCGCGAGGTCCCGGCCAGGTCCGAGCTCGCGCATCCGCATCATGAGCAGGAAGTATTTCGCTCGGGCAGCCCGATCGTCCGCCGCCCCGGACAGGGTGGGAGCCCCCAGCACAAGCCGATCAACGAGGTCTGGATGATTCGCCGCGACCTGGACCGCGATGGAAGAGCCAAAGGACAAGCCCACGAGATCGCGGGCGCCGCTGCGGCGCAAGTCCTCCGCGACGACGAGCGCCCACTCATCCAAGGTCTTGGGCATCCGCTCGCCCGCCCGCTCCCCGTGTCCAGGCAGGTCGATCCCCACATGGTCCGCCTCGGGCAGGAGCGACCACAGCTGCGGCCAGATGGCCGAACTCATGGTGTATCCGTGTAGCCACGCCACGGTGCGGCTCATCGCGCCACCGCCCGCACCCGCACCGGCTCATAGAGCGGGAAGTCCGCAACATAATCCCGGAAGGCGATGACATTGGTGTCCTGATCGTCCAGCTGCCACGCAGCACCGGGGTCCAGGTGCGCCCAGACCTGCCGGTCCTGATGTATGGCCAGTTCGGAGGCTTCGGCAATCCGCTCCAGCGGGTGCTCCGGCAGACCGATGACGGCCACCCGCACATGCGTCCCGCCGGGCGTCGGGAGCGCCCCGGTGACGATGATCGGATCATCCACTCCCTGGCCAAACGAGGTCGCCACCACAGTTGGGCTGTAAGCCACCGCGCGGAAGGCGGAGCGATAGGTCGCCGGCCGCCGCTGCGCCCCGAGGTAGTTATTCAGGGCCGACGCCAGCCGCAAGTCGTGCCATGGATCATCCTTGGTGAGGAAGTCGCCACCGATGGTCAAGGTGCCATCCGGGCGACGCTCGGTGCGCATCCCCGCGAGACTCGGCACCCCGTGCACGGTCGGGAAGTGTTCGGTGTCGAAGGCGTTCTCCACGACATACTCCGCCGGCACATCAATGAGCATGTCGACCGCCGCGAGCACTCGCTTGCCATCGGTCAGTCGCCGGAACTGCTCGGGCAGCCCCGTGTCGCCCTCCGGGCCGTCCGCCAATCGCACGAACAGCATCGGCCCGAAGACCGCCGTGTCGTAGGTGCGCACGCTGAGGCGCTCGGGGTGATCCCCGAGGCGGATCAATCGCCCGTGGAATGGACAGACGACGTTATTGCCCCGCACTTCCCCGCCGACGGCGAGGTTGGCGCCGCGATGCGGACAGGTCGAGTCGGCGACGCGGAAGCTCGGGCCGTCCGCCGATTCGCTGCGCACCACCATGAGCCGTTCGTCGCCCAGGCGCACCGGCGTCGTGGGCGCCGTCCAGTCGGTGGTGAAGCCGAGGAGATACCAGCCTGCGTGTGTGCTCATGCGACATCCTTCGTGGCGATCAGGGAATGGATCTGCGCGGCGGCGACAAGGCCGCTGTGCATCGCGCGATCGAGATAGGGATGGCCGTGGTCGGCGAACGCGGCCTCGCCCGCGATCGCGATGCGGCCGCGGACCGGTTGACGCCACGTCTCGGCAAGGGCGCCGTCCGCAGCGGGCAGCGAGAGCGCTCCGAGCGCCAAGGGGTCGCGGCTCCAGTCCTTGCACCGCACCGCTGCCGCGGGATCGAGCTGGCCCCCAATATTGCGGCGGATGACGCGGGCCACCTCCGGGCGGCTCGCGGCCCACCGCGCCGTCGCTGTCGCGGAGCGACCCTTGGACACGACAACGACATGCCGCTGCCCCTGATGGGCGGTGAAGAAGCCCAAGTCGGTGTCGAAAACGAAGACGTCCTCCGTCACCGGATGGCGCAGCGGGACCGCGACGACGACCGCTGGCGCCGCCCGCAATTGCCTGGCCGCCTCCCGCTGATCGCGCGGCAAGTCCGGCAGGTCGATGGTGCCCGCGGCCACGACCGGCGCAGGCACCGCGAGCACCGCGGCGCGACTGGTGATCCGCGTGCCATCAGCGAGGTGGGTATGACAGTGCTGCCCGGCGATCGCTAGCGAGCGCACCCGGGCGCCGGTCTGGACCGGCAGCCCCGCAGCCAGCACGTGCGGCAGTCGGTCCAGGCCGTCGGTCACGACATAATTCGCCCCTGCGGGGGGCTGCAGCGCCGGGTCCGTGGCGATCCGCGCCAGCGGCACCCGCTCGATATCGACACCGCTGACCTGCTCGACGAATTCGGTGAACGCGCGGGCGCTGACCCGGTCCGCCTTGGCCATCGACAGGGCACGCTCCCCCGGCAGGCCATTGGCGAACGCCGGACCGAGCATGCGGGCCAGATTTCGCAGCCGTCGGCCGAGCACGAGGGGACTGCACAGCCGCTCGTCACGCACGTCTAGGGGGTATGCCGTCTCCCGTACCTGGATCGTGCTGCGCACCGAGGCCCCCGCGACCTCCCGCGCCTCGCGGGCCGGATCGAGCCATGCGAAGGCGGGATGGTCGGCGCCATGCAGCACCTGCGCGCCCATCTCAACCGGCACACAGCCCGCCGCACGATGGGTCAGAACCCGGCCGCCTATACGCTCTCGGGCCTCGAGCACCAGCACCCGCGAGCCGCGGTCGGCCAGTTCGCGGGCGGCGCTCAGGCCGGCAACGCCGGCACCGATGATGACGACATCGAGGTTCATGGGGCCAACTCCACGACCGCCGAGAACGGCCGGCGGGGGAACGCGACCGGCTGCCATACCAGGGCCGAACCGCGCAGCCGGGCGGCGGGAAAACGCACGGCGAATTGCTCCAGAACGATGGGCAGAACGCCGCGGATCAGAGCGGCACCGAGGCAAAAATGCGCCCCGGAACCGTAGGCCACGTGATCTCGAGGACGCTCCCGGTCAGACCGAATCAGATCAGGGTCGGCGAAGTGCTGCGGATCCGCATCCGCTGACCCCAGGTGAATGAGGACTTGCCGTCCCGCCGGCACGGTGCCCGACGGCAGCTCCACATCGCCCAGGGCCCGTCTTGCCGCGAATGGGATGGGGGTATGCCAGCGCGTCACATCCTCGGCGAAGCGGGTCCGCCACGACGGATCTACCACGAGCTCGCCCCACTGCGGCTGGTTCAACAACTGATGGAGCGCGACCGTCGTGAGTTCGGCGAGCGGTCCCCAGCCGCCGATCGTGGCCAGCGAGATGATGCCCAAGGCATCGGTCCGGGTGATCTCGGCGGAGCGCGCGAGCGTGTGCAGCGGCGTGCCCGGCGCCGCAGCGTCCACCAGGGGCCCAACGAAGTCGTGCAGGCGCGCAACCGCTTCTTGACCAGTGGCCGCGGCGGCCGGGGTCGGTCGCGGATCCAGCACCGGCTCAACATCGGCGGCGCACTGCGCGAACCGCTCCAGATCCGCGATCCCCAGGACGGCCGCGAGCGCAAGGGTGGCGATCGGGCGGGCAATCTGTGGCGTGAGATCGGCCTGCGGCCCCAGCCCGTCCAGGAGGTCGGCAATGCCGGCGGAGATGATCGGCTCGGCCCGCCGCACCGCGGCCGGCCCAAGCAGCGCTGCACCCGGGCGGCGCAACCGGGCATGCTCCGCGCCATCGCTATTGAGCATGGAGGTGGGCGAGCCCGAGACCTCCCGACGCTCCTGTTGCCCACCGGCCGCCGAGAGGTCGGGATGGTTCAGGGCGGCGACGCAATCGGCATACCTCGTCAGCACGAGCAGGTCGGTGCCCGGCAACTCGTGCAGGGGGTCGTGCTCGCGCAGCCAGGCCAGGGTGCGGCCCGGATTGAGCAGGTAGGGAAAGGAGAAGATCGGCGCGACGGGCGCGCGGGAACCGGTCGCGACGCTCATCGTCACTTCACCTTGGGACCATGCCACTTGAAGGTGACCAGGGTCAGGAATCCGGCCAGGAAGATCCAGAGGGCGAGCATCAAGGCGATGGCGGGCAGGTTCCAGACGCCGCCGGCCTCGACGACCTGGAAGTCCTCGGGCAAGAAGACATAACGGAAGCCTTGGGTCAACCACTTCAGCGGGAAGAAGCCCGCCACCGTCTGCATCCAGTCCGGCAGTTGGTTGAAGGGGAAGAAGACGCCGGAAATGAACTGCAGCACCAAGAAGGGCGGGGTGACGATGGCCGGCGCCGTCGCCGCGGACGGGATGAGGGCGGTGTATGCCAGCCCGCTGAGCGCCATCGCGGCCGTGCCGAGCACGAGGATCCAGCCGAAGGCGATCCAGTGCCCAGCGTCCACCGGCAGGTCTAGGCCGAAGAAGGCGGTGCCGATGGCCACGAGCAGGATCGTCTCCAGCAAACAGGTGACGGCGACGAGCACGACCTTGCCGACGAAGTAGGCGCCCTTGGGCATCGGCGAGCTGGCGAGTCGGCGGATCAGGCCGAGTTCGCGTTCGAGGGTGACATTGATGGCCAGCCCGGTGAAGGCGGTGCTCATGACGCCTGCCGCGATGATCCCCGCCACGAAGTACTGCTTGAAGTCGGTATTCGTGCCCTCGATGGTGCCGCTGAAGATCGACCCGAAGATCACCAGGAGGATCACCGGCAAGGCGAGGGTGAAGACGACCGATTGGATGTTGCGGAAGAAGCCGCGCAATTCGGCGACCGAGCGGACATATGACGCCCGGAACAGCCCCGGCAGCGGCCGGTCGGTGCGCGTCGTGGCGGCTCGAGCCCGGCTCTCGGGGGCGGTGACGTGCGGGGCGGGTGCAGTGGTCGTCATCGCTTGGCATCCTCACGTTGGATCAGGCGCAGGTAGGTGTCTTCGAGCGTCGGCCGGCTCACGGAGAGCCCCGGAATCTCCGCCATCCCGAGCGATCGGGCGTGCTCGATCAGGCGGCTCAAGACCTCGGTCGGGGCGTCGGTGGCGATCGAGGTGCTGAAGCGGTGGTCCTCGCGGCCCGCCGCCTCGACCGTGCCCAGCGTTGCGGGGATGATCTGCGCGACATCGGGCAGATCGGCAAAGGTGATCAAGGTGGCGGCCCCGGCGCTGCGGCCAAGCTCCTCAATGGTCCCGACCGTGAGCATCTTGCCGGCCGCGATGATGCCGGCGCGGTCGGCCAGCGCCTCGGCTTCATCGAGATAGTGCGTGGTCAGCACCGTGGTAGCGCCGAGTTCGCGGAAGTAGTTGACCAGATCCCAGGCCTCCCGGCGGGCTTCGGGATCGAGGCCCGTGGTCGGCTCGTCGAGGAAGACCAACTCGGGGCGCCCAACGACCCCAACGGCGACATCGAGGCGGCGCTTTTGCCCCCCGGACAAGGAGGTGGTCTTGGACTTGGTCTTGCTGGTCAGGCCGACCATGGAAATCAGCTCGGCGCTGGGGATGGGATCGGAATAGAAGGACGCGAAGTGATCGACGACCTCCCCCACCGTCAGGTCCATATAGTCCCCGGTGTTTTGGGGGACGACCCCGAGCCGGTTGCGCCAGGCGCGTCGATCAGCTCGCGGATCCTGTCCCAAGACCGAGACCTCGCCCGCCGTCCGGTCACGCACACCGACGAGGATCTCGACTGTCGTTGTCTTGCCGGCGCCATTGGGCCCCAGCAGCGCGAAGACCTCGCCCTTGCGGACCTGCATGTCGACCGATTCGACGGCCGGGAAGTCGCCATACATCTTGCGCAAGCCGCTGACACTGATGTGCAGGTCGTCCTCGGTGAGGGTGGTCATAGTGCCTCCTGATGAGCTTCCGTCACGTCCAGTCTTGATGGCCAGGCCCGACCTGACAGCCCCAAAGGGCTACGCAAGGGCGCTCCCGTGCATACGTAAAGGGGTGGACGCGACAACGGTCCCGGGGGATCTCCCCGGGACCGTCGTGGCAGATGCGCGCTGGTCAGCAGCAGCAGCAGCAGCAGGGAACCTCGCCGGCGGCCACCTCGGTCAGGTCTGCCTCGGAGAGTTCCTCGCTGTCCGCGGCCGGTGCGGCCGGCAGGTGGATCTGCACCTTGCCGGTCTGCAGACCCTGCGCGAAGAGTGCGGCCTGGACATCGAGGGCCGCCTCATTGCTGTCACCCTCATAGGGGTTCACCTCGCCGGCGACGTGGCGCACGATCTGCACGCTCACGTTGTCGGGGATGTGAACGCCCACCTCGGCCAGCGCGGACTTGGGGTCGGCATCGATCTGGCGAGAGAAGGTGTCGTCGGTCCAGTCCTTGATGAGGAACTGGAGGTATTGGTCACGGAAATCGTGCGTCGACATGGGCTAGCTCCTGGTTTCTAAAACGGTCAATCGGATTGCGCCGGAATGGCTTCCGGTCACACGGTGCAACTGCTGCAGGCAGGGCAGCAGCAGCAGCAATAGGTCGCGCCTGCGGCAACCGCTCCAAGCTCATCGAGGCTCAGTTCGGCCGTGTCGAGAACGGGCGTCTCGGGCACGTGCAGGACCACGGCTCCGGTGCGCAAGCCCTCCTCATACAGCCCGACCTGCGCCTCAAGATCGGAGGACGCGGCATCGCCGGCCCCGATCTGATCGGCGGTATGCCGCACGATCGTGACGGTTACCCCGGCGGGGATGCTCATCCCCGCCTCCTGGGCGGCCGATACCGGATCGTGGTGCAGGCGTCGCGCGAAGCCTTCGTCGCCCCAGCTGCTGAGCAGGAGGGTGGAGTAGGCGTCGACGAAGCGTCGTCGTTCGGTGAGAGTCAGGCTCATGACGGTGGTCCTAGGCCGCTCGCCCGATCAGCCGCAGCAGCAGCAGGGGCAGCAGCAGCAGTAGATGCCGCCACCGGCGACCTCGGCCAGCTCGTCCATGTCGAGCTCGGAGGTGTCGATCTGCGGGGTGGCCGGGATGTGGAACTCGAAGGTGCCGCTCTCGAGGCCGGCTTCGTAGAGGGCAACCTGCTTGTCGAGACGACCCTCCTGCGGGCCGGCATCCGGGCTGGCGATCCCGCGGGTGATCTCGATCTTGGCGTCCGCGGGCAACTCCAGGCCGACCTCTGCCAGGGCGGCGCGCGGGTCGGACTCCAGGCGGGCGGCATACTCATCGTCCGACCAGCTGGACAGCAGCGCCTTGGTGTAGGCGTCGACGAACTCGTTCTTCTGGGCCTCGTTGAGAGCCATGGTCTCTTCTCCTGCTTTCGGTGATCGACGGTCGGCCCGATCGGCCGGCCTGGGTGTCCTTGAGGTGGACATCTCGATCGTGTGGCACGCGCGCTACGGTCGGGAAGGTGCCTCGGCGCGTAGCCGATGCGGTGCCGTCACCGCGCCCCGGCGGGCCATGCGCAGCCAGTGCGCAGTCATGCGTATGCCGTGCTGTGGGAGAGAACGTGGACATGCGCAACGGAAATGTTCCGTTGCGCATGTCCACGTTCTGGCAATGGGCGGGAAAGTGTCTACGGCGCCCACGGGCCGCTCAGCCGCAGCAGCAGCAGGGGCAACAGCAGCAGTACATACCGCCGGAGATGCCGGCCAAATCGTCGGCGTCGAGAGCCGAGGTATCGATCTGCGGGGTCGCCGGGATGTGGAAGGCGAAGTGACCGTCGTCGAGACCGGTTTCGTAGAGCGCCACTTGGCGGTCAAGGCGCGCATCCGGCAGGCCTGCGTCGACGCCGGCGCCATCTCGGGTGACCTCGATCGTCGCGTCCGACGGCAGGATCAGGCCCACCTCCGCCAAGGCGCCGCGCGGGTCGGACTCGAGTCGGGCGGCATACTCATCGCTGGACCAGGTGGCGAGCAGAGCTTTGGTGTAGGCATCGATGAATGCCTCGCGGGCGGCGGCGGAAAGGGGCATGGCGATGTCTCCTGAGGCAGGGATGGATAGAGGCCTATTCGCGCGGATTTCGGCTACGTGCCGAAAGCGGAACACCTCAATCGTTGTCCCCACGCGCCCGACCAAGGCCAGGCCAGCAGGCCGATCCGGCGCCTAGGAGGTACGGCATCGGGTCCGCCCCCACCCCGGGCATACGCAGGCATGCGTAGTGCCCTGCGTATGCCGACCTGCCGGACCGCTCGTCAGTCCGCTTCTTGGCGGCGCGCCAACTGCGCGAAGAGGCCATCCGGCTGCGCCATCAGGGCGTCATAGCTGCCGACCTGCACGATGGTGCCCTTGTCCATGACCACGATCCGATCCGCATCGCGCACCGTCGAGAGGCGGTGGGCGACGACCACGCGCGTGGCGTTGAGCTGGCGGGTCGCCTCGGCCACAATGCGCTGCGTCGGATTGTCGAGGGCGCTGGTCGCCTCATCGAAGATGACGAATCGCGGGCGATGGACCAGTGCGCGGGCAATCATCAGGCGCTGGATCTGTCCGCCGGACAGGCCAGCCGCGGCCTCGTTGACGACCGTGGCGAGGCCCATCGGCATGGACTTGATGACGGGGGTCAGACCGGCCATATCGGCGGCCTCCCAGATCTCGTCCTCGGTGAAACGGCCACCGCCGGAAATATTGTCCCGAATATCGCCGGGCATCAGATTGCCGGCTTGCAGCACGACACCACATTGGGCGCGCACGGACGGCAGATCGAGTTCACCGAGGTCCTGCCCGTCATACAAGACAGCGCCCTGGTGCGGGCGGCTGAAGCCAAGCATCAGCCGGATGATCGTCGACTTCCCGCTACCCGAGGGGCCAACGATGGCCACAAACTCGCCCGCATTGATGTCGAGGGAGACGTCATCGAGAACCAGCGGCCCGTCCTCGCCGTAGCGGAAGGATATGCCGCGCAAGGTGATGCTGCCGGAGAGTTCCCCGGGATGCGCCTTGCCGACTCCCGCCTCGGGCTCGGCGCCAAGGATGGGCGCCAGCGACTCGACCATCGGCACGATGGCGCCCGCCGTCAGGACGCTTCCGGTGAATTGCAGGAGCGCGTTGATCATCAAGGTGAACGCCGTGAGGAAGGACAGCAGGGCCGGCAGCGGCAGGGCCGGGTTCATCAGGTTCGCGACGGTGAACACGATGGCGAGGGCCACGAGTGGATACAGGCCATTGAAGATCGTGATCTGATCCTGAGCACGGCGGCTGGCCAGGACATAGGACTGCACGACCCGCTGCTGATCCGACCAGCGCAAGAACGCCCGTTCCTCGGCAGCACTCGCCCGGATCTTCGTCATCGCGGAGAGCACCTCAAAGCTCTGCCCGGTCAGTTTCTGTTCCGCGTCATAGCGCTCGCGCTCGAGGTGCATCACGCGGCGTCCGACGATCAAGCACACCACCCCAGCGATGGCGGCGAGCGCCAAACCGACGAGAGCCAGACGGACGCTGAAGAAGAAGACCACGGCGAGGTTCGCAATGACGACGACCAGGCCCAGCGTGGCAGCGACGACGACACCGGAGAGGACCTCCTGCGCGGCTTTCATGCTCAAGACGATGGTGCCCAGACGGCCGGTGGAGTAGCGCTGGAAGAAGGTGACCGGCAGATCGAGGAGGCGACTCCATACCCCCACCTGCGTCTTGGCGATCAGGGCACCCTGCAGACGGAGGACGGCGAGGTTCTGCACGATCGAGAAGGCCGCGGCGACCAGAGCGCTGGCGATGACCGCGATGCCACCCTGGATGATCATCGGGCGGTTCGCGGAGGCGACGAATTCGCCGAGGATCTTGCCATTGAGGATCGGGGTCAATAGGCCGATCACGCCGATCAGGGCCGCCATGGCTCCGAAAAGCCACAATTCCGAGCGCAGGCCACGAAAGCCATAGCGGATCAGCCCACGAACGGTCCGCACATCTGCCGGGAGCCGCGGATAGACCGCCCACACATGGCGGCCCGCGCTGAATTGGTTGTCACCGGTCACCCGCACCGGCCGGTCGAGCCAGCGACCGAAGGCGACATAGCCGCCCTCCTTGAACAAGAACGCGACGGGCAGGTGATCTGGCCCCCAGAAGCCGGCGACCGGCCCCATATCGGTGGTCCACCAGCGACCTTCGAGCCGGACAGCGCGGGTCCGCACCCACCCGCTGGACCCCAGCGCGTCATAGTCACCGATATCTCGGGCGTGGGCGATATGGGTGGGGATCTCGGTGTCCTCGGACTGCGCGGCGAGCACGCGCACGATCACATCCACCAGACCGGCCGTGACCCCGCTGGAGGCGACGATGGCTGGCGCGGACGTCCCCTCGACGAGTAGGGCATCGTTTTCCTGACGCACCTGCACGGGCGCATTCCGGTCGCGCTCTGCGGCGACGCGCACCGCCGCCTCAGCGATGGTGGCCTCGCGTTCGACGGTCCGGTCGACCTGAAAGAGGAATCGGGACCAATGCCCCACAAGCCGGTGCCAAATCTCGTCTGTGCGCACGAGGGCTTCGGTATGCCGGGTGCGCAGCACCGTGGCCATGTCTAGGGTCAGCCAGTCTTGCCGGGTCAAGCAGAGGTTCTCACCGGTGTGAAAGGGCGCCCGCTCGTGGCCCTGGTAAACCTGGCCGTTCACGACCTCGACCCACAACAAGGCATCGATCGGCCGCAAGACATCGCCGCGCCCGAACTCGCACGACGCATCCGCCGGGAGCACGGCGAAGTCTCGCGGGGCCAATGGCCGGGCCAGACTGCGATCGATCTTGCGCAGCGTCGCATCGATGCCCTCGGCGAGGATGCGCGCGATGTCGTCACCCTCTCCGGACTTCTCCAGGGCGGCAACCGACTGGCGCAGGCTGGAGAGGTTCAGCGAGCGCATACTGCCGTGCCCGACGCGGCGACACAGGATCCGGTGACGCGGACCGAAGACCGGCCCGACCGCGATATCCCCGGCGGTCAGTCGCGCCAAGGCATGCCAGGGCCCACTCGGCCGTCCGTCCTTGACGAGAACGGCGAAGAGATCGACGGCACCGGATTCGACGAAAAGCACATCCTCGGCGGTGTGGATGACGTACATATCGCGTTCGTCCCACGGCACCAGTTGGGTGGGCAGGGGGAAGGTGACCGTCTCGGCCCGATCGGTGACGAAATCCTCAGTCGACATCAGTTCTGCTCCGTCCTGGCCGCGCCGGCTTCGCTGTCCACCAACTCGCAATAGACGCCACCGCGAGCCATCAGCTCCTCGTGCCGGCCCTGCTCCACCACACTCCCGTCCTCGATGACCATGATCACGTCGGCATCGCGCACGGTGGACAGGCGGTGCGCGATGATCATCAGGGCACATCCGCGCCGCCGCAGGTTGTCCATCACCCGGCGTTCGGTGGCGGTGTCGAGGGCGCTGGTCGCTTCGTCCAGGACGACGAGGGTGGGGTCGGACACCAGCGCGCGCGCCAATTCCAGTCGCTGCCGCTGGCCGCCGGAGAAGTTGCTGCCACCCTCGGCAACGCTCGCATTGACTCCGCCAGCGCGTCGGGAAATGGCATCGAAGATCTCGGCGTCGCGCAGCGCGCGCAGCACCGATTCATCGCGAACTTCGTTGTCCCAGAAACAGATATTCTCGCGGACCGTGCCATCGAAGAGCGTCGTCGTCTGGTCGACATAGGCGACCGACCGGGCCATCGATTGCCGGCTCCAGTCGTGCCGAGTGCGGCCGTCGAAAAGGATCTCGCCGGCACTTGGCTCCAATAGGCCTGCCGCGAGCTTGGCAATCGTGCTCTTGCCGGACCCGGAGGCACCCACCAAGGCGACCCGCATACCCGGCTCCATCGCCAGGTCGAGGTTTCGCACCAGGGGCGCGAGAAGCGGTCCGAAGGTGAACTCCACGTCTCGAAACTCCAAGGCACCGGAGAGCAGACGCCCGTCACCCTCGTGTGGCTCGGCCCGGAAGGCCGGGTCCAGCGCGTACTTCTCCGCATCGCGCAGCCGGTGCAATTGCGCGGTCATCTCCTGCAAGGTGCCCGCCTGATTGGTCAACTGCGTCAGGGGCCGGGTGAAGGTCGCCAGCAGCGCCTGGAAGGCGAAGAGGACGCCGACGGTGATGGCCCCATCGGTCACCCGCAGACCACCGACGAGCATGACCAAGCCGGAGTTGATGGTCGCGAGCATCGGTGGCACGACGGTCATCAGCGCGGTCGGCTGGCCGAGGCGTTGTGATTCGGTCATCGCTTTGGCCAGCGACCCCGACCACCGCGAGAACGAGGCGTGCTCGGTCCCGGAGGATTTCACGGTTTCGATGGCCGAGATGGTGTGCAGGGTGGCGACCGCCAACCGGCCCTCTTCGGCCTCAAGCGCCGTGGCATTGTCAATGCGCCGGCGCATCACGGCCCGCAGCACGGCCAGGTTGATCAGGGCGACGCCGATCGCCAAGGCGCCGAGGACGAGGTCCTGCGCGAGCAGCGCTGCGCCATAGACGACAATCAGCAGCAGATTGACGCAGGTGACCACCAGATCGCGCGTGACCGTCTGGGCCACCTGACGGTTGCTATTGAGCCGGCGGCCGAGTTCGGCCGGACGTCGCTGCAAGTAGAAGCCCATTGGCAGGCGCAGCAGCCGATAGAGAAAGCGTCCGCTGGAGACCAGCGAACTTCGCCCCTCGACCAGCCGCAGGTAATGCGTTTGCACCTTGGTGAGGATGAAGACGCCGGCGGCACAGACCGCCAAGCCGATGAGCAGCGGCACGACAGCGAGCGCGCCCGGGGTGCCATAGATCGAGTCGACGTAGTACTGCGTGAAGATCGGCGAGACGATGCCGGGAATGACCAGGACGACGCTCGCCAGCAAGGCCAAGGCCAAGCCCCGCCCATTGCGGGAGGTGCGCTCCAGCAGCATCTCGGAGATCTTCGGCGGCGCACCCCCGGCCTCGAAGTCCTCCCCCGGCACCAGATCCAAGACGATCCCGGTGAAGCCCTGATCGAATTCGCTGAGCGGCATCCGGCGAGGTCCGGACGCGGGGTCGTTGATCAAGACCACGGTCTGGCCACGGCGGCGCTCGAAGCCGTTGACGACCATGAAGTGTTGGAAGGCCCAAAAGACGATGACCGGATGGTCCATTTCGAGAAGCGGCGGCAGCTCCATTCGTCGGCCCTTGCCCACCAGGCCATATTGGTGTGCCGCGTCCATGACGTTCTTGGCTGTCGAGCCGTCGCGCGAGATCCCGCACACCACCCGCAGCTCTTCCAGCGGGACGAAGCGGCCGTAGTGCGAGAGCAGAATCGACAGCGAGGCCGCCCCGCATTCGACGGCCTCCATCTGGATCACCGTTGGGGTGCGGCGAATCTTGGCCCGCCGGGGCGCGAGGCCTTTGCACTCGACCTCGACACGCGGCGGGGCGGCGCGGGTGGGGGTGCGCATGCGTCATACCCCCAGCAGGATGGACACGGGCTTGATCCCGCCGAGCGAGAGGGCACCGGAGACGGGGGTGCGGGATTGCAGGCGCACCGGAGGCCCGGAGACGCTGGTCCACTGATAGCCCGAAACCGTCGTGCTGTCCGGCAACAGCCGGATCGTGACCAGGTGACGGTTCTCGCCCACCGGTTCCCCAGCCGGGCTGCTCTGACCGGTGACAGTCGCGAGTTGTTGCGCGCTGACGGGATATTCGGAGACGCTTTCGACGACACCCTTAAGCCGTCCGAAGGCACGAGGGTTCACGCCCGGAACGGCCAAGGTGACCTCCTGGCTCGGGTGAACATAGGGCACCATGTCGCCGCTGACGATCAAGGTCGCACCCATCTCGAGGTCATCGACGCCGACGCGTTCGAGCTGGACCAGCGGTTCTCCGGGGGCGACGTAATTGCCCAAGGCCGAGGCGACTGAGACGACCCGACCGGAGGCCGGAGAGATGATGCGGTTGTCCTCACCGCCGCGACCGCGCACCGTCCCGAGCTGCTGGCCCTGGTGAATCTGCTGGCCCATCGTGACCGGTAGGTCGACGAGCGCGCCGGCCACATCGGACTCGACCGTGACGATCCCCCCGGCGAAGGTCAGCAGCCCGCTGGCGTCGGCATACCGCGGGATCGAGCCGAGGAAGCCCCATAGGCCGATCATCACGGTGGTGATCAGGACCGTGAAGACGGCGACCCAACCCCGCGGGCTGGCCAGCAGCAGGGGCGAGTCGAGTTGGTCGGGTTGGCGCTGGCGCTCCAGAGCCTTGAAGCGGAACTTCATGGCCGGCCCCAGGCGTCGCGCTCGCTCGGGTCGGGCACGCCGAGGACCATCATTCCCACAGCGCCCTCGTCCATCGGATGCTCACCGGTGGCTTGCGCAAAGAGGGAGGCGGAGGTTCCGCCGATGCCGCAGACGCCGAGCCCCTCGGCCTCCGCATTGACATAAATCGTCTGATAGACAACGCCAACATGCTTGGTGAGCAGGGCATAGGGCATGCCCTGGTATTTCCACATCAGGCGGTCGAAACGGGCCCCGAAGAGCAGGACGACCGGCGGTGGTTGCTCGCCGCGCGTCGTGATCATGACGTCGGCGTTGACGCGGGCGCGGATGGCGTCGTTCTGCTGTAGCACATCGAGGGCGTGGCGATCCGGTGCGTAGCGGTAGATGCCGGCCTCGATGCCCGTTACGTCATTGACCACGACATAGGTCTCGATTTCGTGCACTGACCCGCCGCTGGGGTATGGCCGATCCACGACATCGAGCCCGCGATCGTCGGGATGGATCTGCCGGGCGCGCAGCGCGCGATAGAGCAGGGCGCCGAGCTGTTCCTGGCTCGTGCGGCCGGCGAGGAAGCGGCGGTGGGAGCGTCGCCGTTCCATCACCTCGGCCAGCGGCGGGTCAGCGGCGCGAGCCTGGGCGAGATCGGGGACCGGCAAGGCGAGGCTGCCGCCGGGCGGGACCGGCCGGGCATACGGCACCGGCTTGAAGTCGTCGGCGAGATGGTAAGTCCCGCCATAGCCGTCCGCCCCACGGGACTCATTGGCCTTGCGGTGGAACCACAAGTCGGTCGCATCCCACTGCCGGAAGCGCCGCGAAGCGGTCTCTTCCGGGGTCACCAGCAGCCGGGCCGTGCAGAGCATCGCGAGCACCGGATCGGGCAGCGCGTCCAGATCTCCCGCCACGACGAGCGCGAACAGGTCCGGCCGCAGCGCCACCTGCAGGTGCGAAACCCCCGACTCCACCACAACCTCTCCCGCGCGCACGGTCGCCACCGCCATCGGGCTCAGGACGCGCAGACGCGCATCCGGCGGCAAGGCCGACAGACCGACCGGCATGGCTCCCGCCGTCATCAGGCGGGCTACGGCGCCATTGCCCGGCTCGAAAAGCACATGCTCGAAGACTCCGAGCACGGACAGTCGCTTGACCACCGACTGGACAAGCACCGCGGCGCTCAGATCCCCGCTCGCCTCCAGGGCCCTCCGTAGAATCTCCGAGGACGGCATCGGCGACTCCCGCACCGACAGGACCGCATCGCGTACTCCCGGTGACGAGACGGCGACGAGCTGTTCCCAGCCCACCCCCGTGACGGTGATGCCCTCCGGATGCGGGGACAGCGAGATCGTGGGACGCACGGCCAGGACCGTGGTCACGGGCCGAGCCTGAAGGGTCGAAGACACTGCCGGCTCCTTAGAAGAAGACACCGATGGGGTTGACATCCGCTTCGGCGATCGGCGCCTCGCGCCAGCCGAGCTGGACCGGAATGTCGTAGATGCGGCCGGGGCCGGTGCGGCGCCAGAAGTGCCGCATGCCGGGGACGAAGACCTTGGCCACCGCGAGGTCGATGTCGGGGCGGGTTTGGTTGACGACGATCGTCTCCATCCCGGCTGCCGCCAAGTCATCGACGCAGTACTGCACAATGCCGCCCAGGGTCGTGGGGATCTCCCGCTCCAGCTCCTCCAGGGTGCGCAGGGGAACGGCCGGGTCGGGGAGGATCCACGGCTCGGAGGCGCAGGTGCGGGTCTTGCACCACTCCAAGGTCGCGGCGTCATCGACCTGGTAGATCGTGTTGCCTTCCGCATCCCGCTTGCGCACGAAGGGCAGGAACTGGTTGAGCTCGGTCAGGGCCCGGAAGAAGGCGATATGCGGATCGGGGTGTGCCCCGAAGCCGACCATGATGTCCTCGACCTCGTGGTCGCGGCGCGAGAAGGCCGCGAAGGTGGAGATGCCGAGGTCGTTGGACAGGTCGATAACCCAGATGTTGCGATCCATCGAGGCATAGAACTCGCGCATCTGATCGACATACGGATCCTTGACCGAATCCAGATCGATGCCGGGGCGGGCGATCCGGTTGAACCACCACAAGGCGACGGCGTCGCGTTCGTAGACCTCGCACAGGCCCTGCAGGACCGCTTCGTCCATCGTGTTGCCGGCGGCCCCACCATTGGAGTCGGTCATCGTGAACAGGTGGCTCATGTCCTTCAGGTCCGGATGCCCGAACCAGATCATGGCGGAGGGGATCATCACCTCCTCGCCTGTGGTCAGCGAGCGGCCGGCCGTGAAGTGGATGGGCTTGTCGTGATCGAAGCGGTGCGGAATCTTCTGCAGCCGGTTGCGGGGATCGGCGTTCCAGCTCTCGCGGATGGCGTACTGCTCGTCGGAGAAGCGGAGGTAGTCGCCGGGGTGCAGTTTGCGGCCCTCGAGGGCATTCCACGTCGAAAAGGCCTCCGGGATGTCCGGGGTCCACACGCCCGAATAGCGCTCGAGCGCTTCGCAGATGCCCGACACCTTGGCCTGGATCTCGGTGCGGCCCTTGCCGCCGGACTGCCCGCGCATATTGCTGCGCAGCAGGTCCATGTTGTCGCCCATCATCCCGAAGTTGTGTCCGGCGGCGAAGGAGTACGTGATGCCTTCCTCGTCCGCATCCAGCGGCGTCAGACGAGAGACCGCGCCGAGGATGTGGCTGATATGGCGCTCCAGCCGGTCGTACGTCTCGCGCGGGGTGCAGACGCGATAGCCCCCGTCCTCGAGGTGCTGAGCCGGGGTCTCGGTCAGCGTGACCTCGCTGGTGCGCCGCAGGCTCGCCGGGTCCTCGACCGAGAACTGCGGCTGGTCGATCAGGGTGTGGCTGCGCGTCTCGTAGGTCTTGACATCCAGCGAGCGCATGGCGCCGGCGAGCTCGCCGGCCAGCCCGGCGGCTAGGGCCAAAATCTCATTCGCGATGACACCGGCGGCGATGCCCGTGGCGCCGGGGGCCAGGCCGGCGGGCTTGACCTGTGGGAAGGCCGCCCCGGTCTTGCCGGCGACATACCTCTCAACCTGACGGTTGGCCGCGATGCGGTCCTCCACGGACTCCCAGCAACCGGTCTCGCCGGGGATGAAGCGCGGGCCAACCCAGACCTCGCGTCCCGCCGGCTTGACCAGCACCCACGGCTGGCCTTCACCCTTGAAGTGTTTGTTGATCTCGCGCAGGGCGCTGCTGAGGTAATCGTCCACGACGACGACGACCAGATCCGAGCCGACGGCATCGAAGACGCCCTCGACGCTGCGCACCGCAATGCGCGGTGCATAGCTGGCCAGGGCGGAGGTCAGTGGCGTGCAGAGATCGACGCTCGTGAGCGACAAGACGGCCACCTCGAAAGGGGCGGTCCGCGTGGCGAAGCCGTCGCTAGCCCGGCCGAAGCCTTCGACATATTGCGCGGCGAGCGAGCCATCGCTCGGTGTCGTGACGACATGCCCGGACTTTTGCAGCTTGGCCAACTCCAAGAACACGCGGTCGGGCGCCATCTGGCCCGCGAGCGCCGACATCACGTCCGCGGTCGTCCGTTGGCCATCGATCAAGGTGGCGACCCTGGCGGTGTTGGGGTTCTCGACGATCATCGCCTGCTCGTCATTGAGCAGGAAGAGCAACTTGTTGTCGATGACCTCGACGCGGAAGTTGTCCCGGAAGCGAAGCACGCTCACGCTTTCTGTCCTTTTTCTTGAGGTGGAAAGTGCTGGGGTGGTGTCAGTAGGACGGACGGCGCATCAGCAGCCAGCCGCCGACGAAGCCGAGCATCCCGAGCGCGCCGAAGACGACGGCCGAGCTGGTCGCGGCGGGCGCGGATTGCAGGTTGACGACGGCGAGAACTACGCCGACGACACCCCAGATGAAGAGGAAGATCGCCAAGAAGGTCTTGAGGTTGGGGTTCATGTCAGCTCCCGTGGTGGGTGGTGGTGGCCGGTCCCGGCGAGACCGCGTGGACGGTGTGGATGTTGATGCTGATGAAGGCTTCGGGGTCGCGGCGGAAGTTCTCCCAGGACCAGCCGACGACAGCCAGTTGTTCGATCGTCAGGACGCCGGCGGCGACCAAGGGCACATAGCGGTCCGGACCCATGTGGACGGAAAAGGCGGCGACGGGGTGGTCATTTGTGGTGACCGCGGAGGTCACCGGGTCGACATCGATGAAACCGGCGCGTTCCAGCTCTGCCGGGATTTTCTTGACGACCTGCCGGTCGCCCCCATCGGCCGACTGGATCGCTCGCAACTCACTGAACAGCTCAACCAAGCCGCGGGTCACCCGCCCGCTGCTGTGGCCGGCGTCGCTGTCATCGACATCAATGACGTGCAGGCGACCCCCGGGGCGCAGGACTCGGCGGATCTCGGCGAAGACTTCCGCGCGCAGGGCGGGGCGCAGGTGTTGGGCGACGAAGCGCATGACGATGTCGTCGACGCTGCCATCGGGCACAGGGATGGTGCCATCGACGATGGCCAGCGTCGGCGGCTCGACGCTCGCGAGCAGCTCGGCGTCCACATCGCTGCCGTAGACCGTCGCATCGGGCAGCTCCTCGCGCAGCCGGCGCGTGACCGCACCATTGCCGCTGCCGAGGTCGATGACCGTGCCAGTTCGGGTCAGGCCGTGCGCGATCATCAGCTCGAACTCGCGCGGAAAGCTCAACGCAGCCTGCCGCTCCAGTCGCTCATATTCGACATCGCGGGCGTAGCCGCTGCCGGGTGAGTAGCTGCTCGTGGGTGCCGTGGTGGTCGTCATGCCCCCCAGCGAAGCGGCCGCTACGACCCTGCTCAAGGCCCAGCGCGGCCTTTACGCACCGCAGCGGCGCAGCCTGCGCACCGGGGCCGTTCAGCTACGCACCGGTTCGGCACCCACGCACCGAGAGTCGGCGCGCGGGAGGGGCTGCCCCTAGGCCAGCGGTGAGTATGCGGAGGCGAGGCGCTGCGCGCCTCCGTCGATCGCGGTCAGCACCCAGATGCCGCCGTCGTGACAGGCCACGGTGTGCTCCCAGTGGCTGGCGCGCGAGCGGTCGGACGTGACGACCGTCCACTGGTCGGTGAGGACTTCGTTCTCTTGATCGCCGAGGGTGATCATCGGCTCGATGGCGACGGTGCAGGCGTTGCGGATCGTCGGTCCCCGGCCGCGCACGGCGTAGTTGGGGACATTGGGCGACATATGCATCTCGCGGCCGATGCCATGGCCGACATAGTCCTCGACGATGCCGAAGGTGCGGCCAAGCCGCTCTCCCGCCCGCTCAATTGACGCCTCGACGGCCGACCCGACCTCGAAGAGGTCGCGCCCGACCTTCAGGGCGGCGATGCCGGCCCACAAGGAGTCCTCGGTCGCGTCCATGAGGTCGAGGTCCTCGGGGCGCGCGGCCTCCCGGCCGCCGACAATCACCGAGATCGCCGCATCACCATGCCAGCCGTCAACGATCGCGCCGCAGTCGATGGAGAGCAGGTCGCCGTCCTTGAGCACGCGCGAGCCCGGGATCCCGTGCACGATCTCCTCGTTGACCGAGGTGCAGAGCGTATACCGATAGCCCGGCACCTCCGCGAAGCTCGGCCGGCCGCCGTGGTCTCGGATGAACTGCTCCGCGAGCCGGTCCAGGTCGAGGGTGGTCATCCCGGCCTGGGTCGCGCCGCGCAGCATATGCAGGCACTCGCCGACGACCAGGCCAGGTGCGCGCATGGCGCGGACCTGATCCAGCGTCTTGGTTTCGAGTCGCTCGCGGCCGAACATCATTGACGTGCTTAGTGCTGACGGGAGTCGAGCGCGGCACCGATTCGGTCGGTGACCTCGCCGATCTCCCCCATGCCGTCGACCTGCACGAGGAGGCCGCGATCGGCATACACCGTGGCTAGCGGCTCGGTCTCGCGGCGATAGATGGCGATCCGCTCGCGGGCGACATCCGCGGTGTCATCGGCGCGGCCGCTTTCGGCGGCCCGCTTGACGATGCGATCGACGACCTCGTCCTCGTCCACCGTCAGCTCCAGCACGGCGTCGAGTTCGCTGCCGCGCCTAGCCAGCATGGCATCCAGGGCGCTGACCTGGTCGGCCGTGCGAGGGTAGCCGTCCAGGAGGAAGCCGGTGGAGCAGTCGTCCTCGGCGAGCCGGTCGGCGACGATCGCATTGGTGATCTCGTCACTGACGTACCCGCCCGACGCAAGGATCTCCTTGACCTGCAGGCCGAGCGGGGTTTCATTGCGGATATTGGCCCGGAAGATGTCGCCGGTCGAGATGGCGGGGATGCCATATCGCTCGGCGATCAGCACCGCTTGCGTGCCCTTGCCGGCGCCCGGCGGACCAAAGATGATCATGCGCATCATGCTTATCGGAGGAACCCTTCGTACTGGCGCTGGTGCAATTGCGCCTCAATCTGCTTGACCGTCTCGAGACCCACGCCGACCATGATGATGATCGAGGTGCCACCGAACGGGAAGTTCATGTCGGCATTGATCGAGGCGATGGCGATCAGCGGGATCAGGGAGATCAGCGCCAGGTAGATGGCGCCGGGGACAGTGATCCGGGTGAGGACGTACTGAAGGTATTCGGCCGTGGGTTTCCCGGCGCGGATTCCTGGGATGAAGCCGCCGTAGCGCTTCATATTGTCCGCGACTTCCTCCGGGTTGAAGGTGATCGAGACGTAAAAGAAGGTGAAGAAGAGGATCAGGACCGTGTAGACGACCATGTAAACCGGTTTGCCCGGGTCGACCAGGTGGTTCTGGATAAAGCCGACCCAGCCCGGGCTGCGGCCCGTCGGGTTCTGGTTGAACTGCGCCACCATGGCCGGCAGGGCCAGCAGCGAACTGGCGAAGATGACCGGGATGACATTGGCCATGTTGACCTTGATCGGGATGTAGGTCGAGGTGCCGCCATACATCTGCCGGCCGACCATCCGCTTGGCGTACTGCACCGGGATGCGGCGGGTGCTCTGCTCAACAAAAACAACCGCCGCGATGATCAGCAGTCCGAGCAGGACGACGATCAGGAAGGTCATCCAGCCATTGGTGCGGCGAATGCCCCACAGGGCGCCCGGGAAGCTGGAGACGATCGAGGTGAAGATGAGGATCGACATGCCATTGCCGACGCCCTTATCGGTCAGCAACTCCCCGAGCCACATGACCATGCCGGTGCCGGCCGTCATGGTCAGCACCATGATGAGGATGGTAATCATCGAGTCATCAACGAGGATGTTGGTGCAGCTGGGGTTGCCGAAAAGCTGCGAGGGATTCTGCGCGAAGGTGATCAGCGTCGAACTCTGCAGGACCGCCAGCCCGATCGTCAGATAGCGCGTGTACTGCGTCATCTTCTGTTGACCCGCCTGGCCCTCCTTCTTGAGGGTCTCGAAGCGCGGGATGACCACGGTCAGCAATTGCACGATGATGCTGGCGGTGATGTAGGGCATGATGCCCAGCGCGAAGACCGACAGGGTCAGCAGCGCACCACCACTGAAGAGGTTGGCCAGGCCGAGGAAGCCGGTGTTGGCTTGGGCGTTGGCCACGCACTCCTGAACGGCGGCATAGCTGATGCCGGGCGTCGGAACGTGGGCGCCCAAGCGGTAGATCGCGATGATCGCCAGGGTGAAGAGGATCTTCTTGCGCAAGTCCGGCGTTCTGAACGCGCGCGCAAATGCGGAAAGCACGTGGTGTCCCTCCTCCCGCGGCGTGGCGCGCGGGATGGTCGTTCGCGGGTCTCGCTCCCTGCCCCGCCGGTGCAATCTACCCCGGCGCCCCCGTGGGCGCCGATTCCAGCCACCCGCGGTCGAGCATGAGATCCGCCATACAGCAGCTATGGCCCCTCAACGGCGTATGCCGTGGGCCGAGTTCCCGAGGTGTCCCCGGGACTCGCCCCACGGCATACGACGCGGAAGCGTCCGATGGATCAGGCGGTGGCGACGGAGCCGCCGGCAGCCTCGATCTTGTCTTTGGCGGAGGCGGAGAAGGCGTCCGCGGTGACCTGCACCGCGACCGTGATCTCCCCGGTGCCGAGAACCTTGACCAGCTCGCCGGAGCGCACAGCGCCCTTGGCGATCAGGTCCTCGACCGTCACGGCGCCACCGCTGGGGTAGAGCGCCGAGATCTTGTCGAGGTTGACGACCTGATAGGTCGTGCGGAACGGGTTCTTGAAGCCGCGCAGCTTGGGCAGGCGCATGTGGATGGCGGTGGAGCCACCCTCGAAGTGCGCCGGCACCTGGTAGCGGGCCTTGGTGCCCTTGGTACCTCGACCAGCGGTCTTACCCTTGGAACCCTCACCACGACCGACACGGGTCTTGGCGGTCTTGGCTCCGGGGGCCGGACGCAGGTGGTGAACCTTCAGAGCGTGGGTGGACGCCGCGCCTGCGGTGCCCTTGGCGTTGTCAGCCATGCTCACTCGACCTCCTCGACCACCACGAGGTGGCGGACGGTGCGGACCATACCCCGGATCTCGGGGCGGTCCTCCTTGACGACGACATCGCCGATGCGCTTCAGGCCCAGCGTGCGCAGAGTCTCCCGCGCGCTGTGCTTCTCGCCGACGATGCCCTTCTTCTGGGTGACCTTCAGTTGCGCCATCACGCACCGGCCTTCGCGGCGGCCTGGGCGCGCAGCATGGCGGCCGGGGCAACCTCATCCAAGGGCAGGCCACGACGAGCGGCAACCGCCTCGGGACGCTCCAGTTCCTTCAGTGCCTGGACCGTCGCGTGGACGATATTGATGGAGTTGTCCGAGCCGAGGCTCTTCGACAACACATCGTGAATGCCGGCGCACTCCAGGACCGCACGGACCGGGCCACCGGCGATAACACCGGTACCAGGAGCGGCGGGGCGGAGCATGACGACACCGGCCGCCGCCTCACCCTGGACGGGGTGCGGGATGGTGCCCTGGATCCGCGGGACCTTGAAGAAGGCCTTCTTGGCCTCTTCGACGCCCTTGGCGATGGCGGCGGGGACCTCACGGGCCTTGCCGTAGCCGACGCCCACGGTGCCGTCACCGTCGCCGACGACGACGAGCGCGGTGAAGCTGAAGCGACGGCCACCCTTGACGACCTTGGCGACGCGGTTGATGGTTACAACGCGCTCGAGGTACTGGGACTTCTCGGCGGCGGCATCGCGGCGGTTGTCGCGACGGTCACCGTCGCGGCCGCGGCGCTCGCCGCGCTCGGCATTCCGGTCGCCGCCGCGGTCGGCGACGCCGGTGCCTCGACGCTGGGGTCCGGGCATCAGATGTTCCTCATCTCGAAGTATGCGGTGTTCACAGAGACAGGCCTCCCTCGCGGGCGCCATCGGCGATGGCGGCGACACGGCCGTGGTACTTGTTGCCGCCACGGTCGAAGACGACCGCCTCGACACCGGCCGCCTTGGCGCGCTCGGCGACGAGCTCGCCGACCTTCTTGGCCTTGGCGGTCTTGTCGCCGTCGAAGCCGCGCAGGTCGGCTTCCATGGTGGAGGCGCTGGCCAGCGTGGTGCGGGCCGCGTCGTCGACGATCTGCACGAAGACGTGGCGGCTGCTGCGCGAGACGACCAGGCGCGGACGCGCGGTGGTGCCGGTCAGGGTCTTGCGGAGACGAGAGTGACGGCGCGTGCGCGCCGCGGCCTTGCTCGTGCCGCGCTTGACGATCTTGCCCATGGCTTACTTCTTCCCGGTCTTGCCGGCCTTGAGGCGGATGACCTCATCGGCGTAGCGGACACCCTTGCCCTTGTAGGGGTCAGGCTTGCGCAGCTTGCGGATGTTGGCAGCCGTCTCACCGACGAGCTGCTTGTCGATGCCCTGGATCGCGAACCGCGTCTGGTTCTCGACCGCGAAGGTGATGCCGGCCGGCGGCTCGATGGTGATGGGGTGGCTGTAGCCCAGCGCGAACTCCATGTTCGAGCCACGCGCCATGACGCGGTAACCCGTGCCACGGATCTCCATCTTCTTCTCGAAGCCCTCGGTGACACCGAGCACCATGTTGTTGATCAGGGTGCGGGTCAGACCGTGCAGCGACCGGGAGAGACGCTCGTCGTTGGGGCGGGTAACGGCAACGGAGCCGTCCTCGACCGCGACGGCGATCGGCTCGGCGACCACATGGCTCAGTTCACCCTTGGGGCCCTTGACCGTGACGGTCTGACCGTCGACGGTGACCGTGACGCTCGCGGGAACGGTGACCGGCATACGTCCGATTCGAGACATATCGGTGCTCCCTTACCAGATGTAGGCGAGGACTTCCCCACCCACACCCTTGTTAGCCGCCTGCTTGTCGGTCAGCAGGCCGGACGACGTGGAAATGATCGCGATGCCGAGTCCGCCGAGAACCTTGGGCAGGTTGGTGGACTTCGCGTAGACCCGCAGGCCGGGCTTGCTCACGCGGCGGATGCCGGCGATGGAGCGCTCCCGGTTGGGGCCGTACTTGAGGTTGATCGTCAAGGTCTTGCCGACCTCGGCGTCCTCGACGCTCCAGGAGGCGATATAGCCCTCGGCCTGAAGAATCTCGGCGATGTGCGACTTGAGGTTCGAGAACGGCATGGAGACCTCGTCGTGGTGCGCCGAGTTGGCGTTCCGGACGCGGGTCAGCATGTCCGCAATCGGGTCGGTCATGGTCATGGGCTTGATCGGCCCCTTCTCACCGCGGTTTCTGCTGCCGTATGCCGGCCGCGGACCTTCGGTGTTGGTGGTGGTTTCTTGCGTTGTCGTTCTTGGTGACTCCGCTGGTTTCCCGCGTTAGCGGCAGACCTTCGGAACCATAGATGTCCGCGTGAGCGGAACGGGCAACCGACGAGCGCAGCGAGCTGGGTTGCCCGGAACGGACAACTTCGCCTTCGCGCAGCGAAGCCCTGGCCTTACCAGGAGCTCTTGGTCACGCCCGGCAGCTCGCCGCGGTGGGCCATCTCGCGCAGGCAGATCCGGCACAGGCCGAACTTGCGGTACACGGAGTGGGGCCGGCCGCAGCGCTGGCAGCGGGTGTAGCCACGAACCTTGAACTTCGGCGCCTTGGCGGCCTTGTTCTTCAGCGCGGTCTTCGCCATGTCAGTTCTCCTTGAAGGGGAAGCCCAGCGCCTTGAGCAGCGCCCGTCCCTCGTCGTCGTTCGTCGCGGTGGTGACGATGGTGATGTCCATGCCGCGAACCCGGTCGATGCGGTCCTGGTCGATCTCGTGGAACATCGACTGCTCGGTCAGGCCGAAGGTGTAGTTGCCTCGCCCGTCGAACTGCTTCGGGGACAGGCCGCGGAAGTCACGGATACGCGGCAGCGCGATGGTGACGAGGCGGTCGAGGAACTCCCACATGCGATCGCCGCGCAGCGTGGTGTGCGCGCCGATCGGCATACCCTCGCGCAGCTTGAACTGCGCGATGGACTTGCGGGCCTTGGTGACCTGCGGCTTCTGGCCGGTGATCGCCGTAAGGTCCTTGATGGCGCCCTCGATCAGCTTGCTGTCCTTGGCGGCATCGCCGACACCCATGTTGACGACGACCTTGACGACGCCGGGGATCTGCATGACGTTGGCGTAGCTGAACTGCTCCTGGAGGGAGGTCTTGACCTCACCCTGGTAGCGCGTCTTGAGCCGAGGCTTGGTGACGGTTTCAGTCATCAGATGTCCTTACCGGAGCGTGCGGAGACCCGCACGCGGGTGGTCTTGGTGCGGCCGTCGCGCTCGACCTGCTCAACGCGGGTCTTGACGCGGGTCGGCTTCTTGTCGGCGGGGTCGACGATCGCGACATTGCTGACGTGGATCGGCGCTTCCTGCACGACGAGGCCGCCGGTGCCGCGGGTGCCCGGCTTGACGTGGCGCGTCACGCGGTTGACGCCTTCGACGGTCACACGCTGGGTCTCGGTGTTGACGGCGATGACCTTGCCCTGCTTGGCCTTGTCCTTGCCGGTGAGCACCTGGACGGTGTCGCCCTTCTTGATCTTCATTGTGCCCATGGCGGTCAGAGCACCTCCGGTGCCAGCGAGATGATCTTCATGAAGCGCTTGTCACGCAGCTCGCGGCCCACCGGGCCGAAGATGCGGGTGCCACGAGGATCACCATCGTTCTTGAGGATGACGGCAGCGTTCTCGTCGAAGCGGATGTAGCTGCCGTCCGGCCGCCGGCGCTCCTTGGTGGTGCGCACGATGACCGCCTTGACGACATCACCCTTCTTGACATTGCCACCAGGGATGGCGTCCTTGACGGTCGCCACGATGGTGTCACCGATGCCGGCATACCGCCGACCCGATCCACCGAGGACGCGGATGCAGAGCAGCTCCTTGGCGCCGGTGTTGTCGGCGACCTTGACGCGCGATTCCTGCTGAATCACTTGGCCTTCTCCAAAATCTCCACGACGCGCCAGCGCTTGGAGGCGCTCAGCGGACGGGTCTCCATGATCAGGACGCGGTCGCCAACACCAGCGGTGTTCTGCTCATCGTGCGCCTTGACCTTGTGGCTCTTGCGCATGACCTTGCCGTACAGGGCGTGCTTGACGCGGTCCTCGACCTCGACGACAACGGTCTTGTCCATCTTGTCGCTGACCACCATGCCCTGGCGGGTCTTGCGGTAGTTGCGCTCCACGCTCGACTTCTCTTCCATAGTGTTCTCGCTCATGCCGCTCACGCCCCGCCAATGCCGAGCTCGCGCTCACGCATTTCGGTGTAGATCCGGGCGATGTCCTTGCGGACCGCCCGCAGGCGGCCGTGGCTCTCCAGCTGACCGGTGGCCGACTGGAACCGGAGGTTGAACAGTTCCTCCTTAGCCTTGCGCAGTTCCTCGACGAGACGCTCGTCCTCGAGGCCCCGCAGCTCGGTGGGGGTCAGGTCCTTGCTTCCGATAGCCATCAGATGTCACCACCTTCGCGCGTGACGAAACGGGTCTTCATGGGCAGCTTGTGCATGGCCAAGCGCATCGCCTCGCGGGCGACCTCCTCCGGGACACCGGAGAGCTCGAACATGACGCGGCCCGGCTTGATGTTGGCGATCCACCACTCCGGCGAACCCTTACCGGAACCCATGCGGGTTTCGGCCGGCTTCTTGGTCAGCGGACGGTCCGGGTAGATGTTGATCCACACCTTGCCGCCACGCTTGATGTAGCGGGTCATGGCGATACGGGCGGATTCGATCTGCCGGTTGGTGACATAGGCGGGCTCGAGAGCCTGGATGCCATAGTCACCGAACGCGAGGGCGGTGCCGCCCTTGGACATGCCGGAGCGACCGGGGTGGTGCTGCTTACGGTGCTTGACGCGACGAGGAATCAACATCGCGCACTCACGCTCCTTCGGAAACGGCCTCGGCAGCAGGAGCCGCCTCGGCGTTGTCAGTGCCGGCCACCGCGTCGCGGCGAGCGCGGGCGGGACGGTCGTCACGGTCGCGGCGCGGACCGCGAGCGCCGCCGCGCGGGGCGTTGACCTGCTGCGCAGCGAACTCCTTCTCGGTCATATCGCCCTTGTAGATCCACACCTTGACGCCGATGCGACCGAAGGTGGTCTTGGCCTCGAAGAAGCCGTAGTCGATGTTCGCGCGCAGCGTGTGCAGGGGCACCCGGCCTTCGCGGTAGAACTCCGAGCGGGACATTTCGGCGCCGCCGAGACGACCCGAGCACTGGATCCGGATGCCCTTGGCACCGGCGCGGAGGGCGGACTGCATACCCTTGCGCATCGCGCGACGGAAGGTCACGCGGGCGGCGAGCTGCTCGGCGATGCCCTGGGCCACGAGCTGAGCGTCGATCTCGGGGTTCTTGACCTCGAGGATGTTCAGCTGGACCTGCTTGCCGGTGAGCTTCTCGAGGTCGCCGCGGATGCGATCGGCCTCGGCGCCGCGGCGGCCGATGACGATGCCGGGACGCGCGGTGTGGATGTCCACACGAACGCGGTCACGGGTGCGCTCGATCTCGACGCGGGAAATACCGGCGCGCTCCATGCCCTGGGACATCAGCTTGCGGATCGCGACATCTTCCTTGACGTAGTCGCGGTAACGCTGACCCTCCTTGGTGGAGTCGGCGAACCAGCGGCTCTTGTGGTCGGTGGTGATGCCCAGCCGGAAGCCGTGCGGGTTGACCTTCTGCCCCATTAGCGGGTGCCTGCCTTTCCGGTTGCCTTCGGCGCGACGAAAACGGTGATGTGGCTCGTGCGCTTGTTGATGCGGCCGGCGCGGCCCTGGGCGCGCGGGCGGAACCGCTTCATGGTCGGGCCCTCGTCGACGAACGCAGCGCTGACGATCAGGTTGCGCTCATCGAAGGACTCCGATGCGGCGTCGGCCTTGACCCGGGCGTTGGCGATGGCGCTCTGGAGCACCTTCAGCACCGGCTCGCTCGCGCCCTGGGGGGCGAAGCGCAGGGTGTTGACGGCGTCCGTGGCCTGCTTGCCGCGGATGAGGTCGACGATGCGGCGGGCCTTTTGCGGGGTGACCCGCACGTGCCGGGCGATCGCCTTGGCTTCCATAA
>JAIUPO010000034.1 GCA_020160805.1 Actinomycetota bacterium | reverse complement strand
AACCAAGAACTCGCCGCCCGCTACCGCGCCTGGCTCACCGCCGCATGAACAGACCTTGACACGGAATAGGAGCATCACCCTCATGCCGATGGAGTAGAGCCGACCGCCACCATCAGTGATCCCAACTGGACCCTGGTGGAGGAGACAACCGCCGGATTCCTCTTCAGCTACAACGCGGCCGTCCCTATCGCTGCGGGCGGGGGCCTAACGTCCATGATCGAGGTCGGCGTCTACCAGTTCACGCATATGACCCAGCCATTGAACCTCACCGCCAGCATCCCGGGCGCAGCGGGCGGCGAAACCGACACGTCCAACAACTCCACGACCACAACCCTGCAGCCGACCTACGTCCCTACACCCGACCTGATCATCGCCGCGACCTCGCCGTCGACCACCTTCACGCAGGGTTCGTCAGTGGTCGTAACCTACCCCGTCACTAACCAGGGCGACCGGGCAACATACGGCGTCAACGGCCCGATCACCGTCTATACCCAGTTGCCGCCGGACTGCACGGTCGACACCTCGGCCCTGCCCAGTGGCTGGACCGTGACTACCCCTCCGATAACGAAGTTGTTCTCACGACGACCAACGAACTTGCGGCCTTTAGCTCGATTGACCTCGTGCTGACGTACACCATCGTGTGCAACCCGGAAGGCTTGGGCTTCTTTGCCGAGGTCGCGACGCAGGGTGATCTGCGCGACGACAACAACTACTCCGGGTGGCTGAATCTGACCCGCGCCTGACGCTCGTCCGCTCCCATTGTCGGTGGGCCCGTCCACAATCATGGGTATGCAGCTCGCCCGACTCGTCGAGACCTCCGCGGCCCTGGTGGCCACGCCCGCGCGCAACGCCAAAATCGGGTTGGTTGCGCAATTGCTTACCGACGCGGGCCCTGAGGATGTCGCGCTCGTGGCGGCATATCTCTCCAATGTCGTGCCTCAGCGCCGCCTCGGGGTGGGCTGGCGCAGTCTGAGCGCGCTGCCGGAGCCAGCAACCGAGAGGACTCTGACGGTTCGTGACGTCGACGCGGCCTTCGAGGTCCTCGCCGCCGCCGCTGGCGCGGGCTCCACAAGCGTGCGACGCACCGAGCTGGCGCACCTGCTCAGCCGAGCCACCGCGCCCGAGCAGGAATATCTTCGCGGGCTGATGCTCGGCGGGGTGCGTCAAGGCGCTCAGGACGGCGTCATGCTCGCCGCCATCGCCAAGGCCGCCGGTGTTCCACTGGCCGCAGTCCAGCGTGCCGTGATGCTCGCGGGGTATGCCGCGCCGGTCGCCGAAGCGGCGCTGGCCGGAGGCACCGACGCCTTGGAGCGGATCGGGCTCGAGGTGCTTCGCCCGCTGCGGCCCATGCTGGCCGGGAGCGCGCCGGAGGTCATCGAGGCCATGACCGGGGACGCCGAGCGCATCATCGAACGCAAAATCGACGGTATCCGACTCCAGGCGCACAAGGCCGGGACCGAAGTGCGTCTCTTCACCAGGTCGCTCGATGAGATCACCGACCGCCTCCCGGAGGTTGTGGAGTTGGTCGCGGCCCTGCCGGCCGACCGCATCGTCCTGGACGGTGAGACGGTGGCCACGCGCCCCGATGGTCGCCCCGAGCCCTTCCAAGTCACCGGTTCCCGGACCGCCTCCAGCGCCGATCCCGACAGCCTGCGGTCGAGCACTCCACTCGTTACCAGCTTCTTCGACCTGCTCCATCTCGACGGGGAAGATCTGCTCGACCATCCGCTGTCGGAGCGGATCGCCCGCCTTGATGCGCTGGTGCCGGAGCACGCCCGCATGACCCGCATCGCGACCGACTCCCCCACCGAAGCCAGCGCCTTCTTTGCCGACCAGGTGGCCGCCGGACACGAGGGCGTCATCGTCAAAGACCCGAGCAGCCCGTATGCCGCCGGCCGGCGCGGGAGCGGCTGGGTCAAGGTCAAGCCACGACATACCCTCGATCTCGTGGTCCTCGCCGTGGAGTGGGGCAGCGGCCGACGGCGTGGCACCTTGTCGAATATCCATCTCGGAGCGCGCGATTCGGCGACCGGCGAGTTCGTCATGCTCGGCAAGACCTTCAAGGGCATGACCGACGCCATGCTGGCCTGGCAGACCGAGCGCTTCCAGGAGTTGGAGACCCACCGCGACTCCTACACCGTCTATGTCCGACCGGAGCAGGTCGTCGAGATCGCCTTCGACGCCATCCAGAAGAGCAGCCGCTATCCCGGCGGGATGGCGCTGCGTTTCGCCCGCGTGCTGCGCTATCGCGAGGACAAGAGCGCCGATCAGGCCGACACCCTCGACACCGTCCGCGCGATCCGAGGCTGGTGACCACGGGTATGCCGCTGACCTGGGACGACCTGGCCCAGCAGACCCTCGCCCGGCAGTTCCCCAACCCGCCGTCGTCCACGCCCACGGTGACCGAGGTGCTGGCCACGATCGCGCGGATCGGTCCGATTCAGAGCCAGAATGCCCGAGCGCCTTTCCTCGCCCTCGCGGCACGCCTGCCGGGTGTGAGCCACGAGACGGTGAGCGCGGCATACGAGGGCTTCGGCCTCGTGCGCGGCTCAACCCTGCGCGGGACCGTGCATACCTCAACGGCCCAAGACCACCCCATGCTCGACGCCGCGACGCGCCTGGGGCAGGCGGCTCTCGTCGCCCGCACCCTGCGTCTTGTCGAGACCACGCCACGACAGGCGTGGGACAGCCTCGAAGACTTCGCCACCGACGAATGGCGTTCTCCCGCAGACCTATTTCGCTACTTGACCGCCTGGATCGGCGAACACGACCCGCGGGCCGAACACCGACTGGAGAACGGGGCCGGGCGGTATTTCGCCTTCGGGCACGGGGGACTTGTGCGACGCCCGCTCAAGGGCACGTGGTCTGGGCAGGGTGCCCCGGCTATCGCGCCGCCGGCGCCGTGCTCGGTCCGGCGGCGCGCGAGACTCGCGACGCCTGGATCGCCGATCCGCAGGCCACCGCCACCGCGATCGTCGAGCGGCATCTGACCGCATACGGCCCCAGCAGCCGCCAGGACATCGCCTGGTGGTCCGGACTCGGGCTGACGGCCGTGAACGGAGCGATTGCCCGCCTGGCGGACCGGCTGACCGACGCGACCGGTCCGGACGGACGGATCTATTGGTCCTTGGTGGGTGACGTGCCCGGACCCGCGAGCATCCCCGAAACAGCCCTGCTGCCCGAGTTCGATGCATTGCTGTGCGGCTTCGATCCGCCAGCCCGCGCCCGCTTCGTCGACCCGGCCCACTACGACATCCTGTGGAAGCAACAAAACGGCCAACTGCTCGCCCCCGTCCTTGATCAGGGTCGCCTCGCGGGATATTGGCGGATCGGCGGGACCAGCAAGAGGGTCTTGACCGTCACGGCCTTTTCCGGGGCGCGGCGCCCCACGAAGGCCCACCTTGCGGAGCCGATAGCCGCCCTTGAGGCGGCGATGGATCTGCACATCGCGTCGGTCGAGGTCACGCGGCATCCTTGAATCCGCCGGGTTGTAAAGCCCCAATGCGCGTCCTCCGCATTTAGCCTCGAACGTGGCCGCGCCCCGTGGCAGCCCATCAACTGGGTTGAACAAAGCGATCGTGGAGCGTGTCCCGAATACCGACGACTGGCATCGGGCGCCGATCAGATGTCTGCTCGATCACGCGTCACCGTGCGTCGGTGCACAAGGGTCCTCGCCCCCCGCGGCGAGGCTGCCAGCGGATCCGACCCCCTCCGCTCCGCTGGCCCGGGCCCGAGGCTGGTGCGTTATCGCGCCGCCTCGGGCCCCACTTACGCCGGGCACCCCTCCTGATCACTCTCCCGGGCCCAGCCCCGGCAGAGATGGTTGGCGAGGGGCGGCGCATAGGCTGTGAGCCATGCTCGACGAGGTTGGCGCCACGCGCTATGTGACGCCGCTGCGTGAGGGCGGGAGCCTGCCGGGCATCGTTGAGGCCGACGACCTCGGCACGTATGTCGTGAAGTTCCGGGGCGCCGGCCAGGGGCTCAAGGTGCTCGTGGCGGAAGTGATTGTCGGTGAGTTGGCCCGCGGCCTCGGCATCTCGACCCCGCGGCTGGTCCGGATCGACCTGCCCTCGGCGATCGCCAAATATGAAGCGGACGAAGAGGTCCAAGACCTGCTCACCGCGAGCATCGGCAGCAATCTCGGGGTCGACTTTCTGCCCGGTGCCTTTGGGTATGACGGCGCTCGGCCCCCGGCTCCAGAGACCGCATCCGAGATCCTCTGGCTCGACGCGCTGACAGCCAATGTCGACCGGACCTGGTCTAATCCAAATTTATTGTTGTGGCACAAGCATGTTCACGCCATCGACCACGGGGCCGCGCTCTACTTTCATCACGCGTGGCCACGCAAGACCCCGGACGCATCCCGGTTCGCGGCCCAGCCGTTCGATGCCTCGCAGCACGTCCTCGCGGACATTGCGGCCCCCATCGGTCCTGTCCACGAACGCCTCGCGCCCATCGCGGCGGCCCTGGTCGAGCAGATAGTCAGCGCGGTTCCCGGCGACTGGCTGGAAACCACAGAGTCCTTGGCGGACGAAGGTTCCGTGCGGGCGGCATATGTCGAGCACCTCCGCTCCCGCCTCGAAGCCCCGCACGTCTGGCTCCCCGGCGGTGGCGCGTGATCCCCTACCAATACGTCACCCTCCGTGTCGTCCCGCGCGTCGACCGCGAGGAATTCATCAACGTGGGCGTCGTGCTCTTTGCCGATGCCGTCGACTATCTCGCCGCCGGCTTCCACCTCGACGCCGACCGGCTGCGCGCCTTCTCCCCCGGCGTGGATCTCGAGGCAATCGCGGACTCGCTCACCGTGGTGGAGGACGTATGCCGTGGGGTCACCGGCCGCGGCCGCCCCAGCCTTTCATCCCCGGGCCGCCGGTTCGGCTGGCTCGCCGCCCCTCGGAGCACCATGGTGCAACCCGGACCTCGGCACGGCGGCCTGACGGACGACCCAGCCGCCGCGCTTGATCAACTCCTCACCTGTTTGGTCCGACCGGCCACCCTCGGCCACGCCTGAGCCGACGGCTCAGCGCACCCGCAGCTCCCAGGCCGCGAGTGCCGCTGCTGCCGCCACATTCAGCGAGTCCACGCCACCGGCCATCGGGATGCGCACCACGGTGTCGACCCCCGCGATCGTTCGCCTCGACAAGCCGTCCCCCTCGGTCCCGAGCACGAGCGCCAACCGGTCGGGAGCCGCAGCCGAGAGTTCGTCCAGCGTCACCGCCTGCGGGCTCAGGGCAAGCGCAGCCGTCGACAGCCCGTTCGCCCGCAGCGTCTCAAGCCCCGCCGGCCAGGGATCCATGCGCGTCCACGGCACCTGAAAGACCGTGCCCATCGACACCCGGATCGCGCGGCGATAGAGCGGGTCGGCGCAGCGTGGCGTCACCAGCACCGCGTCAACGCCCAGCGCCGCGGCAGAGCGGAAGATCGCCCCAACATTCGTGTGATCGACGATGTCCTCCAGGACGAAAATGCGCCGCGCTCCCGCAACCACCGAATCGACCGAGCGCAGCGGCAGCCGGTGCATCGACGCGAGCGCGCCACGATGCAGATGGAAGCCGGTCAGTGCCTCGATGGTCGCCGCCGATCCCGTGAAGACGGGTATGCCGTCCGCTTCCGCCTCTGCGACAAGGTCGCCCAGGTCCGTCAGCCAACGCTCGGCCATCAGATAGGAGCGCGGCCGGTGCCCCGCAGCGAGCGCGCGCCGGATGACCTTCTCCGACTCCGCGATGAACAATCCACCCGCCGGCTCGTAGCGCGTGCGCAGCGCCATATCCGTCAGCCCGACATAGTCCTGCAGGCGGGGATCGTCGAGGAACTCGATCTGCTCAGGCACCCGATGACTGTAGGCGACGCCTCGTTCAGGGAAAGAAGACGATCTTCACGATGCCGAGCACGCCGATCACGATGATGATCGTGCGCAGCACGGAGGCCGGTAGCCGACGTCCGACGCCCGCGCCGACGAAGCCGCCGAGGAAGGTGCCGAGGCCGATCAACGAGGCGATCAGCCAATCCACATGCTCCGGGGCGGCAACCAGAAAAACCGCCGCGGCCGTCCCATTGGCCACCGTGGCCAGGACGTTCTTCCAGGCGTTCAGTTCCTGCAGGCTGCCTTGTGCCAGCGTCGACAGCAGGCCCATCAGAATGACACCCTGCGCGGCCCCGAAGTAGCCGCCATACGCCGCCGCCAGCAGCAGCCCAACGATCAACGCACCAGCTTGCCAGGAAGGCGCCGCGCCGGACTCGTGATGACGGGCGGCGGCCCACCGGTTCACCCGAGGCCCGAAAATCACCATGAGCAGCCCAAACCCGATCAACACCGGCACGATCGCCGCAAAAGCCTTGGCCGGCAGCACCAGCAGCAACATCGCCCCAGCAAGCGCTCCGAGCACGGAGTACGGCAGCAGGCGTATCAAGGGAGCCCACCGCCCCCGCAGTTCCCGGCGATAACCCCAGGTCCCCGTCATACCGCCGCCCAGCATCCCGATGTTGTTCGAGATGTTCGCGGTGATCGGCGCAACGCCGAGCAGCAGCAGCGTGGGAAAGGTGATCAGCGAGCCCGAGCCCACAATCGTGTTGATCGTCCCCGCACCCAGCCCCGCGAGCACGATGCACAGCCCGTCCAACCACGACACCCGCCCACACTATGTGGACGGGTGTCGTGAAGCCCGGAGCAGCCGGTACGCGGTCAGCCCTGGGGCGGCTGCTCCGCGCGCGGGGCGGGTGCCGGCTCGCCATACGGGAACTGCATCGGCTGGGTTGGCACCGGCGGCACCTCGGCGACGGGTGGGGCAGGCAGCGCCGGGGTCGTCGACTCCGGCTGCACCCGCGGCGCGGGGGACGCGTGCTCATTGGCTTCGTTCTCCACCCGGCCAGCCTGGCCGCGAGCCTCCTCCAGCGCCTTGGTCGCATCCTCGAGTTCGGTGCCGGCGAAGGGGTTGGTCAGTTCTTCGCCCGGGTCCACCCATTCGTCGTCGTCGGTGCTGCCGCCGCTGGAGACATTCCCGCCGAGGGTGTTGCCGATGCCCCGCAGCGCGTCGGTCAGCTCCGAGGGAACGATCCACATCTTGTTCGAGTCACCGCGGGCCAGCTGCGGCAGGACCTGGAGGTACTGGTAGGCCAGCAACTTTTGGGTCGGCTTGCCCCGGTGAATGGCGTCGAAGACTTGCTGAATGGCTCGCGCCTGACCTTGGGCTTCGAGGATGCGGGCCTGCGCCGACCCCTCGGCGCGCAGGATCTGGCTCTGCTTCTCGCCCTCGGCGGTCAGGATCTGGCTGGCCTTGACGCCCTCAGCGTTCAGGATGGCTGCGCGGCGGTCCCGCTCGGCCTTCATCTGCTTTTCCATCGACTCCTGCACCGACATCGGCGGGTCGATCGCCTTCAGCTCAACACGGTTGACCCGGATGCCCCACTTGCCGGTCGCCTCATCGAGGACGCCGCGCAACTGACCGTTGATCTGGTCGCGGCTGGTCAAGGTCTGTTCCAGGTCGAGCGAGCCGATGACATTGCGCAGCGTGGTGACGGTCAGCTGCTCGATGCCCTGGATGAAGTTCGCGATCTCATAGACCGCCGACTTGGCGTCGATCACCGAGTAGTAGATGACGGTGTCGATATTGACCACGAGGTTGTCGCTGGTGATCACCGGCTGCGGCGGGAAGCTGACGACCTGCTCGCGAAGGTCGATGTTGGCGCGCACCTTGTCAACGAAGGGCACCAGGAAGTGGATGCCGCCCTCCAAGGTTCGCGAGTAGCGACCGAGCCGCTCGATGATCAGCGAAGTCTGCTGCGGCACGATGCGCACCGTGCGGACGACGACGATCACCGCCAGGACGAGGAAGAGGAAGAGGACGATCAAGCCCGGTTCCATGTGGTGCTCACTTTCGTGTTGTTTGCGGCAGCCCGGTGGCTGCCCCCCTGATGGTTCTTCGAGTCGTATGCCGTGCGTCCGGTTCCCGTCAGCTGTCCGCGATCGCGCGCTCGCCACTGACGATGGCGGTGGCGCCGTGGATCGCGACCACCCGCACCTCTTCGCCGGCCTCGCAGACCCGCCCGCCGGCGGCGATCCGCGCGGACCAGATCTCGCCCCCGAGACGCACCCGGCCGTCATACTCCGTGACCGGCTGGACGACGACTGCGCTGCGACCGACGAGCGAGGACGGCCCGATCCCGTGATCGGTCACCCCGTCGAGGAAGCGCGAGCGCACGATCGGCCGCACGAGAAAGACGAGCAAAGCCCCGACGACCGCGGCAATGATGACCTGGGCGGGGAATGGAGCACCGAGCGATGCGGCGAGGCTCCCGGCGAGCGCGCCACCGGCCAGCATGACGAAGACGAAATCGACCGTGGCGACCTCGATGGCCGCCAGCGCGATGGCGAGGCCCAGCCAGCCCAGCCAGGCATTGTCATTGAGCCAGTCCATTACGCCTCCTGGCGATGTTGTCCGCGATATTCCTCGGGCCGGGCGCGGGCGGAGTATCGCTCGCCGTGCTGCTCGAGCACCAGCGGCATGCCGAAGGTCTTCGACAGATTGTCCGCCGTCAAGGTGATTTCGATCGGCCCTTGAGCGACGACCGCGCCATCTCGCAGCAGCAACACGTCGGTGAAATTGGGCGGGATCTCCTCGACGTGATGCGTGATGAGGATCAAGGCCGGCGCCTCGACATCCCCGGCGATCTCCCCGAGCCGGGTGACCAGATCCTCCCGGCCGCCGAGATCCAAACCGGCGCCTGGCTCATCGAGCAGGAGCAATTCCGGGTCGGTCATCAGGGCGCGGGCGATCTGCACGCGTTTGCGCTCACCCTCGGACAAGGTGCCATAGGTGCGATCCGCGAGGTGGTCGGCGCCGAGGGCCTTGAGCAGTTCCAGCGCCCGACCCTCATCCATGCGTTCATAGCTCTCGCGCCACCGGCCGACCACGCCATATGACGCCGTGACCACCACATCGCGCACGCGCTCGCCGGCCGGGAGGCGCTCGGCGAGCGATGCCGACGCCAGCCCGATTCGAGGACGCAGCTCGAAGACATCGACCGCTCCAAGCACCTCGCCGAGAATCCCGGCAACGCCATCGCTGGGATGCATCCGGCCGGCGGCCAACTGGATCAGCGTGGTCTTGCCGGCGCCATTGGGGCCGAGCACCACCCAGCGTTGACCCTCTTCGACTTCCCAATCGATCTCGCGCACGAGTGCCTTGCCGCCGCGCACGACGCTCACGCCCGCGAAGGCCAGCACGTCACTCATGCCCTCGACCCTACCCGGCACGGTTGCCGCCGCGGACATCGTTAGAGTCACGCTCGTGAACAGCTCGCCTAACAACCGTGCGGACCTCGACGGCGAGACCTTCGTCGCGGCCCTGCGCGGGGCGGCCCCCTATGTTCACGCCCACCACGGACGCACCGTGGTCATCGTCATCCCCGGCGAGATTTGCGCCCGCGACGACATCGACCGACTGCTCGGCGATATCGCCCTGCTGCACAGCCTCGGCGTCCGACTGGTCTTGGTCCACGGAGCCCGGCCCCAGATCGACCGGGAGCTGGCAATCCGGGGAATCTCCCCGACATACAACGGCGATGTGCGGGTCACTGATTCGGCGACCATGGAGGCCGTCAAAGCTGCGGTCGGGGTGCTGCGCATGGACCTCGAGGCGCGGCTGTCGGCAAGCCGGTCGGTGACGGTGCGCGAGGAGTCGCAGCCGCGGGTTGTCGGGGGCTCCTGGGTGACGGCGCGCCCGGTCGGCGTGCGCGAAGGAGTCGATCACCATTTGACCGGCGAGGTGCGGCGCATCGATATCGCCTCGATCCGCCAGGCCGTCGGGCAGGACCAGATCGTGCTGCTCTCGCCCATCGGCTACTCCCCCACCGGCGAGACCTTCAACCTGCGTAACGCCGATATCGCCGAGTCGGTCGCGATCGGGCTCGGCGCGGACAAGCTGATCTTCGTCATGGACACCGAACCCGGCCGGTGGCGGGCGGCCCTGGGCAGCGGGGACTCCGGGCAACTGTCGCTCTCGGCGGCCGAACCCCTGGTGCGCCAGACCGTCGCCGAGTTGGGTGCCGAGGATCGCAACTGCTTGCGCGCCGGGATCGCCGCGGTCACCGGCGGCGTCGGGCGCGTCCACTTGATCGGGACCGAGGGGCACTCGCCCCTGCTGCGCGAGCTCTATACGCGCGACGGCGCCGGGCTGATGATCGCCGACGAGGACGATTACGAGTCGATCCGGCCCGCGACAGTGGAGGACGCACGCGCCATCGCCGAATTGATTGCTCCTTTGGAGGCGTCCGGCATCCTGCGCCCCCGCAGCCGGGACCAATTGGAGCTCGACATCGAGACCTTTTCCGTCATCGTGCGCGACGGAATGGTCATCGCCTGCAATGCCTTTGTCGACTACCCGGAGGAGCGGTGCGCCGAGTTCGCGTGCGTGGTGGTGCATCCGGCATACCGGCGCCGCGACCTCGCCGCGGCGCTGCTGCGCCGGGCCCGCACGACAGCGCGGTCACGCGGCTACTCCCGCCTGTTCGCGCTGACGACGGCAACGCCGCATTGGTTCCTCGAACACGGCTTCCACCCGGGCACCGTGGGCGATCTGCCCGCGGACAAGGCCCGGTCGTATGACGTGACCCGCGCCTCCAAGGTCCTGCTTCTCGAGCGACCCTAGGCAACGCGAGGCGGCGGGCGATCAGGCGCCGTCGAGGACGGACTGGTAGACCTCGAGCGTCCGGTCTCCGATGCTCGCCCACGAGAACGAGTCGACCGCGCGGCGACGCCCGGCCAGACCGAATTCGCGCGCCCGCTCGGGATCGCTGACCGCCTCGTTGAGGGCGGCTGAGAGGTCAGCGACAAACTTGTCCGGGTCGATCGGCGTGCCAGTTCCGTCCTGCACCTGCTCGATCGAAACCAGCCAGCCGGTCTCGCCGTCCACGACGACCTCGGGAATGCCGCCGGTGGCTGTCGCGACGACCGGCAACTCGCACGCCATCGCCTCAAGGTTGACGATGCCAAGCGGCTCATACACCGAGGGGCACGCGAAAACCGTTGCCGCAGAAAGCATTGCGGTCACCTGCGCCCGCGGAAGCATCTCCGGAATCCAGACGACCCCGTCGCCGCGCTTGGCGCGCAAGTCGTCGATGAGCGCCTCGACCTCGGCCTTGATCTCGGGAGTATCCGGTGCCCCCGCCAGGAGCACCAATTGAACGTCAGGCGGCAGGTCGGCAGCCGCGCGCAGGAAATACGGCAGGCCTTTCTGGCGAGTGATGCGCCCGACGAAGATCACGGACGGCTTGTCCGGATCCACGCCATGGCTGCGCACGGTGTCTAGGTCGTGATTGGGCTGCCACAGCTGCGAGTCGATCCCGTTGTGGACGACCTTGACCTTTGCCGGGTCGATCGACGGATAGCTCTTGAGGATGTCCTCGCGCATGCCGGCACTGACGGCGATGACGGCGGCCGCCGCCTCATAGGCCGTCTTCTCGACCCACGATGAGACGCGGTAACCACCGCCGAGTTGCTCGGCCTTCCACGGGCGCATCGGCTCCAGGCTGTGTGCGGAGATGACGTGCGGCATACCCCCGAGCAGTGAGGCGACATGGCCACCGAAGTTTGCGTACCAGGTGTGTGAATGGACGAGATCGGCACCTTCGGTGCCGGCGACCATTGCGAGGTCGACGCCCATCGTCTGGATTGCTGCATTCGACGAACTCAGCTCGGGCAGATCGGCATACGCGAACGTCCCCTCCTCCTCGCGCGGCGCGCCGAAGCAGTGCACGCGCACCTCCATGTCACCACGGTTGCGCAGCGCGCGGACCAGTTCGGCCACATGCACCCCCGCGCCTCCATAGATCGCCGGTGGGTACTCCTTGCTCAGAATGTCGACGCGCATCTGGGAAACCTAGTCCTCAGCGCGGCTTTTCGGCTATCGGTGCGACGAGGGATGGGACGGACCTCGCCGGACAGGTTGTCCGGGCACTACGGTCGTTCTATGGCATCTGGAGGCAAGGGTCCGAAGGTTCTCGCAATCATCCTCGCCGGCGGGGAGGGGAAGCGGCTGATGCCGCTGACAGCAGATCGCGCCAAGCCGGCCGTTCCGTTCGGCGGTATCTACCGGCTCATCGATTTCGCCCTGTCGAATGTCGTCAACTCCGGCTATCGGCAGATCGTTGTGCTGACCCAGTACAAGTCGCACAGCCTTGACCGGCACATCTCCAAAACCTGGCGTCTGTCAACGCAATTGGGCAACTACGTCGCCCCGATCCCGGCGCAGCAACGCAGCGGCAAGGACTGGTATCTCGGCAGTGCCGACGCGATCTACCAATCCCTGAACACCATCAAGGACGAGCGGCCGGACATCGTCGCGGTGCTGGGTGCTGACCACGTCTATCGCATGGACTTCAGCCAGATGATCGACCAACACCGGGAGACTGGTGCTGGCGTCACGGTTGCGGCGATCCGTCAGCCCATCTCGTATGCCGACCAATTCGGCGTCATTGAGGTCGACCCAGACAACCCGGTCAAAATCCACCGCTTCCGCGAGAAGCCCACCGATGCGGTCGGCCTGCCCGATGCCCCGCACGAGGTGCTGGCCTCCATGGGCAACTACGTCTTCGATGCCGACGTCCTCGTCGATGCCGTGACCAAGGACCACGATCTCGAGGGCAGCAAGCACGACATGGGCGGCGACATCGTCCCGGCCTTCGTCTCCCAGGGCGGCGGCTATGTCTACGACTTCAAGAAGAACGAGGTCGACGGCGCCACCGATCGCGACCGCGGCTACTGGCGCGATGTCGGGACCCTGGAGTCCTATTACGAGGCGAATATGGACCTGGTCAGCGTGCACCCGGTCTTCAACCTCTACAACTACGACTGGCCGCTGTTCACCAGCTATGGCGCGCTGCCCCCGGCCAAGTTCGTCCATGGCCACCACAACCGATTCGGCGAGGCGTTGAACTCCATCGTCTCCCCCGGCACCGTTATCTCCGGCGCTCGGATCACTGGCTCAGTCGTGGGGCCGAAGGTCACGGTGCACAGCTACACCGAAATCGCCGACTCCGTGATCATGGATGGCGTCGACATCGGCCGCAGCTGCCAGATCCGCAAGACGATCCTCGACAAGGATGTCGTCGTCCCGGAGGGCACCTCGATCGGCTTCGACCTCGACCACGACCGGGCCCGCGGCTTCACTGTGACCGACACCGGACTCGTCGTCGTCGGAAAGGGCCAGAAGGTCGTCCCGTGAGCTGCGCCCGACTTCGCTCGGGTATGCCGGTCCGCCTACGGTTGGGTCGTGACTGACCCCTTCGCCGCCCTCGCGGCATACCCCCGCCTGCTCGTATGCAGTGACGTCGACTCGACCTTCATCGGCCAGGAAGTCATCGAACTCATCGCACGCCGCGCGGGCACCGAGGCCGAGGTTGCGGCCGTCACGGCCGCCGCCATGCGCGGGGAACTCGACTTCGCGGCCTCCTTGCGCGCCCGCGTGGCGACGCTGGCCGGGCTGCCGGTCGCGGTCCTCGCCGAGGTGCGCAAGGAGGTCACCCTGACCCCCGGCGTCCCCGAGTTGCTGCGCTGGGCCGCCGAACACGGCCATGTCGTGGCGCTGGTGTCCGGCGGCTTCCACGAGGTGATCGATCCGCTCGCCGCGACCCTCGGGATTCGCCATGTACGCGCCAACCGACTGGCGGTCCGCGACGGCCTGCTCACCGGCGAGGTCGACGGACCAATCATCGACCGGGCCGGCAAAGCGGTTGCCCTGCGCCAGTTCGCCGCCGTGGAGGACATTCCCCTGAGCGCGACGATCGCGATTGGGGACGGGGCCAACGACCTGGACATGCTCGCGCTCGCGGGTTTGAGCGTTGCCTTCGCGGCCAAGCCGGTCGTCGCAGAACGCGCCGATATCGCACTGCCCGGCCCCCGGCTCGACGACCTCCTGCCACTGCTCGAACTGGCTCGCGGCTGAGCGTGGGTCGAGCGCGCGAGAGGATGGCGGGTGACTACGCTGTGCCAATGCTTTCTCCCACCAAGCTGCTGATCATCGGCGGGGCCGAGGATCGGGTCGGCAAGGCCAAGATCCTCAAGCGCTTCGTCAAGCTGGCGGGCGGCAAGGCGTCGACGATCGTCATCATCCCGACGGCCTCCTCCTTCCAGGCCGAGGTGATCGCGTCCTACAGCGAGGTCTTCACCCGCCACGGCTGCAAAACCTTGGATGTCATCAATCCGGCTGACCGGATCGCGGCCGACGATCCCGCCCTCGCGAACCGCATCAATGCCGCCACGGGCGTTTTCATGAGCGGTGGCAACCAGCTCAAGCTCGCTCAGGTCTTCGCGGGAACCGCTGCGGGAGAAGCCATCCGACGCGCCCACCAACGTGGGGCCGTCATCGGCGGCACGTCCGCCGGTGCGTCGATCATGAGCGAGTTCATGATTTCGCTGGGCGATGAGGGGGTCACACCCCGGCAGCGTTCGACGCAATTGAGCCAAGGATTGGCCCTGCTTGAAGGGGTCATCGTTGATCAGCATTTCGCCCAGCGGCAGCGCTACGGTCGGCTCATGTCGATCGTCGCGAGCAGCCCGAACCTGATCGGCATCGGCATCGATGAGGACACGGCGATCGAGGTCACCGACAACGAGAGTTTCACGGTGATCGGTCGTGGGGCGGCATACGTCCTGGACTGCCGACGCGCGATCACCGACGCGCCCGAAGCCCGTTCCGGCGCACCGCTGCTCGTGTCCGGGGCAGTCGTGCACTCGCTGCCGGCGGGCTCGACCTTCGACCTGGCGAAGTTGGTCCTCACCGAGTTCGTCGAGCAACACCCCGATAGCGGCATCACGGTGACCGTGGCCGCATCGTCTCGTCCCTAGCCCCCAGTCCCCGCAGCATCAGGAGTATGCCGATGAGCACCGAACGGCCCACCCCCTCCGGCCCAATCGCTCCCGATCTGCGCATCGTGGAGGAGCGCGTCTATCGCGGCGGGAACGTCTGGTCGTATCAGCCGTCGATCCACATGGTGATGGATCTTGGTGTGCTAGAGGATTATCCGAGCAACACCATCCCTGGTTTCGTTGATGGCTTGCTGCAATTGCTCCCCGGCGTCGCGAACCACTCGTGCTCACGAGGTCACCAAGGCGGCTTCGGCGAACGCTTAGCGGAGGGCACCTGGCTCGGCCACGTCGCCGAACACATCGCTCTGCAATTGCAGCAAGAGGCCGGACACGACCAGCGCCGCGGGAAGACCCGCATGGTCAAGGGGCGCCCAGGTGTCTACAACGTCGTCTACGGCTACACCGACGAGGGCGTCGGCCTGTCGGCGGGGCGGCTGGCGGTGCGGTTGATCAACGACCTCATCGCGCCCGACGACTCGTTCGTCTGGCAGGAGGAGTTCGAGACCTTCTTGCGCAGCGCGCAGCGGACGGCCTTCGGCCCGTCGACGGCCGCGATCCTCGAAGAGGCAATCAGCCGGGACATCCCCTTCATCCGCTTGAACTCGGCCTCCTTCGTGCAACTCGGGCAGGGCGTCTATGCCCAGCGCATCCGCGCGACGATGACCTCCAAGACGGGCGCCTTGGCCGTCGACATCGCCTCGGACAAGGACATGACGATCCGGCTGCTCGGCTCCGCCGGGCTGCCGGTGCCGAAGCAAGAGACCTTCCGCACCGAGGCGGGCGCTGTCGAGGGCGCGCGGCGCATCGGCTTCCCCGTCGTCGTCAAGCCGCTTGACGGCAATCACGGCCGCGGTGTCGGTCTGAACTTGATGAGCGATGACGAGGTCCGTGCGGCCTTCGCCATTGCCAAGGAAGAATCGCGCGGCGGCTATGTCATCGTCGAGTCCTTTATCACCGGCAAGGACTATCGCTGCCTGATCGTCGGCGGACGGATGCGGGCCATTGCGGAGCGGGTCCCGGCCCATGTCATCGGGGACGGGCAGCATACGGTCGACGAACTGGTCGCGATCACCAATGCCGACCCGCGCCGAGGCGTGGGCCACGAAAAGGTGCTCACCCGGATCAAGACGGACGCGGCGGCCATCGAGTTGGTCCGTGAGCAGGGCTTCGCGATGACCGATGTGCCGCCCAAGGATCAGATGATCAAGCTCGCCCTGACCGGGAATATGTCGACTGGCGGGATCTCCGTGGACCGCACCTTCGATGCGCACCCGGACAATGTCGAGATCGCCGAAGAGGCAGCGCGGATGATCGGTCTCGATGTCGCCGGCATCGACTTCATCTGCCCCGATATCACCCAGCCGGTCCGCGAAACCGGGGGCGCGATCTGTGAAGTGAATGCGGCGCCCGGTTTCCGGATGCACACCCACCCGACCGTCGGCGAACCGCAGTTCATTGCCAAGCCGGTCGTCGATCTGCTCTTCCCGCCGGGTTCGCAGTCGCGGGTGCCGATCATCGCGGTGACGGGCACCAATGGCAAGACAACGACCTCGCGGATGATCGCGCACATCTTCAAGGAGACCGGCAAAAAGGTCGGCATGACCTCGACCGACGGCATCGTCATCGACGAGCGGCTGGTCATCAAGTCCGATGCCTCCGGTCCCCGTTCGGCCCGCATGGTGCTGCAGAACCCGCGGGTCGAGGTCGCCATCATGGAGGTCGCCCGCGGCGGCATCCTGCGCGAGGGCCTGGGCTATGACCGCAATGACATCGCGGTCGTCACCAATATCGCGCCGGACCACTTGGGCATGAAGGGCATCGACACCCTCGAACAGCTCGCGGATGTCAAGGCCGTCATCGTGGAAGCGGTGCCGCGCAATGGTTTTGCCGTCCTCAATGCCGACGATCCGCATGTGCGGGCGATGCGTGACCGCTGCTCCGGGTCGGTCGTTTGGTACTCCCTCAAGCCCGCCGACTCGCGCGAGCGGGCCTTCATCGATGCCCGCCTGCGGCGGGGCGGGCGCGCGGTCGTGCTGGAACAGACCGACCGCGGCGACATGATCGTCATCAAGCACGGCACCCGATCCATGCAGTTGGCGTGGACACACTTGCTGCCCGCGACCTTCGGCGGCACCGCCCTGTTCAATGTCGCCAATGCCATGGCCGCGGCCGGCGCCGCCTTCGCCGCAGGGATCGGCCTACACGAAATCCGGCAGGGCCTGCGGACCTTCAACACCAGCTACTACCTCTCCCCCGGGCGCATGAACCTGATCAATGTGCGAGGCATAGAGGTCATCGTCGACTACTGCCACAACGCCCCCGGCATGGAGGTGCTCGGCCAGTTCGTCGATCGGTATGCCGATCAGAAGGCCGCCACCTCGGAGTGGGGCAAGATCAGCCGAATCGGCATGATTGCGACCGCCGGCGACCGGCGCGATGAGGACTTGCGGGCGCTCGGCCGAACGGCCGCCTCCTTCTTCGATGTCATCGTGGTCCGCGAGGATGAGCGCCTGCGTGGTCGCAAGCCGGGCGAGTCCGCTGCCCTGATCACCGAGGGGGTCCAGGAGGCACAAGCTGTCGCGGGCACCCGCGTGCGTGTCGTCGAGACGGTCCTCAACGAGGTCGATGCCGTCCGGCACTGCGTGGCCCGTGCCAACCCTGGCGACATCGTCGTGCTCTGCGTCGACAACCACGCAAAGGTCGTCTCGGAGCTGGAGTCCATCACGCAGTCCGCGCAGGCTGGCTCCGGCGGCAACGAGCCGGGTGACCCCGACCTGGTGATCAGCGCCGGCTGACGCTCATGCCTCGGGCGGGTCGGCGTCGCGCAGGCCCTCGGCGTAGCGCGTGAGGGCGGCGCGATAGCGGTTGCTGTCCTCGTCGGCGGCACGCGCCAATAGCGCGTCGATGAGGTCGGCGACCACCGGTCTGTACTGTCCCGCGTCGACTCGAGCGAGGGCGCGGAAGGCCAGGATCGCGGCGCTTTCGGGTCGTTCGCTGGCCAACTGGTCGAGGAGAGCGATCGCCTCGATGGGGCGGCCGAGATTGCGCAGGCTGGAGGCGAGCTGGACCCGAGCACGGTGCCGGTGCGGCTCCGGCAGGCCGGCCCCGAGCGCCGCTTCATAGAGCGGCACGGCGTCCGCTTCATCGCCCTCGGCATCCAGTGCGCTGGCCAGTTCGTATGCCGCTCGCGCGTCGCCGGGCAGCTCTTCGTATAACTGTTGGGCCCAGGGAATCCGCTCAGCGTCGGGGAGCGCCCAGAGGGCGTCGAAGTCGGCCTCGCGCTCGTGCTTGCCTTGCGCGGCAACGACTTTGCGGCGTATGTCGCCCGCTTCGTCCGCGCTCGCCCCCCGGTCGGTGAGCCAGGCGAGCATCTCGGCCCGCTGTTCATGGGTCATCATCGCGATGACATCGCCGGGCGCCACGTGACCCTCAAGGCTCTCCAGCGCGGCCAGTTCACTCGGGTGACTCGGCGCCTCGCCGATCCCGGCGAGCGCCAGCCCGGCGCCGAAATGCGTCTCGAATTCCTCGGTCGAGCGGCCGCGCAGGTAGTGCTCCTTGTGCGCGATGACGACGTGGTCCGCGCGTTGGCCGGCGATCTGTCCGAGCGCGTGCAGGATGTCGTCGGTCCGGTCGCCGGCCGTCCCCAAGGCCAAGAAGACGCGTCCGCCGGGCGCCGTGAGACCGCGCGCGACGTCGAGCAATGCCGCGAGCCCGGCCTCATTGTGGGCGAGGTCGAGGATGACCGATGCGCTCCCGCCGTCGACCGGCAGGGAGTAGATATTCATTCGGCCGGGGTTGAGCCGGTCGTCCGGATTGAAGTCGCGCAGCGCGTCAGTGACGGCACCGAGGGGCAGCCCGAGCCCAATGCCGGCGGCCGTGGCCGCGAGGACGTTAGCAATATTGTGAACCGACAGACCAGACAGAGTGGCGGGAATGTCGGTGAGCGGCAAGACTTTTTGCGTCCGGCCACCCGGCATCAGGATCGTGACATCGCCGTCAATGAGGGTGATGCCGCGGCCGCCGGCGTCGACGGCCTCACGCAGGGCGGGCGTCGTGGGGTCCAAAGCGAACGCCCATGGACGGCCCATGGATCGAGCGTGCATCGCCCAAACGCGCGGGTCTTCACCATTGAGGACGGTCCAGCCGTCGGGCTTGGTCACCGTCGTGACGATCGCCTTGACTTCGGCGAGTTGGTCGAGGGTGTCGATGCCTTGCAGCCCAAGGTGGTCCGCAGAGACATTGGTGACGACCGAGACGTCATTGTGCGTGACGCCCATGCCCTTGAGCAGGAGACCGCCTCGCGCCATTTCGAGGACGCCGATCTGCAGCCCCGGGGTCTCCAAGACCCCCCGCGCCCCGGCTGGACCGGAATAGTCGCCCGGCGTCACGACCTCCCCCATGACGACGACGCCGTCGGTGGACGACCACGCGGTTTTCAAGCCGGCCGTCATACACATATGCGCGAGCAGTCGGGTGGTCGTCGTCTTGCCATTGGTGCCCGTGATGGACGCGACCGGGATCTTCGGTGTGATGGCGGTGGCCGGCCGGCTGGCCGGCGCCGCCGCCATCTCCGCAGCCACCCCAGCGAGCAGCGGACCAGGGTCAGCACCCGAAAGCAGTTGGGCCAGAACGGGGCCCAACGAATCGCCGAGAATCCACGCGCGGGCTCGCCGGCGCCATACGGCGGCCACAACAACATCGGCCGGCCCGGCACCCGGCCGGACCCGGACCCCGACCCGGGTCGTGCCCGCGGCCTTGGCGACCGAGCGGATCACCTGTTGCGCGATCCGGCCGAGGAACGCCTGCCGCTGTACCGAGCCCGGCTCCCCCACCCGCGCCCGCATGCCCAAGCCGTCAGCCACCGCCTTGACGGTCGCGGCCGGCGCGTCGAGGTAGCCCGGCATACTCAGCATCACCTTGACGGCGGGCTTGGTGAAGTAGAGGTTTGGGCCCTCCAGGAGGCGGACCTCCGTGGCACCGACGGGTTCGGTCATGGGGGCGGGCTACTGGCCCATCGCGTGGACGCCGCCGTCCACGTGGATGATCTCGCCGGTCGTGGCGGGGAACCAGTCGCTGAGCAGCGCGGCGCAGGCCTGGGCGGCAGGCACCGGGTCGTTGACATTCCAGCCCAGCGGGGCGCGCTCGTCCCAGATCTGCTCGAAGCGCTCGAAACCGGGAATCGACTTGGCCGCGGTGGTCCGGATGGGGCCGGCCGCGACGAGATTGCAGCGGATGCCCTTAGGTCCGAGGTCGCGGGCGAGATAGCGGTTCGTCGACTCGAAGGCCGCCTTGGCGACGCCCATCCAGTCATAGACGGGCCAGGCAAACTTCGCATCGAAGGTCAGGCCGACGATGGAGCCACCGCCCGTCATCAACGGAAGACACGCCACACCAAGGGATTTCAGGCTGTAGGCGCTGATCTGGAGTGCGGTGGCGACATCCTCCCAGGTGCCCTCGAGGAAGTTGAAGGCACCTTGGGGCGCGAAGCCAATGGAGTGCACCACCCCGTCGAGCCGGTCGGTGTGCTCCCCCAGGCGCTGCGCGAGGGAGTCCAGATGTTCCTGGTTGCTGACATCGAGTTCGATGACGGGCGGGGTCTCGGGCAGCCGCTTCGCGATCGTCTGCGTGATTTTCATCGTCCGACCGAACGACGTGAGCACCACCTTGGCGCCCTGTTCTTGGGCCAATTTGGCGACATGGAAGGCGATGGAGGAGTCCATCAACACGCCGGTGATCAGCAGGGTTTTGCCCTCGAGCAACATCGGGTCGTCCTTTCCCTTGGTGGTATGCCGGTCAGTGGCCCATGCCGAGGCCGCCGTCGACCGGGATGACGGCGCCGGAGATATAGGCCGCTTCGTCGGAGGCGAGGAAGAGCACGGCGGCCGCGACCTCGTCCGGCGTCGCGAAGCGACCCGCAGGGATGGCCGCCTTGTAGGCCTTTTGCCGGTCCTCGGGCAGTTCGGCCGTCATATCGGTTTCGATGAAACCGGGGGCCACGACATTTGCCGTGATCCCCCGCCCACCAAGTTCGCGGGTGATCGATCGGGCCAAGCCCACCAGGCCCGACTTGCTGGCGCTGTAGTTGGTCTGACCGGGCCCGCCATACAGCCCCACCACGCTGCTGATGAAGATCAGCCGGCCGAAGCGCTTCTTGATCATCCCGGCGCTGGCGCGGCGGGCGCACCGGAAGGAGCCCGCGAGGTTCGTGTCGAGGACAGCGTCGAAGTCGGCATCGCTCATCCGCATGAGCAGGCCATCCTTGGTGATGCCGGCATTGGCCACGACCACCTCGACAGGCCCTCCGAAGAGGGCCTCGGCCGCGGTGAAGGCGGCGTCGACGGAGGCGGTGTCGGTGACATCGCCCTGGACCGACTGCATACCCTCGGGCGCGTCGCCGGAGCGGGTTGTGATGACCACATTGTGGCCGGCCGCGGCCATCGCCTGCGCGATCGATTTGCCGATTCCTCGGTTGCCTCCGGTCACCAGGACGTTGCGCGCGGTCATAGTCGGCCTTTCGTGCGTCGGGTGGTGCGGGTCACCCCTGAACCTAGTGGACGACGACCGGTGATGCCCACGCCGCCGTGTCTTAGGCTGGTGCGGTGAGCAGGCATTCGGCACCGGCGCAGTCGGTGACGACGGCCCACGAGAGCCTGGCCGCCGAGCAGAGTGCCCGCATCCGCAAGTACCTCATCACGATGGCGATCAGGACTGCGTGTTTCATCCTGGCCGTCGTGTTGACGGGCTGGCTGCGGTGGACGGCCGTCGCGGGCGCGGTGATCCTGCCCTATGTCGCGGTGGTCTTCGCGAATGCGGTCAAGCCGCGCGGCCCGGGGGTGCTGCAGGAGGTCACGCCCGTGACCCCCGTGATCGCCCAGGATGCCGAGACCCTCGAGGGGTATGTCGTACACCACCCCGAGTGATCAGCCGCCGATCGCGCTCATCGGCCGGTCGGGCTGGTGGAAGTCGGGGCTGCCGATGCCATGACCACGGGCTTTGCGCCACATTTCGCCGCGAATGATGCCTTCAAGGTCGTCATCCGTGGCACCAGCGCGCAGTGGCGTGCGCAGGTCGGACTCGGAGTTGGCAAAGAGGCAGTTGCGCAATTGCCCGTCGGCCGTCAGGCGCACCCGATCGCAGGCGGCGCAGAAGGGCGCGCTAACGCTCGCGATGATCCCGACCGTATGCGGACCGCCGTCGACCAGGAAGCGCTCCGCCGGAGCACTCCCTCGCCCATCGAGGGGGGTCAGCCGGTAGCGCTTGGCCAATTCGGCCCGGATCTCACTGGCCGTCACCATCGTGCTGTGTTGCCATTCATGGCCGGCGTCCAGCGGCATCTGCTCGATGAAGCGCAGTTCGTAATTGCGGTCCATGCACCAGGCCAGCAGGTCGGCGACATCGGTGTCATTGACGTCACGCATGGCCACGGCGTTGACCTTCACCGGCGTCAGGCCAGCGTCGTGCGCCGCCTTCAGGCCTGCCTCGACATCGGCGAGCCGGTCTCGCCGTGTCAAGGTGATGAACTCCTGCGGATCGATCGTGTCCAGCGAAACATTGACCCGGTCCAGCCCGGCCGCTCGCAACGGGGCGGCCAGCCGGTCCAGGCCGATGCCATTGGTCGTCATGGCAATGGTGGGTCGGGGATCGAGCTCGGCGATGCGTGCCACCAAGGACACGAGCGACTTGCGCAGCATCGGCTCTCCGCCGGTCAGGCGAATCTGACGAACACCAAGGCGAACGAACAAGGCGATCAGCCGGATCAATTCGTCATCGGTCAACATCTCCGGCTTGGGCAGCCACGGCAGGCCCTCGGCCGGCATGCAATAGGTGCAGCGCAGATTGCACCGATCGGTGACCGACACCCGCAGGTCTTTCGCGATGCGCCCGAAGGTGTCCACGAGGGGCCCGTCCGCCGGTCCGGGCGGCGCCGGCGGACGCACGCTCGGCATGGGCAGGTCGGTCATAACGTCCCACTCTAAGTTGTTACGGTTGCCAGGTGCTCCGCCGCCTGCTGACTCCTCGCTGGCTGGGCGCCCTCCTCCTGGCGTGCCTGTATGCCGTCGCGGCCTATCACCTCGGGCACTGGCAGTACGGCCGCCACCTGGCGAAGGTCGAGCGCAACGAGCGGATCTCGGCGCACTACAACGCGGCACCAGTCCCGGCGCAGTCCGTGCTGTCCGCGAGCCCGCTGCCGATCGGGCAGGAGTGGACCAAGGTGTCGGCCCGCGGCAGCTATGGTGCCGAGCGGCTTGTCGTCCGCGGACGAACGCTTGACGGGGATGTGGGGTATGACGTGCTGGCCCCCTTCACCCTCGACACCGGTTCCGTCGTGCTCATCGATCGCGGCTGGATTCCGTTGGGCGAGAAGGGGGCTGCGGACGTGCCGGCATACGCACCGCCACCGGCCGGCGACGTGACGCTGACCGGATGGGTGCGGCCGGGCGAGAAGTCTCGGGACAAGGCCACGACACCGGGCCAGATCGCGAGCATCAGCCTGGCGGATGCCTCGAAAGCGCTGGGACTCCCGCTGCTGGGCGGGTATGTGCAGTTGGAGCGGGACGGGGTGACCGGCACGACCACGGCGCCCCCGGCGCCGGCGCCACTCGGCAGGCCCGACCGCAGCCTGGGAGCGCATCAGGCCTATGCCTATCAATGGTGGATGACGGTGCCCTTGGGCTTCATCCTGATCTTCTTTGGGCTGCGCCGTGAGGGGGACGCGACCGCCAGCACCCCGCGGCCGCCCAAGGTCAAGAAGACCCGGATCTGGGACGAAGAGGACGAATAGCTGCTTAGCCCGGCACCGGCGCGTCGTCGAGGAACTGGGTGCGGTACAGGTCCGCATACAGTCCGTCGGCGGCGAGCAATTCGTGGTGACGGCCACGCTCGACGATGCGACCGTCGGCGACGACGAGGATCTGATCGGCCCGGCGGATGGTGGACAGGCGGTGGGCGATGACGATCGCCGTGCGGCCGTGCAGGGCGGTATCTAGAGCTTTCTGAACCGCTAGCTCGGACTCGCTGTCCAGGTGAGCCGTGGCCTCATCGAGGACGAGCAGGCCCGGGCCTTTGAGCAGCAGTCGCGCGATGGCGACGCGCTGCTTCTCGCCGCCTGAGAGGCGGTAGCCGCGGTCGCCGACGACGGTGTCTAGCCCCTGCGGCAGGGAATCGATCAGCGGCAGGATCTGCGCGGCGCGGAGGGCGTCGCGCATCTCGGCCTCGGTGGCGTCGGGGCGGGCATACAGCAGATTGGCGCGGATGGTGTCGTGGAAGAGATGGCTCTCCTGCGTGACGACGCCCACGGAGGCGGTGACCGAGGCGAGCGTCGCGTCGCGCAGGTCGATCCCCTGCAGGCGCACGAAGCCAGATGTCGGGTCGTAGAGGCGGGCGAGGAGATTCGTGATCGTGGTCTTCCCGGCGCCGGAGGGACCGACGAGCGCGACGAGCTCACCGGGCTCGGCACGGAAGGTGATGTCACGCAGGACCGTTGCGCCGCGGGTCCGGTCACCGGCCGCGGAGGTCTCCAGGGATCGCAGCGAGACTTCGTCGGCCCCGGGATAGCCGAAGGAGACCTTCTCGACGTCTACCGCAACAGCGCCACCGGGTAGAGGCCGCGCGTCGGGGGCCTCCTGAATTGACGGCCGCAGGTCGAGGATCTCGAAGACGCGGCTGAAGGACACCAGCGCGGTCATGATGTCGACGCGTACATTGCTCAAGGTGGTGAGCGGCCCATAGAGGCGGGCCAGCAGCGCCGCGAGAGCGATCAGGGTGCCGACCGTCAGGGTTTTGTCGATGGCCATCAGGCCGCCGACGCCATAGACCATCGCCGTCGCCAGCGAGGCTATGAAGCTCAGGGCGACGAAGAGCACGGTGCGGTTCATCGCGATCTTGATCCCGATATCGCGCACCCGGGCGGCCCGTTCGGCATACTCCCGATCCTCCCGATCGAGGTCGCCGAAGAGCTTGACGAGCAGGGCGCCGCCGACATTGAAGCGCTCGGTCATGTGGGTGCCCATCTCGGCGTTGAGATTCATCTGCTCGTGCGAAAGAGCGGCGAGGCGGCGGCCCATCCATTTCGCCGGCAGCAGGAAAAAGGGCACGAGCAGCAGCGCCGCAAGCGTGAGCTTCCACGACAGCACGATCATCGCGGCGAGGATGAGGGTGAGGGAGACGAGGTTGCCGACGACGCTGGACAGCACCGAGGTGAAGGCCTGCTGCGCCCCGATGACGTCATTGTTGACGCGACTGACCAGGGCGCCTGTCTGCGCGCGGGTATAGAACGCAATCGGTTGTCGCACAACGTGACTGAAGACTTCACTGCGCAGGGCGAAGATCAAGCCCTCGCCGATGCGGGCGGAATACCACCGAGAGACGACGGTGACGACGGCATCGAGCACAGCGATGGCGGCGACGAGCAGCGCCAGCGTGGTGACGACACTCCGGTCGCCGGGGATGACTCCGTGGTCGACGAGCCGGGCCAGCAGAAGCGGTGCCGCCACGACGAATAGGGCGTCCGCGACGACCAGCACGAGGAAGGCCGCGATCACCGCCCGCATGGGGCGGGCATATGCCAGCACCCGCTTCGCCGTGCCTGCCGGCAGTTTGGTGTCAGCCACGCTCCCGTCGCGCGTGAGGCTGTGCATCACCTGCCAGGGACTCGCGCTCATAGGGCTAGTCAACCCCTCGGGGCCGACAGCGATTCCCTCAGCCGCGCTCGATCCGCCGCAGCACCAGTTCGGTGAGGGCATCGGTCTGGGCCAGCACGCCGTCGGCGAAGGGTATGCCGTGCTCTGCGCTCCGGCGCACCATCCGATCGCGCAGCACACCGTCGGCGATCATCGCGCTGACAGCGATGGTGTCCGCGGCCCGACCGAGCCCCTTCAGCGCTGCCGGCAGGGGGAGGTAGTCGTCGAGTGTGGCGAACGCGTAGGCGCGCTCCGGCGTCAGGCTCATCGTGAGGGAGCGGATGAGGTCGTCCACGGCGTCATGACGGGAGGAGCCGGCGAGGAAGACCACGACCTGGCACTCGCTGCGCTGCGCCAGAAGTTCTTCCAGCGCGCGGGCCAGCAACGGGTCAGGGCCGAGCGCATCGGTGATCCGGACGCATCGACCCGACCCCTCGCTGAGTTCTGTTGCGGCGGCAGGGATGTCCACCCGAGCGTGGAACGCGCGGGTCAGGAGCACAGGGACGAGGGTGATTTCGCCGTCGTGCCCGGCCAGGTCACGGGCTGTCTCGCCAACGCTCGGCCCGTGGTGGTCGAGGTATGCCGCCCGCACCCTCAGATGCGGCGCAGCCGCCGCCACGCGACCCCGCAGCGCCGCGACGTCGCGCGCGTGCCTCGGGTCCGGCGAGCCGTGGGCGAGCAGCACAACATCCTGGCCCGCGGGGGCCGTCTCCGCGGTCACAGGTTCGCGACGCCGAGGGCGAGCAACTCGTCGCGGACGGCGACGACCTCGCCGATGACGATGACCGCCGGTGACCGGACCAGGGCCGCCTCGGCGTCGGCGGCGGCGCGTTCGAGGGTCGTGGTCGTCGTGCGCTGGCGCGGCGTCCAGCCGGATTCGATCAGGGCCACCGGGGTCTGCGGGGCACGACCGGCGGCGATCAGGCCAGTGGCGGTATCCGCGAGCCGGCTGACGCCCATCAGCAGCACGAGGGTTGCGTCCGGAGCGGCCGAACGTGCCGCTGCGAGAACGTGTTCCGGCCCGTCATGCGCTGAGGCCATGACGAAGGACGCCGTGATGCCGCGCTGGGTCACGGGGATGCCGGCGGCCGCGGGGACCGACACCGCGGAGGTCACGCCGGGCACCACCTCGACGGGTATGCCGTGTGCCGCACAGTGCAGCATCTCCTCGCCGCCGCGCCCGAGAATGAAGGGATCGCCGCCTTTGAGCCGAACGACGAGTTGGCCCTCCTTAGCTTCGCGGACGAGGATCTCGTTGATGTCGAACTGTGGCACCGGGTGGTGGCGGGGCGTCTTGCCGACGTTGATCACCTTGGTGCGCTCGGGCAGTTGAGATAGGAGGCCCGTCGCGCCCAGCCGGTCGGTGACGACGACATCCGCCTGGGCCAGCAGGCGGCGTCCCCGGACGGTGATGAGGTCGTCAGCGCCAGGGCCGCCGCCGACCAGGGCAACCCGCCCCTGCGTCGGCGTCGTCGCGGCGGCAGTGCCACGAACCCGGGCAACCGGCAGCTCGCCCGTCTCCATACCGATGAGGATGGCGTCCCGCAGGGCAGTGGATCGGCGGGGGTCTCCCCCACCGGTCACCGCAACCTGGAGGCCGTCGGCGTCTCCCCTGCCGACTCCGACGGCCGGCATCCACGCTGCGGACTTCTCGGAGTCTGCAGCGCGGACGCACCAGATCGCTTCTGCCGCAGCGGCATTCCCGACCCAGTCATCCACGCCGGAGATGCCGGTGGCGGTGTGCACCAACCAGGCTCGCTTGGGCGTGACGAGATCTGCGATATCGAACTCGCGGTCGAACCAGTCGATTTCGCCGCTCGCGGACAGTTCAGTGATGCCTTCCGTCGCGCGCGGTGCGATGACATCGACCAAGGCGCCCGCCGTGAGCAACCGGCGGACTCGACGCTCGGCAACCGGTCCGGCCCCGACGACGAGCACCCGTCGACCAGTGACATCGAGAGTGATGGGATAGTCCGGCGCGCTCATATGTGCAACCCGCATTCGACCTTGTCGGAATTGGCCCACCGTCCGGCTCGAGGGTCCTCGCCCACGCCCACAGGACGGGTGCAGGGAGCGCAACCAATCGAGGCAAAGCCCAGCTCCCGCAACGGATTCAGGAAGACTCCGTGCTCCGCGGCATACCGATCCACCTCATCGTGAGACCAGCCGACCACTGGATTGATCTTGATCATGGAGCGCTTGGCGTCCCACTCGATGAGCTGCGCGTCGGTGCGGGTCGCGGCGTCGGCGCGGCGGACGCCGGTAACCCACGCGGCATACCCCTCGAGCGCGGCGTTGAGCGGCGCGACCTTGCGCATCCGGCAGCACAGGTCTGGATTGCGTGCGTGGAGCCGCTCACCAAAACGAATGTCTTGGCGCGCAACGCTTTCGCGCGGATGGACCGTGCGGATCCGCAGCGGCAGCATCACTTCATACGCATCCCGCGTGCCGAGGGTCTCGGCGAAGTGATAGCCGGTGTCGAGGAAGAAGACGTCGAAGCCAGGCGCCGTGGTGCCCGCCAGATGGAGCAGGATCTCATCGCCCATCGAGCTGGCGATGGTGAGCGAATCGCCATAGGTGTGGTGGGCCCAGGCGAGCACCTCGCGTCCAAGAGCGACCTTGTCCTCGTAGGTCGTGGCCTCCCGCTCCCGGGTGAGAAAGGTCTCGATCTCGTGCGTGAGGTTTTCGGTGGGTATGGCGCTCACCGCAAGTCCTCCTCGTCTGCTCGGTGCGCCCAGACCGCGAAACTTTCACCGGCAGAGCGCTGTTCGAGATATCGGCCGGCGACGCGGTCGATGTAGTCGGGCAGGTCTTCGGCGGCAACCTTCAGCGCGCGGGTCTTGCGGGCGAGGGAGGGCTGGACGCCCAAGCCGCCGCCCAGATGGACCTGGAAGACCTCCTGAAGTTCGTCGTTCTCGTCGCGCTGGACCATGCCCTTGAGGCCGATATCGCCGACCTGGGTGCGCGCGCACGCGTTGGGGCAACCGTTGACGTGAATGCCGAAGGGGACGTCCATCTCCGGGCGGCGGCGCTCCAATTCGACGACGACCTTGCGGGCCCGGTCCTTGGTGTCGGTGAGGCCGAGCTTGCAATACTCGATCCCGGTGCAGGCCAGCACATTTCGGCGATAAACGCTCGGCTTCGCGATCAGGTCGTATGCCGCGAGCTCCTCGATGATCGCCGTCGCATCGGCTTCCTCGATGTCGAGGACGAGCAACTTTTGGTGCGGCGTGAGGCGGATGCGGGTGCTGCCATACCGCTCGGCGAGGTCGGCGACCTCCCGCAGGATGGTGCCGCTGACCCGGCCGGCGATCGGAGCCGTGCCGATCCAGACCTTGCCGTCCTTCTGCTTGTGCACCCCGACGTGATCGCGGTGGCCGTCCGGCGGGGTGACTGGCTCGGGGCCGTCGGGCAGGCTGTAGCCGAGGTACTCGGTCTCGAGGATGTCGCGGAACTTCTCCGGGCCGATATCGGCCATGAGGAACTTCAGGCGGGCGCGGTTGCGGAGGCGGCGGTAGCCATAGTCGCGGAAGATGCCGATGACGCCGGCCCAAACGTCGGGGACCTGCTCCAGCCGGACGAAGGCGCCGAGCCGCTTGGCGAACATCGGTGCCACCGAGAGTCCGCCGCCGACCCACAGGTCGAAGCCCGGCCCCAACTCGGGGTGGTTAACGCCCACGAACGAGACGTCGTTGATCTCGTGGACAACGTCCATGGCAGGCGAGCCGGAAATGGCGGTCTTGAACTTGCGTGGCAGGTTGGAGAACTCGGGGCTGCCGATGTACTTGCTGCGGATCTGCTCGATCGCCCAGGTGCCGTCGACGATCTCGTCCGCCGCGATGCCGGCGACGGGTGAGCCGATGATGACGCGGGGCGCGTCGCCGCAGGCTTCGAGGGTATGCAGTCCCACCCGCTCCAGCCGATCCCAGATCTCCGGGACGTCCTCGATGCCGATCCAGTGCAATTGGATGTTCTGGCGGTCCGAGATGTCCGCGGTGTCGCGGCCGAAGTCGGTGCTGATCTGGCCGATGGTGCGCAGTTGCTCGGTGGAGAGGATGCCGCCGTCGCTGCGGACGCGCATCATGAAGTATTCGGCGTCCAACTCCTCGGGCTCCAGTGTCGCCGTCTGGCCGCCGTCGATGCCCTCCTTGCGCTGGGTATAGAGCCCCATCCACCGGAACCGGCCTCGCAGGTCATCCCCCGGGATGCTGGCGAAGCCCTGCTTGGAGTAGATGTCGATGATGCGCTGGCGCACATTGAGGGCGTCGTCGGCCTGCTTGAGCACTTCGTTGCCGTTGAGCGGCGTGCGGTCCCCGTCCGCCCACGCCCCCGTCTGCTGCGTCCGCGTCGGCCGCTTGATCGTCTCGGTCACGCCGAGAAGAATACTCGGTCGCGTTATGGATTCAATAACGCGACATTATGTGGACGGTCCTGTGTCCTTGAGGCCATCACCACTTCAGCGTCCGCGGTGCGGGTAGCCCACGGAAGGCCTGATCCGCCGTGACCAGTGTGGCTCCTTCGTGAATGGCTTGAGCAGCGAGGAGCCTGTCGAATGGATCGCGATGCGCCCACGGCATTGAGCCCGCGGTGAGGGCGTGGATACTGGTTATGGCTAGCTCCGTCGCCCCGATCTCCCGGATGCGACGTGGCCACGACGCGACCAGGCCTAGGTCATCTAGCTTGCCAACGCGGGTCTTTGTCGCGATTTCCAGCGCAGACACCGCGGAAACAAGGAGCGTGTCGTTGGGGTTAGCTAGGTGTTCACGGACGGCCACCGGAACGCGATGCGGCGCGCCGAGTAGCCAGAGCAGCACATGCGTGTCAAGCAGGTAGTTCACTCCCACTCGGACAGCTCATCTTCGCTCAATGGTGCATCGAAATCATCCGGGACCTCGAACTGCATATTTCCGAACTTCCGGTGAGGCGGAGCCGCTATCGGCACCAGTCGGGCCACCGGCACCTCACCCCGCAAGATCGTCACCTCGCCACCCAGCTCAACCTCGTGGAGCAACCGAGATAGGTGGGTCTTGGCCGATTGGACGGTATGCGTGGTCACGCACCCTAGTCTGGTTGACCAGGTAGCGTTGGTCAACCGCGATTTGCGAGATTGGCTTTACCCTCGCTCCTGGGAAATCAGGCTGAGATCAACCGCGGTGTTTATGCGGACACGTGCCGTGCCACGAAATTAGAGTGATCGCGCTCACGCCAGGGCGATGAGGTCGAGGTAGTCGGGGCCGTAGAGGTCCTCGACGCCATCGGGGAGGAGCAGGATGCGCTCGGGCGAGAGGGCGACAACGGCGCCTTCGTCGTGGGTGACCAGGACGACGGCGCCCTTGTAGGTCGACAACGCCCCCAGGATCTCTTCGCGGGAGGCCGGGTCGAGGTTGTTCGTTGGCTCGTCCAGTAGCAGCACATTCGCGGATGACACGACAAGCAGAGCCAGCGACAAGCGCGTCTTCTCGCCGCCCGACAATACGCGAGCCGGCTTCTCGACGTCATCGCCGACGAAGAGGAACGAGCCCAGCACCTTGCGGACCTCGGTCTCGCCGAGGTCAGGGGCGGCGGACTTCATATTGGCGAGCACGGTGCGCGAGAGGTCGAGGTTCTCATGCTCCTGCGCGTAGTAGCCGATCTTCAGCCCATGCCCGGGCTCGACCTGGCCGGTGTCTGGCTCGTCGATGCCGGCCAGAATCCGCAGGAGGGTCGTCTTTCCTGCGCCATTGAGCCCGAGGACGACGACCTTCGACCCGCGGTCGATGGCCAGGTCGACATCGGTGAAGACCTCCGTTGAGCCATATGACCGTGAGAGCCCCGAGGCGCGTAATGGCGTGCGACCGCACGGCGACGGTTCGGGGAAACGCAGTTTCGCGACGCGGTCGTGCGTCCGCTCCCCCTCGACCCCGGCGAGCATGCGCTCAGCGCGCCGGATCATGTTCTGGGCCGCAGTGGCCTTGGTCGCCTTCGCGCGCATCTTCTCGGCCTGCTCCAACAGAGCAGACGCCTTCTTCTGCGCGTTCGCGTACTCACGCTTGCGCCGCTTCTCGTCGGTCTCGCGCTGCTCGAGGTAGGCCTTCCACCCGACGTTATAGATGTCGATAACCGCCCGATTCGCATCGAGGTGAAAGACCCGATTGACGACGACCTGCAGCAGGTCGACATCGTGCGAAATGACGACCAGTCCGCCGGGATAACCCTTGAGATAGTCGCGCAGCCAGATGATGGAATCGGCATCCAGGTGGTTTGTCGGCTCATCCAGCAGCAGAGTCGAGGCACCGGAAAAGAGAATGCGCGCCAACTCGATTCGGCGCCGCTGGCCACCGGACAGCGTCCCGATTTCCTGATCGAGTTGCTGCTCCGAGAGCCCAAGTGCAGCCGCGATGGACGCGGCCTCGGACTCCGCGGCATACCCACCGGCAGCGGTGAACTCAGCATCCAGGCGGGAGTAGCGGCGCATCGCCTTCTCCCGTGCCTCCTCGGTGGCGGCCGCCATCGCGAACTCGGCCTTGCGCAGATCGCGCACGATGGCGTCGAGCCCGCGGGCGGAAAGTATGCGGTCCCGCCCGGTGACCGTCAGATCGCCTGTCCGCGGATCCTGCGGCAGGTAGCCAACAGACCCAGACGACGTGAAGGTCCCGGCGGCCGGCAGGGACTCCCCCGCCAGCACCTTGGACAGCGTCGTCTTGCCGGCGCCATTGCGCCCCACGAGGCCGACCCGGTCACCAGGATTGATGCGGAAGGTCGCCTCGTCCAACAGGAGTCGGGAGCCGACGCGCAGCTCAAGCTCGCTGACGGCGATCACGGCATACTCCTCGGGCGGCGGGCACGCGGGCGCGCCGCATAACAAACGGGGTCGATTGGGGTGCGTCAGGGAACACGCTGAGCACCCAGCCAGTTAGTCTAGAGCGCCATCACCATGGGGCCGAACCGGCTCCCGGGCCGCGAAAGGTCACCCTGCATGAGTTTCAACGAGAACGTCCAACTGGACACCTCCTCGGTCGGCGGTGGCGGGGGCGGCGGTGGCCGCGGCGGCATGGTCGTCGGCGGTGGCATCCTCGGCCTGATCATCGCGATCTTGACGATGCTGCTCGGCGGCGATCCGAGCCAACTCCCGGGCGGGACCACCCAGGACACCGGGGCGCAAGACGTCAACTCCAGCGCGATCAAGGAACAGTGCAAGACCGGCGCGGACGCCAACAAATATGTCGAGTGCCGCATCGTCGGCACCGTCAACTCGGCCGAAGCCTTCTGGTCGGAGGAATTGCCCCGCTACGGCAAACAGTTCCGCGAGCCGAAGACCATCATCTACACCCAGGCCACCCAGTCGGCGTGTGGCACCGCCTCAAACCAGGTCGGGCCGTTCTACTGCCCGCTCGATGAGTCGATCTACATCGACGCGAGCTTCTTTGACATCCTCGAGCAGCAGTTCGGCTCCTCAACGGGCCCGCTCGCTCAGGAGTATGTCGTCGCGCACGAATACGGCCACCACATCCAGAACGTCCTCGGCTTGCTCGGCCGCGCCCAGCAGGACCCGAAGGGCGAGGACTCCGGTGCCGTGCGCATCGAGTTGATGGCGGACTGCTTCGGCGGCATGTGGGCGCAGCACGCCTCCACCACCAAGGACGCGCAGGGTAACACCTTCCTGAAGCCGCTGACCGAGACCGACATTCGCGACGCCCTGTCGGCTGCTGAGTCCGTCGGTGACGACAACATCCAGGCCAAGACCCAGGGCCGCGTGACGCCCGAGAACTGGACGCACGGCTCGTCCGAGGCCCGTCAGCGCTGGTTCATCCAGGGCATGAAGGCCTCCGACATCAACAAGTGCAACACCTTCAGCGTCAACGACCCCAACACCCAGACCGTCGACAAGCTCTGAGTGACGCGTCGGCCCGCCGGGCTCCCACGAAGCCTCTGCTGATATGGGGGGTGTGTTTGTCAAGGGGCAGGGGTGAGCGCCGCCGGGCTGGCTGCTCGGCGGCGCTCTATTCGTTCTCGGGCTGGGTCCGGGGGGTCGGCGTGTCTGTCGACGGCGCTGTCAGTCTGATATGCGCGGGTTGGTTACCGCAGGACGGTGCTTCGAAGG
>JAIUPO010000033.1 GCA_020160805.1 Actinomycetota bacterium | reverse complement strand
TCCACCCGGTGGCCGCGCCTACGTTGGAGGCGCGCACTCACTCAGGTCCGTCGTACACCACTCTGCTGGACTCCACTCCGATGACCTGGCGGGAGTTGTACATATTGCCGAAATTGCGCAGATAGGCGAACTCACCGGTCGTCTGCTTGCGGCATGACTCCGGGTAGAGCGTGCTGCACCACCAGCCCTTGAGCGTGGAGCCGAGGTTGTAGTAGCCGGACGGGGTGTCATGACCCCGCATTCCCGTCGAGACTCGCAGGACCCGCTGGTAGGTCTTGTCCTTGACATAGAAGGCCGTCTGGCAGGTCATCTGGACGTGCACATAGGTGACCTTGCCCTGGAAGGAGGAGGCCGGGAACTGCCCGATGGAGGAGTACTTCGCATCGAACTCGACGAGCTTGAGGTAGATCTGGTGGTCCAGGCCGCCCCGCGTGGGTGTCTGGCCGGTCATCCGGCGGAAGGCACACAGGCCCTGGACGGTCTGGGCGCCCGAATAGCCGTCAACCGGCCCGCCGGGTATGCCGAACTTCGCCATGATCTGCTGGGCCCGCTTGACCTTGGGGTCGGGTGTGCCGCGGTGCGGCGCCTCGGCCGGCACCGGCTCGACCGGCCCAACCAGTGCCGCGATGCCGCCCTTGCCGTCGGCGCCCGCCGGCCCCGGACCCTCCGCCGCGGCGGCGGGCAGAGCGATCAGGCCGGTCAAGGCCAGGGCCAGACCCATTCCGTTGGCGATGGACTTCTTCATGACGACATCCCTCCCAGGATGGTGCGGGGCGCTGCGCCTGCCGCATCGTAGTGATCTTTCGACATCCCCTCAGACGCCCGAGGCCCCGGCCAGGTTGTCTCCTCAGGTCTCGGATCGGCGCAGGCGGGTGCGAAGCCAGGTCCAGCGCTCCTGCAGCCGCGCCTCGAAACCGCGATCGGTGGGCCGGTAATAGTCGGTCTCGCCGTGGAGGTCGTCGGGCAGATACTGCTGCGCGGCAACACCATCCGGCTCGGCGTGGGCATAGACGTAGCCGGCACCGTGACCCAGCCGGGTGGCGCCGGCATACCCACTGCCGCGTAGGTGCGCGGGCACCACTCCGCCCTTGCCGGCGCGGATGTCGGCGATGGCTGCATTGATGCCGGCATAGGCCGAATTGGACTTCGGCGCGAGCGCATTGTGGACCACCGCCTGCGCCAGGATGATCCGCGCCTCCGGCATCCCGATCTGCGCGACGGCGTGCAAGGCAGCGACGGCCGTCTGCAGCGCCGTCGGGTCGGCCATCCCGACATCTTCGGAGGCGGCGATGACGATGCGGCGGGCGATGAAGCGCGGGTCCTCCCCCGCCTCCAACATTCGGGCGAGGTAGTGCAGCGCGGCGTCGACATCGGAGCCGCGCATCGACTTGATGAGCGCCGAGGCGACGTCATAGTGCTGGTCGCCGGTGCGGTCGTAGCGCACGGCCGCCTGCGCCATCGCCTGCTCGACGGCCGCCAACGTAATGCTGGTGGCCGCATCGTCGCCGCGCACCCCGCGCAGATCCTCGGCCACGCCGGCCGCGGCTTCCAAAGCGGTCAAGGCCCGCCTGGCGTCACCACCGCTGACCCGCACCAGATGCTCGCGGGCCTCCTCCCCCAAGGTGTATGCCGCGGCCAGCCCGCCCTCGGACGTCACCGCCGCCTCGATCACCTCGCGAATGTCGTTGTCGGACAACGACGTCAGCGTGATCAGCACCGACCGTGACAGGAGCGGGGCGATGACCGAGAAGGACGGATTCTCGGTCGTGGCAGCGACGAGGATGACCTGGCGGTTCTCGACGCCCGGCAACAACGCATCCTGTTGAGCCTTGGTGAAGCGGTGGATCTCATCGAGAAAGAGCACGGTCTGCCGGTCATAGAGGTCACGGTTGCGGGCCGCTTGGTCCATCACCGCGCGGACGTCCTTGACTCCGGCGGTGATCGCAGACAACTCGACGAACTCCCGGCCGGCCGCGCTGGCCACGAGGTGGGCGAGCGTCGTCTTGCCAGTCCCCGGTGGGCCCCACAGGATGGCCGAGATCGGGCCGGCCCGCCCGCCGCTGCCCTCGATGAGGCGACGCAGGGGCGAACCAACCCGCAGCACATCGGCCTGTCCCCGGACCTCGGCAAGGGAGCGGGGCCGCATCCGCACGGCAAGTGGCGGCAGGGCCGCGTCGGGTGTTGGCCCGTCTTGCGCTGCCGCCCCGAAGAGATCCGGCCCGGAGGTCATCCGGTCAGGGTAGCGATGCCGAGACCTCACACGCCTCACCAACGAGGGTGAGGACCAATTTACGTCAACGTAATCGTCGCCGCCGACGGGCGTTACACGCTCGGCCCAGGCTCTGGACAAGCGCCGATGTCGACGCCGCGCCCCGGCCGGCCCGAGTACCCGGCGGTCGGGGCTCCACCCCGAAGCGAAGGAGAAGTGTCGTGAAGACCTCTCTAGTCGGCGATGAGCCGAGCACGACCCTCGCCCCGGAGCGGCCAGGAGTCGCTCCGCAGCACACGACTGGCCGTTGGATCCACGGCTGGGATCCCGAGGACACGATCTTGTGGCGCAACGGCGGGCGCAGGATCGCCCGGCGCAATCTGAGCATTTCCATCTATGCCGAATTCCTCGGCTTCTGCGTCTGGGCACTGTGGAGTGTCGTCGTTCCGCGCCTTCCGGCCGCCGGGATCGAGGTCACCGTAAGCCAGCAGTTCTGGTTGGTGTCTCTGCCCGCCTTGGTGGGCGCAACCTTGCGGATTCCCTATTCCTTTGCCGTGACAAAGGTTGGTGGCCGCAACTGGACCGTTATTTCCAGCCTCCTCCTGCTCGTGCCTGCTCTCGCGCTCAGTTGGGGCATCGCGACGCAGCAGTCGTATGAAGTGCTGCTCGCCTGCGCTGCGTTAGCCGGATTTGGCGGCGGGAACTTCGCCTCGTCCATGACGAATATCTCCTTCTTCTATCCCGAGGCTGAGAAGGGAAAAGCCTTGGGCCTCAACGCCGCCGGTGGAAATCTCGGCACCGGAGTCGTGCAGATGATCGTCCCTCTGGTGGTGACCGTCGGCGCCGGACTGCACCTAGCCCGGGCCGGCCTGATGTTCATCCCCTTGGCCCTGATCGCCGCGCTCCTCGCGTGGCTGCTCATGGACAACCTCGACTCCGCGCGGTCCGACCTGTCGGCCTACACCGGGGCGCTGCGCGTGCGACACACGTGGCTAATTTCCTTCCTTTATCTCGGAACCTTCGGCTCGTTCGTGGGCTACTCCGCCGCTTTCCCCACGCTGCTCAAGTCGCAGTTTCCCGAGAAATCGGCCTACCTCGCCTTCGCCGGAGCGATCATCGGGGCACTCCTGCGCCCGCTCGGTGGGATCATCTCCGATCGCATCGGCGGTGCGCGGATGACAATCGCCTCGTATGCCGTGATGGCCGTCGGTGCTGTCCTCGCCATTACCGCCTTGCGGCACCACAACTTCGCCCTCTTTCTCCTGGCCTTCTTCACCATGTTCGCTGGCTCGGGCCTCGGAAATGGCGCGACCTATCGGATGATTCCGGCGATCTTCCGCCTGAGAGCGAACGCCGCATCTCTCCCCACCGCCCGACGACTGGCGGGCGCCTGCATCGGGATCGCCGGCGCGATCGGCGCCTACGGTGGCTTCCTCATCCCGCAAGGCTTCAAATACTCTCTGGCTCAGGCCGGTTCGATCATTCCAGCACTGTGGGTTTTCATCGCCGTGTATGCCGTGATGGCCGCCGCGACCTGGTTCGCCTATGCGCGTAGCGGGACCGCCGCGCAGGCGGCGCAGGTCTGATCGCATGGGCAACGCCACGACCCACTGTCCCTATTGCGCCCTTCAGTGCGGCATGACGCTGCGCACCGACAGCGGCCTGCGGGTTGAGCCGTTCGACTTCCCGACCAATCAGGGCGGGCTGTGCCAGAAGGGCTGGAGCAGTGCCGTCGTCACCTCGGTGGCAGACCGATTGACCCGACCGCTGCTGCGTGGCGCGGGGCGCGATCTCGTGCCGGTCTCCTGGGAGGTGGCACTGGATCACATCGCGGCCCGGATTCGCGACATCCAGGCCGAGTACGGCTGCGACGCCATTGCGGTCTTCGGCGGTGGCGGGCTGACCAATGAAAAGGCCTATCAACTGGGCAAGTTCGCCCGACTCGCTCTTGGGACGTCCAAGATCGACTACAACGGGCGTTTCTGCATGTCGAGCGCGGCCGCGGCCGCAAATCGGGCCTTCGGGATCGACCGTGGGCTGCCATTCCCCGTGACGGATCTTGCGGGCGCGCGGGCTGTTCTGCTGATCGGCAGCAATCCCGCCGAGACGATGCCGCCCTTCGTGCGACACCTGGACGCCGTGCGATGTCGCGGCGGACTGCTCGTCATCGATCCTCGACGTACCCGCACGGCGGCCCTCACCGAACTGGGTTCCGGTGTGCATCTGGCTCCACGGCCGGGCACCGATCTCGCCCTGCTGCTCGGCCTGCTGCACATCGTTCTGGCACGCGATGCCCTCGACAGGGACTATCTCGCCCAGCGAACCAGCGGATTCGACGAGGTCGCCGCAATCGCCGTTGCGTGGTGGCCCGAACGGGTGGAGCAAGTATGCGGTGTCCCCGTGGCCGACCTGCACCGCGTGGCGGACGTGCTGATCGCGGCAAGCCCACGAGCCGGCGGCTCCGGCGCCTATGTCCTGTCTGGACGCGGCATGGAGCAATCGAGTCATGGGACGGCGACCGTCACCGCGGCCATCAATCTCGCTCTCGCGCTTGGCCTTCCCGGTCGGCGCGGTAGCAGATTCGGGACTCTGACGGGTCAAGGAAATGGCCAGGGTGGCCGCGAACACGGACAGAAGGCGGACCAGCTACCCGGATACCGGCACATCGAGGACCCGGCTTCCCGGAAGCACATTGCTGGCGTGTGGGGAGTTAAGCCGCACACGCTGCCCGGCAAGGGAGTGCCAGCCGTGCAATTGCTCGACTCCCTGGGCAGACCCGGTGGCCCTCGGGCGCTGCTGGTCCACGGCGCCAATCCGGTCGTCAGTGCACCCGATGCCGAGCAGGTCAGCCGGCGACTTCGCGGACTCGATCTGCTCGTGGTCGCCGATGTCGTCCCGTCGGAGACCGCGCAACTGGCCGAGGTTGTGCTCCCGGTGACCCAATGGGCCGAAGAGGAGGGGACGATGACGACTCTCGAGGGTCGCATCGTGCGTCGACGCAAGGCTGTCGACGCCCCAGGAGCCGCTCAGTCCGAGTTGTGGATCTGGGCGGAACTAGCTCGTCGGCTCGGCGCGCCCTCGGTGTGGCCGACCGAGCCCGCTGCCGTCTTCGACGAACTCGCACGGGCGAGCGCCGGTGGACTGGCGGACTACAGCGGGGTCAGCCACGACGCTCTCGACAAGGCCCAAGCCAACAACCGTGGAATCTATTGGCCCGCAACGGAATCGATGCTTCGATTCGACCTCGAACAGGGTGATCCGGCTGACCACCTGGGCACTCCTCGGCTGTTCCTCGACCGCTTCGCGCATCCGGACGGCCGAGCTCGCGCGGTGGTTGTAACTCCCCGTGAGCCCGCCGATCCCGTGCGGCGGGAGGCGCCGATCCACCTGATCACCGGGCGGCTGTTGCATCACTATCAGTCGGGCGCCCAGACCCGTCGCGTGCCGGAACTTCTCGAGGCGGCACCAGCGCCCATCGTGGAACTCCACCCTGAACTCGCCCGCCGCCACGGGATCACGTCCGGAGCATTGGTGGCGATCACGACCGCGAGGGGAACCGCTTACGCGCGAGCTCGAGTGAGCCTCGACATCCGCCCCGACACGGTCTTCATGCCCTTCCACTGGGGTGGGCTTGGTAGCGCGAATCGGCTTACGGCACCGACAACCGACCCGACGTCGGGGATGCCGGACTTCAAGCTCGCCGCCGCGTCGATCGCCCTGGTGACGACTGCCCTACCCGCACAGGAGGTTCTCGCATGACCCGTCTCGTCGTGGTCGGAAATGGCATGGTCGGTGCGCGCTTCACCGCCGACCTGCTGGCCGCCGATGTCGCTGGGCGCTACCGCGTGACGCAGTTCGGAGCTGAGTCCAGCCAGGCCTACAACCGGGTGTTGTTGAGCGACGTCGTTTCTGGCACAAGGGATCTCGGCAGCATCATGATGCCGCAGCTGGCGCACGCACGACTCGAGACATCCCTGGGGTCGACCGTCTGCGAGATCGATCGTGAGGATCGGGTCGTCGTCACGGCAGACGGTCGTCGTACCCGCTATGACCAACTTGTCCTGGCGACCGGCGCCGCGGCCCGGGTGCCTGACCTGAAGGGGCTCGGGACGGCCGGGGAGCCCCCGCGCGGAGTCCGCACGCTGCGCACGATCGATGACGCGCGGGGTCTGGCGGCCGCCTCGATGAACTCGCGGTCTGCTGTCGTCTTGGGCGCTGGCGTCCTCGGACTGGAGATCGCGGCCGGCCTAGCCCGGCGGGGCGTGCCCGTGACTTTGGTGCATCCGGCGCCCACGATGATGGAGCGCCAGCTAGATGAGGCGTCTGCGGGCGTCTTGGCGGACGCGGTGCTCGGGCTCCGGATCGGGCTTCGGCAGGGCGCCACGGCTTCGGGAATCGTGGCCGACGAAGATGGCATTCGGCAGGTCGTGCTTTCGGACGGCGAGCGCCTGCCCTGCGATCTGCTCGTGATCGCCGCTGGCGCCATCCCTTCGGTGGCCTTGGCGCGGCGAGCGGGCCTGGTCATCGACCGCGGTGTGGTCGTCACGGCGGGCCTGGCCTCCGTCAACGATCCACGCATCTTCGCGATTGGTGACTGCGCACAACCCCCCAGCGGATCGCTCGGTCTGCTGGCGCAGGGCTGGAGTCAGGCGCGAGCCCTCGTGGCCCACCTGACCGGCACCACAGTTCCCGCAGACAGCGTCGGGACCGACGATGTGGTCCGGCTCAAGGCTCCCGGCCTGGATGTCGTGACCATGGGTATCTGCGGGACCCGGCGACCCGACCTGCCGGGTCACCGGGCCCTGACCGTTGCCGATTCGGGCGCGGGCCGGCATATCGAGCTCGTGATCCATCGGGGCCGGCTCGTCGGAGCCACGTGCATCGGCGCCGGCCCCATCGCCGCGCAACTCTTGACGACCTATACCCAGCGCACGCCACTCCCCCTCGACCCCCTCGCCTTGCTGCTCGACCGATCGGCATACGACCTCGGCAGTGCCGCACGGGAGGAGCCCGAGGATCTGTGCCGATGCAATTCCGTCACCCGGGCCCGGGTCCTGGATGCGGTCGCGACCGGTGCGCACACAGTGGACGAGATCGCCAACCAGACCCGAGCCGGCACGGGATGCGGTGGCTGCCGAGATGAGCTTGAGCGCCTCCTCAGCCGGGGCGACGCGGACGCAGCGACCGTGAAATCCCTGTAATCACCCGGAAACCTCGTTGGGGCACCCCGGAAACACCACCTTCCTAATGTCAGCGCATCCGTTCCCGAAAGGGGCCCATCCATGACCACCTCAGCGCCCATGGCGCCCAAGAAGCTGCTCATTGTCGGCGGCGGCATGGTCGCCAGACGACTGGTCGACGCCATGCGCGATCGCGATAGCGTCGGAGTCTGGCAGATCACCGTGCTAGCCGAAGAGCCCCGCGCGCCCTACGACCGCGTGGCATTGACGACCTATTTCAGCGGACGCTCCCCCGAGGATCTCGCGCTGGGCGATCAAAGCGTGTGGGAAGACCACGTCGTGAGCCTGCGCCGAGGCGTCGCCGCCAGACACGTCGACCGGGACGCGCGGTTGGTTAGGGGTAGCGATGGTCATGACTACCCCTACGACGCCATGGTGCTGGCGACGGGGTCGTATGCCGCGAAGCCACCCGTCCCCGGCAATGACCTGCACGGCGCCTTCGTCTATCGCACCATCGACGATGTCGCCGAATTGCGTCAGTTCGTCGAGGATCTCCGGACCCGGAATCCCCGCCGAGCTCCGCGGGGAGTTGTGGTCGGTGGTGGCCTGCTCGGCTTGGAGGCGGCGGGAGCCCTCAATGCTCTCGCGGTGGAGACGACCGTCGTCGAGTTCGCGGACCGATTGATGCCCCTGCAGGTCGACACGGGGGGCGGGGCGGCTCTGCACCGACTTATCACCGGACTCGGCGTCAGCGTGCGCACCTCGACCGCCACCGCGAAGGTTCTCGGCGAGCGCGGCCGCGTCGCAGGAATGCAGTTCGCTGACGGGGAGCAGGTCCGCGCCGACGTCGTCGTCTTCGCCACCGGGGTGCGCCCGCGCGACGATTTGGCACGCTCGGCGGATCTTGGGGTTGGTGAGCGTGGTGGCGTGCTGGTCGACTCGCGTTGCCGCACAAACGATCCCGCCGTGTGGGCCATCGGCGAAGTCGCCTGCATCGACGGACGGTGCTGGGGCATCGTGGCTCCCGGCTACGCGATGGCCGAAGTGGTCGCGGACAACCTGCTCGGCGGGGACTCCACCTTCCCCGGCGCGGACACCGCCACCAAATTGAAGCTTCTCGGCGTGGATGTTGCGAGCTTCGGGGATGCCATGAGCACCGATCCGAATTGCCTCGAGGTGGTGGTTTCTGATCCCGTCGCTGGGGTCTATAAGAAGCTCGTGCTGTCCGATGATGCGCGAACCCTGCTTGGCGGCATCTTCGTCGGCGATGCGAGCGCCTATGCCGGCTTGCGGCCCATGCTCGGGCGCCCCCTGCCGTCCGATCCGGTCGGCTACCTGGCGCCGGCCAGTTCGGGCAGCGTGGCCGACCTCGACCTGCCCGATGAGGCACCCGTGTGCTCGTGCAACAACGTCTGTGCCGGCACTGTGCGGGCGGCGGTCTCCGAGCGGCACTGCACGGACGTCGCCGCGGTCAAGGCGTGCACCAAAGCAGGGACGAGTTGCGGATCGTGCCTGCCATTAGTGAAGTCGTTGGTGAGCAAGGAATTGGCGAAGGCGGGCATCGAGCTCAGCACCGCCTTGTGCGAGCACTTCGCCCTGTCCCGCTCCGAACTCTTCGACGCCGTACGGGTCACCGAACTGCGCACTTTTACTCAGATCATTGAGCGCCACGGCACGGGCGGCCGCGGCTGCGCCATCTGCCGACCCGTCATCGCCTCCATCCTTGCCAGTCTCTACAACGAACACATTCTCGGGGCCGACCGCGGCACCTTGCAGGACACCAACGACTTTGCGATGGCCAATCTGCAAAAGGACGGCTCCTACTCCGTCGTCCCCCGGATCCCCGGCGGTGAAATCACGCCGGAGGGGCTGATCGCCATCGGCGAGGTCGCCCAGCGTTTCGGGCTCTACACCAAGATCACCGGCGGTCAGCGCATCGACTTGTTCGGCGCCCGCATCGATCAGTTGCCCGAGATCTGGCGGCTGCTCATCGATGCAGGCTTCGAGTCCGGCCATGCCTACGGCAAGTCGCTACGGACCGTGAAGTCGTGTGTCGGCTCGACCTGGTGTCGCTTCGGCGTGCAAGACTCGGTCGCCCTCGCCATCGGGCTCGAACTGCGGTATCGCGGGTTGCGATCGCCGCATAAGCTCAAACTCGGGGTGTCCGGTTGCGCCCGAGAATGCGCGGAAGCGCGGGGCAAGGACGTCGGCATCATCGCGACCGAGCAGGGCTGGAATCTGTATGTCGGCGGCAATGGCGGCTTCACCCCTCGCCATGCGCAATTGTTCGCCGAGGACCTCGAGACACCGGACCTGATCCGAACGATCGACCGCTTCCTGATGTTCTATGTGCGTACGGCCGACCGCCTCCAGCGCACCGCTGCCTGGATCGAAGAGTACGACGGCGGCCTCGAGGCGCTGCGGTCCGTCGTGCTTGACGACAGCCTGGGTATCGGCGCCGATCTCGACGCCGCCATGGCCCGACATGTGGATTCCTATCAGGACGAATGGGCCGCGGCGCTCGACGATCCACAGACATTGGCCCGCTTCACCTCCTTCGTTAACGCGCCGCAGGCGCACGACGAGTCACTCGCCTATGTCGCCGAGCGCGGTCAGGCCCGCCCTGCCCGTCCCGACGAGCGCACTAGTGCGGTCCTCATCGCCGGAACCACCTTGGGAGTGCGTCCATGATCACCACCTCGTCTACCTCCCCGCTCGACCGCCCGATCGAACACGTCACCGAGTGGGTACCGATCTGCCAGGTGCGCGAAGTGCCCCATGAGCGCGGTGTCGCCGCGCTCGTCCAGGGCGTGCAGATCGCGATCTTTCGCACCCACGATGACGCGTTCTTCGCCGTCCAACAGCACGACCCCTTCTGCGGAGCCATGATCATCTCTCGCAGCCTTGTCGGCACCCGCAACGGCCGTCCATGCGTTACCTCCCCGATGTACAAGCAGGTTTTCGATCTCGAGACCGGCGAGTGTCTCGATGCCGGCGACCAAACCCCCGTCGCGTTGCGCACCTGGCCGGTTCGCGTGCTCGGGCATGAGTTATCCATCGGCATCGTCGCGTCCGTCACCAACGACACGGTCACCGGAGGCCGATCGAGATGAACTCCTATCGTCCCGCGCATAACCGTGGCCTTTATCAACCGCGGATCGGCTCGGTCGTTCTTGTCGGCGGCGGCCCTGGCGCCGCCGACCTGATTACCCTGCGCGGCTACCGCGCACTCATGTCCGCGGATGTCGTCGTCGCGGACCGACTGGCACCCGTCGGCCTGATCGAGGAACTACCCATGGGGATCGAGGTGATCGACGTCGGCAAGCAGCCCGGTCGGCATACCCGAACTCAGGAGCAGATCAACAGCCTGCTCATCGAGCACGCGCGGATGGGTCGACGCGTCGTGCGCCTGAAAGGTGGCGACAGTTTCCTTTTCGGCCGGGGAGGCGAGGAGGCCGCCGCGTGCGAGGCCAACGGCATACCCGTCGAGGTGGTCCCCGGGGTGAGTAGCGCGCTTGCCGCCCCCGCGGCGGCCGGCATTCCGGTGACCCATCGCGGGATCGCGGACGCCGTTCAGATCGCGCACGGTCACCGGCCGGTCGCGCAGAGCGCCTGGGCGAGCGTGGCCGGCGGGACCTGCACGTTGGTGCTCCTCATGGCCGTTGCCGAGCTGAAGGCCCACGTCGCAGCGGCCCTGACCGCCGGCGTCGATCCGTCGACGCCGGCCGCGATCATCGAGAGCGGGACGCTGCCACAGCAGCGCATCACGCGCAGCACTCTCGAGGCGCTGCCGGCGCTCGCCGAAGCACTCGGCGTCCAGCCGCCTGCCGTCATCGTTCTGGGCCGGGTCGCCGCGGCCGACGCACTGCGCGCGTTCGTGGCGCAGGCGTCCTGATCAAAGGTTTGGGGCATGGTGGATCAGGTCCTGCAGGGGTATGCCGTGTTGGTCACTGCGGACCGTCGCGCAGGGGACATTACGGCGGCTCTGTCCCGACGTGGGGCGCACGTGCACCACGCGCCCGCTCTGTCGATCGTGCCGCATCTCGACGACGCCCAACTCGTCGAGAGCACGCAGCGGCTCATCGCCGACCCTCCGGATGTCGTGATCGTGACGACCGGCATCGGCTTTCGCGGCTGGCTCGAGGCGGCTGATGCTGCTGGCTTGAGCGCGCCCCTGCATCACCTCCTCGCTCAGGCGCGGATCGTTGCACGCGGCCCGAAAGCCCATGGCGCCGTCCAGCAAGCGGCCCTGCACACGGATTGGGTGGCCGAATCGGAGACGGCGGCGGAGTTGACGGACTTCCTACTCGCCGAGGGTGTTTCCGGGTTGCGTGTGGCCGTGCAACACCATGGTGCAGGCTCGGATGGCATTGACGACGCGCTCACTCACGCGGGGGCAGATGTGACACCGCTGGTCGTCTATCGCTGGGGTCCGCCTCGGGACCGACACCTGCTCACCGAGTCCACCCGGGCCGTGGCCAATGGCGAGGTTGATGTCGTCGTGTTCACCTCGGCCCCGGGGGCTGCCGCCTGGTTGCACGCCGCCGACGGGGCCGGCGTGCTGCCGGCGATCGTGGAGCATTGCGTTCGCGGCGACACCATCGCGCTCGCCGTGGGGCCGGTGACCGCACGACCACTCGTCGAGGCCGGATTGGGGCCTCTCGCCCCGGAGCGAGGCCGCCTGGGATCGATGATTCGAGCGCTGCTCGCCTATGTGCAGGAGCACGATCCGACGGTCCGAACGCGTGCGGGACACGTGCGCCTTCTCGCGACGTCCGCCCTGATCGACGGCGTTCCCGTCGCCTTGACGCCCAGCAGCCTGGCCGTCCTGCGCGTGCTCGTCGCGTCGGCGGGCCGGGTCGTCTCCAGAGAAGAGTTGCTTGGTGCACTACCGGGCAGCAGCGCCGACCCTCATGCCGCCGAAGTCGCCATCGCCCGCTTGCGCGAGTCTGTCGGTTTGGAGCTGATTCAGACCGTGGTTAAGCGCGGTTACCGCCTCGCCCTTTGACGATCACGTGGCCGACTCAGGGGCGGGCGAGGACATAGAGGCGTTCGGTCGCAGCCTCGGTGGGCAGTGGCCCGCGGACATACCACTCCGCGACGCTCAGCCCTGCCGTCGCGACGGCCGCGAGCACGTCGTCGCGATCGTGCAGCACGAAGTCGAGATCGACTGGGGCACCGAACAATTCGTCGCTGTGGTGGACCGCGTTGCCGATATGCACCGCGAACGCCAGCAGCCCGTCCGGCGACAGAATCCGGCCCAGCGAGCCGAGGACGGCCGGGAGTTCCGAGGTCGCGAGGTGGACGAATGCATACCAGGCCGTGATCGCTCCCCACGCGCTCGCGTGTGGCGGGCGGAGGAGCCGGGTGAAGTCAGCCTGCTGGAAGGCCAGGCATGGATGGGTGGCACGCGCTTGCTCGATCATCGCTGCGGCGAAGTCGACTCCCATCACGTCGGCACCGGCCGCCGCAAGGTACGCGGTCGTTTGACCGGGGCCACAGCCGATATCCGCGATCGGGCCGATCGTGTCGGCGACGATCCGATCCAGCAGCCAGCGGTCAAATGCCTTGTGGGACAACTCATCCGAAAGCGCCTCGGCATAGTTCGGCGCGCACGAGTCGTATGCCGCACGAACCCGCCGGTCCCGCGCCTCGGCCCCATCCAAGAGCACCACATCGCGATCGACAGTCGAGGCGGCGGCCGCGGACACGTCGTCCGCGTGCGCCACGACCGGGCCGAGCAGATGGATCCACCGCGAGTCATGCTGGCCGGGCCGGCGTGGGAGCTGGCGCACCACGGGAGCCGGCCGGTCGGCCAACCGGGTCAGCACCGCCTCGACCTCGCCGCGATCGGCGAAGGAGTGCAGTCGCTCGGCCCGAGTCTTCAGTTCCCCCGGAGCTTGGGCCCCGCGCAGCAGCAGCAGCGTGACGAGGGCGCGCTCGTCCGGGGCTAGGTCGAGCGCTTCCTCAAGGCGCTGATGGAACTTGACCACCCGCGCGCCCGTGCCCGCCCAGACGAACCGCACCAGCGAGCGGTCCTTGAGCGCGCGGCATACGGACTCAATGTCGTTGGTGGAGTAGTCCGTGACCGGGTCGCGGCTGGTGGCCTGGTTGCACGCCGCCTGGAGGGCGTTGAGGGAGAGGGGATAGCTCGCCGGGACGGTCACCTGCTTCTCCAACAGCGCCCCGAGGATGCGCTGCTCGGGCGCGTCGAGCACGGGCAGACCCACAGAGTCACCGTCCATGTGCTCGACCCTATGACGCCCTAGGCTCGGTCCGTGCGAGGCTGGGGCAGCTGGGTCGGTCGCCACGCCCGCGTCGTCGTCGGGGTGTGGTTCGTCGCGGTGGTCGTGGCCTTCCTCGCCGCCACCGGCGTGGTCGGGGAGGGCTTGTTTCCGCGGCTGCACACCAGTGACATCGAGGCACCCGGGGAAAATCTGACCGGCCGCGACCTCCTGCGGGGAACCACTCGGGAGCAGGGCCTCGGCGGGAGTTACACGCTGCCGGTGGCCGGAATCGACCCGGCCGCCGCGCGTCGCGGCTGCCGCCCGCACGGCGGTGACTGAGCTCCTGGCGATCCCCGGGGTGGAGCGCGCCGCGAATCCGTATGTCGTTCCCGGCGGACTCGACTCCGCCGGGGCGCAGGCGATGTTCGCCGACCGCAGTCAGTACTCCGGTGGCTTCGCCACGATCGTCCTGCTCAAGCAGGGGCTCAGCCGCTCGTCGGAGGACGAGACCCATGACCGCATCGACGCGGTGTTCGACGAACTCGTGCGCGCGAGCGGGGCGCACGACTCGCAGCGCGGCAGCATTCGGGCGCTGGTGGACCGCATCGTGGAGCAGATCAAGATCGATGGGCAGCGCGGCGAGGGGATCGCCCTGCCGCTGAGTTTCCTCGTCATGATCGTTGTCTTCGGGGGGTTCGTGGCCGCCGGGATTCCCGTGGTCGGCGCCATCGCCGCCATCGCCGGGGCCCTAGAAGGGTGCCGAGCGACTCGGCCAGGGCCGGACGGTCCCGGATCGGCGCTGTTCCCGCACCGATCCCCGGCACCATCGTCAGGAGCAACACCCCGGCGTGAGCGTCGACTGCGCGGACGGTGTTGGTCACCAGCGGTGAGCGCCGCGCGACGAACCGCAACAGCTCGGCGTCCTTGGTCGTGGTGTCAAAGCGCTCGGTCTCGTCGGCGAACTTGCTGACCCGCAGCACCAGCGGCTGGCCCCCGGAAGGGGGGTGCACGGCATACGCGATGTTGTCCCAACCCTCCCCGAGCTCGCTCAGCCGGGCACCGTCGAGGCTCGGATCCAATTCCGCGAGAACGGCATCCAGATCGATGTCAGTGCGCCGCGGCAGCTTCACGAGGGCAGATCGAGCCGGTCGAGGAAACCGACTTGGGCGGCGACCAGCCGCCGGGCCGCAACCTCGGCCACGCACCACTCGAGGCGGTCGATCTCCGGGAAGGTGATCGTGCGCCCGGACCGGGGCGGCCACTCCATCGTCACCTGATCGCCGGCCGCCAGATCGACTCCGACCTCGCCGTCGATGAACACGGCAAACGCATGCACGGTCTTGCCGCCGGACTGCGTCACCGTCCCGAGTTCCACAACCGGCCCCTCCGGGACGACCGATCCTGTCTCCTCGCGCCACTCTCGCTCGGCTGCGGCCCGCGGCTCCTCAGCCGCGGGGTCGAACTCACCTTTGACGATGCTCCACGCCCGGTCGTCCTTGCACGCCCACAGCGGCCCGCCCATGTGGGCGATCAGCACCTCGATGGCCCCGTTCGCACCCAGCCGGACCGGCAGGAGGCCGGCGCTGGTCCGTGGCCTGACTGGGCTCACGAGGTGACGCCGTCGACATAGACCCAGCGGCCGCCGCGACGAGCAAAAGTGCTGCGTTCGCGTAGGACGCCCTGCTGATCACCGGATCTCCAGTGCGCCACGAACTCCACGATCCCGGTGGCCTCGTCGGCGCTGCCACCCACCACGTCGAGCACGTCGAGGCCCGTCCACCTGGTCTCATCCGGCACCGGCAGCTCGGCCGGCCGCGTCCGCGGATGCCAGGTGCGAAAAAGGTGGTCGGGCATACCGAGGGCATAGGCGGCATACCGGGATCGCATCGTCGCCTCGGCCGTCGGCGGCGCGAGGCCGTCCACGACGTAGGGCGCGCAGCACGACGCGAACGCCCGGCCCGTGCCACAGGGGCACGCACCGGGCGTCGCGATCGAGCTGAGGGACAACGGCGCTCAGGCCCCGGCTGAATCAGCCTTGGGAGCGGCCGGCTTGGCGTCGATGCCCGCTTCCTTGCGCTGCTCCGGCGAGATCGCCGCCGGCGCCTCGGTCAGCGGGTCGAACCCACCACCGGACTTCGGGAAGGCGATGACATCGCGGATCGAGGCATAGCCGCCCAGCAGCATGACGATCCGGTCCCAGCCGAACGCGATGCCGCCGTGCGGCGGGGCGCCGAACTTGAAGGCGTCGAGCAGGAAGCCGAACTTCTCCTGCGCCTGCTCCTGGCTCAGGCCCATCACCGCAAAGACGCGCTCTTGAATGTCCTTGCGGTTGATACGAATCGAGCCGCCGCCGATCTCGTTGCCATTGCAGACCATGTCGTAGGCATAGGCCAGCGCCGGACCGGGGTCGGTGTCGAAGGTGTCGAGGAATTCGTCCTTGGGGCTGGTGAACGCGTGGTGCACGGCCGTCCAGGCGCCCGCGCCCACGGCGACATCACCCGCCGCCTCCGCGTCCGCGGTCGGCTCGAAGAGCGGCGCGTCGACGACCCACAGGAAGGACCAGGCGTTCTCGTCGATCAGCCCGGCGCGCTTGCCGATCTCGAGACGCGTCGCGCCGAGCAGGCTGCGGGCCGCCTTGGCCGGGCCGGCCGCGAAGAAGATGCAGTCGCCAGGCGCCGCGCCGACATGCGCGGCCAGGCCCGCCGTCTCGGCCTCGGTGAGGTTCTTGGCCACCGGCCCGGTGAGCGTCCCGTCTTCCTGGACCAGGACGTATGCCAGTCCCTTGTGCCCGCGCTGCTTGGCGAACTCTTGCCAGCCGTCGAGAACCTTGCGCGGCTGCGAGGCCCCACCCGGCATGACGACCGCGCCGACATAGGGAGCCTGGAAGACCCGGAAGGTCGTGTCCTTGAAGAAGTCCGTGCACTCGGTCAACTCGACACCAAAGCGCAGGTCCGGCTTGTCCGAGCCATAGCGCGCCATCGCGTCGGCATACGTCAGCCGCAGGAACGGCGTCGGCAAGTCGACGTCGATGAGCTTCCAGATCTCGACGGCTAGCGCCTCGCCGAGCTCGATGATGTCGTCCTGGGTGACGAAGGACATCTCGATGTCGAGCTGGGTGAACTCCGGCTGCCGATCGGCGCGGAAGTCCTCGTCGCGATAGCAGCGCGCGATCTGGTAGTAGCGCTCCATCCCGGCCACCATGAGCAGCTGCTTGAACAACTGCGGGCTCTGCGGCAGGGCATACCAGGAGCCCGGCGCGAGCCGCGCGGGCACCAGGAAGTCTCGGGCGCCCTCGGGGGTCGACCGCGTCAGCGTCGGGGTCTCGATCTCGACGAAGTCGCGCTCCCCCAACACCTTTCGCGCGGCCTGGCTGACCTTGGAACGCAGGCGTATGCCGTGTCCCGCGTTGTGCGCGCCCGGCCGGCGCAGGTCGAGATAGCGGTACTTCAGGCGCGTTTCCTCGCCGACCGTGAGCCGCTCGTCGATCTGGAAGGGCAGCGGCTCGCTGGGGCCGAGAACGGTGATCTCGCTCGCGACCACCTCGATGGCGCCGGTCGCGAGGTCGGGGTTGACATTCTTCTCCCCGCGGGCGATGACGGTGCCGACGACCTTGATGCAGTATTCGCTGCGCAGGTCGTGTGCCGCGCCGGTCAGTACCTCATCACGGGCGACCACCTGCACCACGCCGCTGGCGTCGCGCAGATCGATGAACGCCACGCCGCCGTGATCGCGGCGCTTGGCGACCCATCCGGTGAGAGTGACGTTCTGGTCGATCTGGGCGGCACTGAGCGTGCCGGCCTGGTGAGTGCGAAGCACAGGGGTTCCTTCGTCGGGGATCAGGAGGTATGCCGCGGGCTCGCCGACCAGCTTGGCCGCGCCCGCCCGGGGCCCCACCAGTCTACTGACCGTGCGGCGGGCTCTCAGCCGGATATCAGCCGGTCCACGATGGTCGGGAAAAGGGCCGCGATGTCCGTATCGGTCAGCGGTGGCAGGTGGGCAATCGAACGCCGGATCCGATCGAGCGCGTCGGCTTCATCGGTGAGCATGTCCTGCCCCGGGTGGCGCAATTGGAGCCACGCGATCTCCCGGGCGTCGACGATCGTCGGCAGGTGCCGGGCCACCTTTGTGTGGTCGATCCCGGGCCCACCGCGCAGGAAAAGCCGACCGTCGCGGGCGCGGAAGTTGCCGACATAGGCCTGCCCCTGGGCGCCGAACGGCCGCTGCTGATCCAGCAAAGGTTCGATACGCCCGTCGAGATATACGCCTGCCGCGCCGCGTGCCAGGCTGATCGCGCGATTGCGGTCGGCCCGCCCCGCAAAGGCGCTCAATTGATCGAGATAGGTCGTCGCGAGGATGTCGTCATCGTCGATCCGGAAGTTGACAACCGTGCAATCCCCCACCCCGCGCTCGCGCAGGTCGGCGGAAAGAGTGTCGGCGAGCACCGGCTGTTCATCGGCCTCGACCAGCCAGAGCACCGGATAGCGTCGGGCGGCCTCCTGCAACGGCCCGAGCCACGGTTGCGGCATGTCCGCGGAGTAGTGGACGACATGGCGATAGTCGTGCGCCTGCGCCATCTGCTGCAGGATCGGCACCGAGAGTTCGAGAAAGATATCGGCGCGCGGCCGCATCCGCTGCTCGGCATACAACTGCTCGAAGTAGTCCCGGTCGCTGTCCTTGCCGCGGGTCAACTTCCACGACCGGCTCGTCGGGGAAAAGACGCTATAGCGGGTATAGCCATAGAAGATCGGCACCGGCGCTGCGGAAGACGTTGCGGCAGCCGGCTTTTCGGGCTCAGAGGACAACGCAGTGCGGACCCGGCGCAGACCGGAGCGAAGCGGCATACCCGTCACGCTAGTCGGCCAGGACGACGCGTTCGGGCCAGGGCGCGTCGGCCGGCCGCAGCCCGGCCCACCCATCAGCGCGCAGGGCCACGGCAGCGAGCACGGCGATGACCGTATGCGGATTGTGCAGCCGCCCGGCCAGCACCGCCGCGTGCGCGTCGTCGAGGGGCACCCAGCGCAGCGGCATATCCCGCTCCTCGCCGGTGCGCTCGTGCCGCTCGGACGCCGGCACGGCGGACAGCCCACGCGCGATATAGAGCCGGATCGACTCGCTGGCGAAGCCCGGCGAGGTGAAGTAGTCGGTCAGCACCGCCCACTGCTCGGCGACCAGGTCGGCCTCCTCGGCCAGCTCCCGGGCCGCCGCGAGCGCCGGGTCCTCCCCCGAGACATCGAGGAGCCCGGCGGGAATCTCCCACAGGCGCATGCCCACGGGGTGGCGGTACTGCTGGATCAGCGCGATCCGGCCCTGCTCGTCCATGGCCAAGACGCCCACGGCGCCGGGGTGCGCGACGACATCGCGGGTGACGACCTCGTGCCCGAGGTCGACCTCGTCGCGGCGCACATCCCAGACCAGGCCGGCATACACCGTGCGGCTGGCGAGCACCGGTGCCCGGTCCGCCCGATCCGCGATCACGCCGCCCGCGTCGGTCATGCCTCGACCGGCACGGCCGGCGGCTCGACCTCGACCAATCGCGCGGAGCGCTGCTGCTCGATCGCGGCTCCGATCAGGCTGGCAAAGAGCGGATGGGCACGGTGCGGACGGGACTTGAACTCCGGATGTGCCTGTGTCGCAACGTAATAGGGGTGCACGTCCGCCGGCAGCTCGCAGAACTCCACGAGCTTGCCGTCCGGCGACGTGCCACTGAAAACCAAGCCCGCCTCCGCGATCTGGTCGCGATAAGCGTTGTTGACTTCGTAGCGGTGCCGGTGCCGCTCGTCGACCTGCGTCGCGCCATAGGCCCCGGCAATGACCGAGCCCTCGGCCAATTCGGCGGGATAGGTGCCCAGCCGCATGGTGCCGCCGAGATCACCGGCGCCCTCGACATACGCGAGCTGCTCGGCCATCGTCGCGATGACCGGGGCAGGGGTGTCGGGGTCGAATTCACTGGAGGAGGCGCCGTCGATGCCGGCGACATTGCGGGCGTACTCGATCACCATGCACTGCAGGCCGAGGCAGATCCCGAGGGTTGGTATGCCGTTCTCCCGCGCCCAGCGCAGCGCGCCCAGCTTGCCTTCGATGCCGCGGATCCCGAAGCCACCGGGGACGAGAACGGCGTCGACGCCGCCGAGCGCCTTCGCGGCCCCGGCCGGCGTCTCACAGGTGTCGGAGGCGACCCAGCGGATGGTGACTTTGGCGTCATGGGCGAAGCCGCCGGCCCGCAGCGCCTCCGTGACGGACAGATAGGCATCCGGCAGGTCGATGTACTTGCCGACGAGCGCGATCTCGACCTGGTGCGCGGGATGGTGGACCCGGCGCAGCAACTGATCCCATTCGCTCCACGCGACATCGCGGAAGTTCAGGCCGAGTCGGCGAATGACGAAGGCGTCCAGACCTTCCTGGTGCAGCACCTTGGGGATGTCGTAGATCGACGGCGCGTCGACGCAGGCCGCGACGGCCTCGGCATCGACATCGCACATCAGCGAAATCTTGCGCTTGATGCCCTCGGGAATCTCGCGGTCGGCGCGCAGCACCAGGGCGTCCGGCTGAAGGCCGACCTGCCGCAGGGCGGCGACGGAGTGCTGGGTCGGTTTGGTCTTCAACTCCCCACTCGGCGCGAGATAGGGCACGAGCGAGACGTGCAGAAACATCGAGTTGTCGCGGCCAAGTTCGTGGCGGACCTGGCGTGCGGCTTCGAGGAACGGCAGCGACTCGATGTCGCCGACCGTGCCGCCGATCTCGGTGATGATCACATCGGGGGCGTCCGGACCGGCGGCCTGCGCCCGCATGCGAGCGGTGATCTCGTTGGTGATGTGCGGGATGACCTGCACGGTGTCGCCGAGATACTCCCCCCGCCGTTCCTTGGCGATGACCTGGCTATAGACCTGCCCGGTCGTCACATTGGCATTGGCCTGGAGGTTAACGTCGAGGAAGCGTTCGTAATGCCCGATGTCGAGGTCGGTCTCCGCGCCGTCCTCCGTGACGAAGACCTCTCCGTGCTGAAAGGGATTCATCGTCCCCGGGTCGACATTGAGATAGGGGTCGAGCTTCTGCATCGTCACCGACAGGCCGCGCGCTCGGAGCAGATTGCCGAGGCTGGAGGCCGTCAGACCCTTGCCGAGGGAGGAGGCCACGCCTCCGGTCACAAAGATGTGCTTCGTCGTGGTCGCCACGGGGTTCAAACCTATCCCACGATGAGCCGGTCGTATGCCGTCGACCACGCCCGTGTCGCCGCGTCGAGATCGTCCCAGCCGCGGGCGACCTCCCGCCCCCGCGCGCCGAGGGCCGCGCGCCGGGCCGGGTCGGCGAGCAGTTCCTCGACGGCCTCGGCGGTGGCGGCCGGGTCGCCGGGCGGGACGAGCACTCCCCCGCCATCGGCCAGCAGGCCGGGCAGCCCGCCGACGGCGGGGGCGATCACCGGCATGCCGGCCGCCATCGCCTCCTGCACGACGAGGGCTCGTGCTTCCCACGTGCTGGTGAGCACGAAGAGATCGGCCGCCAGCAGCAGGTCCTCCGGAGCGCTCACCGGCCCAAGGAAGTCGACGGGGCTGCCCAAGGTGGCGGCCTGTTCCCGAAGGTCGGCGAGCAGGTCGGCGACGCCCGAGCCCGCGACGAGCCATCGCACTCGGGTCCGCAGCTGGGCTGCCGCCGCGACGAGGGTCGGCAGGTCCTTTTGTGGGGCGATTCGGGAGATCGTCACGATCCAGGGAAGGTCCCCCGGCAGGCCGTATGCCGTTCGCACCCGCTCGCGGGCGCCCGCGCGCTGCTCGGGGCCCGCGCCCGCGAGCGCGGGCACCCGCGGTGAGGGCACCGGCGCGAGCTGGGTATGCCCGGCCCCCAAGCTGCGTGCTGCGGCGACAAGATCGTCGCTCGCCCCGGTCACCAGCTCGGCCCGGCCCAAGGCGGCCCGCTCCGCGCGCTCGACGGCAGCCCGCGCGGGACCGGGCACGGCGGGTAGTTCGTTGTGCAGGCTGATGACGAGCGGCACGCCGCCGCGGCGCCGTCGTCCGAGCGCGGCCCCCGCCACGATGCCGGCCTGATGGCCGTGCGCGTGGACCAGGTCGGCGCCACGCAGCAGCCGCCTCAGTTGCGCGAGCCGGCGGGGATCGGGCCGGGTCGGGTCGGGCCAGAGGAGGCGGGCGTGATCGAGCCCGAAGGTGCGGGCGGTCAACGGATCGGTGACGACCTCGACGTCATGCCCGAGACCGGCCAGCCCAGCCGCCAGATCGCGCACATGGATGCCGATTCCGCCGGTTGCCTTGCCGACGACCAGAACGATCCGGCTCATGTCATCCTCCGCGAGACCCGCTCAGCCTCGGCGTCCTCGGTCGCGGCATCATCGCCCAGCAGGCGACGCCCTCGAGTGAAGAGCGCGAGTGCGGAGGAATCGAAGACCCACATCCAGGCGACGAACGCGATCGCCGCGACCACGGCCGCCCCGAGCCCGGCCAGCACCGCCTCGACCGCACCCTCGGCGATCGGAAACAGCCCGCGCGCTCGACCTCCAACCCCCGCTGCCAGAAGGCCGGCCACGAGCGCCGCACCCGCCGTGCGCGGGATGTGTTCGACAGCTGGCAAACCCCACGCGGAACGAACCAGGAGCAGCAGTCCGAGGGCGGCGAACGTCATACCCAGGCTCGAGCCGAGGCCGATCCAGCGCAGGGTGGGCGTCGTCCCGGGACGGCCGAGGGTGGCCAGAAAGGGGATGAGGATCGCGAGCAGCCAGCCGGCCCCCATGACGAGCGAGGCGGTGCGGGCGCGACCGCGGACATAGATGGCCCGGGTGAGCAGGGCCGCGAGCCCGAAGCCGACCAGCCCGGGGGCGAAGGCGCGCATCGTGGCCGGCAGCGCCGCGAGCGCGGCGGCACCGGTGCCATCGCGTCCCGCGTCGATGGCCGTGAAGAAGGCGCCGAGGTCCGTCGCTGTCGCGGCCAGGACGGCTGCGGCCAGGCCGCTCAGCAGGGCGATCTGCCGCCCCGTGCGCTCGAGGGTCGCTGCGGCGTTGGCGCCGTGCCCATCGGATGCGGCGAGCACCGGGAAGGCCGCCGTCGCGAGGGGAACGGCGAACACGGCATAGGGCAGCAGGTAGACCGCTTGGACATATTGATAGCCGTTGATGCTCCCCTGCCCGGCGCGGTGATTGGCCAGCCACAGCACCCCGAGGACGCTGAGTTGTTGTGCGAAGAGCGCGATCAGGCCGGCCCCACCGAGTCGACGCGCCCGCGCGGCGACGCCCGGCGGGAAGCTCAGCGTCGGGCGTATCCGCAACTCAAGGGCCCGAACCGAGGGCAGCACCGTCGCAACAAGCGCCACCACCCCGAGTGTCGTCCCGCCGGCCAGCACCCAGACCGCGCCGTCCGGGTTTTGGTCCCGGAGCACGGCATACAGCAGATAGGTCGCGATGACCACGAGGCTGGAGATCAGCGGCGCGAGGGCGGCAGCGGTGAAGCGGCGGTGCGCGTTCAGGATGCCGGAGGCGACGATCCCGACGCCATAGAGCACGATCTGCGGGGCGAACACCCACAGCATCCGGGTGCCGAGGCGTGCGTCCCCGTCGGGTCCGAGCAGGGCGCGGGCGATCCACGGGGCGAGGATCGCGACGAGGAGCGCGAGTGGCACGAGCACAAGCAGCGCCCACCCCAGCAGCGCCGACGCGATCGCTGCGGCCTCGTCCCGCTTCTTACGCTCCACCCGGCCCGCCAACAGCGGCACCACAACAGCCGCGAGGATGCCGCCGGCGGCGATCTCGAAGACGACATTGGGGATGGTGTTGGTGCTTTGGTATGCCGTCCCCACGACCGTCGCGCCGACCGCCCACGAGAAGACGAGCATGCGCGCGAAGCCGGCGATGCGCGCTGCCATCGTCGCGGCGGCGATAATGCGAGCGGGCCCGCCGACCTGGCTCAACCCCCGCTGGCTCATCCCCGTCCCCAGGCGTCGAGTTCTCGCAGCCCCGGGGTGGACTCGATGACGGCGGTGAAGCTGATGCGTTCCGAGGCGAGCGTGAGGCCGGCCAGCAATGCGAGGGTGAGGAAGCGGCCGACCACGCCGGTTCGTGCGACGAGGGCGCTGCCGATTAGTGCGCCTGCGGCATTTGCCCCGGTGTCGCCGAGCATCGTCGCGCCGGCCAGATCGCCCGGCAGCACGCCGAGGGCGGCCCCGACGGCACCGGCGGCTGCCGGCTCGCCCCGCAGGGCCGGGAGTATGCCGGCCAGCACCGTCGTCTTGCCAGCCCGGCCGGGTCGCAGGTCGAGCAGGTTGCCAATATTGGCGCTGCCCGCGATGACCCCGGCCCCGAGCAGGGTCGAGAGGCCGAGATCGCGGCCGGCGCGCCGGTCCTCCAAGGCGGCGGCCGCGAAGCCCGTGACCCCAATGGCACCGATCTTGATGGCGCCGGTCGTCACCTGGCCGCGCCGCAGCGCCCCGAGATGACCCTTCAAGCCTTTGCTCGAGCTATCCCCGGCGAGATCGTCGAGCAGGCCGGCGAGCCCGGCGCCGGTCGTGGCAAGCAGGGCCGGCCCCGCGTCACGCGCCTCGCCGGCCACCACGGCAGCGGCGAGCGCCCCGGCAGCGGAACCCAGGACATACCCCGGCCCCTCGAGGAGGGAGATGGGCCGGCCGGCGTGGTTCGTGCGGGTCCAGCGGGCGGCGCCGCCCGGCGGATATCGACGCAGCGCGCGGGTCACGGCGGCGGCCGCCACGGCACCGCCTGCGGCACCCAGCAGGCCCGTCAGGAGCCGCGGCATCCTGCTCAGCCCGCCGCGAAGGCCGAGCGCGCCCCGGCGGCGAGGCCGTACTGGCCGGAGCGGCCTGCCAGTTGTTCGACCAGCGCCCCCACCGTGCTGGCCTGACCAACCGCCGATTCGGCATTGTCGACGGTGGAAACGCGCTGGCGGACCCCGGAGGCGTCACGCGCCGCGGCGATCAGGGATGAGGAGTCGGCGGCAGCCGGATCGACCTGGCCGACGATGACCGAGCCATCGCTGGCGTCATCGAGCGCCGCAACCAGCTTGGCCTGGGCGGCATAGGGCGCTGCCGTATCGGTCGAGGTGGTTGCGGTCGTGGCGGCCGTCGCCGGGCTGAGAACGACGACCAGGCTGCCTCGATCGGTGGGCAGCACGCCGCTGACGAGACCGGCGTCCGCGAGTGTGTTCCACGCTGCCTGGCGCGCGATCTCACTGATCGAATTGGTCTGGTCATCCGGGGTCGCCGGCAGCTTGGCCAGCAAGACCGTGCCGAGGACGGCATCGAGGCTTGCGTCTTCGGCCAGCCCAAGCGTGGGTGCCAGCTGCGCGGCGAGCTGGGAACGAGTGCTCGCCGCGGCCTCCGAGGGATCGGTCCACGCCTGCGGGAGATCGATGGGTCCGATCAGGGTCGCTCCGGCCGCGCCGAGCGTGTCCTCGGTGTCGGAGAGCAAGGCGTCGGCGGTGCCGGGCAGCGCGACCAGCGTGATCGAGCGGTCTGCGAGACGGCCGGCGACCATCCGGCTCAACTGCGCACCGGCGAAATTCTCTTGCACTTTCACGGTGCTCTGGGCTGCGTCGAGTTCGGAACGCAGGTCGGCCTTTTCCGCCCGCAGCGAGGTGACCTGCTGATTCAGCGAATCGCTGATGCCTTCCTTCAGCGGCCCGGCACCCAGCACGATCCCGACCGCGAGCGCGATGAGCACCGAGGCGAGCGAGACGACGTGATAGCGGAAGTCGATCATGTGAAGATCCCCTCAATGGCAGCCTTGAGGTCGTCCCAGCGCGCCCCGAGGAGTTGCAGAATGATCGACCCGCCGGGGGTGGCCCACAGCGCCAGGCCGAGGACGAGCAAGCCGACGAGCAGCATGACGAGCATGCTCGCCGCCGAGATGCGAGCCCGATAAAGCCGGTTGACGCCCTTGGCGTCGATGAGTTTGGAGCCCACCCGCAGGCGGGTCAGGAAGGTGCTGGCCATGCCGGAGCGGCCCTTGTCGAGGAACTCGACGAGCGTCGCATGGGTGCCGACCGCGACGATCAGACTCGCGCCTTTGTCGTCGGCGAGCAGCATCGCGACATCCTCACTGGTGCCGGTTGCCGGGAAGATCACCGGTTCAACGCCAAGAGATCGCACGCGGTCGGCGCCCGGCGCCCGGCCGTCGCGGTAGGCGTGGACGACGATCTCGGCCCCACTGGTCAGTGCGCGGTCGGACACCGAGTCCATATCCCCGACGATCAGGTGCGGGTGGTAACGCAATTCGATGAGGGCGTCGGCGCCGCCATCGACGCCGATCAGGACCGGTTTGTATTCGCGGATGTAATGGCGCAGCGCCAGCAGATCTTCTTTGTAGTGGTATCCGCGCACGACGATCAGTGCGTGCCGCCCGTCCAAGCGAGTGCGGATCTCGGGCACGCCGACACCGTCGATGAGCAGGTCTTTTTCGCGCACGAGATAGTCCATCGTGTTCTGCGCGAAGGCTTGAAGTTGCCCGGAGAGGCCTTCGCGGGCGAGTGCCATCGCATCCTCGACGCCCCCGACGGTGAGCGGAATGCCGACGACGAGCGCCACGTCATCTGTTGCGTCGCCATTTCCTTCGGCCGCGAAGATCTGGCCCTCGTCGATGCGCAGCCATTGGCCCTCCGTGAGAGCGGTCATCGCCTCCGGGCCGGCAGCGTCGATCACCGGGATGCCGGCCTCGACGAGGATCTGCGGGCCGGCGTTGGGATAGCGCCCGCTGATCGATCGGGAGGCGTTGATCACCGCGGCCGGCCGACACGCCACGAGCGCCTCGGCACTGACTCGGTCGATGTCCTCGTGGTCGATCACCGCGATCTCGCCGGGCTGCAATCGCTTCGTGAGGTTCTTGGTGCGCCGGTCAACGCGGGCAGCACCCGTTGCCCCGCTCGGTGCGGGTCCACGAGAACGCCGGGACAAGGACAGTGCCATCAGGGTCAATGGTCCCACGCAGCGCGCCGCTCCTGCGCGCCTGCCAGGAGTTCGCGGGCGTGCTCGATCGCCGTCTCGGAATCGCTTCCGGCCATCATCCTGGCCAGTTCGCGTTCGCGTTCGTGCTGGTCGAGCACCCGAACATCGCTGCGCGAGATTCGGCCGTCGTCGGTCTTGGTGACGACCAGGTGCCGGTCGGCGAAGGCCGCGACCTGCGGGAGGTGGGTGACAACGATCACCTGAGCTCGCCCGGCCAGCCGGGCGAGTCTCGCGCCGATGTCCAAAGCCGCACGGCCACCAACCCCGGCGTCCACCTCATCGAAGACGAAGGTGGGCACCGAGGCGCCGCCACCGACAGGCGGCGTATCGCCAGCCCGCGTCGCTGCAGCCCCAGCCGCGCCAAGCACGACCTCCAGCGCGAGCATCACCCGGGAGAGTTCACCTCCGGAGGCTGAGCGCGCGATCGGGCGGGCCGGCATACCGCTGCCTGAGCGCATGAGGAATTCGACCTCGTCGACGCCATGCGCGAAATAGCGCCGATCCGACCCGAGCCCCGGCCGCACATCGACCTCGACGACGGCCGAGCCCATGGCCAGATGGGCGAGTTCCTCGGTCACGGCGGCGGCAAAGGTCGTGGCGGCAGCTTGCCGTCGCGCGCTGAGGTCATCGGCGGCGGATGCGCGGGTGGCCTCGGCGCGCTCGCGCCGCTCGAGCGCCACGGGCAGGTCATCGGCTGCCGAGTCGACCTCGAGCAGGCGGGCGCTGGCCTGAGCCGACCACGCGATGACCGCGTCGATATCGCCGCCGTGCGCGCGCACGAGTCCAGCGAGGTCGGCGCGCCGTTCGTTGATCTGGGCCAGCCGCTCCTCATCGACCTCGATCCCGTCGGCGTATGCGGACAGGTCACCCCCAAGTTCGCTGGCCAGCACCGACAACTCCTGCAATCGCGCGGCCAACTCCGGCAGCGCCGGGTCGTGCTCTTCGACCGCCCGGATGGCGGAGAGAGCATCCGCGGCCAGGCCGGCCGCCCCTAGCCGGTCAGGAATGGCGTCATCGCCGAGCAACTGCGCCGAGGCGGTGGCGGCGGCGGCCCGCAAGCTGTCGCCGTGGGCCAGGCGCGCTTCCTCGGCTCGCAGCGCGAGGTCCTCGCCGGGCTGCGGGTCGACCGCCTCGATGCGTTCGACGCCGGCGCGCAGCACATCGAGGTCCGCGGTCCGGGCCGCCGCGAGAGCTTCGAGCCGGCTCACCTCGGCATCCGCGGTGCCCCACTCCTCGTGGGCTTGGACGTATGCCGTGCGCGCCGCCACCAGATCCGGACCGCCATAGGCGTCGAGGAGTTCGCGATGTTGATCACCGGAGCGCAGCCGCCACTGGTCGGCCTGACCGTGCACGGCGATGAGGACCTGCGCGAGCTCGGCCAAGGTGCCGATTGGCACCTGGCGACCACCGGCGAAGCCTCGGGATCGGCCGGCGGCACTCACGGTGCGCACCAGGATCAACTCGTCGGCCACATCGGCGCCCGCGTCGGCGGCGCGCTGCATCCCCGGATGCTCGGACGGAAGCTCGAGCACGCCCTCGACGGAGGCGGCGCTGGCGCCCGTCCGCACGAGGGCGGCGTCGGCCCGGTCCCCGAAGAGCAGGCCGAGACCGGTCACGACCATGGTTTTCCCGGCGCCGGTCTCGCCCGTGACCACATTGAGTCCGGGGTGGAAGGGCAGTTCGGCGGACTCGATGACGCCGAGCGCGCCGATCCGCAGTTCACTGATCATGGCGAGTCGGCCGCCCGGGACCCACGCCAACCGTGAACCGAGAGGCCGAACTTCTCCACCAGGCGATCCGTGAACGGCTGGTCGATCAGCCGGGCGAGAAGCACGGGGTGGGCTCCGCGGCATACCTCCACCCGGGCACCGGCCGGCAGGTCGACGGCCCGGCGGCCGTCGCACCACAAGGCGCCATGGCCCTCGGTCCCAGCCACAATGTCGACGGCCAAGAGCGAGCGCGGCGAGAGCACCATGGGGCGGGAGAAGAGCGCGTGCGCGCTGATCGGCACCACGAGCATCGCCTCGACATCGGGCCAGATCACCGGGCCACCCGCAGAGAACGCATAGGCCGTCGAACCCGTCGGGGTCGCCATGACGACCCCATCACAACCCCAGGTGGAGATGGGCCGGCCGTCGATCTCGACGGTCAACTCCAGCATCCGCTCGCGGGCGGCCTTCTCGACCGTGGCCTCGTTGAGGGCGAACGTACGCGCCACTTCAACCCCGTCAACATGCGCGATGACGTCCAGCGTCATGCGCTCGGTGACGGCGTAATCGCGATCGAGGATCCGGTCGATGGAGGCGTGCGCGTGCTCGCGTTCGGTCTCGGCGAGGAAGCCGACGTGTCCGAGATTGACGCCCAGCAGGGGCGCATGGGCCGAGCGAGACCATTCGGCACCGCGCAGGATGGTGCCATCCCCGCCGAGCACGAGCACGAGTTCGCAGCCGGCCGCGGGATCAGGGCCGGTGGCGAGGTGGACGAGCGCCCGCGTGCCGGGATCCAGCACATCGGCGCTCAGCGGGTCGAGCAGCACCGTGACGCCCGCCGCGTCGAGCCGCGCGATCACCTCGGCTGCCAGGCTCGCGGCGTCCGGGCGGCGTGGGTGGACGACCACCAGGATGCGTCGCGCGCCACTCATTGTCCGGTCCTCGTTGCGTTGTCGATATCGGTGAGCACAGCCTGCCAGGTGCCCCCGACAGCCCCGCGCGTGCGGGCCAGCCAGAGCAGAAACTCGCGGTTTCCGTGGGTTCCGGTCATTGGCGAAGCCATCAGTCCGAGATAAGCCAGTCCGGCCTGCTGGCTCGCCTCCAAGACACCGCGCAAGGCAGCGCGCCGGTTGGCCTCGGAACGGACGATGCCCTTCTTGCCGAGGCGCTCGCGACCCACCTCGAACTGCGGCTTCACCAGCAGCATCAGGTCGGCTTCGTCGGCGCACAGTCCCACGAGGTCGGGTATGACGCTCGCCAGCGAAATAAAGCTTAGGTCGGCGACCAGCAGGTCGACCGGGCCGCCGATGTCGTCCGCGGTCAACCCTCGGATGGTCGTGCCTTCGCGGTCGATGACCCGCGGATCGCGGCGCACCGGCTCGGCGAGTTGGCCATGACCCACATCGATCGCGACGACGGCGGCGATGCCCCGTTGAAGAAGCACCTGGGTGAATCCGCCCGTGCTTGCCCCGACATCCGCGGCTCGCCGACCGGCCACCGCGAGCTGCGGCCAGTGCTCGAGGGCCGCGAGCAGTTTCTCGGCGCCGCGCCCGACCCACACCGGCCCGGGATCGATAACCGTCACCTCGTCGTCGGCCCCCACCTGAAGCGATGCCTTGCCCGCAGGTACGCCGCACACCCGCACCCGGCCGTCGTCAATCAGCTCGCGAGCAACGCCTCGGGAGCGGGCGAGGCCACGCTCGACGAGCGCAAGATCGAGTCGGCCTGCTCCCTGCTGGGTCGGCGGTGTCGTCATCCGCCGAGGTCGGTCAGCCGCGAACGCAGGGCCGCCTCCAGCCGGCCACCTGCCTCCAAGACCTGATCCGGCCGGTCCGGGTCGGCCGCCGCGAGTTCCTGCAGAGCGGCATCGATGACCAAATCGCCGGTCTGTGGAACCACCACCGTCATCTCATCGGGGTTGCTCTCGCTCGTCGCGATGGACGGCTCAGCATCCTGGCTCATGACGTGCTCTTTTTGACCGCGTTCTTGGTGGCCTTGCGGGCCGGCCGCTTGGCCGGAGTTTTCGCCGCCTTGGCCGTGGCCTTCGACGCCGATGGCCGCTGACTCGCCGTGGCCTTGGCCGCCGCGGGCGCGGCTGGCTTGTCTCGGTCGCTCGCCGCTTGCTTGGCGATTCGCGCTCGGGGTGGCCGCGTGCGGGAGGGTGCTGGTGACGCCGCCGTCGTGGCCTGCGAGGTCGCGGTGGGGGGTGTCGAAGTCCCTGTCGTCGCCCGACCACGCAGCATCGCGGATGCCGCGTCGAGGTCGCCGAGTTCCGGGGCTCGCCATCCGGCACCACGGACATCCGGATCCTTGGCCAGCACCGCCACGGGTGGGCGCGGCGCGGCAGGGGCGAGTGCCTCGTTGATCTTGCGCACTCCGTCCAGAGCCGTCGTCAGCACCAGTTCGGCGCCGGACAGCGAGGTCGACACAACCATGCGTAACAGCGGGTTCACGACGGATCTCCTTCGAGACAGACAGACAGCGTTTCGACGATAAGCCACGGGACTGGCGCGTTCGGCGACGCAGCGCCGACTGCGTCCTGCGGCTCTCGAGCTACATCCGGTCGGGCAGGGCCTCCGCGAGCTCGCGCAGCGTCTCAGGTGCCGCGCCAGCATCCGCAGCGGCCCAGATGGCCGCCATCCCGGCGCGCATCACCGGCAACGGATCGTCGTCGCCAGCCATGATCAGGCGCTCGCCGTCAAGGCGGACATGAATACTCCCGCAACGGAATCCGTCGCCGTCCGCCACCACGCCGAGATAGGGCATCGACAGCTCCCCAAGGTCGCCCACGAGGTATGTCGGCCGCTCCCCCACCGGGGCCAGCGCGGCATCACGGGCGCCGTGGACGCCGGTCAGGACGAGCACGGAGTCCATGCCCGCGGCGTACGCCCCGAGGATGTCGGTCTCCAGCCGGTCCCCGACGGCGAGCACGCGCGCGGGCGCCAACCCAAGCACTTCGCAACTGATCAGATAGAGCGGCGCCTCCGGCTTGCCCACGACGAAGGGCTGCTGCCCGGTCGCCAGCGCAACACAGTGGACGAGCGAGCCATTTCCTGGGGCGATGCCACGGTCGGTCGGCAGGGTCAGGTCGGTGTTCGTCGCGACCCACTGCGCTCCCCCGCCCACGGCGTATGCCGCTTCCGCCAGGTCCGTGGCCCGCACGTCCGGGCCGTAGCCCTGCAGCACCGCCGCCACCGGCTCGGTCGCGTCGCCGACCGGATCCAGACCCACCGCGGCCAAGGCTTCCGCGACGCCAACACCGCCAATCGCCAGCACTCGGCTGCCCGGCGGCACTCGCCGTGCGATCTCGGCTGCCCCGGCCATCGAGGAGTTGACGACCGCGCCGGCCTCAGTCGCCAGACCGAGCTCGCGCAGATGCGCGGCCACCGCGGCCGGGGGCCGCGAGGCGTTGTTCGTCGCATAGACGATCGGCACGGCCAGTTCGCCGAGCGCCTCAACGGCGCCCGGAACAGCCGCCGGGCCGCGATAGACGACCCCGTCAAGGTCGCAGACGATCCCGTCGTATGCCGCTACCAGGCTCCCCGGCCCGCCCGCCGTGTCAGGCATCGCGGTCCTGGGCTGGTTCTGGCTCTCGGTCGCGATCGTCGATGCCGACAGCGTCAATAGTGCCCGCATCGTCGACGTTTTCGTCCTCGTCGTCTTCGAAGTCCTCGTGGTCCTCGAAGTCGTCATCCTCATCGAGGTCATCGTGGAGGTCCACGACGATGATGCCGTCGAGCTCGTCGAGACGCTCGGCCGCATCGGTGACGAGCTCGGTGTCGGCCGCGGCTGCCATCGCGAACCATTTGCGCGCGCCGTCGACGTCACCCTTCTCCGTGAGGGCATCAGCATAGGCGTAGTAGAGGCGGGCGCTCCACGGCCGAGGCGGCCCATAGACCGCGCGCTCAAGCATGAGGACCGCGGCGTCGATCTGACCGAGGTCTCGGCGGACGCCGGCGACGACGATCAGCAGTTCTGCCTGCTCCGCCGCACCCAGCTCTCGCGCCTCAAGGCTGGTAGCAAGGGCCAGGGCGCGATCACCGCGGCCTAGACCGCGCTCGCAGTCGACCATCAGCGGCAGCAGGTGCGACGATCCACTCAGCCGACGCACGGTACGGAACTCGGTCAGCGCCCGGGCGAAATCGCCTTGGCGGTACGCGACCATTCCCATCGCCTCGCGAGCCGCCGGCACACGGCCGGCTCGGCGCACGACGGTCTCGGCATGACCCATGGCCGCGTCCAGATCGTCTTCGGCCAGCCGGATCGCAACCATGACCAGGTGTTGCGCGACGCCCTCGGCGTTCTCTTTTGTCAGAGTGCGAAGCTGAGTCCAGACCTCGCGGTCCAATTCCTTGCCGGTAACGCCTTCCTCAATCGGCAACTCCCGTGGCCGATCGGCACCAGGCTCGCGCCGGTCGATATACCGCGGCCGCAGATCGCGCTCGTCCCGCCCGCCACGGCTGCCGTCCGGCCGTGCACCTCGAGAATCGTCACGACCCGGACGCCCCTCGGCACGGTCACCGCGGTCGTAGCGCTCTGATCGTTGCGGCCGATCGGTGCGGTTGCCCCAACGGTCCCCTCCGGGACGCGGGCCTCGGCGGTCCGCATCACGGCGACCACGCCGATCATCACCATCGCGTGGAATACGCCGCTCGGACCGCTCCCCTCGGTCGTACCGGTCCGTGCGCTGGGGGCGATCGGTCCGGTTGCCCCAACGGTCACCACCGCCGTCCCGGGGGCCGCGCCGGTCATCACCGTCACGTGGAGTACGCCGCTCGGGCCGCTCCCCTCGGTCGTACCGGTCCGTGCGCTGGGGGCGATCGGTCCGGTTGCCCCAACGGTCACCACCATCACGCGGGCCGCGCCGATCACTGCTATCCCGGCGACCACTCGCGCCGTCGTTCGTGGGCCGGTCGCTACGTCGGCCATCGCCACCGCGGCGGTCAGATCCGCGCCCCGCGCGCTCGTTGTCGTGCTCGCTCACGGCGGCATCCTCTCAAATCAGCTCCGAGGCCACCATGGCCCGGAAAATGCAAAACGCCCTCGACCGTTTCCGGGAGGGCGTTTTGACTAATGTTTGTCCGGCTGCGTCCTACTCTCCCACACCGTCACCAGTGCAGTACCATCGGCGCTGAAGGGCTTAGCTTCCGGGTTCGGAATGGAGCCGGGCGTTTCCCCTTCGCTATGACAGCCGAAACTCTATGGAGATATCAATCTGTTCCCGACCGTATCTCGGGAACTGCACAGTGGACGCGAGCAAAATCTAATACATCTTGCGATGTGTTGGTCAAGTTATCGGCTTATTAGTACCAGTCAGCTACATGCGTTGCCGCACTTCCACATCTGGCCTATCAACCCAGTCGTCTACTGGGAGCCTCTCGGGCAAAGCCCATGGAAACCTCATCTTGAAACGTGCTTCCCGCTTAGATGCTTTCAGCGGTTATCACTTCCGAACGTAGCCAATCAGCCGTGCCTTTGGCAAGACAACTGACACACCAGAGGTTCGTCCAACCCGGTCCTCTCGTACTAGGGTCAGCCCTTCTCAAGTTTCCTACGCGCACAGCGGATAGGGACCGAACTGTCTCACGACGTTCTAAACCCAGCTCGCGTACCGCTTTAATGGGCGAACAGCCCAACCCTTGGGAGCTACTCCACCCCCAGGATGCGACGAGCCGACATCGAGGTGCCAAACCATGCCGTCGATATGGACTCTTGGGCAAGATCAGCCTGTTATCCCCGGGGTACCTTTTATCCGTTGAGCGACGGCGCTTCCACAAGCCACCG
>JAIUPO010000032.1 GCA_020160805.1 Actinomycetota bacterium | reverse complement strand
CAGCCATGATCACCGAGGTCACGGGCCCTACCGCGTCACCACGCAGGGCACCCGTGCCCGGTCAAGTTCGAAGAGCCCCTTTGGTGCGCATAGCGCGAACCTGCGCGGCGTACTGGCGCTTGTCGGCTTCCGTGAGGTCGACGTGATCGGTGAAGGGGGTGAGCAGCGCTCGCGGATAGAGCTTCTTGGCGGAGACCGAATTAATTTCGGCGCCGATGATGAGGATCAGCGCGGCCAGATAGATGAAGGCCATCAACCCGAGGACGAAGCCGAAGACGCTATTGGTCGCCGAGGCATCGCGCACGACCCGGCCGACATAGACCACGCCATAACTTTGCAGGATTTGCAGGAGGATGGCCGCAACCATCGAGCCTACGACGAGGTGCCGGCGCTGTGCCGCGCCGACGCCGATCCGATAGACGAGATAGAGGATTCCGGTATTGAGCAGGACGGTCGCCAGCAGGACTAGCCAGTTGTTGGCCGCGCCCAGATCGTAGGTCGCCCCGATGGTCGCGATGGCCGTCGTCGCGACGACGAGCAGAAGTCCGACAGGGACGATCAACAGGCTACGACCCCGCGAGAGAACAGGATTCGGGCGCGAATTGCGCGGGATCGACCAAATGGTGTTCATCGCGTACTGCAGCGCATTGCCGACCCCGAGGGCGCCATAGATCGACGCCGCGCTTCCGACGATCACGCCAACTGGCCCGCCGGACAACGATTTCGGATCGCCAAGTTGGTCACCCACGACAGGAACCTGCCGCAGGGCGGATTCGATGATCCGCTGCTGCAGGTCGTGATTGTTCACCAGGACGACCGACAGGATCGCCGAGATGAGGATCAGCAGCGGGAAGAGCGAGATGAAGCCGTAATAGGTCAAGAGCGCCGCCAGGTAGCCGCCGGAATCGTCGAAGAACTTCCAGGCCACCGCGAGCGGGAAACCGAGCACCGGGTGCCGTCGCTGGAAGCGATCCACCCGATCCACAACGCTCACACGACAAATCATCCCGTATGCCGTGCCATCCGCGCGCTGCCCCGGTGCGACCGGGTGGTGCCGGGCTAGCTTGCGGCCATGGCCAAGACGCTCCTGTTGATCCGGCACGCGAAATCCGACTGGGACATCGCGGCGAGCGACCGAGATCGCCCCCTGGCAGCGCGGGGTCGCCGGCAAGCACCGGCGACGGGACGGTGGATCGCCGACCACGACCTGATCCCCGAGCAGGCGTTGGTGTCACCCGCCGCGCGGGCGCGGCAGACGTGGGATCTGGTCGCAGGGGCGTGGGCAGAGAGCGAGACGGACGTCATCTCGGCGGAGGCGGCATACACCTTCGACGGCGAGGAACTGCTCGAATTAGTCCGGGGGACAGGGGATTCCGTGAATCGGCTGGCGATTACCGGCCACAATCCGGCGATGTCGGAACTGGTCGAGATGTTGACCGGGCGCTACGAGCCGATGCCCACCTCGGCCCTGGCGGTCATCGAGCTGAGCGAGTGGGCGACCGCGGGGGACGGCACGGCGAGTTTGCTGTATGCAGGCCGACCCGCCGACGATTCCCGCCCAAAGTGACGAACTCGACCTGAGGTCGTCACATTCGGCCGAGTTCGTCAGGTCAACCTGACGATCTGGGCTGAACCTGACGACCTCACCGGCTCGGGGCTCGGCGTCAAGCAGTGACCTGGGCCGCGCTCGGGTGCTCGTGGCGCATGCCCTCGTCATCGCGGCGCGGACCGAACCACAACATTGCGACCCCCACCAGCGACCAGGCGGCGAGAACCAGCCAGCCGTGCGTCATCGACGCATTGGGGAAGTAGGACTCCAGCCGCAGGAGCGTCCCGGAGGCGCCAGGGACGAAGAACTGGCCGATCTCGCCCCAGTGCCAAGGCAGGAACTCCTTGGGCAGCGACATTCCCGAGAGCGGGTTGCCGAGGAAGAGGGTGATGACGGCACCGATAGCGATGCCGGGCTGCCCGATGAGGCCGTGCAGGCCGACGATGAGCGCCGCGGTCGCGAAGAGGGCCGCGCCGATGATGGCGGCGGCGCCGAGGTATGAGCCGGTCAGCACGTGCAGCCAGGGGCCGAGGACGGCGGCGAGGGCCAGGCCCCCGACCACGGCATATGCCGCGACGGCGCCGAGCCGGCGTTTGTGGCCGGTCACCAGGAGTGAGACGAGGACACCCCCGAGCATCCCGCCCATGGCGAGGGGGAGTCCAGCCACGGCGAGATTGCTGCCCCGGGGGTCCTTCTCGCCGAAGGGGACGATGTCAGTGGTCGTGAAGGCGGGTGCGGCCTGACCACTCGCCTTGGCCTGCTCGGCTGCCTGGGCGGCCAGCTTCTGCGAAACGCCCGTAAGTGCCTGTGCCGCAACGGGGCTCGCGGCACTTGCGGTGAGCACTTCGATTCCGGTTCGGCCCGTCACGATGGCGCCATAGGCCTCCCGCTTCTCGATCGCCGTCACGGCGGCGGCACGGTCGGTTCCGGCCGTGATCTCGAAGGCGCCGGTCGCGCTGAGGGCCTGGGTTAGTTGCGCCGTTGCGGCAGTCGGTCCGGCAACGACGATCGGTAGATCCTTGACCTTGCTGGTGTAGCTCGGCCACAGAAAGGCCAAGAGCACGATAAGGACCGCGACCGAGGCGAGCACGGCGGTGCGGATGGTCGCATGCCATGGGGTCACGGCGGGGGTTGTGATGGCGTTGGACACGCGGTCTCCTTAAAGCGAATGTTCGATCGTTATCCAGAATGCACGCGTCATGGACATTTGTAAAACGAACGTTCTGTTTGTCACAATGAGGAGGTGCCAAAGATCTCAGACGCCCAGCGCGCGGCCGTACGCGGCCGGATCATCGACGCAACGATTGATGTCGCATCACGCAAGGGTCTGGTGGATCTGGCGATGTCCGACATCATCCGGGAATCTGGCATGTCTGCTGGCGCGATCTATGGGCATTTCGACGGCAAGGACGCGCTCCTCATCGAGGTCGCCGAGCGGGTGATGATCGGGCGCAGCGCGGAACTCATGGCGCTCGCCCACACCACGCCGCTCCCCACGCCCGCCCAACTGCTTCGGCGACTGATCGACGCAATGCCCCCAGAAATCGTTGATGGCGGGCTCGTGCTCCAGATCTGGGGTGCGGCCGGTGCGGGCGGGTCGATGCGGCCGGTCGCTATGTCGGCCGTGGAGAAGCTGATGAAGGGCTTCGAGGTGTATCTCACCGAATGGTTTGTCGCGCGCGGTGCCACGCGGCGAAGCGCTGGCGCGCGGGCTCGAAAGCAGGTCGCGGCCTTCCTGGGTCTGGCCCAGGGGTATCTCGTGCACCGTGCGGTGCTCGGTCCGGAGGCATCGGATCGCTACCTCGCGGCTGTGGACTCCCTCCTGGCTGACGCCTAACGCGCCCTGACTCATTGCTCGAAGCTCAGGGCCTACTCCCTGGCGAGCCCGCGGGCGAAGAGGAAGGCGCGGTCGCGCCATACGACCCCGGCCGTGGCGATCAGGAGCACTCCGGTGGCGATCACCTCGGTATCGGGATCGGTCGCCAGCACCTGAGTGATGAGATTGGCGGCGAGGTGGAAGAGCACGGCCAGCGTGATATTGCGGTTGGCGCGGTAATAGATCCAGTTCATAAGGAGCACGAACGGGATCATGCTCAGCGGGAAGTTCAGTGCATAGATCCAGCCCTCGGCCGCGGTCTCACTTTGCGAGGAGCCGGCGACAAAGGCCAGCGGCAGGTGCCAGATCGCCCAGATCGGGATGAAAACCAGCGACGCCCCGACGATCGAAAACCGGGTCCGTAGGGCGTCGGTGCCATACGAGTGCCACGCGAGCTCTTCGACAATCGGCGCGAGAACCAGCACGATCCAACCGGGCAGGATGCCGGCGGAGAAAGTGACTCCGCCGCGCAGGGCGAACTGGTCGGCGGAGTGGCCGAAAGCGAGCGAGATCAACGTCGCCACAACGATTGCCGCCGGCATCATGCCGACCGCGGCGAGTACCCAAGCCGGCCGGACCCCACGGAAATCCCAGAGCCGGCGCAGCATGTCGCTGCGCATCAGGGGGTCTTGGCGGGTCATCCAGAAGGCCACGGCGAGCGGTGCGCACAGGCCGAGTATGCCGAGGGTCGCGACCAGGCCGCCCCAGCCGGTGCCGTCGTGGCTGGCATACGCGGCGGGAATCCACAGGGCCCACGGAATCGCCGTGGCGAGGAAGAAGAACCGCCACGGATGGGCGTAGCGGCGACGGATGGAAAGGCTGTCCTGAGAGGAGATGTGGAGGGGCTGGGCGGACATACTTCGACGCTATTGCTGTGCTCGCGGCGCCACTGTGAGGGTCACCACCGAGGGCCACCCGGTCTGACCGAGATGGCCTCAGGGTGGGAGTGGTTAGTCCTCGGGGAGGGCAGGCTCGGCAACGCAGAGGACAGCGAGATTCCCCTGAGAATCGGCAAGGACGGTCAGGCCAGGTGATTCGCTGTCATCAACGATGGTGCCGCCCGCGGCCAGAGCATCGGCAAGCCGTGCGGCGGCGACGGAGCGCGGCACATAGACCTCGAGGTGGAAGCGTTGGCCGCTGGCTTCTGGAGCATCACCGAACCACAGATTTGGGCTGCGTCCGGTGGCATCGCGGATTTCGTCGCCTGGGGTTCCGCGTCCTCGGGCATCGGCGTCGCCCGTCAGCAGCGCGGCCCAGAAGGGCGCGATCTGCGAGGAATCCGCTGTGTCCAAACCAAGTTCGATGACGCTGACGGCGTCTGGCTCGGCGGTGAGGCCGAGGTCGCCGGCGCAGGCTGTGATCGCCGCGGCCGTGTCGACATCCCGTTGGGTGACCCACTCCACGATGTGCTCCACGCCGTCGTCATCGCGATAGATGGCGTCGGCCGTGGACAATTTCAGGTCGACATAGCCGGGCCCCATCGACACTCTCGGGTAGTGGCCGTGGGCGTCACCCACGCTCCCGATGGCGGCCACGAAACGCGCGCCACCGGCGAAGTCCGGCACGGCATACCGCGCGTGCAGCCCCTGGGCCAGCTTGCGCCATTCACGCAGCCCCGCACCGGCGATGGCATCCCCGCTCAGCATGTCCATTCGGAAACACTACCGAACGGGCGCCGGCCTATAGCTTGGAAGCTTCGGCGGGCCGCGAGGGCCATCCAGGCGCTATCAGCTCGAGACGAGGCGCACGGCGAGCGTCGCGCCGAGCACTGAGAGCGATGCGCAGGTGAAGCCGCCGAGCGCGAGGCGCCACAGCCGCCAGCGCACTCCGGCCGCCCGGCAACGCTGCAGCCAGAGCAGCGTTGCGAGGGAGGCCCATGGGGTGACGAGCGGGCCGGCGTTGGTGCCGATGAGAACGGCCATCAGACGCAGCCGATCGCCCGCCGCGGCGGGTTCGAGGGCGAGATAGGCGGGCAGGTTGTTGATGGCATTCGAGGTGAGGGCCGAGGTGCCTGCGGCCCTGAGGAGGTCAGGCGCCGTGGTGCCGGTTCCCGCCAGATTGAGCAGTGGGGTGAGGAGTCCGGCGTCGTGCGCGGCGGCGACCCCGATCGTGAGCGCGGCGAAGGCGAGAGCCATCAGCCACGGCAGGTTGAGGTGTTTCAGGTGCTGCGGGGCCCGCCACGCGGTCGCCGCGGCCAGGACCAGCGCGGCGGCGGCAGCGACGGCCCACGGCGGCAAGCCTGCGGCGAAGGCGGGGCCGATGACCAGGCATGCGAGGGCCGCGCAGCGAAGCAAGAACCGGTCATGCGGATCGGCCGGTGGGTCCACGGCATAGCGCGTGCCCAGGTCGCGCCAGTGCAGGGCCGCGATGACCGCGAGGGTGATCGCGATGCTCGCGATCGCGGGCGCGAGGGCGAGGCGGACGTATGCCGTGTGATCCACCCCCAACATCTCAAGGCGTTGCAAAGCAAGCAGATTCGTCAGATTGGAGACGGGCAGGAGAAGCGAGCCGGTGTTGGCGATCCACAGCGTGGTCAGGGCGAAGGGTCGCGGCGGGACGCCGATCTGATTGGCGACGGCGAGGGCGACCGGGGTGAGGAGGACGGCGGTGGTGTCGAGACTGAGGAAGATCGTGCATGTCACCGCGAAGCCCGAAAAGAGCAGCCAGAGCAGCCACATCCGGTGTCGTCCGTGCCGAGCGATCCAATGCCCGATGACATCGAAGACTCCGGCGCGATCACTGAGTTCTGCGACCGCGGTGATCGCCAGCAGGAAGGCCACGATCGGCAGCGCGCGCCCGAGCCCCTCGGTGACCACGTCTAACGACACGAGTGGTCATCTTGTCACTGGTCGTCAAAGGCTGATCTAGGTGGTTGAGGAACGGGCTGCGGCCTGCAGTAGGGCCCGACCGGACGGGTCGGCCAGGGTGAGGTGGCCGATCTCGTCAGCGGTGAACCACGCCAGGCCGTGAGCCCGCCCGTCGCGCACGAGGACGGCCACGGCGATCGCGATGGGCATGACGACAAGTGTGCCGTCCGGGTGCGGCCGCCCTGGGGAACTTCACTGTCGCCAGGGGAGCAGCAAACTTCCCCACGCAGACCGTCAGCTGACCCGCATACTGCGGTGGTGCGTGAGGAGCTATTGCGGGCGATGGGAGCACAGCGACCTGTGGGTTCACCTTCGTCGGCGAGCGTAAGCATGGCGGCCGGCCCCACGCGTTCTACGAACTCCGCAGATAAACCCTGCGCGCTCATGCCGCCTGTCGCGCGCCGTCCTTCACTCACGCCCAAGAACAGGGATGTTGCCGGTGGACCGTGGTCGGGTCACGATGTGGGCCAGCCCGACTAGGGCGCAGCTCGCGGCAATGTCGAGGACGTAGTGGTTCCCCGTCGTCAGTACGACGGCTGCCATTGCGACCGGCAACAACCATGGCCACCACCGCGATCCCGCCAGGTGAAGGCCGTACGCGACCCACAGGCACCAGGCGACGTGCATGCTCGGGAACGCCGAGTTCAGATTCCCGCCGACCGACTTGCTCGGATGCGACCCGAGCAGGTCATGTGCGGCGACGATGTCGATCGTGCCCGGTGTCGAGAACCGCGGCGGGGCTACGGGGAAGCGCCAGTAGACCAGCAAAGCTAGGGCGGCCACGACGAACCAAGCTCGAGTGACCCGGACGAAGATCTCACGGTGCCGCAACCACAAGTACAGGGTCGTCACGGCGACGGGCAGGTAGTAGAGCCGGTACAGATACACCTCCGACGTGACGAGCACGGCACGCCTCGCGAGCCAACGGTTCATGCCGAGCTCGATGTCCACCCCGAGTGTTCGTTCGAGCCCGATGAGCTGCCGGGCGTTGGCCAGCGCCACGGCGTCGTCACCTCCAAGGCGGCTGTGCATCCATGTGAAGGCGACCACGGCCGCCACGAACGTGAGGAGCGCCACCATCCCACCCCGGCGACGATGCATGCGCCCATGAAACCACCGAGTGACGACGGCGCGACAGGTGGGCGCGGTGTATATCGGGCGAGGGCCGGCGGCGACCTGTCCGATGGAGCGGTGGACATCTCCTGGGATCCGACAGCCCACTTGTAGGTTCTCGGGCGACCTGTCGGGCGCGCAGCCCACTGACCTGCGCAGCGACATCTTGGTGAGACTCCGGCTGTCTCAACAACTTGTCGGAATCTCGGCCCTGATCTGCAGACCAGGCTGGCTGGGGGTCGGCAGCATCGGTTCGTGGGCGGCTAGCGGGGGGCGCTCCCCGCATCTTCCTCGATCACCATCCCGAGTCGATAGAGAGCGTTGCGGCTCGCGAGCAGTTGCCCGAGCCGGATGATGGGGGTCGTAGCAGCCGCTGCGACCTGCCCCAGACCACGCTGCCGAGGACGAGGTCCACCTGAGTCCCGCCAGCGATCGGGGTGACGGTGACGCGAAACCACCGTCCCGGTCCGGAACGGGACGAGCGCAAGACTTCCCGACAGACTGCTATTTCTCCTGCCACAACACGTGGCCCGCGGTCTCATCGGCGGTCGGCTCCAGCGCGCGGAACCGGCGCACGTAAATGCCCTGCAGCCTGCCCTCAGTGCGGTTGCCCTTGCGCATCGTGCCGATAGCCCGGGCCCTCGTCGGGCTGCAGATGTGGTGTCCGGAACGCCGGTGACCGGCGAGCCTGTCCAACTCGGCTCAGCGGCCAACTGGTGAAGCACCGGTCGCCTACAACTGGCCATTGACACCTACCGTGTGCTTGCAGGTTGCCGCTGTACCTGCGGTGCCCCGGTTCTGGTTGCCCCGCCGAGGCGTGGTTCATCCGTCGCCCGGGGCCGCGGAGTCGCGGGGACCGGGTCGTTGCAGTCTTCGGAGAGGTATCGCATGTCCCGTGCTGAGCCAGCCGAGTTCGTGGTGGACCGGCAGGTCTGGACCAGCTATCGACCCTTCCTGGACCTCGGGTCCGTGGGGGTCGTGCTGGGTGGGTTGCTCGCTGCCGTCACAGGGCCTCTGGCGCTGCCCATGGGGTCATGGGCAGCTGCCTACCTCGTGCTAGTGGTCGGGGTCGGCCAGATCGTCCTTGCTGGCGGTCAGGCGTTCGTGGGCGGGTCGGACCTGGCGTCGTGGCGAGTCTGGTCCGAGGTCATGGCGTGGAACCTCGGTAGCGGCATCGTTCTTGTCGGTGGTAGGCCCGGGATCCCCGTGGTGGTCGCCGTTGGGGGGCTGGTGCTGCTGGCGGCCCTCGTACTCTTCGCGACCGCGGTGCGTGGCGGGGGAGCAGCCGTGGGCCTGTATCGCTTCTTCACGCTCTTCCTCGCGGCGAGCGTGGCCGTCGGGGTCGGACTCTCTGCCGTACGCCACGGATAAGCCGCCCCTGGCGTGATGGCCCCCACCTTGGATCAGGCGCCTGTGTGGGCCCCGGGTGATCCACGGCGAGGCAGCCGTCGCCGTGGTTGCCAGAAGAGCCCAACGGCGACGACGAGGGCGGCGGCGGGTACGACCCAGGGGCCGGTGTGGACGGCGAGGGTCTGCTCGGTGCGCACCGGCAGCTGCCCCAGCAGGGTCGCCTGGGTGTACGGGTCGCTGCGTTGGTGAACGACTCCGTCCGGGGTGATGAGTCCGGAGACACCGACGTTGCTGACGTGCGCGACGGAGCGGCCGTACTCGACCGCCCGGACCCGGGAGATGGCCAGATGCTGCACGGACTGGTCTCCCTCGCCGAACCAGGCGTTGCTCGTGGGGACCACGAGCAGCTGCGCGCCGCCGGTGACGAGGTCGCGCACTGCCCGGTCCACGACGATCTCGAAGCAGATGGCCAGGCCCAGGTCCACGGGCCGGCCGTCGGCAAGCGGCACCGGCACCACGCCGGGGCGGTCGCCGGCGCTGAGGTCGACGATCCGGTCCACCCACGGGCTGAGGTGCCTCAGGAGCGGGCGCAGCGGCATGACCTCACCGAAGGGCGCCAGATAGATCTTGCTGTACGTCTGGTCGAGCCCTAGCCCGGGCAGGTAGCTGAACACCATGTTGGCGGGTGGCCCGGCACCGCCCTGTCGGGACAGGCCACCGAGCACCAGCGGGGCGCCGACGGCTTCCACTGCCGCCATGATCTGGTCGGTGGCCGCCTGGCCGACCCGCGGGTCCAGCGGGTCCAGGTCGGTGGCGCCCTCGGGCCACACGACCAGGTCCGGAGCCGCAGTCTGGCCGGCGTCGACACGGGCCGCTAGCTCGTGGGTGCGGTCGGCATACCGGTTGAGCATCGTCCCCGGCTCGGCGGTCAGGGTCCGGGTGTACCCCTCGGGGATGTCTCCCTGGAGCGCGGCCACGCGCACCGGCTCTCCCCCGGTCGGGCGGGGAACCAGCACCGGCCCGACCACCAGGACAGCGGCAGCAACCAGCGCTCCGGTGGCCCTGCCCAGGTGCGTGCGCCCAGGTGCGAGGAACCGCTGCACGGCCACGGCGAGCAGACCACCGGTCAAGGCGAGGAGGAAGCCGAATCCCGGGACTGCCAGGAGGCTGACGGCGCCGAGCATCGGTGAGTCCGCCTGGCTGAAGCCCAGCCGTGCCCAGGGAAAGCCGCCGAACGGGGTGACCGAGCGTGCCCACTCCATCAGTACCCACGCCGCGGCACCGACGACGGGGCGGACCGCGCCCGTGCGCTGCAGCAGCGTCAGCAGCACGCCGAGGGCGGCCGGGTAGAAGGCGGAGGCCACGCTCATGGCAAGCCAGGCCGGAGCGCCGGCGTAGGTGCCGGCCCAGGTGAACATCGGCGTGAACCAGGCCAGTCCCAACAGCAACCCGGACAGCGCACCGACCCACCAAGACGCCCCGGCCGTGGCCAGCGCGAGCGCAGCGCACCCGACGATCGCCAGCCACCACACGTCGTTCCCCGGGAACGCCAGCCACAGGGCGGCACCGCCCAGCAGACCGAGCAGCATGCGTGCCGCGAGCACCAGCAGGAAGTATCCATGGCCCGTCCGGACCGGACGGGCCAGCCTATGCATGGGCGGCGTGCTCGCGTTCGGCGTGGTGCGGGGGTTCGAGCTGGATGGTGGAGTGCTCGATGCTGACGGTGAAGTGGGCGGCGACGCAGTCCTGGAGCTGGGCGAGCATCTCGGCGGCGTGGCCGTCGGTGAAGCACTCCTCGTCGAGGACGACGTGGGCGGTCAGCACGGGCAGTCCGGTGGCGATGGTGGAGGCGTGCAGGTCGTGCACGTCCTGAACGTGCGGGACGGCGAGCAGGTGGGCACGGACGTCGTCCAGGTCCAGACCCTTGGGGGTCGACTCCAGCAGGATGTGGCCGGCCTCGCGCAGGATGGCGATCGCCCGGGGCACGATGAGGGCGGCGATGACCATGCCGGCGATCGCGTCGATGCGGACCCACCCGGTGGTCGCGATGACGATGGCGCTGATGATGACGGCCACGGACCCGAGGGCGTCGTTGACGACCTCGAGGAACGCGGCGCGCATGTTCAGGTTCGCGGCCCTACCGGTGCTGAGGACCAGCATCGAGGCGATGTTGCCGGCCAGGCCGACGATGCCGAAGAGGAGCAGGCCGGTGGAGCTGACCTCGTGCGGTTCGTAGAGCCGCCGTACGCCCTCGACGAAGGCGTAGATCCCGACCCCGAGGAGCACGGTCGCCTGGGCGCCGGCGGCGAGGACCTCTGCACGGCGGAACCCCCAGGTCCGGGCCGGGGTGGGTGGGCGCAGCGCCAGCGACGCGGCGACCAGTGCCATGGCCAGCCCGGCGGCGTCGGTGAGCATGTGCCCCGCGTCGACCAGCAACGCCAGGGAGCCGGTCCACACGGCACCGATCACCTCGGCGACCAGGATGGTCGCGGTGATCGCGAACGCGACCGCCAGCCGGCCCCTGTGGCTGGTCCCGACGCCGTGGTCGTGACCGGCGCTCATGCAGTCGCTCCTTCCAGACGGGCGGGATCCGCCGGGGAGGCGGTCAGGGTGGGCAGCTGCCGGGTGCGTCCGGCGCGGACGCCGTTGGCGATGACCAGGACCTCGGCCAGCTCGTGGACCAGCACCACGGCTGCCAGGCCAAGCACACCGAACAGGGCCAACGGGATGAGGACCGCGATCAGGACCAGGGACAGCACGACGTTCTGCAGCATGATCGTCCGGGTGCGGCGAGCGTGGTCGAACGCCAACGGCAGCAGCCGCAGGTCATCGCCCATCAGGGCCACGTCGGCGGTCTCGATCGCCACGTCGGTGCCCATGGCGCCCATCGCCACGCCGACGTCCGCGGTCGCCAGCGCTGGTGCGTCGTTGACGCCGTCGCCGACCATCGCGGTCGCGCCGTGGGCGCGCAGCCCGGTGACGACCTTCGACTTGTCCTCCGGGCGCAGGTCGGCGTGCACCTGCTCGATCCCGGCCTGGGCGGCCAGCGCTGCGGCGGTGGCGTGGTTGTCGCCGGTGAGCATGGCCACGGTGTAGCGGCGGTCGCGGAAGCGGGCGATGACCTCGGCGGCCTCGGACCGCAGCTCGTCCCGGACGGCGATCGCGCCGACCGGTTGACCGTTGACCTCGACCACGACCGCGGTCGCCCCCGCCCGCTGCATACTGATGACGTCCCCGGACAGGGTGCCCGGGTCGACCCAGTCGGGCTTGCCCAGCCGGACCCGGGCACCGTCCACGGTCCCGACCAGCCCGGCGCCGACCACCGCGTCGACGTCCTGCGCGGCAGGCGCCCGGTCGGCGGCGGCCAGGATCGCTGCGGCGAGCGGGTGCTCGCTGCGGGCCTCCAGCGCGGCCGCCCAGGCCAGCACCTGCTCCCGGTCGGTCCCGGCGCTGGTGGCGACGTCGACCACGGCCGGCCGGTTGCGGGTCAGGGTGCCGGTCTTGTCCAGGGCGACGGTGCGCACCCTGCCCAAGGTCTCCATGGCGGCGCCACCCTTGACCAGGATCCCGCGGCGGCTGGCGGCCCCGATCGAGGCGACGCTGGTGACCGGCACCGAGATCGCCAGCGCGCAGGGAGAGGCGGCGACGACCATCACCAGGGCCCGGTGCACCCACACCGACGGGTCGCCCAGGAGCGCGCCGAGAAGGGCCGTCAGGCCTGCGGCGACCAGGATGCCCGGCACCAGCGGGCGGGCGATCCGGTCGGCCAGTCGCTGGGTGGCGCCGCGGCGGGACTGCTCGGCCTCCACGACGTGCACGATCCGGGCCAGCGAGTTGTCCTGCGCGGTGGAGGTGACCTCCACCTCCAGGGCGCCGGTGCCGTTGATCGACCCGGCGAAGACGTCCTTGCCCGGCCCGGTCTCCACCGGCATGGATTCACCCGTGATGGCCGAGGTGTCCAGGGCGCTTCGACCGGTCCGCACGGTCCCGTCGGTCGCCAGCCGCTCCCCGGGCCGCACCACCATCACGTCGCCGATGACCAGCTGTGCCGGGTCCACCACGAGCTCCCGGCCGTCGCGGAGCACGCTCGCCTCCTTGGGCACCAGGTCCAACAGCGCCCGCAGGCCGTGCCGGGTGCGGGCCAGGGAGTACTCCTCCAGGCCCTCGCTCAGGGAGAACAGGAACGCCAGCGCAGCAGCCTCCTCGACCTGCCCCAGCAGGGTCGCCCCGACCGCGCCGATCGTCATCAGCAGACCCACGCCGAGCTTGCCGCGCGCCAGACGGCGCAGCGCACCCGGCACGAACGTGGAGCCACCCACGAGCAGCGCCGCCGCGGCGAGCACAAGCTCGACGGTCTCCCATCCCCCGAGCCCGGCGAGGAACCCGGCCAGCAGCAGCGCACCGGAGGCCAGACCCAGCTGCACCTCCCGCACCTGCCACAGCCGGGTCGCCGGCTCCTCGACCTCTCCTGCTCGAGCTGGTGGGGCGACGGGAGCCTCGCATCCGCACGCGTCCACCGCCACCTCCCGCTGCGGCGTCTGCGGCCCGCTCACGCCCCCGCCTCCTGCCCGGCGTGGGGGCGCAGCTGCTCGGGGGCCGGGTTCCCCGCGGTCCCCGCGCCGTAGTTCGGGCACAGCGCGACCGCATACCCCGACGTCGCGAGCAGGCGCTCCGCCGCGTCCAGCACGTCCAGCAGCTCCGGAGCACTGGTCAGCGAGAACATCGAGGCCCGGCCCTCCGGGCGCGAGACCACCAGGCCGCAGTCTCGCAGGCAGGCCAGGTGCGCACTGACCGTGGACTGCGCCAGCCCCAGGTGCTCCGTGAGGTCGCGCACCTTGTGCTCCCCCAGCGTCAGGTGCTGCAGGATCGCCAACCGTGACCGGTCTGACAGACCGTGGAACAGCGCGGCCGCCACGTCGAGCCCTTCAGCTCGGGTGCCGTCGCCTGGCGCGGGTGCGCTCTGTGATGTCATCGTCATGCGCCGATCATAGCCGGATGCCGGCCGTCCCGGCGCCTGAGCCGCGGCAAGCGTCCTAGGCGAGGGTGATCCAGTAGTCCCAGAACCGGACGGCGATCAGAGCCGCGACCACCAGGCACCATGTCGTGACGATCGTGACGGCGTAGTCTCCGACCCACCGTGGAAGCGCCCCGGCGCGGGACCACCGGGCCAGTACCGCGACGAACGCGGCCACGGTGACGACCCAGACCACCATGCAGTACGGGCACAGCGCACCGATGCGGTGGACGCTCTGGAAGATGAGCCAGTGCACGAACACCGTGCCCAGCGCCGTACCCGCGGTCAGGCCGATCCAGTACCAGGACGGCAGCCGGGCGCCGCTGATGATCGTGACGGCGACGGTGACCAGGGCGGCGAAGCCGGCCACGCCCAGGATCGGGTTGGGGAACCCGAACAGCTCCGCCTGGGGGGTGCTCATCACCGACCCGCAGCTCAGCAGCGGGCTGATGCTGCAGCTGGGCACGTAGCTCGGGTCGGCGACCAGCCGGATCTTCTCCACCAGCAGCACGAACGCCGCCGACAGACCGACCCAGCCGCACACGAGCAGGACCCACCCCACGACCCTCCCGACCGGCGCGCCGGGCTCCTGGGAAGGAGCGGTGAGCGCGGCGGGCTCAGCGGTTGACGGCTGCATCGATCTGGGCGCGGAAGTCGCCCTCGGAGGTGGGCTGCAGCAGCTCACCGTCCAGGAAGAAGGTCGGGGTTCCCTGGACACCCAGTGCCATGCCGTCCTGCCGGTCCTGCTCCACGCGCTGCTGGATGGCGGGGTCGGCGACGGCGGCGTCGTAGGCGGCCATGTCCAGCCCGAGGTCCTGGGCGAACTGCCGGAACAGCGGCGCCTTGGAGTCCTGCTGCTCGCCCCATTCGCTCTGCGTCTGGTACATCCGCGTGTACATGTCCTCGAACCGGCCCTGCTGGGCCGCCGCCTCGACCGCCACCGCCGCGTTCATCGCGTTGGCGTGGCTGGGGATCGGGAAGTACCGGACCACGAACGTCAGCTCCCCGGCGTACTCCTCGCGGATCTGCTCCACCAGCGGGTAGGCCGCCAGGCACGCCTCGCACTCGAAGTCCAGGAACTCCACCAGCACCGGCGCGCCCTCACCGGCGTCGGAGAGCACGTGGCTGTCCTCCCTCACGACCGGCACGGCCGAGCTCGTTCGCGCCGAGTCCGCGACACCGGTGCCGGACGGCGGGCGGGTCACGCCAACGGCGACGGCCACCACCGCAACGAAGACGGCGATCAGCAGGAGGGACAGGATCACGTTGCGCCGCACGGGCACTCCTTCATCAGGCGACACGGACGATCGGCCAGTCTGGCCGAGGATGCGGGAAGTCCCGACGCGGATCGTAGAGCCAGACCCTGAGAAGACTCTGGCCCGGTGCGACAAACGCCATTCGGACAGGGCAGGGACCGATGCGCCCCTACCTACAGGCCGAAGGCGCCACCTTCGACGAGGATCGCCACGCCGAGTCCGATCAGGACCAGAGGGAACAGGACGTGCTCCCAGCGTTCCAGGACCTCTGCGATGGGCCTACGGGTGGCGACGAACTTGGCGAGCAGGACAAGCACCATGACGAGGACGAGGAAGACGACGCAGTAGGCCACGACCGCGCCGGCGCCGACGGTGACGAAGACGGGGACGTAGACGCCGATGTTGTCACCGCCGTTGGCGAAGGTGACACCGGCGACCGTCAGGGCGCTGATCGTCTTGTCCGCGACCCGGTCGTCATCGTCTCCGTCGCCGCGCCAGACCTTCCATGCGGTCAGCAGGCCGAGCAGCAACGGGATGAGCCCGAAGTAGGCGATCGCCGACTCGGGCAGGAAGGTCACCGCGCCCAGGGAGACCAGTACCGAGGCGACGAGTATGCCGCCGAAGCCCAGGTACTGACCCACGACGATCTTCCTGGTCGTGCCGCGCAAGCCGGCGCCCCGGGCGAAGAAGAGTGACAGCACGATGATGTCGTCGATGTTGGTGGCCATGAACAGCCCGAAGGCCTGCAGGACTGAGGTGAGCACAGGGTGATGCCTTCGGTCGTGTGTGGTGGGTCAGGCGGGCGACGTGGCCACGCGGTCAGCCACTGGTGTCGGTCCCGGCCGGCTGCCGTGGTGAGCGCAGCTCGAGCAGCGCCAGCAAGACGACCCCGGTGACGATCGCGGTGTCAGCCAGGTTGAACGTGGGCCACCACCCGCTGTGCAGATAGTCGGTCACCACACCGTCAAGGGAGCGATCGATCCAGTTGCCGCACCCACCACCAAGAATCGCCGTCACTGCGGCGAGCCGCCAACAGTCCCACGTCGGAGCGGCCCGCCAGGCCACGACGGCGATCGCGACGATGACCAGGCCGGTGAGCGCGACGACCAGTGCGGCCGGCGCGTCAGCGCCGAGGGAGAACGCCACCCCCGGGTTGTGACTCAGCACGAGGTCGACCGGACCCAGGGCCAGCCCCGCCTCCAGCGCGCTCTCAGCCCACGCCTTGACCAACAGGTCCGTCACCGCCACCGCCGCGGCACCGGCCACCAGGACGGCGCGACGCGGTGCCAGTTTCGTCACGGACGCTGCTGTCCATCCCACACGACGCCCACCAGGGGTCGTTGACACCCGCTGGCGGGGATCGGCCGGGGCAGAACCGGACACGCCTGCTGCTCGAGGGCCACGCGCCGCAAGGCGGTTGGAGCGCCTCTGGTTGCCCCCAGCTCCTGGCGGGTCAGGCTGGGACCCACCGGGCGGGGTTAGAATCGACATGCGGCGATGGTAGCGAGTGACGCTGCTGTCAGCAAAGGGTAGAGTCGCACGGGCGGCCGTGTGGCCGGCTCGTCACCACCGTGGCGACCCTCAACCATCGCGTTCGGCAGGCAGAGTGGTAGCGGATGGAAGGTAAGCGGCATGGGCACCATAGGGCGACCCCGGGTGGAGCGAGGCGGTGGACGAGCAGGACGCCCCGACCCCCTCGAGCCGGCCAGCGGTCGACGGCCTCGCCGACAGACGATCTCGGTCGTGCGCTCGCGAGGCATGCTCGCAAACGGGGCACACGGCGACTTCGACGGGCTGCTCCGGTGACCCGCAGGCACCTCCTGGCCCTGCTCGCGGCCGTAGCAGTGGTCCTGGCCGGCTGCGGTGGCGAGGGCTCGACGATCAACGACCAGATGCGTCAGGGCGACCAGAAGGGATACGTCGCCGGTGACGGCACCATCCAGGTGCTGGCGCCGGAGGAGCGCGAGACCGTCATCACCCTGGAGGGGACGACCCTGGAAGACGAGGCGTGGTCCTCGCAGGACCACCTGGGCGAGGTCGTGGTGGTCAACGTGTGGGGGTCGTGGTGCGGGCCGTGCGTGGAGGAGGCGCCGGACCTGGAGGAGGTGGCCACCGAGTTCGCCGAGGCGGGTGAGCCGGTGCAGTTCATCGGGGTCAACAGCCGTGACTCGGTACCCAGCGCCCTGGCCTTCCAGCAGAAGTACGACGTGTCCTACCCCTCGCTCCAGGACGACGGCGGGCGCACCCGCGCCCAGCTGCAGGGGCTGGCCGTCGCGACGCCGACCACGATGGTCCTCGACGGACAGGGGCGCCTCGCCGCCCGGGTCAGCGGACCCGTGGAGGCGTCGACGCTGCGCGGCCTGGTCGAGGACGTGCTGAAGAGTGAGTCCGCCCGGTGAGCGAGGTCGTTCTCAGCGGGCCGCTGCTGCTGGCCGCCGCGATCGCCGCGCTGGCAGGTCTCGTCTCGTTCGCCTCGCCGTGCGTGCTACCGCTGGTCCCCGGCTATGTCGGTTACCTCTCGGGAATGGCGCCGCCCATGTCGGGCGCTCACGCGCCGGGGCGGTGGCGCCCGACGGTCGGGGCGCTGCTGTTCGTTATGGGTTTCTCGGCCGTCTTCATGGCGATGAGCGTGGTCATCTCCTCCCTGGGCATGGCCCTGGCGCAGCACCAGGGGCTGCTGCTGCGCCTGTCCGGCGCGGTCGTCCTCGGCCTCGGCCTGGTCATGCTGCTGCAGCCGACAGCATCAGTTTCGGTGCGATGGCGACCGGCCGCCGGGATCGCCGGGGCTCCGCTGCTCGGGGTCGCCTTTGGCCTGGGATTCAGCGCCTGCACCGGACCGGCGCTCGCCGCGATCCAGACGCTCGGCACCTCGATCCTCCCGGGGGACGACCAGGTGGGCCGCGCCCTGGTGCTGGGCACCGCATACAGCCTGGGACTGGGGGTGCCGTTCGTGCTCGCCGCCGCCGGGCTGGGCTGGGCCAGCCGCGCCTCGCGCTGGCTGCGCGACCACTACCTGCTCGTGCAGCGCGTCGGCGGCGGGCTGCTCGTCCTCCTCGGCCTGCTCATGATCGCCGGCATCTGGGCCGAGGCCATGGCGTGGGTCCAGACCCGACTGACCAACAACTTCACCACGGTGATCTGACATGGCCAGCACGCGAACACCGGAACGGATCGAGCCGTCCTATCCCAAAGACCGCACCACCTTGGGCGGCCCCCGCCTCGGACCAGCCGGCTGGGCACGTTGGGCCTGGCGGCAACTCACCAGCATGCGCACCGCCATCTACCTGCTTCTGCTGCTGGCGGCCGCGGCCTTCCCCGGCTCAATATTCCCGCAGCGCTCCGTAGACCCGGTCCAAGTGCGCACCTTCTTCGAGAACAACCCCGACCTGGGGCCCTGGCTGGACCGGGTTCTCCTCTTCGACGTGTTCTCCTCCCCATGGTTCGCCTCGATCTATCTGCTGCTGATGATCAGCCTGGTCGGTTGCATCATCCCGCGGATGCGCCAACACTGGCGTTCGATCCGAGCCCAGCCGCCGCCGGCACCACAGCGTCTGACCCGACTGCCCGCCCGCGCCGACGGAACCGTCGCCACCGACGGCCGCGAGGCCCTGGCCGCAGCCCGGGAGGCGCTGAAGGCGAAGGGCTACCGGCTGCGCGACGCCGAGGACGGCGATCTCTGGGTCACCGGAGAGAAGGGGTACCTGAAGGAGACCGGAAACCTGCTCTTCCATCTGGCTCTGCTGGGCGTGATCGTCGCCTTCGCCGCCGGTAACCTGTTCGGCTGGCGCGGGGAGATCATCATCCAGGAGGGGCAGTCGTGGACGGCCACTGCCGGCACCTTCGACACGCTCAACTTCAGCCCGTTGGCCGATGAGGGAGACATTCCCACGTTCACCGTGGAACTCAACAAACTCGACGTAGCCTTCGAAAGCCAGGCCGACGGCGCCCAGTTCGGCCAACCCCGCAGGTTCGACGGGTTGGCCACCGTCGAGGTCCCCGGCCAGGAACCCGAGCAACAGGAGTTCGCAGTCAACCACCCGATCTCCGTGGCCGGAGACTCCATCTTCCTGCTCGGCAACGGCTACGCCCCCATCGTGACCATCCGCGACCCCGACGGAGAAGTCCTCTACTCCGACGCGGTCACCTTCCTCCCACAGGACAACAACTACGCCAGCGAGGGCGCCATCAAGGTCACCGCGCGAGACCCCGGCCTCGGCCTGGTCGGCGGCTTCCTACCGACCCTGCGCATTGATCCCGAGCTGGGGATGACGTCCTCCTTCCCCGGCCTGGTCGACCCCGTGCTGGCACTGACGGCATTCGAGGGAAACCTGTTCCCCGACGGGCGCCCGCAGTCGGTCTTCAATATCGACACCGACCAGATGACCCAGCTCACCGACGAGGAGGGCAACCCCGTCGCGATGCTGATCCGCCCGGGCGAGTACTTCGAGCTACCCGACGGCACCACCGTGGAGTTCGACGGCATAATCCGCTGGGCCGGGCTGCTGGCGCGGCACGACCCGGGCCGGATGCCCGCCCTTGGCTTCGCGATCGCCACCACCGTCGGCCTGGCCCTGATGCTCGGTATCAAGCGACGCCGGATCTACGTACGGATCGAGCCGACCACCCCGACCACAGGGTCGGTGCAAGCTGTCGTGAGGGTCGCTGGCCAACCCAAGGGCAGCGATCCAGGACTCCAGACCATCGTCGACGACGTCCTACTCCGGATCACCAGGATCACGGGTGACCGGACCACTACTCCTGAAACCCACCATCGAGACAAGGACACGGTATGACCGACCCACAGCTGGCCCTGGCCAGCGACATTGCCATCTGGGCCAGCCTGGCCGTGCTCGCGCTGGCCCTCATCTCCTTCTCGGCGCACCTGGCCGTCACCGGGGCCGCCAGGGAACGCCACGATAAAGTCAAGGCCCGCGAGAAGGTCCGCGTGGGTGTTGGCGCCGACGGTGAGCAACCAGCAGACACAGTCGATGACGACCGTGCCACTGGACTGACGGACTCGACCACGCCGACCACCGCCGCAGTCGAGCCACCAACCGTCAGTCATCCCGCCGAGGTCACCCGCCGCTGGGGCGTCATCGGGCTCCAACTCACCTGGCTGGCGACCTTCGGAGTCGTCGGCGGCACGATCTTGCGTGGCCTGTCGGTACAGCGCTGGCCGCTGGGCAACATGTACGAGTTCGCGATCGTCGCCGCATCCTTCGCCCTCATCGTCTTCTCCACGTGGAGCCTGAAACGCGACCGGCTGTGGCTCGGTCCCTTCGTCGTGCTGCCAGTCATGGCCGTCCTTGGCGCGGGCAAGATCTGGTACACCGAGGCCTCCCAGCTCATGCCCGCCCTGGACAACACGATGTGGCTGTCCATCCACGTCACGCTCGCGACGCTGTCCGTGGCGCTGTTCATCATCGGTGCCGCCCTCGGCGTCGCCTTCCTGCTCCGCGACTCAGCCGAGAAGAGAAGCCGCATCCGGGGTTGGCTGGCCGGCCTGCCCGAGGGAGACAAACTGGAGACGATGACCTACGGGGTCCACATCTTCGCCTTCCCGCTCTGGACGTTCACCCTCATCACCGGCGCGATCTGGGCCGAGGTGGCCTGGGGCCGCTACTGGGGCTGGGACCCCAAGGAAATCTGGACCTTCATCATCTGGGTCGTCTACGCCGCCTACCTGCACTCCCGCGCCACCAGCGGCTGGACCAAGCGACACGCCACCTACGTGGCACTCCTCGGCATGCTCTGCATCATCCTGAACTACACCGTCGTCAACCTGCTCATCACCGGCCTGCACAGCTACTCGGGGGTGAGCACGTGACGCCTTCCGCTACACCGTGAATGCGGCTGATGAACGCCAGCAACCCCAAGAACGTCGACTCCGACCACTACCAGCAAGATCATGGCCGTCAAGTGACCGACGCCCGTGGCCAAGACGGACCGACCTGAAACGCCATCCCGCAATCGCTGGCCTCCAGCGACGTCATGTCCCTGGGGCACTCCCAGGGCCTAAAGCGTGGCTACCTGGAACTCAAGAAGTCGGACGCAGGCGTCCAATCCCGGGGACGAACCGCCCCACGCGGGCGGCATAGTCGGCATAGGCCCGCCCGTGCGTGGCCAGCAGGTGCGGCTCCTCAGACGGCGCGGACCTGCATCTGGATGCCCGCATAGACCAGGACCAGGCCCGCCAAGGCAACAAGGTTCGGGAGGCCAACGCGAGCCCGGTGAAGGTGATAAGAGCGGTGGTGAAGATCGGGTTGCGGACGAACGCGAAAGGCCCGGAGGTGACCAGCTCGGTGCGTTCTGTCGGGTCGACACCGATGCGCCAGGCGGTGCCCATGGCCAGCTGCGCAGCGTAGGTGCAGAAGATGCCTGACGCGGCCACCACGGCCGCTGCAGTGCGCAGGGCCGGCGAGCTCAGCGGTGACACCACCGGGTCGAGCCCGAGTAGGTCCCGCCGGACGGCACTTGCTCGTTCATCCAACGCGGACTCCAACAGGACGCTGAAGACCGTCACCTCCCGCTCGAGGCTGGACCTCTTCTTGCTCGACAGACTTGCCCAGGCGACGTTGCGCGGGAGGGGCAGCCCGTCGGGGTCCTGTTGGTGCCCGGACTCGGCGGGACTTGCAGTGTCGATCAGCTCTGCCACGGTCACCGTGCGATACCGTCCGTCGCCGTCGTTCAGCCTCACCGTTGCCGCGTCGACCTCGCACACCGACCACGCCTCCCCGTCGAACCAGAGCCGGCTGCCGACGCGGACCTCAAGAACAGCGCTGTTTGTCATGGACCCCTCTAATCATCCGGATCTCGGTGCTCATATCGATCGGCTGATCGAGCGCGACCTGCCACGTCTGCTTCCAGAGCAGCGTGATGAGCGCCGCCCGCAGGGTGGCACTGGAGTGGGGTGACCGAGCTGCCTCGGCCAGGGCTGCACCGAGAGTGCGACCAGGGCGACCTGCACGGGCCAGCGTGGCCATCGCGTCGGAATCAACGAACCGGCTGCGACGTCCCTGGGCGAGAAAGCGGACGTTGGTCAGTTCGATCGGATCCGCGCCCGACCAGATCGAGTATCGCCAGCCGCGTTCGGCCAGCAATCGTCCAGTCCAGTTGAGAACCACCGCGACATCGGGCTTGTCCAACATGTCGGCAGGCTTGACGTCGACGACCTCCACCGTTCCGTTGCGATGAAGCAGCAGGTAGTCAGGTACGTGTCGACGTAGCGCGTCACCGTCACGACCGGAGATGCCGAACGGCTGGCTCAAGATGGCCACCACGTCACGGTCGAAGTCGGCAAGCATCAGCCGATCGCGCTCCAGCAGGCTCTCGTAGCCCACGTGGTCGCCGACCGTGGCTGACCACCACCAACCTGGATAGTGCCCCATCCCGGCATAGGAGGGGAAGGACCGAACCGGTAGTCCCCGGGCCACCTCCGCCGGCGGAGCCGAGCCCAGCGTCGTGGTCACGTCCTCGCCGGTGTGGGACGTGTACCGGAACTCGACCATCCGCTGGCGCGGCTTCGTGGCCACGGGACCAGCGTCCCCCCACGCGACAAGTTAGCGAGACAGCGACACGCCTGCGACAAGAAAGTGAGACAACGACAAGTAGATCGAGAACCTACATCTCAGATGGGATCCGACACTTGCCGAGCCGGGAATGATGACAGGGCGTCGAGAGTTGAGTGAATCAGACGCAAGTTTCCGGACTCCAAGTTGCGCAAGCGGCATACAGTCCCTAACTTGAGTGCAAGCAACTCAACCTCAACCAAGGAGCACCACCACATGGCCCGTGCAGTCGGTATCGACCTCGGAACCACCAACTCGGCCGTCGCTGTCCTCGAAGGCGGCGAGCCCACCATCATCGCGAACGCCGAAGGCGGTCGCACCACTCCGTCGGTCGTCGCGTTCGCCAAGAACGGCGAGGTCCTGGTCGGCGAGATCGCCAAGCGCCAGGCCGTCACCAACGCTGACCGCACCCTCCGCTCCGTCAAGCGCCACATGGGCACCGACTGGAAGTCCGAGGACATCGACGGCAAGAAGTACTCCGCCCAGGAGATCAGCGCCCGCACGCTGATGAAGCTCAAGCGCGACGCCGAGGCCTACCTCGGGGAGCCGGTCACCGACGCGGTGATCACCGTCCCGGCGTACTTCGACGATGCCGAGCGTCAGGCCACCAAGGAGGCCGGTGAGATCGCGGGCCTCAACGTCCTGCGCATCGTCAACGAGCCCACCGCGGCCGCCCTGGCATACGGCCTGGACAAAGGCAAGGAGGACGAGCTCATCCTCGTCTTCGACCTCGGCGGTGGCACCTTCGACGTCTCCCTCCTGGAGGTCGGCAAGGACCCCGAGGACGGCTTCGCGACGATCCAGGTCAAGGCCACCAGCGGCGACAACCGCCTCGGCGGCGACGACTGGGATGACCGCATCGTCCAGCACCTGCTCACCACCGTGAAGAACAACACCGGCGTCGACCTGTCCAAGGACAAGATCGCCATGCAGCGTCTGCGCGACGCCGCCGAGCAGGCCAAGAAGGAGCTCTCTTCCGCGACGAGCACCAACATCAGCCTGCAGTACCTCTCGATGAGCGAGAACGGCCCCATCCACCTCGATGAGACCCTCACCCGGGCGCAGTTCGAGCAGATGACCAAGGACCTTCTCGACCGCACCAAGCAGCCCTTCCAGAACGTCATCAAGGACGCGGGCATCAAGCTCGAGGACATCGATCACGTTGTCCTGGTTGGTGGTTCGACCCGTATGCCGGCCGTCTCGGCTCTCGTGAAGGAGCTCACCGGCAAGGAGCCCAACAAGGGTGTCAACCCCGATGAGGTCGTCGCCCTCGGTGCCAGCCTCCAGGCCGGTGTCCTCAAGGGTGAGCGCAAGGACGTCCTGCTCATCGACGTCACCCCGCTCAGCCTCGGCATCGAGACCAAGGGCGGCCTGTTCACCAAGCTCATCGAGCGCAACACCGCGATCCCGACCAAGCGGTCCGAGGTCTTCTCCACCGCCGAGGACAACCAGCCCTCCGTGCTGATCCAGGTCTTCCAGGGCGAACGCGAGATGGCACAGCTGAACAAGAATCTCGGCACCTTCGAGCTGTCCGGCATCGCGCCGGCGCCGCGCGGCGTGCCGCAGATCGAGGTCACCTTCGACATCGACGCCAATGGCATCGTGCACGTAACGGCCAAGGACCGCGGCACCGGCAAGGAGCAGAAGATCACCATCTCGGGCGGCAGCGCGCTGTCCAAGGAGGAGATCGAGCGCATGGTCAAGGACGCCGAGGCGCACGCCGCCGAGGACTCCAAGCGCCGCGAGGAGACCGAGGCCCGCAACACCGCGGAGAACCTCGTCTACTCCACGGAGAAGTTCCTCGCCGACAGCGGTGACAAGCTGACCGCTGACATGCGCGGCCCGGTCGACACCGCCCTCGCGGACCTCAAGGAGGCCATCAAGCCCGAGGCCAACACCTCGGTCGAGGACCTCAACGCCAAGGTCAACAAGCTCAACGAGGAGTCCCAGAAGATGGGTGCCGCGTTGTATGCCGCGTCGGCCGAGCAGGGCGAGTCGCCCAATATGGGTGGCAGCGAGTCCACCGACTCCGCCCAGGGCACGACCCCCAACGACGACTCCGATGTCGTCGACGCGGAGGTCGTCGAGGACGACGAGGACACCAAGTGACCGATTCCCATTTCACCCCGGACGGCGATCAGCCGGTCGAGGCGGACGTGGTGAATGACGCTGCTGCGCCTGCGGATTCGGCTCCGGCCGGGTCCGCGGGCGCCGCGGCGGGCGACGGTATGCCGTCCGCCCCCGAGGTCGACCCCGCGGCCGCCGTCGCCCCGGACGAGTTGCACCCGGACACGGTGCTCGCGGCCGAGCGACTGAACGACCTGCAGCGACTGAACGCCGAATATGTCAACTACAAGCGCCGCGTCGATCGCGACCGGCCGCTGATCCAAGAGCGCGCGATCGCCGATGTGCTGGAGGCACTGCTTCCGGTCATGGACGACATCTCGGGCGCTCGCGATCACGGCGATCTGACCGATGGGCCGTTCGCCGCCATCGCCGACAAGCTCGAAAACACCCTGGGCCGCTTCGGCTTCGAGCGCTATGGCGCCGTCGGCGAGGCCTTCGACCCGGAGTGGCACGAGGCGTTGATGCACCTGCCGTCGGCGGACCTGCCTGCCGATGCAACCACCACGACCATCGTCCAGGTGCTGCAACCGGGCTATCGTGCCGGCAGCAAGGTCCTTCGTCCGGCCCGCGTGGCCGTCGCCGACCCGAGCTGAGCGCGGCGATAACCGTATACAGCACAACAGAACTCACGAGAGGGGGACGCCAGGATGGCTAGTCAGGATTGGTTCGAGAAAGACTTCTATGCCGTCCTCGGCGTCCCCAGTGACGCCGACGACGCGGCGATCAAGAAGGCCTACCGCAAGCTGGCGCGCCAGCACCACCCGGACAAGAACGCCGGGGACGCGGCGGCCGAGCAGAAGTTCAAGGACATCACCGAGGCGCACTCGGTGCTCTCCGACCCCAAGCAGCGTCAGGAGTATGACGCGATCCGCCAGATGGCCCGAGGGGGCGCCCGGTTCACCGCCGGCGGCCCGGGCGGCGGGGCCGGCGCCGAGGGCTTCGAGGATGTCTTCTCACAGATGTTCGGCGGCCAGGGCGGCAACGTCCGCTTCAACACCGGCGGCGCAGGCGGCCAGCCGAACCTCGACGACATCCTTGGTGGCCTGTTCGGTCAGCAAGGGGGCTTCGGTCAGCAGGGTGGCTTCGGCCAGCCGGGCGGCCGGGGTGGTTTCGGCGGGTATGGCGCCCCGCGCGGCCCGCAGCGGGGTCCCGATATCGCCGCCCGCACCACGCTGAGCTTCCGCGATGCCGTCGCGGGCTCGACCGTCACCCTGAGCGGTCTCGACGGACAGCGCATCACCACGCGCATTCCTGCCGGAGTCAAGGACGGCCAGAAGATCAAGCTGCGCGGCAAGGGCGGCGAGGGCGATCCCGGCGCGCCCAAGGGCGATCTCATCCTCACCGTCTCGGTCGAACCGCACCCGGTCTTCGGTCGTGATGGCGACAGCCTCACCGTCGACCTGCCGGTCACCTTCGCCGAAGCAGCCTTGGGCGCAACGGTTTCCGTGCCCACGCTGGACGGCAAGCCGGTCAAGGTCAAGATCGCGCCGGGAACTCCGTCCGGGCGTGTCCTGCGGGTCAAGGGCCGCGGCGTCGCCGGGAAGAATCACACCGGCGACCTCCTCGCGAAGGTGGCGATCCTGGTGCCGCAGCGCCTCACCGATGAGGCCAAGGCCGCCGTCGAGATCTTGCGTGATCAAGAGGCCGGCGGCGACCCGCGGGCCGATCTGTTCCGTGAAGCCGCGAAGGACTGACGCAGATGGCACTCAAGGGTCTCGGCGCCGACGACGAGACCCCCGTCTTCGTCATCTCCGTCGCCGCACAGCTCGCGGGCATGCACGCCCAGACGCTGCGTCAGTATGACCGCCTCGGCCTCGTCACTCCCTCGCGCACCCAAGGCGGCGGACGACGGTATTCGGCGCGCGATGTCGCGCGCCTGCGCGAGGTCCAGCGCCTTTCGCAGGAGGAAGGCGTCAGCCTTGCCGGCATCCAGCGCATCCTGCAGCTGGAGAACCAGGTCGATGCGCTGCATGCCCGGATCGAGGACCTGACCCATGCTCTGCATCAAGCCGAACTCGCCAGCGGCCGAAGGGTTTTCGCTGTCGGGTCGGCGGGCGAAGCGGTCATGATCCGGCCAGGCCAACGGCCTCCGCATACGGGTTCTCAAGCTCTCGTCGTCTGGGAACCCTTCGCCCGGCGGTGAGCGATGGCCGCCCCCGCGGGTCAGGGTGTTTGGTCCACGAAGCGCACTGGCTGACCGGTGACCTGGGCGATCGTCAGGAAGTTGGGGTCCGCGCTCAGCACGGTCAGTTTGTGGGCCTCGGCCGTCGCGGCGATGAGGAGATCCACCGCCCCGGCGGAGCGATGCTGCCCGTGCTCGGTGAGCAATTGTTGAACGTGCTCCGATCGAGAGAAAGCGTTGTCGCTCATAGGGACCCAGGTGAAGAGGTCCATGTAGAGCCGCTGCTTCTCCAGGCGATCAGCCAGCGATCTTGCCGAGCAAAGGAACTCCAGTTCGACGGCTGGGCAGGTGGCGATGACGCCAGACGTCAAATGGTCGACCCATTGGTCGCGCAATGGCCGGGCAAGTATGCGGAAGATTCCCGAGGCGTCGATGAGGAATCGCGCCGCGCTCATGCCCGGTAGGTGGCCTTGTCCTGGAACTCCTCGAAGTCGCCACGGTCCGCCATTTTTCCGAGCTCATCGAGTGCCTTGATGCGGCGGAGGCGCGCGGAGACTTCGCGAAGGGCAGCATTGACCGTGTCCTTCTTGGTGCGGGTGCCGAGGGCCCGGCGGCGGAAGGTGTGCAGATTCGACTAACGTCCGCTAGCAGAGGTTGCACGACCCAGCAGAGGTTGCACGTCCGCGTCGTTGGGCGTGTCCGCGTCGTCGGGCGCCTCGAGTGTCTGCGCTGACGTGTCATCGGTCGCCAGCTCGGGCGCTGGCTCGGTGACCAGGCTGGTGCCTTCGACGTCGACATTCGGGACCAGGCGGTCGAGCCAGGCCGGCAGGTGCCAGGCGCGCTCGCCGAGCAGGTGCATCAGGGCTGGCGTGAGCGTCATGCGCACCAGCCAGGCATCCACGAGGACGCCGACGGCCAGGCCCAGGCCGATGGGCCGGATCATCGTCATATGGGAGAACACGAAGCCGCCGAAGACCGAGGCCATGATGATGGCGGCGGCGGTGACGACCTTGGCGCCGTGGAGGAAGCCGGACCGCACCGCGCGCTGCGCTGACTCGCCATGCGCCCAGGCCTCGCGCATGCCGGTGACGAGGAACATCTGATAGTCCATCGCCAGCCCGAAGAGCACGCCGATGAGGATGATCGGCATGAAGGACAGAATCGGCCCGGGCGTGCTGACGCCGAAAAGGCTTGCCAGCCAACCCCATTGATAGACCGCGACGGTCACGCCGAAGGCGGCGGCAACCGAGAGCAGGAAGCCTGCGGTCGCGATGACCGGCACGATCCAGGAGCGGAAGACCAGGAGCAGGATGACGAGCGAGAGGCCGACAACGGTCAGTAGGTAGCCCGGCAGGGCGGCCGCGAGCTGCTCCGAGATCTCGATATTCGCGATCGTCTGGCCGGTGAAACCGATTGTCGTGCCGGTGGATTCGCCCAGCGATGCGGCGCGATCCTGCAAGGTGTGCACCGTCGTCAGGGTCGCGGCATCGGCCGGGCCGGTCTCGGGCACGATCTGCAAGGCGATGGTGCGGTGATCGGGTGAGGTGCCGGCCACGGCGACCGCCTCGACGCCGGTGGAGTCGGCCATGGCGATCGCGAGTCGTTGGGCGACGGCCGTGGACTGTTCCGCGGTCGGCGCCTGGGCGTCCAGCGTCGCCACCGCGAGCAATGGGCCGTTCATCCCCGGCCCGAAATGCTCCGCGACCTGGTTGTAGGTCGTGTATGCCGTGCTGCCGGCGGGCTCGCTGCTGCCGTCGGGCAGGCCGAGCCGCAGGGACAGGGTCGGGATGGCAAGGATCCCGACCGTGGCGACAACGGCGAGGATAGTGAGCCAGGGACGGCGGGTGACCAGCCGGACATACCAGCCGCCGTGCTCCTCGTCCTGCTCGGTTGCGGGCACGGTGCGGGTCGCGATGTCGGCGGGAGCGGCATACCCATTGGCCGTCCAGAGGCGCTTGGATGCCACCCGCGGGCCGATGAGCCGCAGCATCGCCGGGGTCAAGGTGATCGCGACGAGGACGGCCACCGCGACCGTCGCGGCCGCAACCAGCCCCATCTGCGCCAGCAGCGGAATGCCCGAGAGCGTGAGGGCCGCGAGGGCGATGACCACCGTCATGCCGGCGAAGGTCACCGCGCTGCCGGCGGTGCCGACGGCGCGCGCGATGGATTCGCGCAAGGGGGTGCCATGGAGATACATCGACCGGTGCCGGTTGACGATGAAGAGCGCGTAATCGATGCCCACAGCGAGTCCCAGCATGAGAGCCAGGGATGGCGTCATCTGGTGCATATCGAAGAAGGCCGACGCCGCAACGGCTCCCGCCAGCCCCACGCCGACGCCGAGCAGGGCGCCGAGGATCGGCAGGCCGGCGGCGACGAGGGTGCCGAGCATGGCAATCAGCACGATCAGGGCGATCGTCAGGCCGATGATCTCGCCAGGGCCGACGAGCGATTGATCACGGACGATCTCGGCGGAGTAGTTGGTCGTTACGCCGGCGGCTACCAGGTCGCTACCGAGCTCGGGGATCTGGGTGCGCACGTCATACGGGACCGAGTTGACGTCCTCGTCGAACTGGATTTGCGCGACGGCGAAACGCCCATCCGTCGTGACGAACCGCAGGTCACCCATCGCGTCGACTTGGGCCTTGCCGAGGTTGTAGTCGACCCAACCCTGTTCGAGATCCTTCTTGGCTAGCGCCCACTTCTCCTCCCCGGCGTCGAGGTCGGCACGGCCCGCGGCGACCTCCTGGCGAAGCGCCTTCAAGCTCGGGTCCTTGGGATTCTTCTTCGCGACAGCCGTGATCAATCCCTCGCCTTGCGCCACCTGGAATTGTGCGTTGTCGAGGGCGACGCGATTCGCCGACAGTTGTTCACCACCGTCGACGAGCTTGGTGCGCGCGGCCTCCAGGTCGGTGCGGGCCTTGTCGAGTTCGGTCTGGGTCGCGAACGGATCGGTGACCCCGGTGACATGATCGATGCCCTCCCAGGCGGAGCGCGCCGATGCGATGGCAGCCTTTTCTTGTGGGGTGAACGAGCCCGAACGGCTCTCGAAAACCACCGTCCCGAAGCCGCCACTCAGCTCGGGTATCTCCGTCCCGAGCTGGTCCAGCACGCGCTGAAAGTCGCTGCCGGGCAACGAGAATTTGCTTGTCATTGGGGTGCCGAAGCTGGCTGCAGCACCGCCGACGGCGATCAGCAGAGCCAGCCAGAGCGCCAGGACTCGGCCGGCGCGATCGGCGCACCAGCGCCCGAGGCGGTAGAGGAATTGGGCCATGGGGGTCGGCCTCCTAGCCGATCGGGGCGGCGTCAAAGCCGCGCCGGAAATAGGTGATGCTCGTCGCGAGCGTGGTGCGGAAGGCGGCGATGCCTGCCGGGGAAAGGTTGTTGTCGGTCGACTCCGACCAGCGGATGATCGCGGCCTGCGCGGCGGAGACGATCGCGGTGGCGAGGCTGACGGCATACAGATCATCGGTGCCCTGCGGGACGCGGGTGCGCACGAAGCCGATGAGCCATTCCGTCCAGTCGAGCATGGCCATATGCAGCACGCCCTTGGTCTGCGGGTTGGCCTTGCCGACGGTGCCGAGCACCGCGACACGACGCAGGAGTGCTTCCTCGGCGGGGGACGACGCCACGCGCAGGACGATGTCCAAGATCGCCTCGTCGGCGGGTGCCGCGACGAAGAACGCGCTGATCTGATCGAGCAGCTCACGCACTCCCCGGACCAGGACGGCCTCGGTCGTGGGGAAGTAGTTAAAGAACGTGCGCCGCGAGACGCCGGCGCGCTCGGCGATGCTCTCCGCCGTCATGGCTTCCAGGCCGCCCTCGGCGAGCAGGGCGTATGCCGCGTCCACCAGTTCCGATGTCCTCTGCGCCTTCTTCCGCTCTCGCAAGCCGCTATCGGCGAGAGAATCCGTCATGGCTCTAGCATGCGCCGAATCTGCACCAAGTGCAAGTTTGCACCTGGTGCATCGTGCCTTGGCCCGTCCGTGCAACCTCTGCTGGGTCGTGCAACCTCTGCTAGCCGACGTTAGGCGAATCTGCGGACCTTGCAAGGTCTGCAGATTCGACCAACCTGTGCTGAGTGATGCCGTCGTCCCGCGCTCAGCGGGTTACTGGGCTCCCGGCTCGTCGGCGTAGATAGCGGTCACGGTCGGGAAGCCGAGCTGCCGGCCGAGGGCGGTGAGGAAGTTCCGGCCGTTGTCACGCGCGGTCTGTTGCAGGTCTGATTCCGCGGCAGCCTGCTGCAGCGCCTGGACGGCGGCCTGGTCGAGCGCCTGACGCTGCTCCAGCGGAGCACTGGCAAAGAAGTCGTTGACGCGCGTGCCGATGCCGCGCTGCTGCGCCACGATCCGGGACTTGGCGAGGTCGATCTTGGGGCTGGTCAGCGTCGGCGGTGGCACCGTGATCGTCAGAGTTCCCGCCGCCTTGTCCGACTTGATGTTCTTCTCCTCCAAGGCTTTTAGGTCGATGAGTGCGTCGACACTGCCCTGATAGATCGCCACGCCGGAATCCTCGTCAATGACATCGGGGACGATCTTGGACAGGATGCCCGTGTCCTTGTCATAGCCGTAGTAGACGGGCACGGAGAAGGTACCCGTCGCCGCGCGCAACTCGGCGGTGCGCCGGATCTCCAGCAGCGTCGTGTCACCGGGCGCCGGTGTCGAGTCCTCACCGAAGAGCGCATCGCGGAAGCTGCTCAAGGCGCCCGCGAAGAGCACGGCCAGCGTCAGCACGCCGACGGCGACCACAACCAGGGGCACCCAGGTGCGCTGGCGGACGGAGGGGGTGCTCGTCATACGCCCAACTCTGCCAGGCCAGTCGCGCGCCGGGGCAGGGCGCGAGTCCCTCCGTCGCCAGCCGCGGCCGCTAGCGCCTGACCTACCGCCTGGTTTTGGTCATGATCACGACCACAACCAGGCGGTAGGCCGGGCGCTAGGTGGATCGGATCCGAATCCGCACCTTACGAGGCGGTGACGTCTCAGGTGCGCGGCGGTGGCGGGCGGTGACAGATCGCCTAGCGTGACCTCCGTGGTGCGCGTACTGCTGGTCGAGGACGATGCGACCGTCCGTCAGACGCTCGCGCGCCAGCTCACGCACGCGGGGATGACGGTCCAGAGCGCCGGCACCGGGCCCGAGGCCCTGGAGGCGTATGCCGAGCAGCCGGCAGATGTCGTGCTGCTGGATCTGATGCTTCCGGGCCTTGGCGGGCTGGAGGTATGCCGGCGCTTGCGCGGGATTCGTCCCGACCTGCCGGTCATCATGGTGACCGCGCGCGGCGAGGAGCACGAGCGGGTCCACGGTCTGCACGCCGGAGCCGACGACTATGTCGTTAAGCCGTTCAGCACGCGCGAGTTGGAGTTGCGCATCCGGGCGGTCCTGCGTCGCCGCGAGCCCGCCGCCGCCCCGATGGCCGCCGTCCTCGCCGACGGCGACCTGCGACTGGACATGGTCGCTAGGTCAGCGATCCGCAACGGCAAGCCACTCATCCTGACGGCGCGAGAGTTCGATCTGCTCGCCCATTTCCTGCGCCACCCGGGAACGGTCTTCTCGCGAGAGGAACTCCTGGAGCGCGTCTGGGGCTGGCATATCGGCGACGCGTCCACGGTCACGGTGCATGTGCGGCGGGTGCGAGAAAAGGTCGAGGCTGACCCCGGCGCGCCGACGGCCTTGGTGACGGTCTTCGGCAAGGGCTATCGCTGGGACGGGCTGGGCCGGTGAACTCGCAAGTCGGTGCCGTCGCCGTGTCGTTCGGCGTCACGGGGGCGGTCGCGATCGCTGGTGCTCTCATGCTCATTCGCGCAGCGGAGCGTCGCCCGTCGATCGCCGCGCTGGGTGCGCCGATTGTTGTTGTTGCCTCCCTCGCCGCCGGTGTGGCCGCCGCCACCCGGGCGATGCTCGTGGCCGAAGATGATTACCACACAGTGCTTTTCGTGCTCCTGGCCGGAGCGCCGATGGCGGTTCTCGTGGGCTTGCTGCTCGCGCGCCGGGTTCAGCGGTGGGAGCGACGGACGGCGCGGGAGAGCGCCGAGCGACATCGGGTCGCCGCGGTCGAAGCCTCCCGCCGCGACACGATCGGCTGGCTGTCGCACGATCTGCGCACGCCGATCACCGGCATCCGGCTGCTGGCCGAGGGGGTGGCCGATCGGCATACGGATGATCCGGAAACCAGCACGGAGCTGAGCCGGCTGGTGCGCGAAGTCGATCGGGTCGACGCCCTGGTCGGGGATATTGCCGAGCTGAGTCGATTGCAGGGGCCGGGACCCCGCGCGTGGTCGACCGTCGATCTCGGCGATGTCCTCTCCGATGCCGTGGCGGCCGTCAGCGCCGAAGCCGAGGCGGCGCAGGTCGAGATCGTGGCCGGCACGGTGGCCGGCGCGACGGTGACGGGCGATGTGCGGGCTCCGACACGCGCGACGACCAATCTCGTGCGCAATGCGGTGCAACACACTCCCGGCGGGGAGCAGGTGCTGGTCGCCGTCGAGAACACATGCCTCAGCGTCGAGGACCGGTGCGGCGGCATACCGCCTGCCGATCTCGCACATCTGACAGAGGCGGGCTGGCGCGGGGACGCGGCCCGATCGCGAGCCGGCGCCGGCTTCGGCCTGGCCATCGCTGCGGCCGTCGCGGCCGAGCACGCAGGCGAGTTGTCCGTGACGAATCTGCCCAGCGGGCAAGGATGTCGGGCCCAGTTGCGCGTCGCAGACCTTACGGACCGCTGACGGTCCGGCGCCGAGTCTGGTCGCCAACCCGCCGCGCCGGATGGACTGTCAGGGCACACCTCACCGACCGGAAGGACACCCTCGATGTCTCCCCTGACCTCCCGCCGCCGCGGCGCCGCCGCGCTCGCCATCGGCCTCGCCCTCAGCCTGTCGGCCTGCTCCGGCGATCAGAAGATGGCGGACTCCAGCACGACGTCCATGACCTCCTCGATGTCCCACAGCAGTTCGTCCGCGGCAAGCACCACCTCGGCAAAACCCATGTCGGACAACATGATCAACGGCGCCTATCTCACCCTCGCGGACTACGAGAAGCAGATGGCCGACCGGGCCGGAAGCACCGTCGTCTACTTCTTCCACGCCTCGTGGTGCCCCGACTGCAAGGCCACAGACGCCACGCTGGTGGCTGATGGCGTCCCGGACGGGCTGACGGTGGTCAAGGTGGACTACGACACGGCCACCGACCTAAAGAAGAAGTATGGCGTGACCACCCAACACACCTTCGTCGCCGTCGACCCCGAGGGCATGGCAACCAAGAAGTGGACGGGTTCCGCGAACGGGGCTGCCATCAAGGCCATGGTCGACAGCGCGTGATCGCGACCGCGACCGCCCTGCTCGGGGCCGTGGTGGCCGGCGCGCTGACCACCATGGCGCCGTGTTCGCTGACCCTGCTGCCGGTCATCGTCGGGGGGTCGGTCAGTGGTGCGATGCCCAGTGGGCGCCCGTGGCTTCGGCCTCTGGTCGTCGCTGGGTCGCTCGGGGGATCGGTTATCGCTTTCACCCTGTTGTTGCGGGCGTCGACCGCGCTCATCGGGATCCCCGCCGAGGTCTGGCGCTGGCTCAGCGGCGGCTTGCTGGTCGCCCTAGGGAACCGCTGATCAACGGGCGATTCGTGGTCGGGCGGGCGAGGGATGTCGTGGGGGCGTCGGAATGGTGGCGA
>JAIUPO010000031.1 GCA_020160805.1 Actinomycetota bacterium | reverse complement strand
ACTTCTCCCGGCGCGAAACCCGCCGCCGGTTGCCGTACTCGACGTCGGTGAAGGAGAGCTGCTCACTGTCCACGACCTCATCATTTCCCGACCCGCCCGGCCGAGCCAGCCACCAGGCCGCACAGTCCTAAAGATCAGCGCTTCCTTAGACCCCAGCGCCGTGGCCTTCGGGGCCTAGCCGCGCAGGGGACGCGCGCAGCGCAGCGCGTTCGGGCGGCAGGGCGCCTCGAAAGCGATCTTCAGCGAGTCGGCCACCTTGCGGTCGTTGCGGAGCGCGAACAAGCGGTCGACCACCCGGTCGCGCAGCATCACGGGCTCGATGGTGTTGAGGTAGATCTTCGTCGCCCCCTCGAAGCCGGCCAGCGTCGAGACCCGCCACTTCAGCATCACGCGCCACGGCATCGCCAGGTCGACGTCGATGGGCCGGTAGTGCCACTCCTCGTTGCAGGGCACCTCGGTGCCCGTCGCGGCGTGCATCGCCTGGATCATGTCGCTCATGCCCCGGACCTCCTCGGGCGTCTGCTCCCACGGGTCCGGCTGCTCGGACTTGCTGTAGATCTCGACGGTCGGGAAGCGGTGCCCGAACCCGGCGAACGCCATCGCGTGCTCGTTCTCGGCGATGACGAGGTTCTTGTGGGAGGCGTAGTTCGTGGCGACCTCGTTGAACAGGTTCGCGTTCGAGCGCAGCTTGGCCAGGGTCGCCTCGTGCTGGACGCCGCGCTCGTCGATCGCCACCAGCTGCTTGTGCAGGTGGTCGAAAGACGCCCCCGCCGGTTTCAGCCAGTTCTGAAAGACCGTCACGTAGCGGGCGTAGCGGTTGAGGTCGTAGAGCCCCTTCACCGACTCGACGGTGTAGCTGATGAACGCTTCGCCTACCGGTGCGGGCCGGCTCGGGTTCAGCGCGCGACGTCGACCAGGTCGACGACGAAGATCAGCGTCTCGCCCGGCTTGATCACGACGCCGGCTCCCCGGTCGCCATAGGCCAGGTGAGCCGGGATGGTCAGCTTGCGCCGGCCGCCGACCTTCATGCCCACGATGCCGCGGTCCCAGCCCGGGATGACCTGGCCGACGCCGATGCGGAAGTCCAGGGGCGCACCGCGGTTCCACGACGCGTCGAACTCCTCGCCCGTGGAGTGCGCGACGCCGAGGTAGTGCGTGCGGATGGTGTCGCCGGCCTGCGCTTCCTGACCGTCGCCTTCCCAGATGTCCTCGACGACGAGGTCGGCGGGCGGGGCGCCTTCGGGGAAGTCGATCTCCGGGCGCTCGGTGTTGGGGTCGAATGGCATGAGGATTACTCCTGTCGGGTTCGAGGATTAGTACTTCGCGAGGATGTCGACGACGAAGACCATGGTGTCGGTGCCCTTGATTTCGCCCTGGCCCTTGTCGCCATAGCCGTCCTTCGGCGGGACGATCAGGAGCAGTCGGGAGCCGACGGTCTGGCCCTCGATGCCCTTGTCCCAACCGGCGACGACGCGGCCGGCGCCGACGGGGAAGCTGAAGGAGGCGGTCGGACCCTGCTTGAAGCTGGAGTCGAAGATCTGACCATTGCGCCATAGCGCGCCGGTGTACGTCACGACTGCCGTGTCACCCTGCTCGACCTTCGCGCCCTTGCCCTTGATGAGCGGCTGGATGACCAGATCCTTCGGCGGGTCCGCCTTGGGCATCGTGAACGATGCTTGCTTGCCCGACTCGAAGGTGACCTCGGGCAGGTTCTTGGCAGTCGGGGTGACCGCTGTGCCCTCCGCCTCCGGTAACTTGGTCGCGACATTCACGACATCGAAGAGGAAGACGACGGTATCGGTGCCCTTGACGCCGATCTGCGCGTTGCCCTGATCGCCGAATGCCTCGGCGGGGGGAAGCGCCGCAACAACGCGTGAGCCCTTGGTCACGCCGGTCAGGGCCTTGCGCAGCCCGGAAATCAGCGTCGCATCGCCGACATCGAAGCCGGTTTCCTTGGCGGAGTAGGTCTCGTCGATCACCTTGCCGTCGGTGCCATTGACCAGGGTGTACTTCACGACCGCGATGCTCTTGTCATCCGTGGGCGTGCCCGAGCCCTTCTTCAAGACGGTGGAGGCGTACGCCGCAACACCGAAGGGCGTCTTCAACTCGAGCTTCGGCGCCGTCTTGTCGTCGCCGCCAGTGGCCTTGACGTCGGCAATCTTGCCGTCGGTCACCGCGGAGGTCCCGCCTGCGGAGGAAGACGTCGAAGAGCTGGACGAGGAGGTGGACCCCTTGTCGGAGCCGCAGGCGGTCATCGCCAGCGTGAGTGCGCTGGCTGCCGCGAGGGCGCTTAATGTGCGGACAGGGCGACGGGCAGCAGACGACACAGGTGAGCAGCTTTCGTTCATCGGGGAGGTATGCGGACCGCCCGCGACGGGCGGCAACCGATCAACCATAACCCGCTAACCCGTGGCGAAAGTTCCCGCGAACCTGCCTCCCGACGTCTTGACGGGCGATCCACAGGCCGCGTTCAGGGTTGCGGTATGCCGCTCGCCGTCATCCCTTCGATCAGCCGGGTGACCCGCGGGTCCTCGCTGATGAAGGGGTCTTTGCACAGGACCGTGCGTTGCGCCTGATCATTGAGTTTCAGATGAACCCAGTCGACGGTGTAGTCGCGACGCTGCTCCTTGGCGACCCGGATGAAGTCACCGCGCAGTTTCGCGCGCGTCGTCTGCGGCGGCGTCTCCTTGGCGGCTTCCACCTGCTCATCGGTCACCACGCGAGCTGCCAGACCCCGCCGCTGCAGCACGCCGAAGAGCCCGCGGCGCGGATCAATGTCGTGATAGGCCAGATCGAGCTGCGCCAGCCGGGGGTGGTGCAACGGCAGGTCGTGCTTGCTGGCATAGCTGGTGATCAGCTTGCGTTTGATGGCCCAGTCGATCTCGGTGTCGATGCCGCTGTGGTCGCCGGACTCGATCGCCGCCAAGGTGCGCCGCCACAGATCGAGGACGCGGGTCGTGGTGGGATCGTCCATGCCCTTGGATGCGGCGAATTCCGTTGCCTTGGTGAGGAACTCGCTCTGCATGTCGAGGCCGCTCAGGGTCTTGCCATTGGCGAGCTTGACCGTCTTGCGGCCGGTCAGGTCGAAGGAGATGTCGCGGATCGCGCGAATCGCATTGTCGAGGGTGAAATCGCGCAGGGTCACACCCTCTTCGATCATCCGCAGCACCAGATCGCAGCTGCCGACCTTGAGCAGGGCGGTGGTTTCGCTCATCGAGGAGTCACCGACGATGACATGCAGGCGACGGAAGTGCTCGGCATCGGCGTGCGGCTCATCGCGCGTGTTGATGATCGGTCGCGACCGGGTGGTGGCCGACGACACGCCCTCCCAGATGTGTTCTGCCCGCTGGCTGAGGGAATAGGCCGCGCCGGTGGAGGTCGGGATGATCTTGCCCGCCCCGGCGATCAACTGCCGGCTGACGAGAAACGGGATCAGCACATCGGAGAAGTCCTGGAACTCACCGCCGCGGCCGATGAGGTAGTTCTCATGGCAGCCATACGAACTGCCAGCGGAGTCGGTGTTGTTCTTGAAGACATAGATCTCGCCGGCGATCCCGTCTTCGGCGAGGCGTTCGGTCGCATCGGCGACCAGATCCCCGAGGATCCGCTCCCCCGCCTTGTCATGGGCGATGAGATCGATCAGGTTGTCGCACTCGGCCGTGGCATATTCCGGATGCGACCCGACATCGAGATAGAGCCGAGATCCATTGCCCAGGAAGACATTTGACGACCGGCCCCAAGAGACGACCTTGCGGAACAGATAGCGCGCCACTTCGTCGGGGGTCAGCGTGCGCTGCCCCTTCTCGACGCAGGTGATGCCGAATTCGGTCTCGATGCCGAAGATCCGCCGGTCCATGGTTGGCCGACTCAGTCGCCGTCGGGGACCGGATCGGCGCCCGGCCGCTGGGTTTGCGGATTGGTGGAGGTATGCCGTGGGCTCGCCCCCGCGGTGTCTGGATGGGGCTGCCCGGACAGGGTGTCGCGGTGGCCGGGGTGCTCCTCGTCCGGCGGCGCGTCCTGGGTGGCCTCGGCCGGGTTCAACAGTTGGTCGAGCAGCGGGCCGGTGATCCGCCGGAAGGTCCGGCGGGGGCGGGTGCGGTCGAGGACGGCGACTTCCAAGGACCCTTGGTCCAGCTCGCGCGCTTCCCCGCCGGCCGGGTCCTGACCGAGCAAGGTGACGGCGAGTTGCAGGGCCGAGCCGAGCGGCATACCCGGCTCCCACCGCTCTTTCAGGCCGGCCTCGATGGTGTCGGCCGCGCCGCCCATGGCGACGAAGCCGACCTCGTCGGCGACTGAGCCGTCATACATCAGCCGGTAGATCTGGTCGCCGTCGGAGTCCTGACCGACCTCGGCGACGACGATTTCGACTTCGAAGGGCTTGGACTCCTGGATGAAGACGGTGCCGAGCGTCTGGGCGTAGGCATTGGCCAGGCCGCGGGCGGTGACATCGGAGCGGTCGTAGGAGTAGCCGCGCAGATCGGCATAGCGAATGCCGGCGACGCGCAAGTTCTCGAATTCGTTGTACTTGCCGACCGCGGCGAAGCCGATCCGGTCATAGATCTCCGAAACCTTGTGCAGTGCGCGAGAACGGTTTTCGGCGACGAAGGCGATGCCCTTGTCATAGCCGAGGACGACGACAGAGCGGCCGCGGGCGATGCCCTTGCGGGCAAAATCGGCGCGGTCTTTCATCACCTGCTCGGGTGAGACATAGAACTGCGGCTGGGTCATCGGGCCCCTCCCGGGTTGCCGGTGCGTGCGGCGATGACCGCATCGACCGCCGCCTGGACGCCGGGCTCGTCGACGAATCGCGCGCCCTCGGCGTCGACCAGCGCGACGGTCGGATAGATGCGGCGGGTGGTGTCTGGGCCGCCGGTTGCCGAGTCGTCGTCCGCCGCGTCATAGAGCGCCTCGATGGCAACAGCGACGGCGTCGTCGGCCGACATGCCCGGCCGCCAGCGCTTCTTCATCGATCCGCGAGCGAAGAGCGAGCCGGAGCCGACGCTGTGGTGGTCGTGCTCCTCATAGCAGCCGCCCGTGACGTCATACGAGAAGATCCGGCCGAGCGCGGTGTCCAGATCGAAGCCGCCGAAGATCGGCACGACGGCAAGGCCCTGCATCGCCATTCCGAGGTTGCCGCGGATCATCGTGGCGAGGCGATTTGCCTTGCCCTCCAAGGACATCAGCGTGCCCTCGATCTTTTCGTAATGCTCGAGCTCGACCTGGAAGAGCTTGACGAGTTCGATCGCCAGGCCGGCCGTCCCGGCGATCCCGACAACCGAGAATTCGTCGGCGGCGAAGACCTTCTCCATATCGCGGTTGGCGATGATATTGCCCATTGTCGCGCGGCGGTCGCCGGCCATCAGCAGGCCGCCCGCATAGGTCAACGTGACGATCGTGGTGCCGTGCGGAGCCTCGACCGGCCTACTCGGCACCGTGCGGCGCGCCGGGAGCAGGTCCGGTGCGTGAGAGCCAAGGAAGTCGGTGAAGGACGAAGAGCCCCCGGCTCGGAAGGCGTCGGGCAGCCGCCCGGGCGCGCCAGCGCTCACTGGCCGCCCTTCTGGACAAAGCTCTTGACGAACTCTTCGGCATTGGACTCCAGCACGCCGTCGATCTCGTCGAGGAGGCCGTCGACATCCTGGTCGAGGTTGGCTTTGGTCGCGCTGACCTGCCCGCCGTCACTGTCCGGGCCCTCGTCATCGCCACCGCGGCGAGTGGGCCGGATCTGCTCCTGACCTGCCATCGTCGTGCTCCCTTTCGTCGTCTGCGTCGAGCCTATGTCACGGCCCTGACGAAGCCGGGGAGTCCTCGCGCTCTTTCGGTGCGGCTCAGGTCGGTTCGTCGGCGCGCAGCCGGTCGACGAGATCGGCGATATCGCTGCTGGCATCCAGCAGGGGGCCGACGTGGGCGCGGGTGCCACGCTGTGGCTCCATCATCGGGATGCGATGCAGGGCGCGCTGGCCCGGCACCTCGACGATCAGCGAGTCCCACGATGCCGCGACGACGGCGTCGCCGAATTGGTCGAGCATGCGGCCGCGGAAGTAGGCCCGGGTCTCCTCAGGCGGGCTGGTCACGGCTGCTTGGACCTCATCCGCGGTGACGAGCTCGGTGAACCGACCGGCCGCACGCAGCTTGCTGAAAATGCCCTTGTCGGGGCGAACGTCGGACCATTGAATGTCGATGGCCTTCAACCGCGGGTCATGCCACTCCATGCCGTCCCGATCCCGATAGGCCTGCAGCACAGCGAGTTTGCCGACCCAGTCGACTTCGCGGGCTGCGCTCATCGGGTCTGTCTCGAGCTTGGTGAGCACCTGGGTCCACCACTGCATCACCTCCGCCGTATGCGGTTCGCTCCCCTCCCCGGTGCGCTCCACATGGCCGGCGACCAGCTCGGCATACCTCCAGAGCAACTGCACTGCGGTGAGCTTGCGACCGTCCTCGAGCTCGATCAATGCGGCGAGTGTGGGGTCGTGCGAGATGGCCTGCAAGGTGGCGACCGGATGCCGGACGGTGAGGCTTTCGCGGATTGCGCCGGCCTCGATGAGTTCGAGGACGAGGGAGGTGGTGCCGAGCTTGAGCAGTCCGGCGACATCGGCGTGATTGGCGTCGCCGATGATCACATGCAGCCGGCGATAGCGATCCGCCGTGGCGTGCGGCTCGTCGCGGGTGTTGATGATCGGGCGCTTGAGCGTGGTCTCCAGCCCGACCTCGACTTCGAAGAAATCGCTGCGCTGGGCGATCTGGAAGCCAGGGACCTTGGAGTCGACGCCGATGCCCACCCGCCCCGACCCGCACATCACCTGGCGGGCGACGAAGAAGGGCGTCAGGTGCCGCACGATTTCGGCGAAGGGTGTCGAGCGGCGCATGAGGTAGTTCTCATGTGTGCCATAAGAACTGCCCTTTCCGTCGGCATTGTTCTTATAGAGATTGATGCCGGGCGGCGAGGCGGCGAGCCGGCGCACGGCCTCCTGCATCACCAACTCCCCCGCGCGATCCCAGATCAGTCCGTCGCGGGGCGTGTCCACCTCGGGTGAGGAGTATTCGGGGTGGGCGTGATCGACATACAGCCGGGCCCCATTGGTGAGCACCACATTGGCCATCGTCGGGTCGTCATCGCTGCCCCACTCGTCGGTCAACTGCGAGGGGTGCGCGACCCCTCGGCCCATGTCGAAGCCACGCGCATCGCGCAACGGCGCCTCGTCGGCATAGTCCCAGGAGCCGCGCGCGGCGCGGATGCCGTGGGCCTGGGCGTATGCCGTCACCACCTGTCCCGAGAGCACCATCGGGTTGGCGTGCGGCGCACCCTGGAGCGAGATGCCGTATTCGGTCTCGATGCCCATGACACGCCGCACACCCATGCGCCCACCCTATGCGCGGCGCTTGCGACCTCCTGCGGCCTCTCGCTCGGCGGAGGTGTAGCCGCGCAGCTTGGCTGTTGGGCTGCTGCGCCGTGCGGTCCGAAGATCGTCGACCATCACCGATGCGGCGGCCATGGCGTCGCTGACATTGCTGCGGGCATAGGTCAGGGAGTTGGCGGGGGCGATGCCGATGGACGCGCCGACCTCGATGGCGTCCTGGTCCGCGCCGAGGTAGAGGAACTCCCAACCGTAGTCCTGCTCCTGCTGTTCGATGAGCGCCTTGATCGCTGGGTGCGTCCACTCGTGGCTGGCGTTCTCCATCCCGTCGGTCATGATCGCGACGACCACGGTTCCGGGGCGCGCCGGCTCGGGCAGGGCGGCGAGACGGGCGCCGGACTCGGTGATGAGGCGGCCCAGGGAGTCCAGCAGGGCGGTCATACCCCGCGGCTGCAGGTCGAGGACGGGGACCTGGGCGAGATCGCGGTCGGCATAGACGACCTCATAGCTGTCGTCGAACTGCGCGAGCGTCACGCGGCAGGCGCCGGCGGCGGTGCGCTGCTGCTCGATGAAGGCCGCGAAGCCGCCCTCGGTGTCGGACTTGATCGTCTGCATCGATCCGGATCGGTCGAGAAGGAAGTAGAGATGGGTGAGATTCGCGTCCGTCATGCGCGGGCCTTTCTGGTGGTGCGGGCGGGGGATGTCGCGTCGGTGCGGCGCGACATGGGGGTCAGGTGGTGCGCCGGCGGGGTTTGAAGCGCATCGGCTGGGGGGTCTTAGGCGGGCTGGCCGTCGACCTCAGCGCGGCGACATCCAGGCTTTCGGCGTCATATTGCGCCCGCCGCACCCCCTCGGCCGTCACCCGGCCGGCCTCGTTGGCGTATGCCGCCAGCGCGCGGGTGCGGGCCAGGCGCGGCCCGACGGCATTCTCGGTCAGGCCAGCCGCTGCCCCCGCAGCGCGCAGCGAATTGCTTTCGTAGAGAACAGCACTCGCGAGGGCTTCGTCGATCAGTCCGGTGACCTCCTCGGCCACGACCCGCAGATGCGGCAGCGCTGCGGCGGCGGACGCGGCTTCGGCAGCGTCCAGTGCTTCGCGGATGCGTTCGTATGCCGGGTCCTTGGGCGTCATAGATCCATTCTGCCGCAGAAAGTGCGGGTACGCAAGATATGCGGTGCCGCAATTTGTGGGGGAAGGTCTCCGGGCGGACGCGCGGGTCGATGAGTGGCAGCCAGAGGGTGAGGCGGCGGGGGCGCGCTGGAGCGGTGCTTGTTCTTGATCACACACCCGCCTGGGGGCGGTGTGCCGGTCGGCGCCGGGCAGTAGGCTGGCCGCGGCCCAGACCGGCGATCTTCCCCCCAGGAGCCGAAGTCAGCATGCGCGAAATCGTGGTGTTCTCCGGATCGAGTCACCGCGCGCTCGCCGAGCGGATCTGCTCCTCCCTCGGTGTGCCGCTCTCCCCGTCCTCGACGACTCGCTTCAGCAATGACTGCTTGCAGGTGCAGCTCGGCGCGAACTGCCGGCAGCGGGATGTCTATCTCATCGCTCCCCTGGTTCCGCCGACGCAGGAATCCCTCATGGAGTTGCTGCTGATGATCGATGCGGCCAAAGGGGCGTCCGCCGCGCAGATCACGGCTGTCATGCCGCACTTCGCGTATGCCCGATCGGATAAGAAGGATGCTTCGCGCATCTCGATGGGCGGACGCCTGGTCGCCGACATGATCGTCGCGGCCGGCGCGCACCGGGTGCTGACGATGACCTTGCATGCGCCGCAAGTGCACGGCTTCTTCTCGGTGCCCGTCGATCACCTCACGGCGATCGGCGTGCTGGCCGACCACTTCCGCGCCGACGACCTGCGCGACACCGTCGTCGTCTCCCCCGATCTCGGCAACGCCAAGACCGCGACGCAATTCGCCCGCTTGTTGGGGTTGCCCGTCGCCGCCGGCTCGAAGATGCGCAAGGCCGACGACAAGGTCGTCATCGACATGATCGTCGGCGATGTCGCCGGCAAGCGCGCGATCGTCCTCGATGACGAGATCGCCACCGGTGGCTCGATCATCGAGTTGCTCGAGCGGCTCAAGGACTTCGGTTGCACTGAGGCTGCGGTCGCCTGCACGCACGGCCTTTTCACCGGCAAGGCCGTCGAGCGACTCTCCGGCCATCCGATGATCAGCCAGGTCGTCACGACCGACACGGTCCCGCCGCCTGCCACCGCATGGCCCGCGCTGAAAGTGCGCTCAGTCGCGGGCCTCTTCGCCGAAGCCATCGGCCGCATCCACGCGGGGGAGTCGATTTCCTCGCTCTTCGACGGCGTCGACCCCACCCACGCCCCGCCCCAGTCGGCCCTCTTCAACTGACCCGGCCGGGCGGCATACCCCCGGGGTTGGGTCCCCGATTCGGTCCTGACTCGACCATTTCGTCGTGACTCCCCCATCCGGCGGTAGGACCCACGACCAGACGTGCGAGTTACGCCCGAATGGAGGACTTACGTCTCCTACCCGTGGCGGGTCGTCGGTTGACGCGCACGCCGGCGGGGCGGGCGGCATACGGTGGGGGCGTGGCGAGCAAGGGTGAGTTTGGGGAGCCGGTGATCCTCGACGTCGAGGGGTATGACGTGCGCCTCTCGAACCCGGGGCGGCCGTACTTCGCCGAGCGCGGCGAGACCAAGCTAGACCTGGCGAACTACTACCTCGCCGTCGGCCCGGGCATCGTCAACGCGCTGCGCGAGCGGCCGTGCATGCTTCATCGCTTCCCCGATGGCGTCGACGGGCCGAAGGTGCACCAAAAGCGCCTCCCTCGCGGCGCGCCGCCGTGGGTTGAGACGGTGCGCCTGCACTTCCCGCGTTACGGCCTGCATGCCGACGAGCTGTGCGTCACCAAACTCGCCGATGTCATCTGGGCGGTGCAGATGAGCACGGTGGAGTTCCACCCGTGGAATAGTCGTCGCGCCGACACCGATAAGCCGGACGAGTGGCGCATCGACCTCGACCCGATGCCCGACTGCCCGTTTTCTCGGGTGCGCGCCGCAGCCGGGGTATGCCGTGACCTCCTCGCCGAGCTCGGTGCGGTGGGCTATCCGAAGACCTCCGGTGGGCGCGGCCTGCACATCTATGTGCGGATCCACCCCGACCACAGCTTCGGCGACGTCCGCCGCGCGGCGCTGGCCTTCGCGCGCGAGGTGGAGCGCCGCCTCCCGGACGAGGTGACGACGACCTGGTGGCGCAAGGACCGCGATCCCGCGGCTGTCTTCGTCGACTACAACCAGAACGCGCGCGATCACACGATCGCTGCGGCCTATTCGGTGCGCGGAAACACCCGCGGAACCGTCTCGGCGCCGGTGACGTGGGACGAGATTCCGGACGTGGAACCGGACGACTTCACGATGGCGACCATGCCCGCCCGGTTCGCCGCCATCGGTGACCTGCACGCCCGGATCGACCAGACGGCATACGACATCGCGCCCCTGCTGGAGTGGGCCGCCCGCGACGAGCGCGAGGGCGCCGCGACCCCGCCCGAGGAATAGGCCGGGCCCAGATCAGCGGGCCCAGATCGGCAGGCCTTAGGTCAGCGGGCCCAGTCCTGCGGCACGACCCCCGTCGCGACCAGCCAGCGATGGCGACCAGTGCTGTCGGTGATCCAGGTCTGGGTCGGCACACCGGATGTTGTCGAGGAGGCCTTGGCATAGGCGAGATGGGTCCCATCGGGTGACCATGTGGGTCCGTCGGCATTGTTGATGGTGTCGGTGTTGCTGCGCAGCGGCGTGAGGCGACGGTTTTGCGAGCCGTCGCGCCGCATCGTGAAGACTGCCGCTTCGTCTAGCGCCGCATCGCCGGCTCGGTTGCGGTATGCCAGGCGCGCACCATCCGGGGCCCAGTCGGGAGATCCGAAGGCTCGGGCGGTGAAGCTGCGGGTGACGCCCTTGCCCGATGCGTCGACATACGCTCCCAGCAGCATTGGGTCCTCCTCACTCCAACAGGACATCGCCGCAGCAATCGTGCCGCCCCGCGGATTCCAGGCTGGCGAGCTGAAGCCGACGAAGGCCTCGCCCTCGCAGGCGTCGCCGGGGCGGCTGCGCCCAGATGTCAGCTTGACGATCGAGGCGGCCCCGTCCACCCGCGCACTGAAGATGTCGCATAGCAGCCCTGAGGTGCAGCTGTCGTATGCCAGCCGGGTTCCGTCCGGGGACCACGTGGGATTGCCGCTGCGGTACGGCCCGCCGACGACGCGCCGCGCGCTGCCACCTGCTGCCGGCATGACGTAGATGTCCCCGCTGCGCGCGAAGGCAATCCGTCGACCATCAGGAGAGAAGGCAGCCGACTGAACGTCGCGGGCCAGCACCCGGCGGCCGGAGCCGTCGGTCCGCATACGGATGAGGTCGCCGCCCCCGGCACCCGTGATCGCCAGCAGGGTGCCAGCCAGCCGATGATCGGTTTCATCGCCCACCGACGGCGTCGCAGCGAAAGCCCCTGCCGCGACGAGCAGCGAAGACACCGTCCACCGCAGCATCGCCCTGTCACCCATACTCCGGCAGCATAAAGCCGATGGGCGCATCCGGGAAGAGTCCCGGCCCCACCGAAGATCGGTCAGACCCTCGCTGGACCTGGACGCCGCGGCGTCAGAGGTACTGGCCGGTATTGCTAACGGTGTCGATGGTGCGGCCCGGCTCGGTGCCGGACTTGGTCGAGACGAGCGTGCGGACATAGATGATCCGCTCGCCCTTCTTGCCCGAGATGCGCGCCCAGTCGTCCGGGTTCGTGGTGTTCGGGAGGTCCTCGTTCTCCTTGAACTCATCGACGCAGGCCGAGAGCAAGTGATCGATCCGGATGCCACGCTGGCCCGTGGTCAAGAAGTCCTTGATCGCGCTCTTCTTGGCCCGGTCGACGACATTTTGGATCATCGCCCCGGAGTTGAAGTCCTTGAAGTACAAGATCTCCTTGTCGCCGCCCGCATAGGTGACCTCGAGGAAACGGTTCTCCTCCTGCTCCGAATACATCCGCGCGACCGAGGCCTCGATCATCGCCTCGACCGTTGCCTCCGGCGAGCCCCCGTTTTCGGCGAGGTCGTCGGCGTGCAGTGGCAGGTCTGCGGTGAGGTATTTGCGGAAGATGTCCCGCGCCGATTCGGCGTCCGGACGCTCGATCTTGATCTTCACGTCCAGCCGGCCGGGCCGCAAGATGGCCGGGTCGATCATGTCCTCGCGGTTGGTCGCCCCGATGACGATGACATTCTCCAAGCCCTCAACGCCGTCGATCTCGGCGAGCAACTGAGGGACGATCGTCGTCTCGACATCGCTGGACACACCCGAGCCTCGGGTGCGGAACAAGGAGTCCATCTCGTCGAAGAAGACGACGACCGGCGTCCCGTCACTGGACTTCTCGCGCGCCCGGTGGAAGATCAGCCGGATATGCCGCTCGGTCTCGCCGACATATTTGTTGAGCAGTTCCGGGCCCTTGATGTTGAGGAAGTAGCTCTTGGTGAGCTCTTTGCCTTCCTTCTCCGCCACCTTGCGGGCCAGGGAGGCGGCGACGGCCTTGGCGATCATCGTCTTGCCACAGCCGGGCGGGCCATAGAGCAGCACGCCCTTCGGCGGCTTGAGCTGGTGCTCGGTGAACAGATCGGGGTGCAGATACGGCAGCTCCACGGAGTCGCGGATGGCCTCGATCTGACCGCGCAAGCCGCCGATGTCCTCATAGGAGATATCCGGGACCTCCTCCAGGACCAGGTCCGCGACCTCGGCCTTGGGAATGCGCTCGAAGACGAAACCGGAGCGGGGCTCCAGCAGCAGGGCGTCGCCCACGCGCACGGTGCCGGGCTCGATGGACTCGGCCAGCCGGCATACCCGCTCCTCGTCGGCATGGGCGACGACGAGCACCCGGTCCGGCTCCAGCAACTCTTTGACGAGCACCACCTCACCGACCCGCTCGAATCCGCAGGTCGCGACCACATTGAGGGCCTCGTTGAGGCGCACATCGCGCCCAGACAGCAGGTCGGTCGCGGGAATGCTCGGGCTCACCGCGACGTGCATCTTGCGGCCGCCGGTGAGGATGTCGGCGGTGTTGTCGGGGTGCACCTGAAGGATGACGCCATAGGCCGCGGGCGGGTTCGCGAGCCGGTCGACTTCGGACTTCAGCGTGACGAGTTGCTCGCGCGCGTCCTTCAGGGTGCGCACGAGCCGGTCGTTCTGGGCCGACATCGTGGCCATCTGCGAGCGCAGGCGACGAAGCTCCTGCGTGCTGTCCTCGGTCACGGGCGACCTCCTGCCGGATCGCGCCGCTCCCTCGCGGAGTCGGCGTCCGATTCGACCCTAACCCGCTGCGCTGACAATCCCCGGGAGGTTTTGCGTCACGGAGCGGACACGCGCTCACGACACCGACTCAGGGCAGGCGCGGGGGCTCGCCGATCGATCGGGCGGTGCGGCGCACGCGCTTGTCGCTGGGCAGGCGCTCGCCGAGGTCTTCGGCGCTCCACTCCTCCTCGGTGCCGACATCGGCATACCCCCGCCCCGGACGTCGCTTGCGCAGCGGCGGAGTGACCCCCGGCGCCAGCCGGCGGCTGGTGATGAGGAAGCCGGTATGCCCGTGCATCCGGTGCGCGGGCCGCACGGCGAGGCCTTCGAGATGCCAGTCGCGCACCATCGACTCCCAGGCGTGCGGCTCGGTGAAGCCGCCGTGATCGCGCAGCGCCTCCGCGACCCGGGAGAGCTGGGTGGCGGTGGCGACATAGGCGATGACCAGGCCCCCCGGGATCAGCGCGTCCGCAACGACTTCCAGGCATTCCCATGGCGCCAGCATGTCGAGGACGACGCGATCGACGGTTCCCGCTTCGACGGCTCCGGGCAAGGCTTCAACGAGGTCGCCGACGGTCACCGTCCAGGAGGGGTGGTCGGCACCGAAGAAGGCGCGGGCGTTGGCCCGCGCGATGCCGGCGAAGTCTTCACGGCGCTCGAAGGAGTGAACTCGGCCCGCCTCCCCCACCGCGCGCAATAGCGACATCGACAGCGCGCCGGAGCCGACACCGGCTTCGACGACGATGGCGCCGGGGAAGATGTCGCCCATCTGCACGATCTGGCCGGCGTCCTTGGGGTAGACGACGGCCGCGCCGCGGGGCATCGACATCACATAGTCGGCGAGCAGCGGGCGGATCGCCAGGTATTCGACGCCGACCGTGTTGGTGATGGTCGACCCGTCGGGCGCGCCGAGCAGGTCGTCATGCCGGATGAACCCACGGTGGGTGTGGAACTCCTTACCGGCCTCCAGCGTGATCGTGTGCATGCGCCCTTTGGGGTCGGTCAATTGCACCCGGTCACTGACCCGGAAGGGGCCGCGCCGCAGGTTCGGGTCGATGGCGGTCATGGGGCAGAAGTTTAGGTGTGCGCGTCGAGGCTGGCGTTGATGCTCGCCGCGGTGACGACGCCGATGAGCCGGCCCTGGTGCGTGATCGCCAGCAGCCCCGTGCCGACCGCATTCATCGGCGCGAACAAGGCGGCCACGCCGGCGTTCGGGTCCGCCTCGACGACCCAGCCCGCCGGCTGCGGCCGGCTCACGGCGGAGATCGGGGTATGCGGAGCGCTCTCGCGGGGCACGGAGGCGAGCGCTTCGGGGTCGACCAGGGCGAGCGGCATACCCGTGCCATCGACGACCACGGGCGGCGCTCCGCCAGGCAGCTCGCTCAGCGCGGCGTCATACCGGACCGGCGCGACGGGGGTTAGCACATCCGCGACCCGCACCCGCTCCAAGGCTCCGCCCACCTGACCCGCACTAATGGCATGGCGTGCGCCCTGCCACAGGAACCAACCGATCAGCAGCGCCCAGCCAAGGGAAAACATTGACGGGGTTTGGCCGGCGAGCACCGGACGAGCGATGAACCAGTAGAGCACTCCGAGCGTGACCGCGATACCGCAATAGCCCGCGATGACGCGCCCGCGATGACGGTCGCCGGTGATTTTCCAGACCAGTGACTCAACGATCTGCCCACCGTCGAGGGGCAGTCCCGGCAACATATTGAAGCCGGCGAGCAGCAGGTTGAGCAGCCCGAAGATGCGGGCGAGTCCGTGGGCGATGCCCGGTTCGAAAAGGGGGGCTATGCCATATCCGACTGCTGCCAGGGCGAGATTGGAGAGCGGTCCGACCACGGCGACGATGGCGCTGCGCCCTGGCGTCGAGCGAGTGACGTCAAGAGCGGTATGGCCACCCCACAAGTCGGCGACCACCCGATGCACCGGAAAGCCGAACGAGCGGGCGCCCAGGGCATGTGCGCCTTCGTGGACCATGACAGCGATGAGCAGCAGCAGGGCGTAGCCGATCGCGACAAGATAGGCCTGGCCGCCGAGCGTGGGCTGCAGGTCCGGCCCGATGAGCGCGACGATGATCAGCGCGAGGATCCCCCAGGACCGACCGATGTAAACGGGCACGCCCGCGATCGTGGCGACCTTGATCCCGGGCGCGGGCGGCGACGGTGCTGGAGTGCTCACGCGCTGCAACCTACCCGGCGGCGGTGACACCCCGGCCCTGGTGGGCGTGAAGGTGGCCGATACTGCTGCCTATGCCGTACCGCCCCGATGTCACCGCACCGCTGACCGAGCTGCTCCAGCAGCGCATCCTCATCCTCGACGGCGCGATGGGCACGATGTTGCAGCGGCACCGGTTGCAGGAGGCGGACTATCGCGGCGAGCGTTATGCCGACTGGCCGCGTGATGTCATCGGCAACAACGACCTGCTATCGCTGACGCAGCCGCACCTGATCCGCGAGATTCATGACCAATATCTCGCGGCCGGCGCGAACTTCATCTCCACCAATACCTTCAATGCCCAGCGCATCTCGATGGCGGACTATGGCATGGAGGAGCTGAGCCGCGAGCTCAATGTCGCCTCCGCGCGGCTGGCCCGCGAGGCGGTGGAGGCCGCGCTGGCGAGCGATCCGCATACTCCTCGATTTGTGATCGGCTCCCTCGGGCCGACGAATAAGACCGCCTCCATCTCCCCCGACGTCTCGGACCCGGGCGCGCGCAATGTCACCTTCGATGAACTCGTCGCGGCCTACCGCGAGCAGGCCGAAGGCCTCGTTGAGGGCGGCGCGGATGTGCTGGCGATCGAGACCATCTTCGACACGCTGAACGCCAAGGCGGCGATCTTCGCCGTCGAGTCCCTTTTCGAGGACGAGGGCCGCCGCTGGCCGGTCATCATCTCCGGCACCATCACCGACGCCTCCGGCCGCACCCTCTCGGGACAGGTGACCGAAGCCTTCTGGAACTCGGTGCGCCACGTGCGCCCGATCGCGGTCGGCTTCAACTGTGCGCTGGGCGCCGCACAGATGCGGCCGTATGTCGCGGAGCTCGCCCGGGTGGCCGACACCTTCGTCTCCTGCTACCCAAATGCGGGGCTCCCCAATGCTTTTGGGGAATATGACGAGAGCGCGGCCGACACCGCGGCCGCCCTCGCCGAGTTCGCGGGCGCTGGCCTGATCAATCTCGTCGGCGGGTGCTGCGGCACGACGCCGGACCACATCGCCGGGATCGCGGCTGCCGTCGCGCAGACCGCGCCGCGCGTCGTGCCGGAGATCCCGCGGGCGATGCGCCTGTCGGGGTTGGAGCCGTTGACGATCGATGAGAACAGCCTGTTCGTCAATGTCGGCGAGCGGACGAATATCACCGGCTCGGCGCGCTTCCGCAAACTCATCCAGGCGCAGGACTATCCGGCCGCGCTGTCGGTGGCCCGTCAGCAGGTCGAGGCCGGTGCGCAGATCATCGACGTCAATATGGACGAAGGCATGATCGACGGCGTGGCGGCGATGGACCGATTCCTGAAACTCATTGCCTCAGAACCCGATATCTCCACCGTCCCCCTGATGATCGACTCCTCGAAATGGGAGGTCATCGAGGCGGGGCTGAAGGTTGTGCAGGGCAAGCCCATCGTCAACTCCATCTCCATGAAGGAGGGCGAGGCGGCCTTCGTCGAGCAGGCGCGGCTGTGCCGGAAGTATGGCGCGGCGATCGTCGTCATGGCCTTCGACGAGACCGGCCAGGCCGACACCTTGCAGCGGCGCAAGGAAATCAGCAAGCGCGCGTATGACGTGCTGACCCAGCAGGTGGGCTTCCCTGCCGAGGACATCGTCATCGACCCGAATATCTTCGCCGTCGCGACGGGCATCGAGGAGCACGCGCGCTACGGCCTGGACTTCATCGAAGCAACCCGCTGGATCAAGGAGAACCTGCCCGGGGTGCTCATTTCCGGCGGCGTCTCCAATGTCTCGTTCAGCTTCCGCGGCAACAACCCGGTGCGCGAAGCGATCCACGCCGTCTTCCTGTTCCACGCGATCGGCGCGGGGATGGATATGGGGATCGTCAACGCCGGTGCGCTGGTGGTCTATGACCAGATCGATCCGGAGCTGCGGGAGCGGATCGAGGATGTCATCCTGGCCCGCCGTGCGGACGCTACCGACCGTCTCCTGGAGATCGCCGAAACATTCAATGTCGCTGCTGCGGAAGAGGATTCGGCCGGTCCTGAGTGGCGAACCCTGCCGGTGGACGAGCGGATCACCCACGCGCTGGTCAAGGGGATCGACGACTATGTGGAGAGCGACACCGAGGAACTGCGTGCCCTGATCTCGGACCGTGGTGGCCGGCCCTTGGAGGTCATCGAAGGCCCGCTCATGGACGGGATGAATGTCGTCGGCGACCTCTTCGGCGCCGGGAAGATGTTCCTGCCCCAGGTCGTGAAATCAGCCCGCGTGATGAAGAAGGCTGTTGCCTATCTGATCCCCTTCATCGAGGCGGAGAAGCAGCCCGGTGATGCGTCGCGCGCCAAGGGCCTGATTGTGACGGCGACCGTCAAGGGCGATGTGCATGACATCGGCAAGAACATCGTTGGGGTCGTCCTGCAGTGCAACAACTATGACGTCCACGACCTCGGCGTCATGGTGCCGGCCCAGAGAATCCTCGACACGGCAACGGAACTCGGCGCCGACGCGATCGGCCTGTCCGGACTCATCACACCCTCGTTGGACGAGATGGTGCACGTCGCCTCCGAGATGGAGCGCCAAGGCTTGGAGATCCCCCTGCTCATCGGCGGGGCCACGACCTCGAAGGCGCACACGGCCGTCAAGGTCGACCAGCGCTACCACGGACCAGTTGTCTGGGTGAAAGATGCTTCGCGCTCGGTTCCCGTTGTGGCACAACTCCTTTCGGAGCACCAGCGACCAGCGCTCATGGAGGTCATCGCCGCTGAGTACGACACGATCCGCAAGCGCCACGCGGCCAAGACCAATGAGCGGCCGCTGCTGAGCATCGAGCAGGCCCGCGCGGCTGCCCCCGAGATCGCGCTCGACGAATCGACCATCGCGCAACCGGCACAGCCGGGCGTCCACCTCTTCGAGGACTACGACCTGGCCGACCTGCGCCGCTATATCGACTGGACGCCCTTCTTCGCCGCCTGGGAGTTGCGCGGCCGCTTCCCCGACATCCTCAACAACCCGACGACGGCCGAGGCAGCGCGCAAGCTCTATGACGACGCCCAGGCGATGCTCGACCAGATCATCGGCGAAAAGTGGTTGCGCGCCAACGGGATCACGGGCATCTTCCCCGCCGCTCGCTCGGGTGACGACACCATCGTGTATGCCGATGACTCCCGCACGACCGTGCGCACGACGCTGCATCACCTGCGGCAACAGGGCCAGCACCGCGAGGGTGTGCCCAACCGCTCGCTGGCCGACTTCATCGCGCCGGTGGAGGCCGGCATACCCGACTGGATCGGGGCCTTCGCTGTCACCGGCGGCCTCGGGGCGCAGGAGCGGGTGATGGCCTTCAAGGCCGAACTCGACGACTACAACGCGATCCTGCTCGAGTCACTCGCCGACCGCCTGGCCGAAGCCTTCGCCGAGCGCCTGCACGAGCGCGTGCGGACGCAGTTATGGGCCTACGCCCCCGAGGAGTCGTTGGACAATGAGGCCCTGATCGCCGAGCGCTATCGCGGCATCCGGCCGGCGCCCGGCTATCCCGCGTGCCCCGACCACACCGAGAAGGCCGTCATCTGGGACCTCCTGGACGTGCACGCCAAGACCGGCATCGAACTCACCGACTCGATGGCCATGTGGCCCGGCGCAGCCGTCAGTGGCCTGATCTTTGCCCACCCGCAGGCGCAATACTTCGTCGTCGGGCGCATCGGGCGCGACCAGGTCGAGGAGTATGCCGAGCGGAAGGGCTGGGACCTGCGCACCGCCGAGCGCTGGCTGGGCCCGAACCTGGGCTACCACCCTGAGGACTGACTGATTCGGCCGTGGCGCCACCACGACCGATGTCACGTGCGCACGAGGCGGCCGATGTCTAGCCTTCAGTCGGTGGTCAAGGGCCGTCGCGGTTAGCATTGGGCAGGTGCCTGAGCAGATGCGTCGGATGACCTATGCCGCCCCCGACCACCGGCCCGGCCCGGGGCGTCCGGTGCCGGTCACGACATACCGCCTGCAGATCCACGCTGGCTTCGGCTTTGACGATGCGGCGGCGATCGTCCCCTATCTCGCCGATCTCGGGGTCTCGCATCTTTACCTAAGCCCGATTCTCGAGCCGGAGCCGGGTAGCACGCATGGCTATGACGTGGTTGACCACGACCGACTCAACAGCGAGGCGGGCGGGCGGGCGGCCTTCGATCGTCTAGTCGCCGCCTGTCGCGCGCACAACCTCGGCATCGTCGTCGATGTGGTCCCGAACCATATGACCGTGCCGCAGGAGACCTATCTCAACGGGCCGCTCTGGGATGTGCTGCGGCTGGGCCGGGATTCGGAGTATGCCGAGTGGTTCGATATCGATTGGGAGGCCGAGGACTCCCGGCTGCTGATGCCCGTGCTGGGCGCTGACCTCGAGCAGGTGCTCCACGACGGGGAGCTGACGATCGCGCACGATGGCGGCGCCGATGGCGATGAGTGCGTCTTGCGCTACTACGACCACGAGTTCCCGGTCCGGCCCGGCACGGAGAACCTGCCGTTACCGGAACTCGTTGCCGCACAGGCATACCGACTGGCGCACTGGGAGGCGGGCGCCACGGATCTGAACTACCGCCGCTTCTTCGACGTGACGACCCTGCAGGCGGTCCGGGTCGAAGATGATGACGTCTTCGACGCAACCCACGAACTCTTGCTCGAGCTGCACCGCGAGGGCGACATCGACGGCTTCCGGATCGACCACCCGGACGGACTGGCCGACCCCGGCGGCTATCTCGCGCGCCTCGCGCACCGCACCGGTGGAGCCTGGGTCGTCGTCGAGAAGATCCTCGAGGGCCATGAGGAACTGCTTTCGGAGTGGGCGTGCGCGGGGACCACGGGCTATGACGCGCTGCTCCGCATACAGCAAGTGCTCACCGACCCCACGGGCGCCGAGGTCCTGGACGAGATCTGGGCTTCGCTCGTGGAGCCGACTGCCGTCGACCTCGACGAGGTGATCCGGACGGCCAAGGAACAGGTCGTCGCCGACGTTCAAGCCGCCGAGGTGAACCGACTCGTGCGGTTGATCGAGCGGGTGCTGCCCGATGCGGACTTGGAGTCGACGCGTCGTGCGCTCGGTGCCCTCCTGGTGTCCATGGATCGCTATCGCGCCTACCTCGTGCCGGGTCAGCGGCCTGCCCGGAGCCAACTCGTCGTGCTCGCCCAGGCCCAGGCCCGCGCGCGAGACCTGCTCGACCCCGACGATCATGCGGCCCTGGGACAGGTCTCCCAACTCGCGCGCGGCGGCCGTCCGGCGGGCGGCTTGGATGATGCGGATGCCCGAGAAGCGATGGCGGAGTTCGTCATTCGCTTCCAGCAGACCTGCGGACCGGTGATGGCCAAGGGCATTGAGGACACCGCCTTCTATCGGTGGTTCCGGCAGAGCGGCGCCAATGAGGTCGGCGGCGACCCCGGCACGCTGTCGATCGAAACCGATGAGTTCCATGCGTATGCCGAGGCTCGGCTCGAAAGCTGGCCCCTCACCATGACCACCCTCTCGACCCACGACACCAAGCGTTCGGAGGATGTTCGCGCCAGACTCGCGGTGCTCTCCGAGCGTGCCGAGGAATGGCGTGACTGGCTCGTGGAGGCCCGACGAATCTCGGCCCGGCTGCGGAATGGGCTGGTCGATCCCGCGACCGAGTACCTCCTCTGGCAGACCCTCGTCGGAACCTGGCCGATCAGCGGCGACCGACTCACCGAATATCTGCTGAAGGCCACGCGTGAAGCCAAGACGCACACCGCCTGGGTCGATGGTGATCCGGCCTATGAAGAGGCCATCACGGGCTTCGCTGAGGCGGTCCTCGCCGACCCGGCCTGCCAGGCGCACCTCGATTCCTGGGCGGAGCTCATCGCCCCGTCCGCCCGCGCAATCACCTTGGGGCAGAAGCTGATCCAGCTCACCATGCCCGGGGTCCCGGACAACTACCAAGGTAGTGAGTCGCCAATTCTCACGCTCGTGGACCCGGACAACCGGGGTGCGGTCGACTATCCCGACCTGACCCGGCGCCTGGCCGCCCTGAGTGATGGCCCACTCCCCCACGATCTCGGCGATGCCAAACTGCGCGTCACGGCGGAGGCGATGCGTTTGCGACGGCGAAACCCGGAGTGGTTCGTGGGACCTGAGGCTGACTATCTCGCGGTGGAGACGGGCACGCCCCTGGCGCTGGCCTTTGCCCGCGGCACCCTGGACCACCCCGAGGTCGTCACCGTCGTCGCGTTCTCGCCACACACCCGCGAGGTGCGCGGCGGTTGGCGGGACTTCCGGATCGCCCTGCCGGACGGCCAGTGGCGAGACCTATTGTCGGGCCGAGAAATTGACAGCGATGGCGACACGCTGCTGGCCGAGGTCGTCGGCGACGAGCCGGTGGCATTGCTGGTGCGGCGATGACGGAGACTGCAGAGATCACGGTGTGGGCACCACACGCCAACAGCCTGCAGATCGCGCTGGGCGAGGCCGCCGATCCCACGATGGCGGATATGGCAGCGTGCGGCAACGGTTGGTGGCGCTGGGAGGGCGACCGGACGGCATACGGCGACCACCTGGACTATGCCTTCGTCATTGATGGCGACCTGCCCGCCCTACCCGACCCCCGCAGCGCCTGGCAGCCATCTGGCGTGCACGGCCCAAGCCGCTTTGTCGATCTCTCGCAGTTCGCGTGGAGCGATGACGCGTGGCGTGGAACCCGCTCCGGCGCAGGCATACTCGGCGCGGTCGTCTATGAGATGCACATCGGCACCTTCACGGCGGAGGGCACCCTCGACGCCGCGATCGGCCGGCTGGATCACCTCGTTGACCTCGGTGCCGACGTGGTGCAGGTGCTGCCCGTGGCGGCCTTCCCGGGCCGATGGGGCTGGGGTTATGACGGTGTCGCCTTGTATGCCGTGCACGACGCCTATGGTGGGCCGGCCGCCCTGCAGCGCTTCGTCGACGCCGCTCACCATCGCGGACTCGCTGTCTGCCTTGATGTCGTCTATAACCACCTCGGGCCGAGTGGCAACTATCTGAGTCGGTTCGGGCCATACTTCACGGACCGTTATCACACGCCCTGGGGCGAGGCTGTCAATCTCGATGGGCCGCAGAGTGATTCGGTGCGCGCCTTCATCATCGACAATGCGCTGCGCTGGTTCCGCGACTTCCACATCGATGCCCTGCGTTTGGATGCAACGCACGAACTGCGCGACGACTCGCCCCGGCACCTCTTGGCCGAACTGTCCGATCGCGTCAACGCTCTCGCGGTGGAGTTGGGTCGACCGCTCGACCTGATCGCCGAGAGCGACCTCAACGACACCCGGGTCGTCGCGCCCACCGATGCGGGCGGACAAGGGATCACCGCGCAATGGGATGACGACATCCACCATGCCCTCCACGTCACCCTGACCGGTGAATCGCAGGGCTACTACGGCGATTTCGGCGGCGGAGCGCCGGGCCACGACGAACGCGGCCCGCTGGCCGTGCTCGCCAAGGTCTTCACCCGCGGCTTCCTCCACGACGGGACGACCTCGTCCTTCCGCGGCACTCCATGGGGCGCGCCGGTGGACCGGCAAGGCTTCGATGCGCGCAAGCTGCTGGCATACCTCCAGACGCACGACCAGGTCGGCAATCGTGCTCTTGGAGAACGGATTACGGCCCTGCTGCCAGCCGACCGTCAAGCGATGGGCGCCGCCCTCTATCTGCTAGGACCCTTCACGCCGATGCTCTTCGCCGGCGAGGAATGGGCATCCAGCTCGCCGTGGCTCTTCTTCACCTCCTTCGAGGAGGAGGCCCTGGCACGCTCGGTCCGAGACGGCCGGCGCGCGGAGTTTGCCGGGCACGGATGGGATGCCGAGTCCATCCCCGACCCGCAGGATAGTTCGACCCGTGATGCCTCCGTGCTCCGGTGGGCGGAGCTCGGCGAGCCGGCGCACGCGGAGATGTTGGATTGGTACCGCGCGCTGATCGGGCTGCGCCGCAAGCGATTCGACTCACCCGCCCACCTTGCGGACGTCACAGTCTCCTTCGATGAAGAGGCAGGGTGGTTCTGTATGTCGTTCTCCGGCCTCACCGTCGCTCTCAACCTTGGCGGGGCCGAGGCGACCGTCCCCCTGGCTGGCACGGCATACGAGCTGATCCTGGACCGTGGAGCGCACTGGGACGGCGGGGAGCTGCGGCTGCGGCCCGACGGCGTCGCGGTCCTGGCCCAGGGCTGAACCACGGCCGACTCAGCCAGCGAAGTAGCCCACCAGCTCCCGCGCGCGAACGCCGTCGAGCGAATCCAGGCGCACCGCACCCGGAATGGCCGGCACATCGACGACATGCGGCACGGCAAGGGTCGGGACGCCGGCGGCGACGGCTGAGCGCACGCCGGTCGCCGAGTCCTCGATCGCGATGCAGCGCTCGGGCCGGGCGTCCAGGGCTGCGCACGCCGCCAGATAGGGCTCCGGATGCGGCTTGCCGTGCGTGACAAGGTCTCCCGTCACGACGACGGCGAACAATCCCTGCGGCAAGGATGCCGTGACGGCCTCGGCCAGGGAGGTCCATGACATCGTCACGAGCGCGCAACGCACGCCGAGGTCGTTGAGTTCGAAGAGCAGTTCGCGGGCACCGGCACGCCACGGAATGTGCTCCTGCACCTGCCGCACGACGCGGGCCAGTAGATCGTCGACGAGCTGCTCTGGAGTCAAGGTGACCGGCGAGTTGGCGATGATGAACTCGGCGGACACCAGCAGCGGATTGCCGACAAGTTGATGCGCGAGCTCGTCGCTCCACAGCCCGCCATGTTCGGCGACGATGGCGTACTCCGCCGCGATCCAATAGGGCTCGGTGTCGACGAGTGTGCCGTCCATATCCCACAGGACGGCGTCGGGCAGCGTCGGGGGGTCCTCGGGCACGCGTTTCCTCGGTCGTCGAACAGGGATTGGTCGAGTCTAGCCGCGCGGCCGGACCCGCGCGATAGCCTGCCGGAGTGATCGAGCTCGACGACATCCCGACGCTGCGTGATCCCGTCATGTTGGTGGCCTGCGAAGGCTGGAATGACGCGGGCGAGGCGGCGACGGATGCCCTCGAACATCTGGCCACGCTGTGGGGCGCTGAGCCTGTGGCCGCGCTCGACCCGGAGGACTACTACGACTTTCAGGTCAACCGTCCCCGCGTCGTCCTCGACAAGGGCCGTCGCCGCATCCAATGGCGCACGACGCGCATCCTCGTGGCCGACCCGCCACACCTGGACCGCAGCGTGATCGTCGTCAGCGGGATCGAGCCGAGCTTCCACTGGCGGGCTTACACCGTCGAGATCATGGAGTTCGCTCAGCAGGCCGGCGTCACGACCTTCATCACCCTAGGCGCGCTGATGGCCGATGTGGCGCACAGCCGCGCCATCCCGGTGAGCGCCACCTCCGAAGATGACGCGACGATCCACCGCTTTGATCTCGAGCCGAGTGGCTATGAGGGCCCGACCGGCATCATCGGCGTACTCTCCGATGCCGCCACCCAAGCGGGGCTGACGACGATCTCGTGCTGGGCCGCCGTGCCGCACTATGCCGGCCACTCCCCCTCCCCCAAAGCCACGCTGGCGCTGCTCACCAAGCTCTCGGAGTTGCTGTCGCTGGAGATCGACATGGCCGACCTGCCGGAGGAGGCGCAGGCCTGGGAGAGCAATATCAACGTTCTCGCCGAGTCCGATGAAGAGATCGCTGAGTATGTCGATGCGCTGGAAAAGGCGCAGGACACCGCCGACCTGCCCGAAGCCTCCGGCGACGCGATCGCCCGCGAGTTCGAGCGCTACCTGCGCCAGCAGCCCGACGAGTCCTAAGCGAAGCCTGTAGGTTTTCCGCCCAATGCCGGAAACCCTTTGTTTGTGCCGGAAAGAATCTGACACAAACAAGGGGTTTCCGGCATCGGGCGGGAATCCTTCAGTGGTCCCGTAACCCGGCCGGTCGGGGTCAGAGGCGGACGCCGAGGAGGGCGTCGAGGGCGCGGGCGAGGATGCCGGGCGCGTCGATGCTGCGGGCCGCGTCGCTGTCAGATGCTGAGGCGACCCAGGCGTCCACGGCGGCGAGGGCGGTGGGCGTGTCCAAGTTGTCGGCGACGGCCGCTCGCACGGCCGCCACGACCGGAGCGGTGTCCGGCGCCTCGTTGACCGAGACGGCCGCACGCCACGCCTCGAGGCGAGCCTGAGAGGCGCCGAGGTCTGCGTCGGTGAAGTCCCAACCCTCGTCATACCGATGAGCGAGCAGCAACAACCGAATCGCCATCGGGTCAACCCCGTCGGCGCGTAGCCGTGAGACGAGAACGAGATTGCCCTTGGACTTGCTCATTTTTTCGCCGTCCAGGCCAACCATCGCCTGGTGCAGGAAGGCCCGGGCAAACTGCTGCTCGACGGCGTCCGCCTGGACGACGGACATGTCGTGGTGCGGGAAGACCAGGTCCACTCCCCCGCCCTGAACGTCGATCGGCAGGCCCAAGTGGTCGCGGGCAATCGCCGTGCACTCGATATGCCAGCCCGGCCGCCCCGCGGGCAGCCCGGGCACCGTCCAAGCCGGCTCGCCCGGCCGCTCCGCGCGCCACAACAGCGGGTCGAGCGGGTCCCGCTTGCCGGGCCGCTCCGGGTCGCCGCCGCGGTCGACGATGACCGACATCATCTCCGCGCGCGTGAACCCGCTCACCGGATTGATTCGCTCACCCGCCGCGAGGTCGAGATAGATGTCGGCGCTGCCGAGACCCTCATTGACCAGCTCGTATGCCGCCCCTGCCGTGATCAGCTCGCGCACCGCCGCAGCGATCTGGTCGATAGACTCCACCACTCCGACGAGTTCGTCGGGCGGCAGGACCGCCAAGGCGGTCATGTCCTCGCGGAAAAGCGCAATCTCGGAGGTCGCGAGCTCGCGCCAGTCGCGGCCGTCCCGCTCGGCGCGCTCCAACAAAGGGTCGTCGACGTCGGTGACATTTTGGACATAGCGCACGCTCAACCCGCTGTCGCGCAAGGCGCGGCCGAGGATGTCGAAGGTGACATAGGTGGCGGCGTGGCCGAGGTGGGTGGCGTCATAGGGCGTGATCCCACAGACATAAAGGCTGGCCGTGCCGTCCTGGCCGGTGAGGTCGACGAGCTGTCCGGATGCCGTGTCGTGCACGCGGACCAGCGGTCCGCTGCCGGGGATCGCGGGCAAGGTGACGGTGGGCCATGTCTTCACGGGGAAACTGTAAACACCCGTCCTGCAGACGGCGATTCGCGGCCCACCGCGACGCCGTGCCTTAGATGGGCGGCCAGGGAATCGCCGGCCACTCACCATCGGGCTCGGGGAATCGCCCGCCGCGCAGCAGGTCATCGATCCGGCCCAGCAGAGCGCGCATCTCGCGGGCCGTCAGGTGGGAGCGCACTTCCTCAGCCCGTGGATCGTCGCCGATCACCTGCTCACGCAACCCCCGCAACTGCTCGATCTCGTCACCGGTCAAGGCCTCGCCACCCCACCCCCATAGCACCGTCCGCAATTTCGGCTCGGCGTGGAAGGTCACGCCGTGGTCCACGGCATACAGCCGACCGGCGTGACGGAAGGCGTGCGCCCCCTTGCGGTCGGTGTTGTTCAGGACGCAGTCGAGCAGCGCCAGGGTGCGGACGTCGCTCGCCTCCTCATGAGCGACCAGAAGCGGCGCGCCGGTGTCGTCGCTTGCCCGCAGGACCGGCCGCAACCCCCGTGGGTCGCTGCCCACCCGGATGACGTGGACGACGCTCTCGGCCGCGTCGTCCACGTCCCCCACCCACGCCTGCGCCATGCCCAGCCCAGCGGGCCCCTCGCGCAGAATCGTCGGCGGGACCAGGTGCCAGCCCCCGAGTTCGCTCACGAGGTATGCCGCCCGCTCCCGCCCCGCGAGCGTGCCGTCCGGGAAATCCCACAACGGCCGCTCGCCGCGCACGGGTTTGTAGACGACCAGCGGCCCCGCCTCGGGATCCCCGAGGCGGGTCAGCCAGGTGGCATTGGAGGCCTCGGTCAGCCGACCGAGCAGGTGCAGTTCACCCTCGGCCAGGGCACTCTCGGTGATCAGCGGCGGTAGCCATTCGCGCGCGGGCAGATGTGCCCGGTCGGGTCGAGCGGCCCACCGCAGAACGGGCACGGCGGCCGGCCCGCAGACACCAGCGCCTTGCACCGCCGCACGAACTCCGCAGCCATCGGCGGTGGCATCGCGACCCGCATCGACTGGATCTGCGCGGGCAGCCCGGCCTCCTGCGCCTGCTCCATCTCCTCATCGTCATCCGGATCGCGATCGTGGCACTCGATGACGACAACCGAGCGCGCCTCGTCCCAGGACAGCGCCATTGTCGTGACCCGGAACTCGTCCTCGAACGGCGTGTCCAGCGGCCCGTTGTCGCTCGCCGGGACGATGGACGGCACCGACTCGGTGGCTTCCAGCAGGTCGCTGAGCCGGTCGGCGATGGCCTGGATATGGATCTTCTCAACCGAGACCGTCGTCAGCCGACTGCCGCTGCGCGCCTGCAGGAAGAAGGTGCGATTGCCCGGCGGGCCGACGGTGCCGGCGACGAAGCGCTCCGGCGGGTCGTACTGGGCAAGAGTCATGATCCGACCCTATGCCGTCGTCTCCGCCGCGTGGTGGAGGCGGCTGGCGTATGTCAGCCCGGCCCGCCCCCGATGATGCCGTCGTCCGCCGCGATCTTCGCCGTGTCCGACGTATGCGGATCCGCTGGCTGATCGGTCGCAGTTGGCTGCTCGGGCGGGATCAGGCCGTGGAGATCGACCCCCGGGCCGTTGACGCCGAGCACCAGGGGTCGTCCGCCGGCGACATAGCGGATGACGCTCACCGAGGCGGGGTCGATGACGATGCGTTGGAAGGCATCGAGATGCATCCCGAGGGCGTCCGCGACGATGGCCTTGACGACATCTCCGTGGCTGATCGCCATCCAGATGGCGTGTTCGCCATGCTCCGCCGCGACCTCGCGATCGATCCGACGCACCGTCGCGATGCCGCGGGCGGCCATCTCGGCAATGGACTCGTGTTCGAAATCGTCGCTGGGTGGGAAGGTCGCGCTGGAGGGCGCGCGTTGTACCGTGCGCCACAACTCCTCGCCCGCCAACTCCTTGAGCGGGCGACCGGTCCACGCGCCATAGCGGCACTCCCCGATCCCCGGGTCCTCGTCGACGGGCAGCGACCAGCGGCTCGCGAGCGGGGCGGCCGTCTGGAGGGTGCGGGTCAACGGGGAGGCGACCACCCGGCATACGGGCAAATCCGCGAGGCGGTCGGCCAGCCGCTCGGCCTGCTGGACCCCGCGCTCGTCGAGTTCGACCCCGGGGAGCCAACCGGCCAGGATGCCGGTCGCGTTCGCCGACGTGCGGCCATGACGGATCAGCAGCAGCGTGGGCACGAGCTTAAGTATGACAATGGCGCGGTGATCGTGGATCAGGCGAAATATGTGGCCGGTGTGCGGCAGCCGTGCGCGGACCTCAGCGAGGAACTGGCGGCCCTGCGCAGCAATGGTGATCAGCCCGACTTCTTGTGGATTGGGCTGAAGGATCCGACGCCGCAGGAGTTCGACCTCGTCCGGACCGAGCTGGGGCTGCATCCGCTTGCTGTCGAGGATGTGCTCAAGGGCGATCAGCGAGCCAAGATCGAACGCTACGAAGGCATGCTCTTCATCGTGGTGAAGACGCTGCACTATGTCGAGGCCACATCCGATGTGGAGACCGGCGAGATCATGTGCTTCGTCGGCGACCGGTTCCTGCTGACGATTCGCTATGGCGAGATCACCGAATTGCACCAGGTCAGGACCCGTCTGGAACAGGAGCCGAAGGCGTTGGCCGGAGGCCCGCAAACGGCGCTGTACGCAATCATCGACCGCATCGTCGACGGCTACCTGCGCGTCGACGAGGAAGTCGGACGGGATCTGGAGGAGATCGAGGCCAGCGTCTTCGACGAGGCCGACACGGTGCACTCGCAGACGATCTACAACCTCAAGCGCGAGGTCTTGGAGGTCAAGCGGGCGTCGGTTCCGCTGGCCCGCGCCCTGGAGTCAACCTTCGGGCCGAACAGCCCCTTTATCGATGTCGAGACCCGGCTGCGCTATCGCGATGTCATCGACCACCTCGCCCGCGTCAACGACCACAGCGAGGCGTATGACCGGCTGCTCACCGACGTCCTGCACGCCCATCTGGCGCGCGTCGGGGTGCGCCAGAACGAGGACATGCGCAAGATCTCGGCCTGGGTGGCCATCGCGGCCATGCCGACGATGATCGCGGGGATCTATGGCATGAACTTCGAGCACATGCCCGAGCTGGGATGGCGCTTCGGCTATCCGATGGCGCTGGCGCTCATGCTCGTCGTATGCCTGATCCTGCACCGCCTATTCCGCAAGTCGGGCTGGCTTTAGTCCCGGCGGGGTGGGCGCGGGATCGTTAACTCGTTTTTCTCCGGATGCCGGAAGTCTGCGCTTCGGGCTGCTCTAAAGCAGGGGTGAAGCGCAGACTTCCGGCATCCGGAGAGAATTGAGCAACAAGCCTCAGGTGGCCGCGATCCAGCCCATTCCGAGGGCCAGGGCCAGGCCGAGGCCGGCGAGGATGCGGTAGTTGATGAAGGCCATCAGCGAGTTGTTGGCGACGAACTTCAGGAGCCAGGCGATCGAGGCATACGCGACGACGAAGGCCACGACGATCCCGACGACCATCTGCCCCATCCCGAGGCCGGCGAGATCATGACGCTGCTCAACAGCCTGAAACGCGCCAGCGGCGGTCAGGGCCGGAATGGCCATGAAGAAACTCAGCTCGGTCGCGGTCACGCGGTCAATCCCGCGCAGCAAGCCGGCCGAGATCGTCGCCCCGGAGCGGGAGACGCCGGGGATCAGCGAGAAGCACTGCATTAGCCCGATCAGCAGCCCGTCCTTGACCCCGACCTGACCCTCGCCGCGCTGCGCGCCCTGCTTCTCCAAGACGTCATGCCGGCGCTCGGCGACGAACATCACGCCGCTCCAGAGCACCAGAGCAATGGCGACCACCCACAGGCTGCGCAGCGGGCCCTCGATGACATTCCGCGCGAGGAATCCGACGATGCCGACGGGCAACGAGCCAACGATGACGGCCCAGGCCAGGTTGTAGTCGTGCCCGCGAGCCTCGGTATTCGTCAGGCCCCGGACCCACGCCATGAACAAGCGGGCGATCTTCTTGGCGAAGTAGAGGAAGGTCGCCACGATCGCCCCGAACTGGATGATCACGGTGTATGCCGTGACCGCCTTGTCATCGACGCTCAGGCCGAGCACCTTCTCGGCGATCGTGAGGTGGCCGGTGGAGGAAACCGGGAGGAATTCGGTCAAGCCTTCGACGATGCCGAGCACGATGGCATCGAAATAACTGAGCACGGGGCAGCAACCTCAACAGTGGGCGGGGTGGGGGGCAGCGGACATCGTCGGCGCGGCCACAAGGACACCAGGTGTCCCTGAGAGAACACTGAAGTTTATCCGCTCGCGTGGTCGGGTTCCCGGTGCACCGCGGTGGCCAGCTCAGCTGGGGTGGGCTGCGCCATCCTCGGCGTCGATCTCCACCTCGTCGAAGTCTTCGTCATCGAGGCCGAGATAGCGCTGGTCAGCGTCGGAGTCGTCGTCCGCATCGCTGTCCCCCTCCTCGTCATCCTCGTCATCATCTTCGTCGTCATCGTCGGTCGGGCCGGCATAGACGTCAAGGGGCGTCATCTCGCCATAGGCCTCCAGAAGAGCATCGTCATACTCCTCGAAGGCGTCGGCGAGGTCGTCATAGGCGGCGACGACGCTCGGGTCGTCCTCACCACGGCGCGAAGCGCAGGCCTCCAGGTGGCGCTCGAAGGCGGCATTCAGTGCGGCGAGGGCGGCGCGAGGGTCAGCCATGGGTCAACCGTAGCGCCTCAGTAACTGCGCAGGAGACGGTGGAGGACCCGAGCGCCGAAGCGCAGCGATTCGACCGGGACGCGCTCGTCGATGCCGTGGAACATCGGAGCGAAATCCAGGTCCGCCGGCAGTTGCAGCGGCGCGAATCCGTAACCGGTGATCCCGAGCTTGGAGAGCGCTTTGTTGTCGGTCCCGCCGGAGAGGCAATAGGGCAGCACTTCAGCCCCGGGGTCCTCCGCCGCCAGGGCCTCGGCGATCGCCTCGACCAGGCTCCCTGAGAACGGACTTTGCAGCGCGATGTCCTGGTGCAGGATCTCGATGTCGACGTAGTCTCCGGCCAGTTCGTGCAGGCTTTTCAGGACCGTCTCGTCGTGTCCGGGCAGGAAGCGGGCGTCTAGCGACGCGCTGGCGTCTTGCGGGATGACATTGTGCTTGTAACCCGCTTGCAGCATCGTCACATTCGCCGTATCCCGCAGCGTGCCGCGCACGAAACCGGCCGCCCCGCCGAGCTGCGCGAGCAGGGGTTCGAGGTCCCCGGCATACGGAATCCCCGTAATCCGGCTGAGCCCGTCCAGCAGCTCCTGCACCGAGGGGATGAACTCCCGTGGCCACTCATGGGCGTCGATCCGGGCGATCGCCTCGGCGAGCCGGACGATGGGGTTCTCGTCATTGGGGACCGAGCCGTGCCCGGCCCGGCCGTGCGCGGTCAGCCGCAGCCAGAGGATGCCCTTCTCCGCCGTCTGCAGCAGGTATGCCCGGGTGGGCGCCCCGTCGGCGCCGGTGAGGGTGACGCTGTAGCCGCCCACCTCGCTGATCGCCTCGCCGACCCCGGCGAAGATCTCGGGGTGGTTGTCGACGACATAGTGAGAGCCGAGTTCGCCGCCCGCCTCCTCGTCGGCGAAAAAGCCGATGACGAGATCGCGCGGGGGGATGGTGCCGGTGCGGACGAGGTGGCGCACGGTCGCGAGAATCATCGCGTTCATGCCCTTCATGTCGACCGCGCCGCGACCCCAGATGCAACCGTCGCGCTCGATGCCCCCGAAAGGATCGACTTGCCAGTCAGCGGCATTCGCGGGCACGACGTCGAGGTGTCCGTGCACGCAGAGAGCTGGCAGCGATGGGTCCGCACCGGTGAGCCGGGCGAAGACGCTCGGCCGGCCGGGGGCTGACTCGACGACGACGGGCTCGAGGCCGACCTCTCGCAGCATACCCACGACATACGCAGCGGCCTCGGACTCATCGGCCCGGCCGTCGCCATAGTTGCTGGAATCGATCCGGATCAGCTCTTGGCAGATCCGGACGACCTCGTCCTCGGGGCCCCTCGTCGTCTCGCTCATGCACCCAGGCTATGGGAGCGGCTCACCGCGGGATGCAGGCCTTGTCCACGGACTGGGTGAAGGCAGAGACCTCGCTGGTGAACTCCTGGGACTTCTCCAGGGCCGCATCACCTTTCAGGCCGATGAGCCCCTTGCCGGACTCGGCGAGTTTGGCGAAATCGTCCTGCAGATCCTTCGGCAAACTCGCGGCGGCGTCGGCGGGGAAGGCCTTGTCATAGTCCTCCTGAGTGAACTCCCCGGTCAACGTATCCAGGGCCACGGTGGCGATCCCCATGAGGACGCCACCGGCCGCCATACACGCCGCCGCGTCATAGCTCCCCGAGCCACCGGCGCTCGCGCTGGTCGAGCTGCTGGTTGCCGACGTGCTGGACGAACTGGCGGTCGTGCCCCTGGATGTCGTGCTGCCAGCGGCCTTCGTGGTGGTGGACGTGCCGGAGTCGGAGCCGCCGCAGGCGCTCAAGCTCAGGGCAGCGGTGGCGAGCAGCACGGTGGCGCGCAGTCGGATGGTCATCGAAATCCCCCTCGGATCGGTGAGATGTGCGGGCGCGGGAGTGGCCCGCCGACACGACCCTAGACGGGGCGCTCGCGGACGGTTCCCCGCCGCAGCTAGCGCTCGCTCGGGTTCAGGATCTGAGACAGGTCGTAGCGCGCGACCTCTTCGAGCTGGTCGTAGGTGCAGCTTTCCGGGACGCGATCGGGCCGCCACCGCTTGAACTGGGCCGTATGCCGGAAGCGGCGCCCCTCCATGTGATCGTAGCCAACTTCGAGGACGCGCTCGGGGCGCAGCGGGACGAAGCTGAGGTCCTTCCCGGCGCTCCACCGGCTGCCGGTCCCGGGCACGCGGTCGGGATTCGCGATCATCCATTGGGCCCATTCACCCCAGGGGTGGTCCTCGATGTTCTCCTCGAGCGGCTTCAGCTCCTCGAGGAGTGCCTTGCGCTTGGCCTCGGTGAAGGACGCGCTCACGCCGACGTGCGCGAGGTGACCGTCCGCGTCATACAGCCCGAGGAGGAGGGAGCCGAGGAGGGGCGTTTCGGGCGTGCTGTTCTTGTGCAGCCGGTAGCCGGCGACGACGACATCGACGGTGCGGGCCTGCTTGATCTTGATCATCGTGCGGCTGTTCGGGCTGTATGCCGCCCCGAGCGGCTTGGCGATGACGCCATCGAGCCCGGCGCCTTCGAAGGTCTTGAACCACTCCTGCGCCAGCGTCGGATCCGTGGTTGTGCGGGTGACGTGGACGACGTCGCTCGGGGAGGTGAGGACATCGACGAGTCGTGCTCGTCGGTCCGCGAAGGGCGCGCTCATAAGGTCGTTGTCGCCGAGGGCGAGAAGGTCGAAGGCGACATACTGCGCCGGGGTGGTCTCGCTCAGCAGCTTGATCCGGGAGGCGGCCGGGTGGATGCGTTCCTGGAGCACCTCGAACTCCAGCCGGTCGCCCATCGCGACGAAGATTTCGCCGTCGAGGACGACCTTGTCGGGAAGGCAATCCTTAAGAGCGGCAACGACTTCGGGGAAGTACCGCGTGAGCGGCTTAGTGTTGCGCGAGGCGAGTTCGACCTCGTCGCCGTCCTTGAAGACCAGGCACCGAAAGCCATCCCACTTCGGCTCGAAGGACAGGCCACCGTCGAACTTCGCCGGGTCCGGGATGCCGGCCGCGGACTTCGCGAGCATCGGCTGGATGGGCGGCATGACGGGCAGGTCCATGCCGGTCACCTTATGCGGCGGTGACTCGTGGCTCGCCGTTCCGCTGGGTCCGGCTAATCCCAGGGGGCGAGGTCCATCGCCGTGAAAACGGGTTCGCCGGCCTCGTCGGTGGCGGCCAGGTCGAGGGTGGCGGTGAGGCGCCAATCCCGGTCCCCGGCGGGGTCCTCGAGGATCTGGGTGACCGTCCACTCCCCCGGTGCCTCCGCGATCTGGAGGTATCCCGGCCCCCTCGCCTCCGGGCCGGTGCCGAGGTGGTCGTACTCCTCGAAGTAATCCTCGCCGGCGGCCCGCCACTGCGACTCGGTGAGGGTTGAGTCGAGGGCGGCCAGCGCGGCATACCGCTGCAGCGCAAGGAGTTCCACGCGACGGAAGATCGCCCGGCGCACCATGACGCGCAGCGCGCGCGGGTTCGCCGACAGGGCGCGGCTCATTTCGGGGCGGACCTCGTGCGGACTGTCGTCGTCGGGATTGATCAGCGACTCCCACTCATCGACCAGGCTGGAGTCGGTCTGGCGGATCAGCTCGCCGAGCCACTCGATGAGGTCGTCGAGTTCATCATCGCGGTATCCCAGCGGGACGGTTTGGCGCAGCGCACGATAGGCGTCGGAGAGATAGCGCAGCAGAATGCCCTCGGCGCGGCCGAGCTGATAGCGGCCGACATACTCTCCGAAGGTCATCGCGTTCTCGTACATCTCCCGCACGACCGACTTCGGCGACAGGCCCATCTCGTAGACCCATGGGTGGCTCTGCCGATAGATCGCGAAGGCATCGATCAGCATGTCCGCCAGCGGTTTTGGCCAGGTGACATCGTCGAGAAGTTCTAGCCGCTCCTCATACTCCAGCCCGTCGGCCTTCATCTGGGCGACGGCCTCACCGCGAGCAGCGAACTGCTGCGCCATGAGGACTTGGCGCGGGTCCTCCAAGGTCGCCTCGATGACGCTAACGACGTCGAGGGCGTATGCCGACTCGCCCTCGTCGAGGATGTCGAGAACCGCGAGGGCGAAAGCAGAGAGTGGCTGGTTGAGTGCGAAGCCGTCCTGCAGGTCGTCGGTGACGCGGTATGCGGTGGCCAACGTCCCAACGACATCGAGCGGTTCGGCGCTGGTCAGCTCTTCGAGGGCGTCGTCGTCCGTTCCGTCTGCTTCGGCGCGGTCGTGGATGGCCTCCTCTGCGGCGCGTTGCTCCGCGGGTTCGTCCTCGACCTGGTCGGGGTCGGGGACGGCGACGGATACGGCATACCCGGGCTGGCCGGGGACCGGCTCGATGACGTCGGCTTTGGTGAGGGAGGCGAGGATTTGGGCGGCGCGGACGACCAATGTGCTTCGGCTGGAATCACTTTCGTGGTTGTCCTCCAGGACGATCCGCATCGCCTCACCCTGACCCTCGATCTGCGCGAGAAGGTTGAGGATCATCGAGTGGCTGACGCGCATACGGGATCGAAGGGGTTCTGGCGGGGCCGCCACGAGGCGGTCGAAGGTCGCCTCGGTGTAGCTCAACTGGCCCTCAGGTGGTCCCTTGCGGACGACCTTGCGGCGCTTCTTGGGGTCGTCACCGGCCTTGAGGAGGGCGCGGTGGTTGTCGATGACGTACTCGGGCGCCTGGACGACGACAAAGCCCTCGACGTCGAAGCCCGCCCGGCCGGCGCGGCCGGCGATCTGGTGGAACTCTCGGGCGCGCAGGACGCGCTGGCGGCGGCCGTCATACTTCGTGAGCGAGGTCAGCAGGACCGTGCGGATGGGCACATTGATGCCGACGCCGAGGGTGTCGGTGCCGCAGACGACCTTGAGCAGGCCGGCCTGGGCGAGGGTTTCGACGAGGCGGCGGTACTTCGGCAGCATCCCTGCGTGGTGGACGCCAATCCCATGCAGGACAAGGCGTTTCAGCGTCGCACCGAAGCCCTTGCCGAAGCGGAAGCCGCCGACGAGGGTCTTGATGCGCTCCTTGTCCGCGCTGGTGGAGACATTGATCGACATCAGCGCCTGGGCGCGCTCGATGGCGGCTTGTTGGGTGAAGTGCACGATGTAGATCGGGGCGCGCTGATCGTGCAGAAGGTTCTCGATCGTCTCGTGCACGGGCGTGAGGACCCAGTCGTAATGCAGCGGCACGGGTCGCTCGGCGGAGGTGATCGGGATGGTGTCGCGGCCGGTGCGACGGGTCAGGTCCTCTTCGAAGAAGGTGGTGTCGCCGAGGGTCGCGGACATCAAGACGAATTGCGTTCGCGGCAGGAGTAGGAGCGGGACCTGCCATGCCCAGCCTCGGTCCGGCTCCGCATAGAAGTGGAACTCGTCCATGACGACCAGGCCGATCTCGGCCCGATCGCGTTCGCGCAGAGCCTGATTCGCGAGGACTTCGGCGGTGGCGCAGATGATCGGTGCGTCGGGGTTGACTGCGGCGTCGCCGGTGAGCATCCCGACGTTCGCGGCGCCAAAGATGTCGATGAGCGCGAAGAACTTCTCGCTGACAAGGGCCTTGATCGGCGCGGTGTACCAGCTGCGCTCCCCTGCCGCGAGGGCCTTGGCGTGGGCGGCCACCGCGACCAGCGACTTCCCGGATCCGGTGGGGGTCGCCATGATCACATTGGCGCCCGAGAGCAGGGTGAGGATCGCCTCCTCCTGTGCCGGGTAGAGACTGATCCCCTGGCCGGTCGTCCACGCCTCGAAGCGCTCCAGCACCTCATCGGCATCTGCGGCGTTCCCGATCGAAGTCAGGGACACCGGCGACATGCCGCCCATTGCATCACGCCCGCCCGCCCCCGCCGCCCCGCGCGCGACCTGGTCGGTGAGAGCACTTTCCCGCCCATTGCCGGAACGTGGACATACGCAACGGATCATTACCGTTGCGTATGTCCAGGTTCTCTCCCATGACGGGGTGCGCCGACGCTCTTTGGGGGTCTGGCGACGCGGTCGGCAGTGAGCTCGTCTGGTTGCGGGCTGCGCTTCCTGCGGGAGCCCTCGGGGCAGGAGATTCGTCGCTGCGCTCGCTCGTGCCTCGCTCGGCTCCGCTCCTCGACTGCCCCTCCG
>JAIUPO010000030.1 GCA_020160805.1 Actinomycetota bacterium | reverse complement strand
TCGACCATGAACGACACTCCCCCGAACATCGACACCTCACGAGGGTTGCGAGCTCTTAGCGCGTCACGAACTCGCTCAACCAGGTCCTTCTGTGCTGTCATCGTCCACCCTTCTCGATGTACTCGGGGCCGCTGTAGTGAAGGTTCAAGGACGCGATGCGTCCGCCGTCGAAGGTGAAGAACTCCGCGAAGGTCATGGGACCGCCGGGCATGGTCGCCGTGTAGAGCACGGCGGAGCCGTTAGGGCCGTGCACGTCGTGGATGATCTCGATCTGCTTGACCGTCGCAATGAAACCGGCAACCCCGCCCAGGAAGCCATCGGTGGCGTCGGGGAGGTGTCCGGCGAGGGAACCCGTGAAGTCGAGGTGGTCACCCAGCAGAGGCCGTAGGTCAGCCCCGTCCTGGTAACTGTCGATGCCGGACTCGAGGATCCGGTAATAGTCCTTGAGGGTCTGAGGTGCGGCAGAAGACAGGGTGGCGGGCATGGCTCTCCTTGGTGTGAGAATGGTGCTTGATACTTTCAAGCAGTCACTTGATAAAGTCAAGGGGGTTCAGGTGAAGTCCTACGGACAGCTCTGCTCGATCGCTCGCGCCCTGGATGTCGTCGGTGACCGGTGGACTCTCCTGATCGTGCGTGAGCTGCTGATCGGGGGCGCATTGCGCTTTGGCGAAGTCCAGCGCGGCCTGCCTGGCATCGCGACGAACCTGCTCACCCAGCGTCTGCGGGACCTCGAGACCAACGGTGTCGTCGCCCGCGAGCCCGCCCCAGGAAACCCGGGCACGCCAACGTATCGGCTTACCGAGCGTGGCCGGGCCCTGGACGGAGTGCTGCGCGAGCTTCTGAAGTGGGGTGCACCGACGGTTCCAGACGCGCCGAGTGATGCGATCTTCCAGATGCACTGGCTCAGCCAACCGGCACGCTTCCTCCTCGCGGATCACAGGCCGGACGAGCCACCGATCGTGATCCGGTTCAGCACCTTCGACGACGGCTTCGACCTCACCGCCGCCGACGGGACCATCACGGTGGACCCTTGCCGGCGCGACGTCAGCCCCCTGGCGGGTGTTACAGGCCCCGGGCCGGTACTGGTTGCCCTCCTACAAGGCGCAATGCCTCTGCCCGCCGCTATCGCGCAGGGCGTGGATGTCACCGGCGATGCCGCGGCCCTGACGCGAGTTCTACCAGCGCCCCAAGCGTCGACTAACGTCCCCGGTCATTACAACTAGAAGAGCGCGATGAGGGCGGCGAGCAGGTTGAGGATGAGGAGCGGCCACCAGCGTGTCCGTCCAGCACGCGTGCGCAGGCCAAGCCAGATCGAGGCGGCACCGAGGACGACCACGAGCACGAGGGTGAGAAGCGGCGACCAGTAGAACAACCAGCCCACGAACATGCCCACGATGGCGGCCCGCGCCAACCACCAACCGCCGCGCAGCTCCCGAAGCCAGGGGGCAGCGGTCAAGATCCGATCGCCGAGTCGATCGGCCGGCTCCTTCAGGCTCCGCAGGACACTCGGGCGAGCCGGAGCCGAGCGCTCCGGGAGGCCAGCAGCGGAGCGCAACTCCGCGGCATACGCCTGCGGGGTCCCAAGGCGCGAGCGCAGATCCGGACCGGCCGCGGACGCCAATTCCATCAGGTCCGCTTCCATCCCGAGCGTGAGATCGTCGACATCCTCAGACGGCAGGTCGGCCAACTGCTCGCGCACTTGCGCAACATAGGCCCGAACATCCGCCCCCGGCCCGGTGGTCATGACGGCGGTGGTCTCGGTCATCCGCGTGCTCCTGCTTCTGCGAGCAGCCCGTCCATCGTCGCCGCGGAGGCGGACCAGGTCTTGGCTTGGGTGGACAGGACGTGAGCCGTCCTCGCGGGCAATCGCGGCCAGCACGGCGAGATCGAGTACCCCTTTGACCAATTGCGTTGGATCCACCCGCGCGCTCCTTCCGGAATCCGGACTAGTGCGGATTGCGTACTAGTGCGGATAGCAGAACGCCATCGCGAGAAAGGGCAAGAGCCACACCTCGGTCGCTGGGCTGAAGAAATCAGGAAACCAGAAGCCGTGCTGTGGTCCACCGCCCGGCGCCGTCGCGGTTCAGATCACAAGCGGGCGGCGGTGCCACCAGGGTTGCGCGGCTTCGAGTTGGGAGGCCAGGCGCAGCAGCATCGCCTCGCTGCCCAGGCGCCCGACGAACTGCGAGCCGATCGGGAGCCCGGCCGGCGTCCAATGGAGCGGGACCGACATGGCGGGTAGACCGGTGAGGTTGGCGAGTTGCGTGTAAGGCACCCAGCCGAGATTCTGCGTGATCATCTGGTCGACTACCGGCGTGAAGCGCAAAATTCCGGCCGAGCGACCCTTGATCAGCGCAGCCTGCGCGCGTTGCACCAACGGCGGCAGGTCGAAGGCACCGATCCGCGGGGGCGCCGTCGCGGTCGTGGGGGTGAGTAGCAGGTCGTGGGTCTCGAAGAAGGCCGCCATCGAGCGCACATACCGCTGCCGGTTCTCGATCGCGGCGACGAGGTCGACCGGCTTCGTGGCACGCCCGAGCGCGGCCATGACCAAGGTGTCGGGCTCGAATCCCTCATCGCCGGCCCCCGTGATTCGCTTGGACTGCGCGACCTGCCAGGCGCACCAGGCGAACCACGTGGTGAGGAAGTCCTTGGCGAGGGCGGCGTCGTCATAGGGCATCCTCGGGAGCCGCTCGACCTGGTGGCCGAGCGATTCCAGGAGGGTCGCGGTGGCCTCGGCCGCGGTGATGGCCTCGGGATCGGGCTTGGGGTTGATCGCGCTGTCAGTGCACACCGCCACCCGCAAACGGCCGGGATCGCGCCCGATCTCCTCGCGCAGTGGGGTGGCCGGGCGCGCGGCGAGATAGGGCGAGGTCGGGCTCGGCCCGGCGAGCACATCGAGCATCGCGGCGGTATCGCGCACCGAGCGGGAATGCACGCCATTGCTGACCGAGCCGAGCAGTCCCTCGCCGAGCTGCGGGCCGGCCGGAATGAGTCCCCGGGTGGCCTTGAGGCCGAAGACGCCGCAGGCGGAGGCGGGTATGCGGATCGATCCGCCCCCATCGCTCGCCGCGGAGCACGGCACGATCCCGGCGGCCACCGCGGCGGCGGAGCCTCCGGATGATCCGCCGGGCGCGTGGTCGAGATTCCACGGGTTGCGGGTTGGTCCCCCGACCAGGGGCTCGGTGATGCCCTTGGCCCCGAACTCCGGTGTATTGGTCCGGCCGAAGACGACCAGTCCGGCGGCCAGCCACCGGTCCGAGACGACGTCATTCTCCCTATGCACGTAACTCTGCCAGGCCCGTGATCCGGCGCCGGTCGGATGTCCGGCGAGGTGATGGTCGAGATCCTTGAACAGGAAAGGCACGCCGTAGAAGGGTGCCTCAACCCCGGCACGGCTGACCGGCGGGTCGAGTCGGCGCACGATGGCGTTGATCCGTGGATTCACTGCGTCGGCGCGGGCCTGGGCGGCCGCGAGGAGTTCAGCCGGGCTGACCTGCTTGGTGCGCACCAATTCCGCGAGGCCCATCGCGTCGTGGTCCAGATACTCGTCCATGAGCGGAGTGTGCCGCCTGGCGCGCGTGTGCGCTAGGCCCGCGTCGCCACCGGGCTACTCGACGCGGTCCGGCTCAGCCAGCGCTGCATAGGCCACCGCCAGGGCAGCGCCGAGGCGGGCGTTACTGCGCACCAGCGCGATATTGGTGCGCAGCGAAGCACCCGAGGTGATCTCGACGATCCGGCCGAGCAGATAGGGCGTGATGTCTTTGCCGGTGATGCCCTGCGCAGCGCAGTCCGCGAGCGCTTGGGCAATCACCCCATCCATCTCTTCAGCGGGGATTTCGTCTTGCGCCGGAACGGGATTCGCGATCGACACTCCCCCGCCCAGGCCGAGCGCCCATTTGGCTCGCATGAGGTCCGCGAGTTCTTCCGGGGTGTCGAGGCGCATCGGGACGCGGAATCCGGACGAGCGGGAGAAGAAGGACGGGAACTCCTCGGTGCCATAGCCGACGACGGGCACACCGAGGGTTTCTAGGGCTTCGAGGGTACGCCCGATGTCGAGGATGGACTTCACGCCGGCGCTGATGACGGCGACATTCGTCGTGCCGAGTTCGGTCAGGTCCGCGCTGACGTCCATGGTGTCCTCGCCGCCTTGGTGGACTCCCCCGAGACCACCGGTGACGAAGACCCGGATGCCCGCGAGCGCGGCAAGCCGCATCGTGGCGGCGACTGTCGTGGCGCCGTGGCCGCGGCGCGCGACGACATACGGGATGTCCCGGACACTGACCTTGATGACGCCCGGATCACGCGCGAGCAACTCCAATTGATCGGCGTCCAGACCGATGCGCGGCACCCCGTCGAGGATGGCGATGGTCGCCGGCGTCGCGCCGCCGTCGCGGACGATCTGCTCGACCTCGCGGGCCATCGCGACATTGTCGGGATAGGGCATGCCGTGGCTGATGATCGTCGATTCGAGCGCCACGACCGGCCGGCCGGCCTCGATCGCCTCGGCCACCTCGGGGGCGAGCTGCAGCAAGGGATGAGTCACGCGATTCCTCCGGTGGTGACGAAGCGCTCCACGAGCGCCGGGGACAGATCGGGGCGGACCGTATGCCGGTCGGCGACGGTGAGGGCGGCCACCGCGTGGGCGTGGGTGAGGGCGTCGCTCAGGTCGGCACCCGACACCCACGCGTGTAGGAAACCGGCGAGCAGCGCATCGCCGGCGCCGGTGACATCGGCGGCCTCGACCGCGGGAGCGGGAGTTTCGATGGTCGGCCCATCGGCGCGAACCAGCACCGACCCGCGGGAGCCGAGCCGCAGCCATACGGCCTGCACCCCCCGCTCCAGCAGGGCCTCGGCGGCGGGGAGTTGGTCATCGCGCGCCTCGTCGCCGCCCGTCGCGGCGCGCGTGTCCGGCGGCCCGCCCAAGGAAGTTCGGCTAGCAGAGGTTGGTCGAATCTGCAGACCTTGCACGCTGTGCGGAGTTGATTTATCTCTGCTAGCAGAAGTTGCAAGACCCCCCAGCGCCGCGAGCTCGGCCGCGTTCGGGGTCACGAGCCACGGGGGCGGCATGGCGGTGTCGAGGAGGCGTGGTGCCTTGGCCACACTCACCGGCTCAGCGATGACCGGGGCGCCCACTGCAGCCGCGGCACGACCAACCGCCGCGAGGACAGGCACCGGCAGGTTGGCGTCGACAACCACCACATCGGCGGAGGTCAGAGACGCCAGCGCCGGCGCGAGGTCGCGAGGCGACAAGGCGTCGACGGCGCGCATGTCGTTGATGCCCTGCACGAGTTCGCCGCGCTCGTCGAGGACGGCGACATAGCGCGAGGTCGGCAGCGGCGAGGCGACGGCATACCCCACCTCGATCCCGACCGCCGCGCACCGATCCCGCAACGCCACGCCCTCGGGATCGGTGCCGAAGGGCGCCACCAGCGCGACCGGGGTCCCAAGCCGGGCCAGGTTCTCGGCGATATTGCGCCCTACCCCGCCATCGCAGACCGTCACCAGCCCCGGCGTGGACGAGCCAGGATCGGCCGGTCCGCCGCACCGGGCGACGACATCGACATTGGCTCCCCCGACGACGACCACCCGCCGGAGCCGCGTCATGCGTCCGCCTCGGGCCTACCGGCGCGGGCGGCCTTCTCGGCGCGCTCCTGCTCCTTGATGACCGCCCACTGCGCCTCGACCTCCTCGGGCGTCGAGGCGTCGCTCTCGCCGAAGACGTGCGGATGCCGGCGGACCAATTTGGCGACCAGTCCGGCGGCCACATCGTCGATATCGAAGGGCGCGACCGCATCCTCCTGCGCCACCCGCGCATGGAAAGCGACCTGCAGCAGCACATCGCCGAGTTCTTCGGCCAGATGCTCGCGGTCCCCGGACTCGATCGCCTCGAGCGTCTCCTGAGCCTCTTCCAGCAGGTATGGCGCGAGGCTCGCGTGCGTCTGCTCGGCATCCCACGGGCAGCCACCCGGGCTGCGCAGGCGATCCATCACCGCCACGACATCGAGCAGCCGGGCGCCCTGGACGTCCCACGAACCGGCGAGCACCTCGACTGGCGGCGGCTCGTCCAGCCGCGAGACCTCCGCGGCGATCGCATCGGTCAGGCCCTCGTCGCCATCGGCCCCGATCAGCCACACCACCGGCCCAGCACCCGCCAACTCCACCAGGCGGCGAGCCAAAGCCGGCGGCTCACCCGGGAGCGCCTCCACGGCCACCCCCGATGCCGACACGGCCTCGGCCAGCGGGTCCGCCACATCAGCGGCCAGCACGGCGGCTGCTGCGTCGAGACTGTGCCACGCGTCGCGCGTCAGCAGGCCGGGCGCCACCCGCGGCGATGTCAGCAGCAGGGTGAGCCCGGGCGGGGCGGCGAGGGTCACGGGGATCAGGAGGTATGCGGACCGGTCGGCTCAGCCGGCCGGCGTCGGTTCTTGCGTTCCGCCCGAGCCATCCGTGGCCGGCTCCTGCGAGCCATCCGCCGCCGGCTCCTGGCCGCTTCCCGCGATCCAGTTGGGCGTCTTGGCGCTCATCTGACCGGTGGCGATATCGAAGGCGCCATAGCGCGGGTTGACGCTGATCTTGGCGGCGGCCATCTTCTCGGAGGCCTTTTGCAGCGCCTCGGGATGGGTCTGCTGCAGCGCGCCGATCGCGGCATTGGCCCGCACGACCTCGATGGTCTCGGGCGCGGGATCGCTGATCTCGGTCAGGGCGGCGCGCGCCTCTTGCTCGCTGACCGGGATGCCGGCCTCGGCGGCGGCGTCGATCATGAAGGGCGCCATGATGAGATAGCTGACCGCCGACGGGGTCTGGAAGTCGCCGACATTCTCACCGAAATTCTTGCGGATCTGCTCGGTGACGATCCGCGCGGAGTCCTCGGTGATGACCCGGCCGTCGACGCTGGCGGCGACATTGGTGCCACCGCATCCGCTCAGGGCTAGGGCGCTCCCCAGCGCCAGCGCCAGGGCGGCTGCCCGCTTCGACTTGCTCATCGATGTCCTTCTCTCGTCGACTAACGCCCCGGCCGCGTCGCGGCTTGAGCCGCGGCCACCTGACCCGACACGGCGATCTGGTCCAGCAGGATCGCGCGAATCACATCACTCGCCCAGCCCAGCACCGCGAGGTCACGCAGGGGCTTGCCGCCCACGCGCGCCGTCATCGGCTTCGGCACCAGCATCGTACGGACTCCGGCCTTGTAGAGCGACTTCGGGTACAAGCGTGTCAGGCGCAACTCCTGGCTGTCTCGAAGGTCCACCGGCGCGAAGCGAACGTGATTGCCCTGAACGGCGATCTCGGTGATCCCGGCCTGACGGGCCAGGACCCGCAGACGCGCAACCGCCACGAGATTGGAGACCGGCTCGGGCAGCGGACCATAACGGTCGATCAGCTCGGCCTCGACCTCGCCGAGTTCGGCCTCGGACACGACCTGGGCGAGCTTCTTGTAGGCCTCCAGCCGCAGCCGCTCCCCCGGGATATAGGTATGCGGCAGGTGAGCGTCGACCGGCAGCTCCACCGACAACTCGGTGACCGGCTCCTCCGCGTCGCCGCGGAAGTTGGCGACCGCCTCGCCGACCAGCCGGACATACAAATCGAACCCGACCCCGGCGATATGCCCGGACTGCTCGCCGCCGAGCAGATTGCCGGCGCCGCGGATCTCCAGATCCTTCATCGCGACCTGCATGCCGGCCCCCAGGTCGGTATTGGCCGCGATCGTCTGCAGCCGCTCGATCGCGGTCTCGGTCAGCGGCTTCTCCGGCGGATACAGGAAGTAGGCATAGGCCCGATCGCGACCGCGTCCAACCCGCCCGCGCAACTGGTGCAATTGCGAGAGCCCGAGTTGATCGGCGCGCTCGAGGATCAAGGTGTTGGCATTGGAGATGTCCAGGCCGGTCTCGACGATCGTCGTGCAGACGAGAACATCGGAGCGGCGTTCCCAGAAGTCCTGGACCACCTGCTCGAGCTTGTGCTCGCCCATCTTGCCGTGGGCGGTCGCGATCCGAGCCTCGGGCACCAGATCCCGCAGCCGCGCCGCGGCCCGCTCGATGGTCGCGACCTTGTTGTGGACATAGAAGACCTGACCGTCGCGCAGCAGTTCGCGCCGGATCGCGGCGGTGATCTGCTTCTCGTCATACGGCCCGACGAACGTCAGGATGGGATGCCGCTCCTCGGGAGGCGTTGCGAGAGTGGACATTTCGCGGATGCCGGTGACGGCCATCTCCAAGGTCCGCGGGATCGGGGTGGCCGACATCGAGAGCACATCGACAGCCGTGCGCAGTGCCTTGAGTTGCTCTTTGTGCTCGACGCCAAAGCGCTGCTCCTCATCGATGACAACAAGCCCAAGATCCTTGAACCGCACCTCGGAGCCGAGCAGCCGGTGGGTGCCGATGACCAGATCGATCGAGCCGTCCTTCAACCCGCCCAGCACCTGCTGGGCTTCCTTATCGGACTGGAAGCGCGAGAGCGCCTTGACGACGACGGGGAAGCCGGCATACCGGTCGGTGAAGGTGTTCAGGTGCTGCGAGACGAGCAGGGTCGTCGGCACGAGGACGGCGACCTGCTTGCCGTCCTGGATCGCCTTGAAAGCCGCCCGCACGGCGATCTCGGTCTTGCCATAGCCGACATCGCCGCAGATCAGCCGGTCCATGGGCACCGAGCGCTCCATGTCGGCCTTGACCTCATCGATGGTCGAGAGCTGGTCGGGCGTTTCGGCATACGCGAAGGCATCCTCCAACTCGCGCTGCCACGGGGTGTCCGGGGCGAAGGCGTGCCCGGAGGTCGCCATCCGCGCGCTGTAGAGCCGGATGAGTTCGGCGGCGATCTGCCGGACATACTTGCGGGCGCGGGCCTTGGTCTGCTGCCAGTCGCTGCCGCCGAGCCGGTTGATGGTCGGCGCCTCGCCGCCCACATAGCGCGTCACCTGGTCGAGCTGATCGGTCGGCACGAAAAGCCGGTCTGCGGGCTGTCCGCGCTTGGAGGAGGCGTACTCGATCACGAGATACTCCCGCGTCGCCCCCGCCACCGTGCGCTGCATCATCTCGACGAACCGCCCGACGCCATGCTGCTCGTGCACGACGAAATCGCCGGGCTTCAATTGCAGCGGGTCGACCTGGTTGCGCCGCCGCGACGGCATCCGGCGCATGTCCTTGGTCGAGCCGGCACCAGCGGCCGTGCCCATCAGGTCGGTCTCGGTGATCACCGCCACCTTGGCCGGCTCCATCCGGAAGCCCGGGCCGACACTCCCGGTCGCCACCGCGACCACGCCGGGCTCCGGCGCCGCCCCCGGGCGGGTGGGTATGCCGCGCTCCCCCAGCACCTCGCCGATGCGGCCGGCGAGCCCCGGCCCCTCCGTGACGATCTGCACCCGCCAGCCGGATTCGACCAGGCCGGTGATATCGCGCACCGCGTCCTCGGTCTGCCCGCGGTATGCCGTGCCCTCCGCCGCCTCGATCCGCGCCGACGGCTCGTCGGCGCCGCCGAACTCGGCGAGTTCCGCGTCGACCTCAAAGCCGCCGAGCACCCACCACGGCAGCCCAGCCGCGTCGGCGTGGTCGTGAGCCTGCCTCAGGCTCCAGTAGGACGCGGTCCCGAGCACCCCGAGCAGGTCGATCGGCACGGCATTCCCGGCCGCGGCATTGCTCCATGAGGCCTGGAGGAACTCCTCGCTGGTCGCGACCAGATCATGCGCCCGCGCCCGCACCCGCTCGGGATCGACGATCGCCACCGCCGCCCGGGCGCCCAGCACATCCAGCAGGCTCTCCATGCCGTCGACGAGCGCGGGGGCCAGCGACTCCATCCCCTCCACCGCGATGCCTTCGGCCACCTTGGCCAGCAGATCCGCGACACCGGGCAATTGCTCCGCCAGCACGGCGGCGCGGGCTTGGACCGCATCGGTCAGCAGCACTTCGCGGCACGGCGGTGCCCACAGGCCATGGTCGGCGACCTCAAGGCTGCGCTGATCGGCGACCTTGAACCAGCGGATCTCCTCGACCTGATCGCCCCAGAACTCCACCCGCAGCGGGTGCTCCTCGGTCGGCGGGAAGACATCAAGGATGCCGCCGCGCACGGCGAACTCGCCGCGCCGCTCGACCAGATCGGTGCGGGTGTATGCCGCATTGGCCAGGTCGGCTGCAACCTGTTCCAAGGGCCGCTCGTCACCGGCGCTCAGCCGCACCGGTTCGAGGTCGCCGAGTCCGGTGACGATCGGCTGCAGCAGGGCCCGCACCGAACAGGTCAGGATCTGGATCGGGCCGAGCGTGGCGTCGTCAGGATCCGGATGGGCCAGCCGCCGCAGCACCGCCAGCCGGCGACCGACCGTGTCACTGCGCGGCGAAAGCCGCTCGTGCGGCAGCGTTTCCCAGCTCGGGAAGGTCGCGACCACCTCGGGCGGGAGGTATGCGGACAAGGCCGCCGCGAGATCCTCCGCCTCACGAGCGGTGGCCGTCACGGCGAGCACGGTCCCGCGCCCGGCGCCGGCGAGCGCGAGCAGCGGGGCCCGCATACCCCGGGGCAGGCCGACCTCGACGGCGCGCTCACCCGCCGAGGTGTCGAGCGCGGAGAGGGCGGATTGCACACTTGCGTCGGCGCGCAGCAGGTCGAGAACACCGGTGAGCATCAGCGACCTTCCGCCGGGGAGTGGAAACGTTGCTGCGCGGCGAGCAAGCCGTCGGAGACGAGCACCTCGACGGCATCGCCGGCCTCGGCAACGGTCACGGCGATTTCCGGCTTCTCCTGCGCCGAGAAGTCGCGCAGCACATAGTCCGCCGGATCCATCCGGCCGGGCGGGCGCCCGATGCCGACGCGCACCCGGTGGTAGTCCTTGGTGGCCAAGCTCGCCGTGATCGAGCGCAGCCCGTTGTGGCCGCCCTCGCCGCCGCCCTTCTTCAACCGCACCAGACCGAAGTCGATGTCGAGCTCGTCGTGCACGACAACGATGCGCTCCGGGGGGATCTTGTAGAAGCCGGCAATCTCGCGCACCGGCGGCCCGGAGACGTTCATATAGCTCGTCGGGATCGCGAGCACGGCCGGCGTCCCGCCCGGCCCGGGCAGGTGTACGCGCGCCGCTCGCAGCCCGCCCTTGTGCGCCGACAGGCTGACCCGCGCCCGCGCGGCGAGGTCGTCGATCACGTGCGCGCCGACATTGTGCCGGTTGCCGGCATAGCGCGCCCCGGGGTTGCCCAACCCCACCACCAACCAGCTATCCATAACCGTCCAATTATCCCTGCCCCGCCGGGGTGCTCCCCCATTTCTCTCCGGATGCCGGAAGTGTGCGCTTCCGGCTGCTTTAGAGCAGGGGTCAAGCGCAGACTTCCCGGGTGCAGCTCGCGCCCGGCACCTCGGCCGCGCGGATCGGCTCGCGCTCGTTGGTCATGGCCCCGACCGTATGTCGACCGGCCCGCTCAGCGGCGCCGCGCGGCCCGCTCGTAGACCTCGACAAGCCGATCGGTCGCGAGATCCCAGTTGTAATGCGCCGCCACCTGCGCCGACCACTGGCTGGCCGCCGCGCGGGAGGCCGCTGGGTCGGCCAGCTCGGCCTTGATCGCCGCAGCGAGTGCGTCGGCATCGGTCACCGGGAAGACGCGGTGTCCCGGCCCCGAGGTGGGCACGACTTCGAGATGCGGTGGGATATCGCTGACGACGACCGGCACTTCATATGCGGCCGCCTCCAGCAAGGTGATCGGCAGCCCTTCGAGCTTCGATGGCTGGACGAAAAGCGCGGCATTGCAGAGCAATTCGCTCAAGTCTTCGCCATAGACATAGCCGGTCATGACCACGCGGGGGTCGGTCGCGGCGCGGGCCCGCAGATCGGCGGTGAACAGGTCGGTATTGGCCGAATCGCCAACAATCGCCAGCCGCACATCCGTGTCCAGCCGGGACCAGGCGTCCAGCACAAGCCCAGGGTCCTTTTCGGGCACCAGACGCCCGAGGAACATGGCATACCGCCCGGGCTCCAGGCCGAAGCGCTCCAGCGTGGCCCCGGGCGCGACGCGGGTGGGCGTCGGACCGCCATTGGGAATGTAGATCGTGTCGCGACCGTAGAGCTCGCGGTAGGTATTTCCGAGGTCTTGGGAGACCACGACGACCTCGTCCGGCACCGTGTGCGAAAAGCGGCGGCCGGCGCCGAGCAAGGCCTTCGCGCCGCGACCCCATTTGCTGCGCTCGTCATCGAGGCCGTGAATGGTCTGCACGACGCCGGCACGGGACAGGTACTTGGGAATCGGGCTGAACAACCCCGGGCCGAGCGCGTGAAAGTGCACGACGTCGTAGCCCTTGCCCACGCTTGCCCCCGCCGCCAAACCGCTGTGGACGAATGCCTCCAGCCCCTTGCCCTCCGGGGCCGGCAGATTGCGCAGAATCATGCCGCGATAGCTCCCCGGCCGGCGGCCAGCGGGCGGCTGATAGCCAAACTCCGCCGGCACATTCGTGGCCTGCGTGAGATAGGACGGACGGCAAAAGACCGTCACCTCGTGGCCGCGTTGGGCCAGCCGCGCGCCGAGTTCCTCGACATGTTTTTCGATCCCGCCGAAGGTCGCCGGCAAGCCCCGCAGCCCCACCATCGCGATACGCATGACTCAGGCGGCACCTTTCTCGCCGATGGCCTGGGTGTAAATCTCTTCGATCCGCTGCGCGTGCCCACGCGGATTGTGGCGGGCCAGGGCGCGCTCGCGGGCCGCTGCCCCCTGGCCCTGTGCCAACTCGGGGTCCATGAGGTATGGCCGCAGCGCCGCCGCCAGGGCCACGGGATCGTCCGCGGGCACCAGGTCGCCGTCGACGGCGGGGGTGATCAGGTCGTTCAATCCCCCCATCGCCGAGCCCACGACCGGCACACCGGACGCAAAGGACTCCAGGACCGAGAGGGGCTGGTTTTCGTACCACCGCGACGGGATCGCGCTCACCCGGGATGCGCGCAGCAGGGTGCGCACCTCATCGGCGCTGACCCGACCGTGGAAGCGAATGGCCTCCGGCGCCAGCCGCTGCGCCAGAGCCTCCCATTCGGCGCGCTCCGGGCCGTCCCCGACGACATCGAGGACCGTGCCACCAAGCTCCGGGGCCAGCAGCGCGGCCGCCTCAATGAGGGTGTCGACGCCTTTCTCCCGCGAGAGCCGGCCCGCGAAGAGCACACCGGAGCCGGCGCCCTCGCGCACCGGCACGTCGGTGTCAGTGAAGTTGTCGAGGTGCACCATCTTGGTCGTATGCAGTCCGGCCGCGACCATCTGGTCGCGCAGGAAGGCGCTGGGGCACAGGAAGCGTGAGACCGGATCGTAGGCGCGCAGCAGGCGGTGGGCGCCGACCTCGACCGCGGCGATCGCGCTCGCGGCGAGTGAACCGTCCTTGCACCGGCGCTTGACGGCCTCGGTCAGTGAGCCGCCGACGCAGGCCGTGCACACCTCGCCCTTGTCGAGGAATTGGTAGGTCGGGCAGGCGAGCTTGTAGTCGTGCAGCGTCATGACGACGGGCACGCCCGCCTTGGCGCAGGCGCGCACCATCGACGGCGAGAGCTGGTGGTAGATGTTGTGCATGTGCACGACATCGGGGCGGAAGTCCGCGAGGACCGCGCGCATCCCGTCATAGGCCTGCTTGGACCACAGCATGCGGCCGACAAGTTCGAGGCGGCCGCGCGGATCGGTCGGCGGCGGCTCGAACTCGACATGCGAGGGGAAATGCCGGGCGTAGGTCATGGGCAGATTGTCCGGATGCGCCATGCCGAAGTATTCGACCTGATGCCCGGCAGCGCGCTGCTGTTCGGCGAGATCGAGGAGATAACCCTCCGCCCCGCCGCGTCGGTACAGAAACTTATTGACCTGCAGGATCCGCATCGGTCAGGTCAGGCTCGCACGATCCGGGCCGAGCGAGCGCGCACATCGGCGTCCTCTTCGGCTTGGGCGTCTAGGCGCTTGCGACGCAAGTAGGTGCCCGAGGCCAAGCCGATGACCGTCACGGCATAGATCGTCACGACCGCCTGGGACATCAGGTTCGCGACCAGCGACAGCACGGCAACCGAGATGGCCACGACCAGGCCGGCTTCGGCGATGGCGCGCTCGATGCCGCGCACCCCCCGTCGGGCCGCGTCGGCGGCGCCCTTGGCGGTGGTCCACACCATGAGGATCAGCACGAGCAGATAGCTCAGCAGGCCCGGGATGCCGAGTTCGACATACGACCGGATGATGTCGTTGTGCGGTTGCTTGCCTTCGGCGGTGGTGGTGGCGACGGTACGCAATCCCACGCCGGCGATCGGGCTTGGCTTGGCCACGTCCAAAGACTCGCCCCAATAAGCGAAGCGCCAGGCCAGGGAGTTTGCGGGCTTGCCGGACAACTGCGCTGAGGTCTCCAGGTCCGCAAAACGCGCCTGCACCTGCGGGGTTGCCGCCCCGAGCACGGCGAGGGCAGCGATGACGGTCAGGGCGGCATACGAACGGCGCCGGGCGAGCAGGATGGCGACCCCGAGGAGCGCGACCACCCAGGCGGAGCGGGTGTAGGTCAGGCCGAGGCAGACCAACGAGATCAGTGCCACCACCCCCACGGCCAGGCGCGTCAGGTCGTGGACAACGGGATAGACCGCGACCATGAGCAGCAAGACAACGACGCTGAAGTACGCGAGCGGGTTGCTGTGGTCGAAGGTGCCGGTGATGCGCGAGAAGCCGCCCGCAACGAACAGGCCCGCGCCGGAACTGAGTTGGACGAGCGCGACGGCGGCCGGGACCAGGATCGAGAGGCCGATGGCGGCAACGAAGGGCTTCAACCGTGAACCCCGCGCAGCGAACTGCTCAGCGACCAAGAAGATGACGACGATATTGGCGATCCGCGACCACTCGGTGACGCTCGTGGTCCACCGTGCCGAGGTGATGACGCCGATCAGCGCGATGCCGAGGAAGGCGAGATAGGAGACACCGAGCGCCGAGATCGGAAAATTGCGCCCCAGCCGGGCACGCCGGGCGATCAGCCAGAAGGTGCCCAGACCGAGCATCATCAGCCCGAGCGCGAGGTGCGGGTCCGGGGCGGGGCCGGGGGTGCGCAGGGCGTCGAGCGAGGACCGCATCGCCAGCGCCACGAGGACGAAGGTTTCGAGGTCGTAGAACGCCACGAGCAGCAAGGCGACACCGACAACCACAGCCAGCGGGAGCGCGACCGCCATCCGCGGGGTGTTGCCAAAGAGCCCGACCACGGTCCACGCCGTCAGAGCCACGCCGAGCACAGCAGTTAGGACATTGCCGAGGCTGAACAACCGCGCCCCGTCGGCGCGGCCTGGGGCGCGCCGCGGCGCTGGCAACTCGGTGGTGGTGCTCACGTACGTGTCCTCCTGCTCGTGCGCGACGAGCGTCATTGGCGTGCTGGACTTGGTCGCCGAGGCGTTCCCTCGCTCCCCCGCGGTGCCACGGCTTCCGCGCTTGAAGGCGAGGATCCCGAGCCCGAAGGCGAAGCCCACTCCGGCCACCGTGGCCAGGATCGGGCGAAGGGCGCTCGGGTCGGCGGGTGCCAGGCGTAGAACGGCCCACGCCGCCAGCCCCCCGATGAGTCCGGTCACCAGACTACCGGCAAGCGGCACGAGCAATGGCAGCCGCTCCAGGCCCGGCACGATCCGCATACACCACCAGGCGTGCGCGACATTGACGACCTGGGCCACGCTGTAGACGATCGGGAAGAGGTAGATCGCGTGCTCGCCGGTGCCGACGAGCGGCGCGGCGCCGAGCAGCAGGACGATATTCGCGGCCGTGGCATAGAGGGTGTTGCGCCAGGGCGTCTTGGTGTCTCGCATCGCATAGAAGGGCGCGAGCAGGGAGCGCTGGACTCCCGCCCCGACGAAGCTGAGCGAATAGAGCGACATTACGACGCCGAGGGTGGCGACCTGCTCGGCGCCGAACTTCGGGACGACCGAGAAGACGAATTTCGTGATGCTGGGGGCCAGGGTCACGCCGAGGATCGTCATCGGCACGGACAAGAAAAACATCATCCGCATGCCGAGCCGGGTCATGCTGCGGAAGGCGGCGGTGTCGCCGCGGCCATACGCCCGCGAGATGCGGGGTAAGACGGTGACCATGATCGAGCGGAAGACGATCGTGCCGCCCACGGCGGCGGCCAGCCGGGTGCCGAAATGCAAGATCGTGGCGGAGCTCTGCGGAAGCGTGCTTGCGACGCTGACTTCCAGCACGCGCACGACCGGGTTGAGCGCGGCCCCCGCCGTCGGCCGGCTGAACAGCCGGGTGGTCTCGCGGACCTCGGGGTGGCCGAAGTCGGGGAGGGCGGGCCGCCAGCCCTTGACCAACGCCATCCCGGCCATGGCGACGACCTGCACGAGGGAACCCGCGACATAGGCCAGTGGCACAAGCTCTTCGTGCTCGTTCGGGCCGAGCAAGATCATCGCGACGGCGACCAGGTTGAGCACCAAGGTCATGGCGGCCGGGAAGCCGACGACGAGTTTGGCGTTCAGCCAGCAGCGCAGCGCTTCGGCCGCCAGCACGCACGGGATGTACCACGCGATGATCTGGTTCATCCGGGAGGCCAGTTCGAGCTTGCCGGGACTGTCAGCGAAGCCGTGGCCGATCGAGGCCATCAGCGGATACGAAAAGACGGTCATCAAGGCGGCGATCAGCAGCCCGAAGGCGGTGACGCCGAAGATCACGGCGCTGATCGCGCGAGCCCGCTCTCGGGGCGCCAGTCGGCTCTCCCACGCCGAGAAGGTCGGCACGAGAACCTGATTCGCCACGACCATGGCCACCGCTGTCACGGCCAGCGGCAGGCGCAGCGCGAGCACCCAGGCATCGGAGGCGAAGCCAACCCCGAAGACCGAGGTCCACGCCATATCGAGCAGCAGACCGCTGAAGACCCCGACGGTCGCGACGACGGAGGTGATGCCGCTTTGGCGCACAACCGCCTTGGGCGACTTCTCGCTCTCCTGCGTCCGCTGGTCCTCGCTGATGCTCATGAGTATGCCGATCAGCTCACCGAGAAGGCCGCAGCCGCCGCGTCGAGCCGCGCCCCGAGGTCGTCGGTCAGGGCTCGCACGCGCGGGTCGAGGTCGAGGGGGGCCTTGTGGCCACGCGCGGCGGCCCGGGTGTCAACATGCGCGGCGACTTCCGGGCGGAAGGGGAGGCCGACGAATCGGCATACGGCCTGCAGGCGGGCCTGCGGGTCGGCGACGATCTGGTCGTAGGCGATCGGCATGACATCGCTGCGGGCGTCCAGGCCGGTGGTGAAGTAGAGGGAGTTGCGGGCCCACCAGAACAGGGCGGCGCCGGAGTTGGCGTCGAGGCTCTCCGGATCGCAGGAGCGGATCGCGTCCAGGACCTGATCCGTCATCCGGCCGGTCTGCCAGGACCCGTCGACGCCGGTGCGGGCGATCCGGGCCATGACCTGCTGGTTCACATCGCCGAATTTCGCGACGGCGGAGCGGACCCGATCATCGACGGCGCGATAGGCCCACAGGGCACGGGCCGGCTTCGGCGCGGCGGCGAAGAGGTCGAGGAGTGCAGCGGTGTCGTGGCTGTCGCAGATCGGCTTGAACAGCACGATCTGGTGCGGGCTGGCGGCGACGGTCTTGGCCACGAGCTCGTGAGAGCGCAACTGGAAGCGCTCGAAGATCTTCTTGTCGTTCTCGTTGTGAACCTCCACCTCTGGCATGGCGTCTAGGCCGGAGGTGAGCATATTGGTGCCCGAGCGCTGCACGCCGACGACGAAGACCGCCCGCGCTCCCCCAGGAATATGCGGATTCGCCTTGACCCAGGCGCGGCGGGCCAGCGCGGCCTTGGCCCGCGCCCGCGGGTCGAGATTGTCTTCCTCGATGAGCCGGCCGATGCCGCCGTCCTTAGCCCACTGGATGTGACGGTCGAACCGGGCCCTGGCCCGCCCCAAGGTGGAGCGATTCTCAGGCAGTGGCGTGGTCATGAATCGGATCCTTTGCCGGCGATCAGGGGGTGACACGGCTACGCCGGCCGATCGCAACCATCGTGGTTGCCGATCGGCCGGCGAGGCCGTGCGTGAAGTGCCCCGCGAAGCGCACTTTTTCTCGGGGTCCCCGCGAAGTACCGCAGCGCAGCGAGGACACTTCGTGGGGTGACTTAGCTCCAGCCGAGTCGGAGCACGCGGTTGCCCCAGGCGTCGGACATGAACAGGTCACCGCTGGCGTCGAAGGCCACCTGGAAGGGGCCGATGAAGTCGGAGGTGCCTGCGGAGGCGCCCGTGACTTCCTCGACCACGGCCCCGGAGGTGGTCATGCGCACCAGGCGGCCGCGACCGGTGTCGGCGACCCAAATGTTGCCATCGGGGCCGACGGTGACGCCCCACGGCACAGCGAAGGGCCGCGTGGATCCTGCGGGCTTGGTCACGGGAGTGGACCAGACTTTGGTGGCCGGGTTGTAGCTCTGGATCCGGTTGTTCAGCGTGTCCGCGATCCAGATCGTCCCGTCCGAGGCCGTCGAGACGCCGGTCGGCATCTGCAACTGGCCGGTGCCGGTGCCCTTGGTGCCATAGCTGGCCAGCCAGGTCAGGCTCGAAGAGTTGACCTTGAAGCGCTGGATGCGGCCGTTGCCGGAGTCCGCGACCAGCAGGGTGCCGTCTTTGTCGAAGGCCAGGCCCTGCGGGAAGGTCAGGTCGCCATTGGCGCTGCCGCGCTTGCCGTAGACCCACAGCTGGGTGCCGTCGTGGCTGAACACCTTGATCTCGTGGGACTCACGGTTGCCCACGAAGACGTTATTGGTGCCCGGCTGGACGGCGACGGCCCACTGGAAGTTGAGGCTGCCGGACTCGCCGCGGATGCCGCGGAAACCCCAGACCTTGTCGATGACGCCATCGCGGTTGCTGCGGATGATCCGCTGGTTCCACCAGTCGCTGACGAAGACGTGACCGTCGCTGTCGAGCGCCACGCCGCGCGGAATGTTCGCTCCGGTGGCCGGAGCGGACTTCCCGAACAGCTTGCGGACCTGGGTGGCCCCGGTGCTGGTGAAGCTGAACTCCTTGAGGGCGAAGGCCCACTCGTCGGAGACGATCAGCTTGTTGTCCGCGGTGACCTCGATGCCACGCGGGTCGGTGAAGAGCGTGGAGGTCGGGCTGCCGAAGGCATACAGGAAGGCGCCGGTGGTGCCGGAGAAGGCCTGGATGCGGCGGTTGCCGTCATCGGTGACGAAGACGATCTTGCCGTCATGGCTGACGGTGATGCCTCGCGGGTCACCCATGAACTGGCCATTGCCGGTGCCCACGCTGCCGAAGCGGTAGCGCTCGTTGAGGTTCTTGTCATAGACAACGACCTGCTTGTTGCGGGCGTTGACGACATAGACATCGCCATTGACCTTGTTGACCTCGATCTGGCGCGGCTGGTTCAAGGTCGCGTCGGTCTTGGTCTGCAGCCAGGTGCCACCGGTGGTGAACTTCTGGATGCGGCTGGCGTCGATGGTGTAGATGACCTCTGCAGCCGCGCCGCCAGCGCCGATGCCGGGGCCGTCAGCGATGCCGTAGATCGCGGTGAACTGCCCATTGCCGGTGCCCTTGGATCCGAAGATCTTCGGGTTCTTCAGCGTCGAGTCGTAACGCACGATCCGGTTGTTCGGGGTGTCGGCGACCCAGACATTGCCGGCCGAGTCCGCCGCGAGGGCGCGGGCGGCGGCGAGTTCGTCGGCGCCGGACCCGCGGGTGCCGCCGGCGGTGTAGTCGACCGCCGAGGTGGCGCGGTTGACGCCGAAGATGCTGTAGCGGCCCGGGTCGACGACGTAGTAGTGCGTCGAGGTGCTCGTGACATCCACGGGGTACATGTCGGCGGGGGCGTTGCCGTAGAGGGTGCGCTCCAGCTTCGGCCCACCGGTCGGCGGCGGGGTGTCCTTGAGCGCGTAGCGCAGGACGCGGTCGTTGTTGGTGTCGGAGACGAAGACCGAGCCGCCGGCGATGCTGATCGAGGCCGGCTTGGACAGCGCCTTGCCGGCGACCGTGGTGATGGTGTTGGTGATCGTGCCCGCCGCATTGATCGTCAGCACCCGGTTGTTGCCGGTGTCGGCGATCCAGGTGTCGCCATTGACATCGACGCCGGCGCCCTCGGGACCGTTGAGGCCGGGCGCGATGGCGCGGGTCAGGGCGAAGCCCGCGGCCTTGCTGTAGGACAGCTCGATGACGCGGTTGTTGCCCCAGTCGGCCACCATGATCTTGCCGGTGCCGTCGACCGAGACCGAGCGAGGCTGCTTCAGGCCACCGCCGGTGTATGCCGCGATCTGGGTCCGCGTGGCGACATCCCAGACCGTGATCCGGTTGTTGAGGGTGTCGGCGACGAAGGCCAGGCGGTCGCTCGCGCGGATGGCGATGCTGTACGGCCAGTACATCTCGCCGGTGCCGGAGCCCTTGGTGCTGACGCGGATCTTCTGCGCGGAGCACTTGGCCGGGAAGATCTGCAGTCGCGACTGCTTGGTGTCGGCGATCCAGCGGTCACCGGTGGCCGGGTCGATGGCCAGGCCGCGCGGCCAGTTCAGCGAGACCGGGCGGGAGTCGCGCTCACCGCAGACGCTGACGATATCCCCGCTGGGCGTCATCTCGACGACCCGCTGGTTGACGGTGTCGACGACATTGACATTGCCCGTCGGCCCGACGGCGACCGAGCGGGGCTCGTTGAAGACCGAGGTCGAGGCCGCCGGCGGCGGCGTGCCGCCGATGGTCTGGGCGTAGCTGAAGCCGCTGGCGGTCCGGTCGAAACGCACCAAGCGCCAGCCCCACAGGTCCGCGCCCCAGACATCGCCATCGGGAGCCACGGCCACGCGGCGCAGCGTCGTGAAGGTGCCCGGCTGTGCATACGTGCCGGTGGTCCCCATCGTGGTGCGGAAGGCGCCGCTGGTCGAGAAGACCTGGATGCGGTTGTTGTTGGAGTCGGCGACATAGACGCTCTCGCCCCAGGAGGGGTCATTCGCGACGCGCACGCCATACGGGTTCTTGAACTGGCCCGTGCCGGTGCCGGCCGTGCCCCAGCCGCCGAGACAGGTGCCCGAGGCGGAGAACTTCAAGATGTTGTTGTTGGTGTAGTTGGCGACATAGACATTGCCGGCCGCGTCGGCATCGGCATCGCGGACCGCGGCCAGACTGCAGGAGCCGGACTCGCTGATCGCCTGCTGCTGCACGCCATTGGTGTCAAAAATGCGGATCTTGCGCTTGACCGCGTCGGCAACAAAAACCTTGCCATTGCTGTAGGTCAGGCCGATCGGGCTGCCGATCTTGTCGCCGGTCGGCCCGCTCCACGTGTCCAGGACGGTCCCGCTCGAGTTGAGCTTGATCACGCGCGAGAGGGCCGCGTCACCGACATAGATGTTGCCGCTGTCATCGATCGCGATGTCGCGGGCGTTCTCGGCCTCATCGCCATCGGAGGTGCCGGCCGAAACCCGCCAGACGAGCGCACCCGCCGCGCTGAACTTCGCGATCGAGTCGTTTCCGGTGTCGGCGATGACGATGCTGCCGTCGGGACCGACCTCCATACCGGAGGTGTACATGAGGGCGTGGCCGGGCCCGCCCAAAACAGTCGGGGTGGGCAAGGCGGCAGCGGACGCCACGGGCGCCGTAGCGGCGATCACACCCCCCGACAGGACCAGTGCAGCCGCCGTTCCGACAGTTGCCTGCCGGCGCGCGCGCGAAATCGTCATGGAAGCAAAGCCACCCTTCGAAGAACATGAAAGTGCGCCGTGATCATGACACACCCCGGCCCACGACCAGGAATTTCGGGATACCCCCCGCGCGGGCTATCATACCGTGGGGGCGTTCGCAAGCGCTCCACCCTCCCGCAGGGCCGACGCGCTCCTGCCACCTCACCTCACCAGCGACGAAACCCTTGGGGGAAGCATGCCCACCTACCCGCGCCTGATCGCCACGGCCGGCCTCGCCGCCACGGCCCTCGCGCTCGGCCCCGGCCTCGCCGCGGCGCCGGCGACCGCCGGAACAATCTCCCCGGTGTTCGAGCGCACGATCGGCGGGCCTGGCCACGCCGGTCTGTATGCCTGGGGCATGGCGACGCTGCGCGATGGCACCGTCCTTGTCGGGGACTACTGGAACTACCGGGTGCTGAAGTTCAATGCCGACGGCACTCCGGCCGGCCCGAACGGCGGGGTCTTCATCAAGAACAATGGCAATGGCGCGACGCAGTACTACACGCCCTACGGCATCGGCCAGGACCCGGCCACCGGTGAGATCTACTTCGCCGACACCGACAAGTACCAGGTCGACGTCTACAGCGAGGCCGGCACCTACCTGCGCTCGTGGGGGTCGAAGGGCTCCGGTCCGGGCAAGTTCCTCTACCCCAGCCGGGTCGTCGTCAACTCCGAAGGCACCGTCTTCACCGCGGACACCTGGGACAACAACATCGTCATCTCGGATACCAATGGCAACGAGATCAAGCAGTTCGGCACCTGGGGCGTCAAGGACGGCCAGATCAAGGCCCCGCACGGCATGGCCCTGGACGCCAATGACAACCTCTATGTCGTCGACACCGGCAACTGGCGCATCTCGGTCTTCGACAAGAACGGCACCTTCCTGCGCAAGTGGGGTTCCAAGGGCTCGGGCCCGGGCCAGTTCGCCGGAGACATGCGCGGCATCGCCATCAACAAGGCCAAGGGCTGGGTCTATGTCGTCGACGGCGAGGGCAACAAGGTCAGCAAGTTCGACCTGAACGGCAACTTCATCAACAAGTGGGGCAAGAACGGGCACGGCGACGGCCAGTTCGCCGACGGCGGCCGCGAGGCCACGGTCGACAATGCCGGCAATCTCTGGGTAGCCGACATGCCGAACTACCGGGTGCAGAAGTTCACCCAGAACGGCAAGTTCATCTCCAGCTACCCCAACCCGCCGCAGCCCCCGCCGGCCGGCGGCTTCAACGCCCCGCGCGGCGTCGCGGTCAACCCGGTCGACGGCTCGATCGCCGTCTCGGACACCTACAACTGGCGGATCCAGACCCTCACCAATGCCGGCACCTTCGTGCGGCAATGGGGCGAGCGCGGTCGCGGCGACTACGAGTTCAACTACGCGCGCTTGCTGAAGTACAGCCCGCTGAACCAAGACATCGTCATCGTCGACTCGGACAACGGCCGGGTCAAGGCCTACACCAAGGACGGTCTCTTCAAGTGGTCCACCGGCATCGCCGGCAAGGGCGGCCTGGGCCAGTTCCGCAACCCGCAGGACCTGGCCATCGCGGCCGATGGCACCATTTTCGTCGCTGACTCCAACAACCAGCGGGTCCAGGTTCTCTCCAAGGACGGCGCCCTGCTGCGCATGTTCGGATCCAGCGCCGACTTCACCTACAACCGGGGCATCGAGGTGGACCCGGTCGATGGGAACATTTGGGTCGCGGACAGCGCCAAGGACCAGATCACCAAGTGGAGCCCCGCCGGCGTGAAGTTGGCGACCTTGCCGATCGCCAAGGGCACCGCCGAAAACGCCATCAGTGGCCCCTTCGGTATCGCCGCCGATGCCGAGCGCATCTATGTCGCGGACACGCCGACGCACAGCGTGAAGGTCTACACCAAGGCCGGCGTCTTCGTCACCAAGATCGGCTCCCGAGGCACCGTCAAGGGCAAGCTGCTCATGCCCGATGGCATCGCCGTCGACAAGGGCAAGCTGTATGTCATGGAAGAGGGCAACGAGCGCATCTCGGTCTTCAACCTCAACGCCAAGTAATTCCGTCGTAGATGTCGAAGGGCGGGCCCGATCGGGCCCGCCCTTTGGCATTTTGGCTGCTCAGAGGGCTGTCCTCGAAAAGGGGGACCTGGTCGGCGCCGGGTGGATGGTCCGTAGGATTGGCCGCGTCCGCTCGACCGCTTCGCGAGCGAACCAGTTGGAAGGAACCCCCCTCATATGACGACACGCTCCCACTTTGTGGGGCGGCGACTTGCCGTCCCCACCCTCGCCTCGATCATGGCCCTTGGCTGCGCCACCGCGGGCGCCAGCGCGGCGGCCAACACGGCATACCCGGCTTCCTCGGTGACGAAACCCGACGCCAAGTCGACGATCTCCCCCATCTGGGAACGCAATATCGGCGGCCCCGGCCATGCCGGACTGTATGCCTGGGGTATGGCCACGCTGCGCGATGGCACCATCCTGGTCGGCGACTATTGGAACTATCGGATCCTGAAGTTCACGGCCGATGGCACGCCCGTTGGCCCCAATGGTGGGGTGTTCATCAAGAACAACGGGCATGGGGCGACGCAGTACTACACGCCCTACGGCCTCGGCCAAGACCCGCGGACCGGCGAGATCTTCATCGCCGACACCGACAAGCAGCAGATCGACGTCTATAGCGAGGCCGGCACCTACCTGCGCTCCTGGGGCAGCAAGGGCACCGGGCCCGACAAATTCCTCTACCCGAGCCGGGTCGTGGTCAACAGCGTCGGAACCGTCTTCGTCGCCGACACCTGGGACCACACGATCGTGATGTCGGATGTCAACGGCAAGGAGATCAAGCAGTTCGGTGGGGCCGGCAGCAAGCCCGGCCAGATGCGCAGCCCGCACGGCATGGCGCTGGACGCGGCGGACAATATCTATATCGCCGACCAGGGCAACAAGCGGATCGACGTCTTCGACAAGAACGGCACCTTCCTGCGCTCCTTCGGCAAGCAGGGCACCGCGCCAGGCCAGTTCGGTGGGGACCTGCGTGGGGTGGCTGTCGACAAGAAGAACGGCTGGGTGTATGTCGTCGACGGCGAGGGCAACAAGGTCCACAAGTTCGACCTGATGGGCAACTTCATCACCCGCTGGGGCAGCGATGGCACCGGCCCGGGCCAGTTCCACGACGGCGGGCGGGAGGCCACCGTCGACGCCCAGGGCAATGTCTGGGTCGCCGACATGCCGAACTACCGGGTCCAGAAGTTCTCGCCGACCGGCGCCTTCCTCGGGCAATACCCCAATCCGGCGCAGCCGCCGCCCACCGGGGGCTTCAACGCCCCGCGTGGCGTTGCGGTCAACCCGGTCGACGGCTCGGTGGCGGTCTCGGACACCTACAACTGGCGGGTCCAGACCTTCACCAATGCCGGTGTCTTCAAGAAGACCTGGGGTCAGCGCGGCCGGGGCGACTACGAGTTCAACTACGCCCGCCTGCTCGCGTACAGCCCCGTCAACCAGGACATCGTCATCGTCGACACCGACAACGGGCGGGTGAAGGCCTACACCAAGGACGGGCTCTTCAAGTGGTCCACCGGATACGCCGGCAAGGGCGGGCTCGGTGAGTTCCGCAACCCGCAGGCCCTGGCGATCACGCCGGACGGGACCATCTATGTCGCGGACTCCAACAACCAGCGCATCCAGGTGCTGTCCAAGGATGGCGCCCTCTTGCGGATGTTCGGATCGGCCACCGAGTTCGCCTACCCGCGCGGGATCACCGTCGACCCGAGCAACCCGAACATCCTCTATGTCAGCGACAGCCTCAAGCGTCGAGTCACCAAGTGGCGGGTCAATGGCACCTTCCTGGGTGCGCTGAAGATGCCCTCGGGCACGGCCGACAACCAGTTGAACAAGCCGTTCGGCATCGTCGCCGACGCCGAGCGCATCTATGTCGCCGATACCCCCAGTCACAAGATCAAGGTCTTCACCAAGAATGGCGACTTCGTGATGGCGATCGGTCAGCGTGGCACCGGCAAGGGACGCTTCATCGAGCCCGACGGCATCGCGCTCTACAACGGCCGCCTGTATATGTCTGCGAGGAGGGCAACGAGCGGATCTCGGTCTGGAACCTGCGCCAGTCCGGCTGATCCACCACCGCGAAACCGACGATGCCGCAGCCCGGTCGGGCTGCGGCATCGTCATGCTCGGGGCGGGCGGATCAGCTGGTGTAGACCAGGACCCGGTCGTTGTTGGTGTCCGAGACGTAGACCTTGGAACCGTTGACGGTGATCGAGGTGGGCTTGGAGATCGCCTTGCCGGCAGCCGTCGTGATGCTCTGCAGGATCGCCCCGGAGAACGACACGACGAGGACGCGGTTGTTGCCGGTGTCGCCGATCCAGTAGTCGCCCGCGGCGTCACGGGCGACACCCTCGGGCATCGACAGGCCGGCCGGGGTGATGCTCGAGACCTCGCTGAACCCGCCGGACTTGGTGTATGCCAGCGTGACGATCCGGTTGTTGGCCGAGTCGGCCACGACGAGATTGCCCGTCGCCGCGTCGAGGGAGATGGCGCGCGGCGACTTGAAGGTGCCGGCATAGCTCGCCAGCGCCGTCCGGGTGGCGACATCCCAGACCGTGACGCGGTTGTTCCAACTGTCGGCGACGAAGGCCAGGCGGTCGCTCGGGCGGATCGCAATGGCGTGCGGCCAGGTGAACTGATTGGTCGCCGTGCCGACATTGCCGAGCCGGTAGGTCTGCGCGCCGCATTTGGCCGGGAAGATCTGCAGGCGGGACTGCTTGGTGTCGGCGATCCAGCGGTCGCCGGTCACCGGATCGATCGCGACGCCACGCGGCCAGTTCACCGAGATCGGCCGCCAGTCCCGGGCGCCGCACGCGCCGAGGACGGTGCCGGACGGGGTCATCGTCACGACGCGCTGGTTGACGGTGTCCATGATGTTGAGATTGCCGTCCTTGCCGACCGCGACCGCGCGTGGCTCGTTGAAGACGGAGTTCTTCGTCAGCGCCGGCGCGGTGCCGCCGATCGTCTGCGCGTAGGCGTAGCCGGTGGCGGTGCGGTTGAAACGAACCAACCGCCAGCCCCACAGATCCGCGGCCCAGATGTCGCCATCCTTGGCGACGGCCACTCGCCGCATCGTGGTGAAGGTCCCCGGCTGGTTGAAGGCGCCGGTCTTGCCGACGGTCGCCTTCCAGACGCCGGTCTTGCTGAAGACCTGAACCCGGTTGTTGTTGGAGTCCGCGACATAGACCACTTCGCCCCACTTGGGGTCCTTCGCCAGGCGCACCCCATACGGGTTCTTGAACTGCCCGTTGGCGGTGCCCTGGCTGCCCCATGTGGTGAGGCAGGCGCCAGTCGGCGAGAACTTCACGATGTTGTTGAACTTGTAGTTCGCGACATAGAGGTTGCCGAGATTGTCGGCGTCCGCGTCGCGGACGGCCGAGAGGTCACACGCGTCCTTAGCCGTGAAGACCTGCACCTGGTTGCCGTTCGTGTCAAAGACGCGGATCTTCTTCTTGGCGCCATCGCTGACATAGATCTTGTTCTTTTTCGCCGTGATGCCAATCGGCGAGCCGAGCCGGTCCCCTGCCGGACCATTGAAGGTGGCAACCGCCTGGCCATCGCTGGGACGCAGCTTGATGATGCGGAACTCGGCAGCGTCGGCAACATAGATATAGCCCTGGTCATCGACCGCGATATCGCGGGCGTTCTCGGCCTCATCGCCATCGCCGACTCCGGCGGACGAACGCCACACCAGCGCGCCCGCAGCGGTGAACTTCGCGACCGAGTCGTTGCCCGTGTCCGCCACGATCAGGCTGCCATCGGGGGCGACCTCCATCCCCGAGGGATACACCGTTGCGTGTCCAGGCCCCCCGAGCACCGTGGGTTCGGAGACTGCACTGGCGTGCGCCCCAGTCATTCCCGCCGACGCGATCAGGGCGCCGCTCATGGCAGCTGTGGATACGAAAGTGAAGACAGGACGCACTGAGAAAAACCCCTAGATTGATAGTGACCAACACCCCGATGGCCACGGGTCGTGAGCAACCCCATCGTCCCACGGATCGAGAACTGTCCTGGCCAGCGGGGTCGCGGTTGTCGGCACTCGTGGCTAAGCTGGCCAGCAGTCGCCGCGCGTGGACGCGGGCGTTCGAGCACCGGAATCCCTGGGGAGCCTTTCCATGACCCGAAAAACTACGACAGCACGCATGACCTGTACGGCAGCCGTGGCGCTCGCGTTGGCCGCCACCGGCAGCGCCGCCGCGAGCGGTTCCGATGCCGGCAAGGGCACGATCGCCCCGACCTTCGAGCGGGCCATCGGAGGCAAGGGTCACGCGGGACTGTATGCCTGGGGCATGGCGACCGCCAAGGATGGCAGCATCCTGGTCGGGGACTACTGGAACTATCGCGTGCAGCGCTACAGCCCCACCGGCGCCAGTCTCGGCACGATCATCAACAACAGCGGCAATGGCGCGACGCAGTACTACACGCCCTATGGCCTGGGCGTCGATCAGCGCAATGGCGATATCTACATGGCTGACACCGATCGCTACACCATCGACGTCTACTCGGCTGCCGGCAAGTTCCTGCGCTCGTGGGGCGCCAAGGGCTCCGGCGTCGGCAAATTCCTCTACCCGAGCCGGGTCGTGGTCTCCTCGACCGGGACGGTCTATGTCGCGGACACCTGGGACCACAATGTCGTCGTCTCGACCAGCACCGGCGCCGAGATCAAGACCCTTGGTGGCTTCGGCAATGCCAATGGCAAGATGCGCAGCCCGCACGGCCTGGCCTTGGACGCCAATGACAACCTCTATGTCGTCGACCCCGGCAACTTCCGGATCCAGGTCTTCGACAAGAACGGCAACTTCCTGCGGAAGTGGGGGTCCAAGGGCTCCGGGCCGGGCCAGTTCCAGGGTGATATGCGTGGTATCGCGATCAACAAGGCCAAGGGTTGGGTCTATGTGGTCGATGGCGAGGGCAACAAGATCAGCAAGTTCGACCTGAACGGCAAGTTCATCAACAAGTGGGGCTCCGCGGGCTACGGCAACGGCCAGTTCGCCGACGGAGGCCGCGAGGCGACGGTGGACAATGCTGGCAACCTCTGGGTCGCCGACATGCCCAACTTCCGGGTGCAGAAGTTCACCGGCAATGGCGCCTTCATCGCCGCCTACCCGAGTCCGGCGCAGCGGCCGCCGCTCGGCGGCTTCAACGCCCCCCGCGGGGTCGCGGTCGCCAAGGACGGCACGGTCGCCGTGTCGGATACCTACAACTGGCGGATCCAAACGTTCACCGCGACTGGTGCCCCCATCAAGGAATGGGGCCGCCGGGGCCGCGGCGCGTATCAGTTCAACTACGCCCGAATGGTGTCCTCGAATCCGGTGACCAACGACTGGATCATCACCGACACCGACAACGGTCGGATCGTCGCCTACACCAAGGACGGCACCTACAAGTGGGCCTCCGGCACCTCCGGGGCGGGCGCTGGCCAGCTCCGGAATCCGCAGTCGGTCGCCGTCGCGGCGAATGGCACGATCTATGTCGCGGACTCCAACAACAAGCGGGTGCAGGTCCTCAGCTCCACCGGCGCCTTCCAGCGCACGATCGGGGGGGCGGCACAGTTCTCCTACCCCAAGGGCATCGCGGTCGACCCGAAGGACCAGAGCATTTGGGTGGCGGACTCGGCCAAGGCACAGATCACGCACTGGAGCGCCGCGGGCGCCTACCTCGGCGCGCTGAAGATTCCGCGCGGGACCGCCGACAACCAGTTGTCGAGCCCCTTCGGCATCGCCGTAGACGCCGAGCGCGTGTATGTCGCGGATGTCCCGGTGCACAAGGTCAAGGTGTGGACCAAGGCCGGCGCCTTCGTCACCAAGATCGCCCAGCGCGGCTACACCACCGGCAAGCTCTTCCAGCCGGCTCAGCTGACCATCCAGAGCGATCGCTTGTATGTCGCCGAGGAGGGCAACGAGCGGGTTTCGGTCTTCCGGCTGAACACCAAATAAGTCACAGCGTGGCCGCGCGCCACGCTGTGGCCTATCTCACACTTCTCTCACAGCGCGGGGCAATCTTCGCTATGGTTCTGCAGCCCTGAGCTGCATCGATGCCGCTCGGCAGCGGCCGGACGTCGATGTCCGGCCGTCCCCCCGCCCCGAGGACCGACCGGCCTCCTCCCCACTCACCACGCGTGAGTGCCTTGTGCCCACGGAGAACCATGCGCCCTTTCCCCCGCACCCTGGCTGTCGTCGCGTCCGCAGGCGACCGCGGTGCTCGCCCCCATTGCCCTGACCACGCAAGCCCTCGCGGCCGGTGATTTGTATGTCGCCCCGACCGGCCTCGACACCAACCCCGGCACGGCGGCAGCGCCGCTAAAAACTGTGCAGGCGGCCGTCAACAAGGCCACGGCGGGGACGACAATTCGCCTCGCGGACGGCCGCTACGACGGCAAGGTGACGATCAAGACGTCCGGGACGGCGACCGCCCCGATCCGCATCACGGCGATCAACCCTGGCATGGCCAGCCTGACCTACAACTCCAAGCCGAAGCCGTGTGACAACTCGCAGCCGGCGGCGGACCGCACCGTGACCATCACCAATGGCGCCGACTACTGGCAGATCGATAATCTCGCCATCCACAATGGCGTCTGGATTGCGGGCAAGAAGTCGAACACGGCCTACTCGTGGCTGACCAATCTGGTGAAGAAGAACGACTGGGCCACCCGCCGCGCCGTCCCAGGTCATGGCAGCTACAACCCCGCCGCGACGAGCTCCGTTATCCCGTATCTGCGCTCGGTGACCGGCACCCCAGACATGGACTCTGCCGATGGGATCAAGCTCATCGGCAATGCCTTCACCGGTCGCGGAATCTATGGCGCGCTGACGAGCTATGGCGTGGCGTCCAACAACACCTTCTCGAAAATCCCGTGCGGCATCGGCCCCGGCATCTGGCTGATGACCTTCTCCAACCGCTGGCAGATCATCGGCAATGACGTCACGGATATTGCCCCGTCGACCCGCGCCCACTACATGCAGGAGGGCATCCGTCTCGGATCGGCAGCCAACTACAACGAGGTTGCCTTCAACACCGTGCACGACCTGCCCTTGGACGGGCGCGGCGTCAACACTGACGTCGACGCGAGCTGGAACTACATCCACCACAACACCGCGCGCAATGTCTCGATCGGCTACAACGACCAGATGTCCGGTTGGGGCAACCGCTGGGAGTTCAACAAGGTCGACTCCTACCGGCAGTACGGCATGGGGTTCCGGCTCATGGATGCCACCCTGGCCCAGCCCTCGAAGGCGAGCAGCACCAATGGGCCGATCGTGCGCTGCAATGTCGCCACCAACCCCATCGGCTCCACCACCAAGGCCCTCGGCGTCGGCGGCATGATGAATGCCACCTTCTCGAGCAATACCTTGCCCTTCATCTGGATCAGCAAGAACGCGAGCACGTACTGGAGCAAGTTCGGGAACACCTGGAATGGCTCCACCGTGCTGCCCGGCAAGAACCCGCCGCTCAGCTCGGCGGGGTGCTGATCGGCATACCCCAGCGCCGCGAGGCAAGAACAGGGCCCTCCCACCGCGATGGTGGGAGGGCCCCGTTGTTTCCGGGCGCGATCCGTGGGTTAGACCGGCGGTCGCGTGGAGCCATTCCAGGTGTTGCCGTACTTGCCCCAATAGGTCTTGAGGTACTTGCCGAGGAAAACATTCGGGAAGGTGTTCCCGGTGAACTTCGAGTTCATCGAGCCGCCCATTCCGAGGCCGCGGCCCCCAGCTGGGCTGCTCGCGACATTACCGCTGACAATGGCGCCATTGGTGCTGCTGTGCTTGCTCGGCAAGCGCAAGCTGCCATCCTTCATCCGGAAGGCGAAGGCGTAGGTGCGATAGCGCGTGACCGTGTTGTTGGTCCAGGTGTTGCCCCAGCCCGACATTTGGTCGTTGTAGCCGATCGCCACATTGGCTGCTGTGTTGTTGCTAAAGGTGTTCCAGCTGCCGTCGACATCGGTGTTGAAGGCGCGACCATCACCCTCGAGATCGTGAACGTAATTGTTCGTGATCGTGTTGTAGTTCGCGGCCGAGCCGAACCGGATGCCTTCGTGCATGAAGTGCGCCCCAACAGCCGGCTTGATGCGCGAGATGTCGTTGCCGCTGACCTGCCAGAAGTTGCTGTGGTTCATCGCCCAGACACCGGGACCGGTGCCGCAGATGATGTCCTTGATGACATTGTCCTTGACCACTCCGGAGTTCGACAGCGAGGCATAAATGCCGCGGCCGGTCATCGTATTGCCGATGAAGGAGATCCCCTCGACGGGGTCCATGGGGGTGCCCGTGACCTTGGCGAGGTATGCCGCCGCGCCGCGAGCCGCGGTCGGGTTGCGCGAACCCGTGCCAGGAACCTGCCGACGCGGCTCCCACAGGCCCTTCTTCACCAGGCCTGCGTGCCAGGAGTACGCCTTGCCGGAACCCTTGCCCGACAGGTAGGCGCCATGCACGATATTCAGGCCCTGGAAGGTCCAGTAATCGGCGCCGGTCATGATTTTGATGGTGCGCCGTGACGACGGGCGCCGGTTCGAGCACGAGTCCGGGGCTTGCGCCGAGGTGAGCGTGACGGCCCCATCCCCAGCATTGGTCACCACGATGCGGGCACTGGCCGTGCCGGAGTTCTTGATGTTCAGGACCTGTGAATACGTCCCGGCGTGCACCTTGATGGTCGTGCCCGGCGTCGCCCGGTCGATGGCCGCCTGAACCGTGCGCAGCGGCGCCGCCGCTGTTCCGGCGGCGGAGTCCGAGCCCTTGGTCGAGACGTGAATCTCGGCGCCGGCCGCCTGCGCCGGGGCGGCGGCGAAGGCCGCCGCCCCGGTCAGCGCAGCGATGCCGGCGGCAGCCAGTCGAGTGGTTGTGGACGGCATACGGACTCCCATCAGCAGCTGCTCGGGGCGAAAGTCGCCGGAGGGGCGGTGGGCTTGCCGTTGAAGGTGTTGCCGTACTTGCCCCAGTAGGACTTGACGTGCTTACCGACGTGCGCGGTGGTCCAGGCATTGCCCTTGTAGGTGCCGTACATCGTCCCTCCGACCCCGAAGGACTTCGCGGTCCCGACCGGCTTGCTCGCGACATTGCAGGTCATCGAGATTTTGTTGGCCGAGGTGTCGTAGGACGGCAGGGTGAGCTTGCCATCCATGAGGCGCACGCCATACCCGTAGGTGCGGAAGCCAGTGACGCTGTTCTTGGTCCAGGTGTTGCCCCAGCCGGACATCTGGTCGTTGTAGCCGATCGCGACATTGGCCGCGCGGTTGCCGCTGAAGGTGTTCCAGCTGCTGTCGACGTCGGTGTTGAAAGCGCGACCGTCGCCGGGCAGGTCATGGACGTAGTTGTTGGTGACCTTGTTGTAGTTCGAGGAGGTCCCGAGGCGAATGCCCTCCTGCATGAAGTGCTTCCAGGTCGACGCAGCGATCTTGGAGACGTCGTTCTTGGTGACCTGCCAGCCGTTGGAGAAGGTGATCAACCAGATGCCGGGGCCGGTGCCGCAGGCGATATCGCTGATCTTGTTGCCCGAGGCGACGCCATAGCTACTTAGCCGGAAGAAAAGACCCTTGCGCTTGACCGTGTTGCCGATGAACTTCAGGCCATCGCTGGAGTCGAGGTCGGGGTCCTTTGTGGCCGTGCGCAGGTAGGGGATGACCTGCTTGGCCGCGGTCGGGTTGAAGCTGCCAGCGCCCGGGACCTTGCGGCGGGTCTGCCAGTCGCCCTTGTCGACCAGGGCGCTATGCCAAGAGAAGGCGGAGCCGGCGTCGGAGCCAGTCGCATAGACGCCACCGTCGATCGTCAGGCCCTGGAAGGTCCAGTAGTCGGAGCCGTCGATGATCAAGATCGTGCGCTGGCCGTCCGGCTGATTGGTGCCGCACGACGGCATAGGCAGGGCCGCGGTCAGCGTGACTGCGCCGTCCCCGGCATTTGTGACGGTGATCGGGGCGCTGGCCGTGCCGCTCTTGCGGATCTTCAGTTGCTGGTTGTATGTGCCCTTGTGGATCTTGATCGTGTCGCCCGGCATCGCCTTGTCGATCGCGGCCTGGACGGTCTTTAGGGGCTTGCCAGCTGCTCCGGAATTGGCGTCATTGCCGGTCGTGGCGACCTCGATGACGCTCCCGGCGGCATTCGCCGGGGCTGCGGTGGCGATCAGGGCGCCGGCGGCAACGACCGAACCGGTCATCAGGCCGGACAGCATACGGACGGAGGGGCTGGATTTCATGATGATTGCTTCTCACTCGTGCGAGGACGGCGGTCAGATCACGCACCGGCTAAAGCCCAGGTCACGGGCCGCGAACTCTACCTAACCAGCTCGGCCGACGTGGCGCGTCCCGGCGAGTGTAGATCACCGAACGATAACGACGCCAATCCCTCCATGGACCGGCGGTCAGCCGGCGGGGGTGACCGGGCCGCCGGTGACGCGGGTGATCGCGGCGATGGCTCCATTGAGGTCCGTGTCGCCGGGCGCGATGAGCACGGGATCGCTGACGGAACCATTCGGCGGGCCGGCGCTCGGATCGGCCGCTGAGCGCACGGCCTCCGAGCCGGCGATTGTTAGCGTCTTGCCTGACGCCGGCCAGATGACGGCCAGGTTCGCTCCCCCACCGAGAATGACCACACCGGATCCACCGGGGACGCTGACCTCCGTGATGGAGGTGCTGCCGCGCAGCGCCTCGGCATACCGCTGATAGATCTGGCCCGAGGGCAAGTCGGCCCCCTCGGGGCTGACCAGGCCACGGAAGATCTCCACCTTGGTCGCGCCGCCTGGGGTGTAGGCCAGCGGGAGGTAGACGATCGGGCTGACCTTCTCCGTGAGCAGCGTCCCGAGCAGTCGGGCGACCTCGGCGCCGTGCGCGGCCTCGGTGTAGTCGCCGCCCGGCCAGGCCGTTCCGATCTCCCAACCCTGGAGCGGGATCTGCACGGCGAGGTGGCGCCGGACATAATCCAAGAGGGTGTGCAGCAAGTCCGGGTTTTCGTAGAAGTGCAGCTGGTATGCCGTCACCGCGCCGGAGTTGATCGCCTGCCAGTTGGCGCTCTCCATCGCCCGCACCCGCGTGGCGCGACCCTCCTGAAGCAGAGTGCGCAGTTCTTCGACGGAGTTCACGACCGGGAAGCGCGCCGTCCCGCTGCCGTGACGACGGGCGAACCAGGCTTGGTAGAGCGCTAGTGCTTCCTGTTCCTGGCCAGCGTCCAAGAGTTCACCGGCGAGCGCGATGCCGTGCCCCGTGCTGGAGATGCCGGCGTCGAGGATCGTGGCGCTGGGATCGGCAGCCTTGATAGCCGAGCTGGCCAAGGCCACGAGATCGACATACTCCTGCGGCGTGCCGGACCAGAAGTTGTTGGCGTCGACCTCATTCTCGATGGCCCACAGTGTGACGCCGCGATCCTTGTATCGATTGACCAGGGTCGTGACGAACTGCTGGTAGGCCGCCGGGTCGTCGGGAAAGGTGCTCGGGCTCTTGCGCGTGCCCTCGGCCGGATCGAGTTGCTCGGGACCACCCGCGCAATTGCCGACCCGGATCTTGAGCATCATGCGGTAGCCCATCTGCTGGGCCTGACCGACCAGGCGCTCCACCTGAGCGAAGCGCTGATTGTCCGGCTTGGCCCGCAGGGCGCACCACTCGACCTCAAAGAAAGTCTCACCCCAACCGACCTGTTCGGCGTAGGCCAGCGGCGGCTTGAGATTCCAGTTCCACTTGATTCCGAGATCGGCGGCGCCGCCCTCATAGACGATGGGGGCGATGGTGCGAACCGGTCCGGTCGCCGTGCCGGTCGTCGGCTTCGCGTCCTCGCCGGTGCAGGCGCTCGCGGCGCCCGCGATGAGCAGGCCGGCGGCGAGGGCGGCCGTGGCGCGGCGCACGCTCAGGACTCCGCCCGCTCGGCGGGGGTGCCTCCGCGGGCGGCCTGCAGCGAGCGCGGATAGCCGTAGCGGGTGAGCAGCGGGCTGGTCAACGCCGCGACGATGCGTGCCTCACGCGGATCCATGGCTTGGGCCCATTCGTTGTCGAGGGTGATCGGCACCGGACCATTGGCCATCCGCGCGGGATTGCCGGCGACGGTGTGATTTCCCGGCAAGTCGAGCCGGTCCTCGCCGTCGACGATGCGCTCGACGCCGGTCAGGCCCAGCGCATCGGCCAGCGCCTGCAACGACGCGGCCGGGTGGCTGGCGAAGCTTTCGTAACGCATCCGCAGATAGCGCGGCGAGCCGCGCCAGGCCCGCTCGAGACCGGCATTCCAGGCGGTCCACAGGGCCGAGGACTTCACGACGCCCCGGCGCTCCATCAGCCCGCCGGAGTCATTCTTGGCCTTCTTGCGCTGCCAGGAGAAGGCTGCGGCGCGCGGGTCACGCACCAGGTGGACGACATCGAGCGTCACCCCCGGCACCCCGGCCAGCAGGGCGGCATAGGTCGGCAGCTTGGAGGAGTCGACGATCACCGAGGCACCGGAAACCTCCTGGATCGCGCGATAGAGGGGCGCGAGGACGCTGGCGAGCTTCTCGGGGGCGGCCGACTTCTCCGCCGGAGTGCGCGCCAGTCGCGGCAGCGTGCGCAATTGGGTGTATGCCGTCAGCTCCCGATGGACATCGCGCGCATCCGGCACCGTGTCGCCATAGGCAACGCGAAGCACTTGCTGCCAGAACGGGCAGTCCGCGAAGGGCTGACCGCACCCACACAGCCGGTTCTCGGTGATGCCGCGCTCCCACAGGTAGCGCAGCTCGCCGACGCTGATCGCATCGTTCATGGCGCCGAGGGCGTTGGCGACGACGGTGCTGCCGCTGCGTCCGGTCCCCCCGACGAAGACCACCCGCACGGAGTCGTTCGTCATTGCGCGACGATCAGCCCTGGCGGGCGATCAGTTCGTCGTCGCTGCCCTCGCGGCTGCGGCGCAGCACCTCCGGGATGGCCAGCAGGAGCACGGCGAGCGCGAGGCCGATAAGGGCAGCGCTCACGGCGCGGCGCAAGAACTCGGTGCGCCACGGCAGCTGGGTCACATCGGTCTCGATGGACTCGGTGATGCTCGCGGCCTGGCGGGCCCTGATGTCGCTCACGGCGGCAGTGCGATCGGCGAGGGCGGCGCGGGCGTTGTCCACGGCATACTCCGGCGCGGTGAACTCGGCCTGGGCCTCGGTGATCTCATCGACGCGCTTCTGCGCGGCCTTGAGGGCGTCCTCGATGGGCGCGGTGCTCTGCTGCTCGGCGGGGCGACCCTTGGCGGTGGCCAGCGCCACCTTCAGCGAGGTGACCTCGGAAGCCGCCGCTTGGTACTCGCGGTCGGCATTGGTCAGGCCGGTCTTCTTCTGGACGGCCGCCAGGTCGGCGATGGCGGCGTCGAGACCCTTCTGCGCCTCGTCGGCGGCGACCTGCGCCTGGCGCAGCGCGGGGGCGAAGGCCTGCTCCTGCACGGCTGCGGGAACGGCCTTCATCACCTTGGAGACGACGGCCTCGTCCGAGTCGGCGAAGGTGATGTGAACCAGCTCGGTGTCGGCGATGCGGCTGGCCGAAAGCCCGTCTTGGACCCGGTCCACGGTGACGCCGGCGGCCTTGGCCACATTGCCGAGCACCTCATCGGAAGTGGCGGCGTTGACCAGTGAACCGGCGACGAGGTTGATCGAGGCCACCGTCGGGTCGCCGATCGGGTTGGTCGCGCGCAGGTTCACCGAGCTCGTGTACTTCGTGCCGCTTGGGGCGTTGAGGCCGAGAACCAATAGCAAGGCGGCGACCGGGATGATCACCAACAGCCAGAGGCGGCGGCCCAGGCGCGTGAGCAGTTCGCGAAGTTCCATGAGGGATTTCCGAGTCTTTCGTGACGGTCTGTTGGCGGATGCGCCGGCCAGTGCGGGGCATCCGGTCAGGGTGCCGCCCGTGCGTCATCGCCCTCGGCTGGGCACCCCGAGGGACTACGATACACCCGGCCGCCGGGGGGATTTACGCGCCCCGCCGTCCCCGTGCCACCCCATCGGAAGGTTGATTCGCCTCGTGAGTGCCGACTCCCGCCCTGCCCCGCCCCTCTTCGTGGTTGGCGCCCCCCGTTCGGGCACGAGCCTGGTCTACCGCGCCTTGGCGTTGCACCCGCAGGCGGCGTGGATCAACAACTACCAGCGTCGCCTGCCGGGTCTGAGCGCGCTGGCGGGCTTGAACCGGCTCGGGGCACGACGCCCGGACGCGCGCCGCACCGTTTGGTTCGGCGCCGACGGCGACAACGCCTACCGCTACAACACCAAGCGCTCGCTGGCCGAACGCTTCTACCCCCAACCAGTGGAGGGCGAGCCGGTCTTCGAGCACTGCGAGGTGCCCGAGGCGTGGGACGGCTCCCCGATAACGGACAAGCAGCGGCGCCTGGCCGGGCTGCTGGCGCGCACCACCACGCGCAGCGGCGGGCGGGTATTGATCAGCAAGCGGATCGGACACAACCGGCGGATCGCCCTACTGCACCAGCTCATTCCGCAGGCCCGCTTCCTCGATGTGACCCGTGACGGCCGGGCCGTGGCCTATTCCTTGAGCAGGGTCGACTGGTGGCCGCAGATGCCCGTCTGGTGGTGGCAGGACCGCACGCCGCAGGAGTGGGCCGCCGAGGGCCGCGACCCGCTGGAGCTGTGCGCGCGGCACTGGGTCGAGGAGACCCAGGCGATCGAGACCGGGCTGGCCCAGGTCCCGACCGGGCAGGTGCTGCGGATCCGGTATGAGGATCTGGTCGCCGACCCGCTGACCGTGCTGTCACGGATCGCGACCTTCGCCGGGCTCGATCCCGAGGATGAAACCTGGCGCCAAGAGCTGGCCCAGATTTCTTTCCCCAACAAGAATGCTGCGTGGACCGCCGACCTGCCTGCCGAGCAGCAGGCTGCGCTCGCGCCGCTCGCCGATCAACTGACTGCGATGGGATACCGCTGATGACTGCCTCGCTGCCCCCCGCGTTCATCCTTGGCACGGGCCGGTGCGGCTCGACGCTGGTTCACGAGTTGATCGCGCGCCATCCGGCGACCGGCTTCGTGACGAATTTGGATGACCTCGGCGTTCGGCAGGGCAACGCGCAGCAGCTGACCCTGTGGCGCCGGCTGCCTGCGGCGGTCAGCGAGAAGGGCCGCGCGCGCCTGGCACCCAGCGAGGGGTATCGGGTTCTGGCCCGGGAGGTCTCGCCCGCGATCGTGGATCCGGTCCAGGATCCCACCGCGGCCGACCTGACGCCCTGGCTGGAACAGCGCCTGCACGCCTTCGTCGAGAAGCGGATGTCGGGTCTCGATTCGGCGGAGATCTTCTTGCACAAGTTCACCGGCTGGCCCCGCGCGTCCCTGATCGCCGCGGCCTTCCCGGACGCCCGGTTCGTGCACATCGTCCGCGACGGTCGGGCAGTGGCCAATAGTTGGCTCCAGATGGACTGGTGGAAGGGCCACCTCGGTCCGGCGGGCTGGCACTTCGGGCCGCTGCCCCCGGAGCTCGACGCCGCATGGGCGGCGACCGGCCGCTCCCAGCCCGCGCTGGCCGCGATCGCCTGGCGGATGCTCGTGGACCGGCACGAGGAGTGCGCGGCCGAGCTTGGCGATCGCTGGTTGACGGTGCGGTATGAAGATGTGCTGGCCGACTCCCGCACCCACCTCGAGCGAATCCTTGTGCACATCGGGCTGAGCTGGACCGATGCCTTCGAGTCCGGGATCGCGCGCTACACCCTCTCCCCTAGCCGCAAGGCGGCCTACTTGAAGGACCTCACGCCCGAGCAGGTGGCGACGATGGAATCGCTGATCGGCGACCAGCTCGCGCGCTACGACTACGCCTGACCGCGGGCGATGGCGGTTGACTACCTTCTGCTAGCAGAAGGTAGTCAAATCCGCATACCTTGCACGGTGTGCACAGTTGACTAACGTGCGCTAGACGGTATGGGGGTGCCCCCGGGTTGGGGGTTGCGGGCCGGGGCCTCGCGCACAACGCTCGTGGGTTACCGAGCGGAGGGTTTCTCGGCTCGGCCTATCCGACAATGTGGGAGGCCCCGGTGAGTGGTCATCGTACGAGTGTGGGTTTGGATGTGCATGCGCGGTCGGTGGTAGCGGCGGCGTTGGATGGTGCGACGGGTCAGGTGTGGCAGGCCCGGTTCGGCGGGCCGCATGAGGTGGATCCGTTGCTGGCGTGGCTGGGCGAGCTCCCGGGGCCGGTGGCGACGGTGTATGAGTCGGGTCCGACGGGGTTCGGGTTGTATCGGGCGTTGACGGCGGCCGGGGTGACGGCGTCGGTGGCGGCCTCGTCGAAGTTGTTACGGGCTCCGGGGGATCGGGTCAAGACCGATCGTCGGGATGCGTTGTTGCTGGCGCGGATGCTGCATTTGGGTGAGGTGACGCAGGTCGTGGTGCCCAGTGTCGCGGTCGAGGATGCCCGGGAGTTGGTGCGGGCTCGTGAGGACGTGCGCGGGGTGTTGCAGGCGGGGCGGCAGCGGCTCTCGAAGATGCTGTTGCGGCAGGGGCTGTTGTATCCGGGGGCGACGACCTGGACGCTCGCGCATGATCTGTGGCTGCGTCAGCAGTGGCGTGAGTTCCAGCGCTCGGGCGGGCCGGGGCTCGCGGCGGCCTTCGAGGACGCGTACACCGGGATGATGCAGGCTAAACAGCGTCGTGACGCGTTGGATGTCCGGATCCGCCAGGCCGCGCTAGAAGGCGAGTTTTCAGACCTGGTGACCCGCCTGTGTTGCCTGCGCGGGATCGACCTGATCACCGGGCTGGCGCTCGTGGTCGAGATCGGGGACTGGGACCGGTTGACCGGTGCCCGGATCGGGTCGTATCTCGGGCTCGTGCCCAGCGAGTACTCCAGCGGCGCCTCGCGTTCTCAGGGCGGGATCACCAAGACCGGGAACAGCCACGCCCGCCGGCTGCTGGTGGAGGCAGCGTGGCACCACAAGAAGCCGTACCGGCCCGGCCCAGCGCTCCAAGCCCGCTGGGCCAAAGCACCCGGCCCGGTGGTCGCCCGAGCTGACCAGGCGAACCGACGCCTCAATGGTCGCTGGGCAGCGTTCGAGGCGCGGAAGAAGAAGCGCACCACCGCGGTCGTCGCGGTCGCCCGTGAACTCGCCGGACACGCCTGGGCGTTGGCCGTCATGGACTAACGTCCGCCACGCGTTTCGTTCTCGCCCAACCCGATCCGGAACCCGGTAGCGCCGGGAACACCCCACGATTCTGCTCTGAGCAGCCCCCGCGGCCACGCTCGCTCCTAGACCCGTGGCAAGGCACCCTTCGAAGCACCGTCCTGCGGTAACCAACCCGCGCATATCAGACTGACAGCGCCGTCGACAGACACGCCGACCCCC
>JAIUPO010000029.1 GCA_020160805.1 Actinomycetota bacterium | reverse complement strand
TCGTCCCGGACACGTCCAGCACGAAAAACCGCAGGTCAAGGCACCAGCCCGGCCAGTGGCTCAAGATAACGATCGAGCGGCTGAACAAGGAGATCAAGCGCCGCGCCTGCGTCGTCGGCATCTTCCCCAACGAGGCCGCCGTCATCCGGCTGGTCGGCGCCGTCCTGGCCGACACCTACGCCGAGTGGGCCACCGACGAACGCCGCTACCTCTCCGAAGAATCCATGGCCAAGATCGGCAAAGCCGACGACACTGGTCCTGTCGCCCTCACCGAGGGCTGACCGGTCGGCATCGAGATGACCTCAAAGCCCACCACTCCCCGGGACTCTTACCGGATTCGGAGGGTGGCTAGGGACGGGGTCGAACCGTCGACCTTCCGATTTTCAGTCGGATGCTCGTACCAACTGAGCTACCTAGCCGAGGTGCCGGATCGCTCCGGCCCGGCAACTATACCCGGATGCCGAGAGCCCACCAAAGCGACGCCCTCGCCCACGCGTCCCGGTGCCCAAGTCAGCAGAGGTTGGTCAACTGCGCATACCGTGCAAGCTCTGCGGATTCGACTAACCTGTGCTAGCAGACTTTAGTCGAACCCCCTGCCGCGCAACCGGATTCGGCGACTCACGCCTCGGGCGCGGGCTGGGAGGGGAGGGGGTGGGCGAGGGCCCACGCGACATACGCCTCCTCCACCACGGGCAGGGTGGGAAAGAGCATGTCTTCGCCGATCAGTTGGACCACGCCGGCCTTGCGGAGCGGGACGTACAGGTCCTGGCGCAGGCGGACCAGGCCCAGCCGCACGCCCTGGGCGGCGAGGTCCGCATACAGATCCTTCAGCCCGTCGCAGGCGGTGATGTCCACCTCGGTGTTCGCCTCGACATTGAGGATGAACCAGCGCGGCGGCGCCTGCGGGTAGGACGCGAACTCCTTGTCCACCACGCGTTGCGCCCGGCGCAGCAGGTCACCGACATTGGCGAAGAAGAGCGGCGCCTCATAGCGATAGATCACCAGCCCCGGGAGCGTCTCGGCGTCCGGATAGTCGGCCGTGTCATGCATGCCCGCGAGCCCGGGCACGCGGCCGAGCACGGCATCTTTCGGACGCGCGAGCCGTTGCGCCATCTCCAGCAGCGAGATGGCGATCGCGACGCCGATCCCGACGAGCAGGCCGAGCCACACGGTCCCGACCAGCGTGACGCCGGCGAGCAGCACCTCGCGGCGACGGAAGCGCCACATCCGACGCACCTCACCGACTTTGAGCAGCTTCGTCGCGGCATACAGCACGACCGCGCCGAGCGCGGCCTGCGGCAGCTGCGACATCAGCGGCCCGGCGACGAGCAGCACGAGGACGACACATCCCGCCGCGACGAGCGAATACACCTGAGAGTGGGCCCGCGAGCTCAGCGCGAGCGCTGTGCGCGACCCGGAGGACGACACGGGAAAGCCGCCGAACAGCCCGACCCCAGCGTGCACCCCGCCCAGCGCGACGAGTTCGACCTGCGGATCCACCGCCCGCTCGCTCGGCCGCTCACCCTCTATCTCGGGGGAGGGGAAACCGCGCGCGGCCAGCATATTGTCGCTATAGGCCAGCAAAGCCACGCCGAGCGCGGGCAGCGCGAGCGACTGCCACTCACCCGCCGACAGCAGCGGCAGGCCCGGCAGCGGCAGCCCATTGGGCACCTCCCCGACGACGCGCACGCCCTGATCGGAAAGGTTCAGCCACGCGGAGGCAATCGTCGCGCAGGTGACGGCGATCAACGCGGCGGGCCAGCGCGGCCGCACCCAGTGGATGAGGAAGATGAAGCCGGTCGTGGCGGCGGCGACATAGAACGTCATCGGGTGGGTCGCGCCGAGGTGGGTCAGGAAGGACCGCATTTGCTCGATGATCGAATGCCCGGCGACATCGGTCCCGGTGAGTTTCCCGAGTTGCCCGACCACCATCAAGATGGCCGCGCCCGCGAGGTAGCCGACGAGCAGCGGCTGGGAGAGCAGGTCGGCGAGCACGCCCAGCCGGAACATCCGCGCGAGGAAGAGCCACCCCGCGACCAACAGCGATAGAGCCGCGCTCATCGCGATGACGCGCCCCGGGTCCGGACCCGGCCCAACGAGCGGGGCAATCGCCGCGCCAGCGAGCAACGCGATCGTCGATTCGGGCCCGACGGACAGCACGCGCGAGCTGCCCATCAGGGCATAAAGCACCAGCGCGACGAGGGCGGTATACAGCCCATAGACCGGGGGGACCCCGACGATCGCCGAATAGGCCATCACCTGGGGGATGAGGTATGCCGCGACGGCCAGTCCCGCGATCGCGTCGCCTCGCCACCACGTTCGGTCATACCGATGGGTGAGGAAGTGCAGGCCCGGCGTCGCCGCGGCGAGCACCTGGACCACCCAGGGCGTGCGCTGCGGGTTCAGGTCGTAGTTGATCGCGTGATGTCGGGCGAGTTCGCCGGACGGCGTGACGCCGGGCACCGGGTCCGTGTGCTGGGCATAGGGCACCGGCTTCTCGGTCTTGACCCGGCGCTTGGGGCGAGCCGCCCGGGTCCGGCCAGTCGTCAGCTCGCCCAGCGGTCGCACCGTGCGCAGCGGGACGCGGGGGCTTTCCGTCGGCGATGCGTCGGGGGGAGCCCCGTCCGCTCGACCAGCCTCACCGTTCACCAAGGACCTCTGTTCCGTTCACGTGCTGTTCATCCGGAAATGTAGACCTCGGCGGGCCCTCGGCGCACCGCGGGTACAGCAAACGGGCGGCCTTCCGATGAGGAAGACCGCCCGTTATCGCGTCTGAAACGCGACCCCGACGGGGCTCGAACCCGCGACCTCCGCCGTGACAGGGCGGCGCGCTAACCAACTGCGCTACGGGGCCTTGTGTAAGGCCTTTACTGCGTATCCCCAACGGGATTCGAACCCGTGTTGCCGCCGTGAAAGGGCGGAGTCCTGGGCCGCTAGACGATGGGGACCCGATCCTCCCGGATGCCCATCCCGGCGAAGCCCGGGCTCGGGTAATCCGTCGAGGACTCCGAAAGCATAAGGGTCGCGCGCGCCAACACCAAACCGAATGGGCGCGACGCCCCAATCAGGCGGGGCGGGCCCAGTCGCGCAGCCGGTCGACATCCCAGGTCGTGACGATGCGGTCCGGGTCGATGCCCAGCCGGGTGGCGCGCTCGCAGCCATAGGACTTCATGTCCAACTGCCCCGGCGCGTGCGCGTCCGAGTCGATGCTGAACAGGCAGCCGATCTCGTCGGCGAGCCGGATCAGCTCGTCGGGCGGGTCGCAGCGCTCCGGGCGAGAGTTGATCTCAACCGCGGTCCCGGACTCGGCGCAGGCCTCGAAGACGGCGCGCGCATCGAAGGCGCTCTGCGGGCGGGTGCCGCGACTTCCGGTGACCAGGCGGCCGGTGCAATGGCCGAGGACATTGACCCGCGGATTTCGCACCGCCGTGACCATCCGCTTGGTCATCGGGACCGCATTCATCTTCAGTTTGGAGTGCACGCTCGCGACGACGAGATCGAGTTTGTCGAGCATCGCCGGCGTCTGGTCCAGCGAGCCGTCGTCGAGGATGTCGACCTCGATGCCTTTCAGCAGCGTGAAGGCGCCCCCGAGCGAGGCGGTGATCGCGTCAACAATGGCGATCTGCTTGGTGAGCCGCTCGGCCGTCAGGCCGTTCGCCACCCGCAGTTGCGGGGAGTGGTCGGTCAGCACCAGCCAGTCGTGATCGGTCTCGACCGCGCTGAGCACCATCTCTTCGATCGGCGAGCCGCCGTCCGACCAGTTGGAGTGGCTGTGGCAGTCGCCGGCCAGCGCGGCATACAACTCCTCCCCGCCGCTCGCCAGGGGGGCGGCGCCGCTGCCCTCCTGCAGGCTCTTGAGGTATGCCGGGAGCTCACCGTCGAGGGCCTCGCCGATGACTCCTGCGGTCGCCTTGCCGATGCCCGCGAGTTCGCCGAGGGTGCCGGCCGTATGCCGAGCCTGCAGTTCGCCGGCGGGCAGCGCCGAGACCGTCGCGGCCGCCTTGCGGAAGGCCTCGATGCGATACGACCCGGCGCGCTCGCGCTCCATGAGGAAGGCGATCCGGCGCAGCGCCGAGACCGGATCGACGGGTGCGGTCAGGGGCGGAGCGAGCGCGACCACGGCGGCCTCAGCGCGCGAACTGACGGGCGATGATCGCGTCCCACACCAGGTCGCCCCCGAGCCGTCGGGCATGCACCATCGTGCGAGCCGCCGCGGTCACGAGATAGCGCGCCTTGGGTGGGTCGGACTCGACGGCCTTGAGGATGGTCTTGGCGACGGCTTCCGGGCCGACGGAGAGCAGCTTGCTGTCATAGGCACCGGCATTGACCTCCTGCACCTTGGCGACGAGATCGGCATAGGGTGATTGCGAATTCCCCACTGCCGCAGAGGTATTGATCGTGTCCTCAAACTGCGTGCGGATCGGACCCGGCTCGATGAGGGTCACATCAATGCCGAACTGCCGCACCTCATTGCGCAGGGCGTCGGTGATGCCTTCGACGGCATATTTCGTCGCGTGGTAGTAACCACCGACGGGGAAGGTGATGCGTCCGCCCATCGATCCGATGTTGACGATCAGGCCAGTGCCGGCCGCGCGCATCCCGGGCAGGACGAGTTGGGTCATCCGCGCCAGGCCGAAGACATTGGTCTCGAACATGGTGCGCACGGCGTCGAGATCGGTCTCCTCAACGGTGCCGTATTCGCCATATCCGGCGTTGTTGATCAGGGTGCCGACGTGGCCGTGCGCGCGCTCGACCTCGGCGACCGCCGCGGCCATCGACTCCTCGTTCGTGACATCGAGGGCGAGGATCTGGGCGCCGGCGGCGGCGAGTTCGACCAGGGTTTCCGGTCGACGGGCGGTGGCATACACCGTGTAGCCAGCCTTGAGCAGCAGGTCGGCGCTCGCCCGGCCAATGCCCGTTGAGCAGCCGGTGATCAGGACTGGGTTGCGTCGCAGCGTCACCCCGCCAGCGTATGGTGCGGCTCGCCGCCGAGCCGTCCGGACCCGCCGTGTCCGTCGGTGCCCGCGAGGACCAGAGAACTTCCCCCGGGAAAGTTGAGGTTCGAGCCGCCTAGAAAGTCAACCGAACCTCAACTTTCCGGCAGCCGGAGAGAAATGGGTGACTCGAGGGGGCTCACACGAGCAGGTCGCGCAGGGCGTCGAGCAGCCGGACGATGTCGTCCTCGCTGGTGTAGGGCGCGAGGCCGACGCGCACCCCGCCCGCATCCCCAAGACCGAGATGCCGCGAGCACTCGATGGCATAGAAGTTGCCTGCGGGAGCGTTGATCCCGCGCTCCGCCAGGGCACCGCGCACCTGCTGGCTGTCCCAGCCGTCGACGGTGAACAGCAGGGTCGGAGTGCGCCGCTGTGCGTTCGAATACACCTGCACGCCGGGCAGATCGCGCAGCGTCGGCTCCAGGAGGTCACGAAGCCGCCGCTCATGATGGTGGATGCCGGCGTATGCCGCGATGAGCCGCTCGCGGCGGGTCCCGGTGTGGAGCCCCGCCAGGTCGGCGTGGAAGTCGATGGCGGCCGTGACCCCGGCCATCAGTTCGTAGGGCAGCGTTCCGAGTTCGAATCGCTCCGGCACCTCGTTCGTCGAGGGCAGCAATTTGTCCGGCTGCAGGGACTCAAGCAAGGACGGATCGGCAGCGACCACCCCGCAGTGCGGGCCGAGGAATTTGTAGGGAGAGCAGGCCCAGAAGTCGGCGCCACTGGCTGGCAGATCGACACTCTCGTGCGCGGTGTAGTGCACGCCATCGACATAGATCCGAGCGTCCGTGCGCTCGCGAACCAGCGCCGTGATCGCCGGGATGTCGGGCATGGTGCCGATGAGATTCCCGGCGGCCGTCACGGCGACGAGGCGGGTGCGCGATGACAGATGGGCCGCGATGTCGTCGGGAGCGAGTTCACCCGTCGTCGGGTCGAAATCGGCGAAGCGCGGCAGGGCGCCGACGGCCTCGGCTGCCTGCACCCAAGGTCGGACATTCGCGTCGTGATCGAGTCGAGTCACGACGATCTCGTCGCCCGGCTGCCACGTCTTGGCGAGCGTGCGCGCGAAGTCATATGTCAGATCGGTCATCGACCGGCCGATCACCACACCGCGTGGGTCGGCGCCGAGTAAGTCGGCGAGCGCCGAACGGCATTGCGCCACAGTCTCTTCCGCGCGACGCTCGGCGCGGGTGACGCTCCCGCGGTTCGCGACCGCGCTCGTCAGCGTCCGCGCCATCGCCTCGCCGACGACCCGCGGCGCCTGCGTCCCGCCAGGTCCGTCGAAGTGCGCCGCGCCCTCCTCCAAGGCCGGGAAGTGCGCGCGAACCGCAGCCACGTCATACGTCATGGTCCGAGCCTACGAAAAGTTCGGCGGCGGCGTGGCCCCTCGCACTACCAGGAGGTATGCAGTGGCCGGCCCTCCGCGAAACCGGCCATCGACTGCACCCCGACGACCGCGCGCTCAACGAACTCCGCCACGGTCGAGGCGCCGGCATAGGTGAAGGAGGACCGAACGCCCGCGGTGATGGAGTCGATGAGGTCCTCGACGCTGGGGCGGGCCGGGTCGACATACATCCGGGCATGGCTGATGCCCTCCTCATAGAGCGCCTTGCGGGCTCGGTCAAAGGAGGTCTCCGCGGCCGTGCGGTTCGCGACGGCGCGAGCGGACGCCATTCCGAAGGACTCCTTATAGGACCGGCCGTTCTCGTCGGTGAACAAGTCGCCGGGCGACTCCAGCGTGCCGGCGAACCACGAGCCGACCATGACATTCGAGGCGCCGGCGGCGAGGGCCAAGGCCACATCGCGCGGGTGACGCACACCGCCGTCGGCCCAGACGTGCTTGCCGAGTTCCGAAGCTGTCGAAGCGCATTCGAGGACGGCGGAGAATTGCGGACGCCCGACGGCGGTCATCATCCGGGTCGTGCACATCGCGCCCGGCCCGACGCCGACCTTGACGATGTCCGCTCCCGCCGCGATGAGATCGCGCGTGCCATCAGCCGTCACGACATTGCCCGCCGCGATCGGCACCCCGAGACCCAGCGCTCGCACCGTGCGCAGCGCGTCGAGCATCTTGGCTTGGTGCCCGTGTGCCGTGTCCATGACGAGGACATCGACACCCGCCTCAACCAGCGCTTGCGCCTTGCCCGGCACATCGCCATTGATCCCTACGGCCGCCGCAATTCGCAGCCGGCCGTCGGCATCGGTGTTCGGGCGATAGACGGTCGCGCGCAGCGCCCCCTGCCGGGTCAGGATCCCGACGAGCCGGCCGTCGGTGCCAACGACGGGGGCGAGGCGATGCCGGGCGGAGGCGAGGGCGTCATACGCGGCCTCGGGGGAGGTGCCATCGGTCAGAGTCGACAACTGCACCGACATCACGGCGCTGACCTGCGCGAAGCGATCCACCCGGGCCAGGTCCGCCTCCGTGACCAGCCCGATCGGCCGGCCATCGTCCACCACGACCGCCGCGCCGTGCGCCCGCTTGGTCAGCAGCACAATCGCCTCGCCCACTGTCTGCTCGGGGCGCAGCATGATCGGGGTGTCAAAGACCAGATGCCGCGACTTCACCCATCGCACGACATCGGAGACGACCGGCTGCGGGATGTCCTGCGGGATGACGACCAGGCCGCCGCGCCGCGCGACCGTCTCGGCCATCCGGCGGCCAGCGATCGCCGTCATATTCGCGACGACGAGCGGGATCGTCGTGCCCGTGCCGTCCGCGGACGACAGATCGACATCGAAGCGGCTGGTCACCTCCGAGCGGCTGGGGACCATGAAGACGTCGTCATAGGTCAGGTCGTATGCCGGTGCGGGGCCGGGGAGGAAGCGCATGCGCCCAGTCTCCCCTGCGCGGGGCGTAGGTGGGCCGGGAGCGGCCTAGGGCGTGACGGCGAGCCCGCGCAGGATCGCGTCGCCGAGCTCGAGATCGCCGCTGACCTGGGCGTATGCCGTGGCCGGCAAGTCATCGGGCAGCCGCCGGCCGGCGCCGAGGACCGTGAACGCCTCGCGGTCGAGGTCGATCCGCACATCCGCATCGTCCACCGGGGGGACGACATGGGCGCGGGCGTCGGCGTCGACGAACAGGTCACGACGCGCGTCGCCGACCTGCACGATCACGCGGGTGCCGGCGGGCGCCCCGGCGCGCTTCGCGACGACATACGGCAGGGCGTCGAGGAAGATCTGCTCGACGATGGCAGCGGCTGGAGCGTCCATTCCCCCCGGGCGACCAACGGCGCGGCGGATGTCCTGCTCGTGTACCCAGACATCGAGCGCGCGATTGCGCAGCAGCGTCCCGGTGTCCCAGGGGACGCCGCCGGGCGTGTGCGGGGGAGCGGCGTCGGGGTCGGTGGGCGGGTCGGCCGCCAGGCGCCCACGACGCTCGTCGACGGCTTCGGCCCACGCCGCACGAAGGGTGTCGGCGTCGGCGCCCCGGTGCTGCGCGACCCCGGCCTCGGTCCACCAACTCGCCAGCGAGCGGCCCTCGAGCGGCACGATGCCGGCCGGCTGCTCCCCGGTGTTGAGGCAGTGCTCGATCGAGAGCAGGTGCGCGACGACATCCTGGACGCTCCACCCGGGGCAGTCGGTGGGGGCTAGCCAGTCGTCGTCCCCGAGCCCGGCGAGCAGGTCATCGAGGCGGCGGCAGCCATCGGACCAGGCATCGACATAGCCGGCGAGTTCATCCATGTCGCGAAGTCAAGCACGCGGCCGCTGCCTCGGACAGGCTGCCCCCGGAATCTCCAGGCACCGCCGGGAGTTGGGAGTGCGGGGCGCCGGGCGCGAACGCGCGCGCCATCGGGAAGGATGTCGATTGTGAGTTTCATGGAGGCCACCCCGGCGGATGCCGCGCGCCGGGCCGGGCTGCGGCGTATGCGGATCGTCGCGACCTCGCTGCTGGGACTGGCGTTCGTCGTCTTCGTTCTGACCAACGGGCGCGACGAGGGAGCCTGGGGCTACGTCCATACGGCATCGGAAGCGGCCATGGTCGGCGCCCTCGCGGACTGGTTCGCGGTGACCGCCCTGTTCAAGCACCCGATGGGCCTGCCGATCCCGCATACGGCCCTGGTCAAGAAGCGCAAGGACGAACTCGGCCGCAGCCTGGAGGAGTTCGTCAGCGACAACTTCCTCACCGAAGAGATCGCCCGCGAGCGGCTTGCCGCCGCCCAGGTCGGGCTGCGGCTGGGGCACTGGCTGGAGGAGCCGGCGCACCGGCAGCGCGCGCTGACCGAGATCTCGCGGGTGGCGACCGCCGCGCTGGGGCGAATGCGCGATGCCGATGTCCGCGATTTCGTGGTCGGCGTGCTGCTGCCGCGTCTGCAGCAGGAGCCGGTCAGCCCGATCGCCGGGTCGTTCCTCAAGGGCATCGTCGAGGACAAGGCCCATCACGGTCTCGTCGACCTCGGGCTGACGGAGATCCACGACTGGCTCGTCGACAATCCCAAGGTCTTTTCGACGCTGATGAACGAGCGGGCGCCCTGGTGGACCCCGCCGTGGGTCGACGATCGGGTCATCAACTGGACCTATCAGCAGGCGCTGGCGTGGCTGCGGGATATGCGAGCCGATCCTGAGCATCGCGCCCGGGTCGCCCTGGACAATCTGCTGACCAAGCTCGCGGACGACCTGCACGACGACCCGCAGGTGCAGGCCCGGGCTGAAGCGCTCAAGGAGCGCGTCCTGTCGCACCCGCAGGTCGGCGAGACCGTGCTCTCTCTGTGGGCCAGCGTGCGCACCTCACTGCTGGCGGCGATCGGTGACCCCACCAGCACCTTGTGGCAGCGCGGCGACTCCTGGCTCGCGGAGGCGAGCACGATGCTGCTCACGGACGACGCGACGCGTGAGCGGCTCGAGGGGCACCTCGGCGACATGGTCGCCTTCTTCGTCACGACCTATGGCGACGAGTTGGCCAATGTCATCAGTCACACCGTGGACCGGTGGGATGCCGACGAAGCCTCCGAGCGGATCGAACTCTTCGTCGGTCGCGACCTGCAGTTCATCCGCATCAATGGCACGATCGTCGGCGCGTTAGCCGGTGTGATCATCCACGCCATCTCCACGGCCATCGGGTAGCCGATCCGCCCGCTCGCGCTCGGATCAGGGGTTGCGGCCCCAGGCGTTCGCGACATCGACGGCGTCCACGGGGACGGCGGTCTTGTCACGCCCGTCGAGCGCCTCGAGGAAGGAGTTGCGGCAGTACATCTCCGGGGCGCTGGTCCAGCGGTTGCGCCAGTCCGAGGAGGTGCAGTCCCAGGCGACATCCCGGCCGCCCATCCGGCCATACGAGCCCTCAACGATCCGGTAGAACTGCAGCACGCCCCACTCATTGGCCTTGGGTCGCAGGATCTGGGTCAGCCGCGAGGGCGGGGCGGTGCGCTTGTCGTTCTTGACCGGCATCGAGTAGCACGCGAGGTTCTTGTTGTTGCACTTGCCGCCCATGACCGAGATCGTCTTGACCAAGTAGGGGTAGGTCATGACCTGAGCCCGAGTGTTGATCGACGTGCCGTACTTGCGGCCGAAGGCGAAGCTTTGCGAGACAACGCGATTGGCGTCCGCATTCATCTTGTCGTTGGGGTAATTGAACATCCCCCAAGCCCGAGTGAAACCTTTGCTGTTCAGGATCGGCAAGGTCGCGCCGCTCTCCTGGAAGCGCTGGGTGTCCGTGGTCATCTTCGTCATATCGGCGTAATTCATGCCCTGCGAGACCGCGGTGAAGCCGTAGGTGTCGCGCAGCCGCGCGAGATCGGCCCAGGACGGGTGCAGGATCTGCTGCTGGTAGCACGACTGGGTCGTGGCCTCGGTGCGGTTGACGACCACGCCGCCCTGCGCCGAGATTCCGCGAGCCTTCAAGTCGATGAGGTTCTCTTCCAGGGTGCGGGCCCCGACGGGGACGACATTGCAGTTGGTGCCCGTGGCCACCGACCACTGACTGCGGCCGAAGCCGATCGAGATGAAGCCCGCGGTGGGCGGCGGGGTCGTCTCGTTCTTGAGGGTGAAGCTCACCTGAGTCGGCGTGCCCTTCGGGGTGTCACTCGAGACGACGAAGGCTGCGGCCTTGTATGCCGCGGGCTTGAGCCCGAAGGCCGCGAAGGCGTAGCTGCCGGCGGTCTGGGAGCCGGGCGTCAAGGTCGCGGGGATCGAGCGGTAGGAGGTGACCATCGCGCCGGTCGTGGGGTTGGCGACATATGCCGTGCACTTGCCCGCCGTGTCCAAGGTGCAGATCGCGACGCGCACTTCCTTGACCGATGCGCTGGCCCAATAGCCGCCCTTGACGGTCACGGACGTCCCGGTCACCGTGCTGCCCGCGGTCGGGGCGGTGATCGTCGTCTTCGCCTCGCTCGCCATCGCCGGGGCCACGCCGACGGCGAGGGTCGCCGCGCCGACGACGGCCAGGGAGGCGGTTCGCACGGTGTTTGTCATCGCGGGGGGTCCTTTTGCTCGGGCGGAATGGCTGCGGCCAGTGTGCAGGGGGATGGCTCACAAGACTCAGCGCGGACAGCTCGATCGAGTCACCGTGCTGGGCGTGGCGTTTTTCAGAGTACCTGCCCGGCGCCGCTCCGCGAAACCTCCGTTCGACGCGCTGTGCCGTTGACCTGCGAGAAACGTGACTCACGCCCCTTTCGCGCGAGTGCGCCGAAGGACGCGGCCAACGTCTGGCCTACCGCCTGGTACCGGTCGTGATCGCGGCCGATTCCAGGCGGTAGGTCGGTCGTTAGCGCCCGGTTTGGCCGTCCAGGCGGCTCGGTCTGAGAGGCCGGTCGAACCTTTCGGACGGCGTTGCGGCCCGAGGTGGGCTAGAGTTTTCCGCGCGTCGGGCCGCGGCAGCCCCGGGTCCCAACTAATAGCCGCTACGAGCGGCCACGCGCCGTGAGGCGCTCCCGGCCCGGCGCACTACTTCCCCCCGGCCACCCCGCGCCCGCGCCACGTCAGCTCGCCGTGGGGCGCCGACTTCGCGCCGGAGCGCTGACATCGCAGCGGAGCGGCGCTATAGCTATGCCCGGCCGCGACATGAGCGCTCCGCCGCGAGACGAGCGCTCGGCCGCGCGACATAAGCTCAGGTCAAGCTGCCGGCCCGCCAGGCGGCGGCCGCGCGCTCCAGGTCCAATCCCGTCGCCAACATGGCCGCAGCGGCCTCGGTCTCGTGGCGACCAAGGTCGGCGTCGCGCAGATCGGTCTCGTGCGCCAGATCGGAGCGGCCGACGGAGATGACCCGGCAGAAGGCGCCAGCGCGGTTGAGGGCGACGTCGAACTCCCCGTCATACACCCCGGTGAGGATCGCGTCGACCAGGGTCGAAAGCTCTTGCGGCCCAGGGGGTTCCGCAACCCCGGCGATAACGTGCGCGGTCTCCGCGGCGCGCATGCCCGCGGCATACTCCCGGCTCGCGGTGGCGGGCGCCCGCCGCACCCATTCGCGCAGCGCATACAGCCGCCACAAGGCGCCCGGCAACGAGCGCGCCGGCCGGGCCGACCACAATTCGGCGATGGTGTCGAGACCGAGTTCGTCGACGAGCGCCACCAGTCGCGCCGTCGTCGCCGGGTCGCGGGCGGCGCGACCCACCCCGACCACCGCGGCGGCCGAGTCGTGCGCGACCTGCGTGACCTCAGCCGGCCCGGGCGAGGTCGCGCCCAACGCCTCCATCGCCGCCATGCTGAAGTGCGCCGGCCGACGCGGACGGCCGCGCCCGGGTGCCTCGCCCACGATCAGTCGTCGAAGAGTTCGGACAGGAACGAGCGGCGCCGCTTGCCATAGTGCTTGGAGTACTTCGCGTAGGGCGCCGAGCCGTAATGCTGCACCGGAGGCTGCTGGTATGCCGTGGGGGCACCCGGCCCGGTGGCGTGCGAGCCGGGCGCCGCGGCATACGGCTGCGGGGCTCGATCCTGCGGCCCAGGCGCCGGCTGAGCCGCCGGGGGCTGGTGCCACGCGGTCTCGGCCGCCACCAGGGCTTCGAGTTCGCCGCGGTCCAGGAAGAGGCCACCGCAGCCGGTGCACTGATCGACAAGCACCCGGTTGCGCTCGTAGGAGCGCATGGTGCTGCCGCACTTGGGACAGGTCAGTGTTGTGTTCACGATCCCTGAACGTAGCGCGTCAACCCGTGCGTTCCCTCGCGCCATCCTGTCCAGATCTTGTGCAGACCGAGCGGCCAGGGCGGGATACCCTGTGGGGGCTCTTCGGAGCCGGGACCTCTAGCTCAATGGCAGAGCTGCGGACTTTTAATCCGTAGGTTGTGGGTTCGAGTCCCACGGGGTCCACGCTCAGCCTGTGACAGCCGCCGCGGCGGGCGCGGGCGCGTCCAGAGAGTCTGCGGCCTGCTGGCGGGTCACGCCGAGCGCCTCGTCGATGGCTCCCTGGTCCATGGAGCCCTGCGCATTGGAGATGGCTGTTCGGACGCCGGAGAGCAAGACTGACTCAGTGGTGAAGGTGTCCTCGTCGCCCCTCGTCGGCGTCTCTTGTCCCATAGCCGACACCATAGAGCGGCGCCTGGGCACGACGGGGAGATAGCGCCTGGTCTTCCCCGATTACGATGTGGCACAGATCGTGTCCGTCCGACCTGGGGAGAGCCGGTGGGTTTCCGACTAACCCCGCGCAATGACGACCTCTTCTCCGCTCTTTTCGCGCAAAGCGCCCAGCTGCTGGTCGAGGGCGCCCGGCTCTTGACCGATCTCCTGGCCGCCGACGAGGCCACCCGCCCCGAAGTCGCCGCCCGGATGAGGGACGTCGAGCACCGCGCCGACGAAACCACCCACGAGATCATCGCCACCGTCGACGGCTCGTTCGTGACGCCATACGACCGCGCCGACATGCACGCCCTCGCGGCCCGCCTCGACGACTGCCTCGACCACATGGATCGCGGCGTCGACCTGATCGATGCCTACCATCTGGCCGCCCTCCCCGAGCGCTCCGCGACGCAGATCCAGGTCATCGCCCGGATGGCGGAACTGACCGTGAGCGTCCTCGGTGCGCTGCGGGACGCCGAGCGGGTCCGGGAGTATGTCGTGGAGATCAACCGCCTGGAGAACCAGGCCGATCGTGAGCACCGCCGCATCCGGGCCGGCCTGCTCGGCGGCGATCCGGACCAGGTGCTGGAGATCCTCAAAGTCCTCGATGTCGTCGACGCCCTCGAAGCGGTGAGCAATGGCTTCGAACAGGTCGCGCACGTGATCGAGGTCATCTCGATGAAGGCCTCCTGAGCTCGTCGTGGACTGGCTGCCCACGGCGAGTGTCGTCGCGCTCGCCCTCGCGTTCACCTACACGAACGGTTTCCACGACTCCGCCAATGCGGTGGCCACCTCGGTCTCGACCCGCGCCCTCACGCCGCGCGTGGCCGTCACCCTGGCCGCCGCCGCCAATCTCATCGGCGCCTTCTTCGGTGCGCGCGTCGCCCAAACCGTCGGCAGCGGCATCATCGAGGCCCCGCGCGGCAACTCCGGACTGCTGCTCTGCGCGGCGGCCCTGGTCGGCGCGACCACCTGGAATCTCGTCACCTGGGCGCGCGGCCTGCCGTCCTCCTCCAGCCACGCCCTCGTCGGCGGCCTCGGCGGCGCCGCGCTCGCCGCGGGCAGCGAGGTGCTGTGGGGCGGCGTGACCAAGCTGGTTCTGCTGCCCATGCTCGCCTCCCCGCTCCTCGGCCTGCTTCTGGGGTATGCCGTGATGGCCGCGATCATGTGGGCCTTCCGATCGCGCCCCGCGGCTTCGGTCGCCCGCGGCTTCCGCCTCGCCCAGACGGTGTCGGCGGCCGGGATGGCGTTCGGCCATGGCATGCAGGATGCGGCCAAGACGGCGGGTGTCGTCGTGCTGGCGCTGACCGTCTCGGGTCACCACGCCGACGGATCCGCGGCTATTCCCATCTGGGTGCTGGTGCTCTGCGCGGCGGTGCTCAGTTTGGGGACGTATGCAGGTGGCTGGCGCATCATGCGCACGCTGGGGCAGCGGATCATCGACCTTGAATCGCCGCAGGGCTTCGCCGCCGAGGTCAGCGCGGCGGCGATCTTGTTCGTCGCGACGGCGCTGCGGGCGCCGATTTCGACGACGCAGGCCATCACGGCCGCGATCTTGGGGGCCGGCGCGACGCGCGGGACCAAGGCGGTGCGCTGGCAGGTGGCGCGCGATATCGGCTGGGCGTGGCTGCTGACCTTTCCCGGCGCTGGTTTGCTCGCGGCGCTGAGCTGGTACGCGTTGCATCTGCTCGCCTGACCTGACCGCGCGCACCCGGACCTGACCGGCTGCGGGCCGGCCTGAGGTCGTGAGTTTCGGCCGAGGTCGTCAGGTTGATGTGACGATCTCAGCCGAAAGTGACGCCCTCGTCACTTTGGGGCCCATGCCGGCGGAAGGTCGGGCCGGGGTTCGGCGTGGTGACGGCCCGGCGGGGGCAGCCGCACCGCATACATCGGTGTCGGCAAGCACGGGAAGGCGCGGCGAAGGCCAAGCATTCCCGGCCCGTTCACCAGCCGTTCAACAAAGCGGGACCAGCGCGCCACCAGCGATTCCTACCGTCGAGGACGAGCGAGCCGAACGTAAGGCTCGCCGTCCAAAGACCTAGAGAGGGTCCCTTTCGTGCAGACCATCCACCGCCGCCGCGCCGCCGTGCTCCTGGTTGCCGCAGGCAGCCTTGCCCTCGCCGGGTGTGGGTCGGACAACAACACCGCGAGCTCCTCCAGTTCCTCGGCCTCCGGATCGACCAACAGCTCGAGCACCTCCGGCGAGACGTCGTCCACCGACGCCGCCGCCTGCCCCTCCGGCACGCTGAACGCCGAAGGCTCCTCGGCTCAGAAGAACGCCTTCGAGGAGGTCGTCACGGCATACAACGAGAAGTGCCCCGACCTGACGATCAACTACAACCCGACCGGCTCCGGCACCGGCATCAAGCAGTTCAACGCTGGCCAGGTTGACTTCGCTGGCTCCGACTCGGCGCTGAAGACCGAGGAGAAGGATGGCGTCATCGAGGTCGACGCGGCCAAGAAGCGCTGCGAGTCCGACGCTTGGAATCTCCCGATGGTGATCGGCCCGATCGCCGTGGCCTACAACCTCGACGGCGTCGACAAGCTGGTCCTCGACGCTGCGACCCTGGCGGCGATCTTCCAGGGCGAGATCACGACGTGGAACGACCCCAAGATCGCCGCGCTCAACGACGGCGTGACGCTGCCCAGCACCCCGATCAAGCCCTTCTTCCGCTCGGACGATTCGGGCACCACGGAGAACTTCACCAAGTACCTCAAGGCCGCGGGCGGCGACGCCTGGGCCGGTGAGCCGGCCAAGTCCTGGACCGGCAAGGGTGAGGGCAAGGAGAAGTCCTCCGGTGTCGCCGACGCCGTCAAGGCCACCGCGGGCGGCATCACCTATGTCGAGCTGTCCTACGCCAAGGACAACGCCCTCGGCATGGCCCAGATCGACAACGGCTCGGGCGCCGTCGAGTTGACCAGCGAGTCGATCGGCAAGTTCATCGCGACGGCCACCGCCGACGGCGAGGGCAACGACCTGCGCCTGAAGCTCGACTACGCCACCAAGGAGGCCGGGGCCTACCCGATCGGCCTGGTGACCTACGAGATCGTCTGCTCGGTCAACAAGGACGCCGAGAAGCAGAACCAGATCAAGTCCTTCCTCTCCTTCTTCGCCTCCTCGGATGCTCAGACCCTCATCGAGGAGATCGGCTACGCGCCGCTCCCCGCCGAGGTGCAGAGCAAGGTCGCTGCCGCGGTCGAGGCCCTGTCCTGATCCGTACCCCACGAAGTTTCCTCGCTCGCAAGCTCGCTCCGGTACTTCGCGGGGACCCCATCCCGGGGTTTTGCAAGAGGGGCTAGCACGCAGCACGACCACGGGCGACGCGGCCCGGCCGGGAAGCCTCACCGGCCGGGCCCGTCGCACATCCGCATACGACATCGACATACAACAACGGAAGGTGAGCCAGCCATGCAGAGCGTGACCGGCGTATCCATTGCCGACGAGACAGCAGGGCCGCACGGCCAGTCACCGCTCGCCGGCGACGGCGCGGGCACCGGCCGCCTCGGCGACCGGCTCTTTGGCGGCGCCGCCATTGGCGCGGGCGCCATCGTCGTCGGCCTCGTCACGTTGATCGGGGTTTTCCTGCTATCGCAGGCGATCCCGTCGCTGATGAAGAACGAGGCGAACTTCCTCACCTCCACTGAATGGAGCGTCGGCGGTGAGCACCCGCGTTTCGGCATCCTGCGTTTGCTGTGGGTAACCGTCCTGTCATCGCTGATGGCCCTGGCCATCGCCGTGCCGATCGGGATTGCCGTCGCCTTGTTCATCACCAACTACGCCCCGAAGTGGCTCTCCAAACCCGCCGCGTCCACCGTCGACCTGCTCGCGGCCGTGCCCTCGATCATCTTCGGCCTGTGGGGGCTTCGAGTCCTCGGTCCGCATACGGACGGCATCCAGAACTTCTTGCGGGACAACCTTGGGTGGTTCCCGCTTTTCAAAGAGACGACCGTCGGGAGTAGCACGACGATCTTCCTCGCGGGCATCGTCCTCGCGATCATGATTTTGCCGATCATCACCGCGCTGTCACGCGAAGTCTTCGCGCAGACCCCGCCAACTCACAAGGAGGGGGCACTGGCCCTCGGCGCCACGAAATGGGAGATGATCCGCACCGCGGTCCTGCCCTTCGGCAAGCCCGGTGTCATCTCCGCCGCGATGCTCGGCCTCGGCCGCGCTCTCGGCGAGACGGTCGCCGTGATGATCCTGATCTCCTCTCTCGCCCAGGGCACGGCCTTCTCGTTCAGCCTCTTCGATGGGGGCGAAACCTTCGCCTCAAAGATCGCCCTTGGCGCCGGCGAGTTCGACACTCCGCAGAAGACCGGCGCGTATATCGCCGCCGGCCTGGTGCTCTTCATCCTCACCTTCATCGTCAACGCCATCGCCCGCATCGTCATCGAGCGTCGGAAGGCCTTCACCGAATGACCGCCATTACCAACGACTTTCCGCGGGATCACTCGTTGGCCGAGCCCCGCGACCTCGACCTCGGTGGCAAGAGTGGTGGCCGCGCGCTGAAGAACTCCATCGCGACATTCGTCATGTGGGCCGCCTTCGCCATCGCCGTCATCCCACTGGTGTGGATCCTCGTCACGGTCGCGGTCAAGGGCGGCCACCTCATCCTCGACTCCACCTGGTGGACCAACTCCCAACAGGGAGTCACGGCCCGACGCGAGGGCGGCGGCGCCGTCCACGCCATCCAGGGCACCCTGATTCAGGGCCTGGTGACCGCACTGATTTCGGTGCCGATCGGGGTGCTGACCGCGGTCTACCTCGTGGAGTATGGCCGCGGCCGGTTCGCCCGGACCGTCAGCTTCATGGTCGACATCCTCACCGGCGTGCCGTCCATCGTCGCGGGCTTGTTCATCTATGCCGTCTTTGTCAACGCCTTCGGCTTCCAGCGCTCGGGCATCTTCGTCTGCTTCGCGCTGACCCTGCTGATGATCCCGGTCGTCGTCCGCTCGACCGAGGAAATGCTCAAGCTCGTCCCGAACGAGTTGCGGGAGGCGGCATACGCCCTGGGCGTGCCGAAGTGGAAGACGATCTTTTCGGTCGTCCTGCCGACGGCCTTCTCCGGAATCATCACCGGCGTCCTGCTCGGCCTGGCCCGAGTGATGGGCGAGACAGCTCCGCTGCTGATCCTTGGGCCCTACACCAAGGCCATCGCGACCGATCTATTCGGCGGCAATATGGCGACGCTTCCGACGATGATCAACCAGGACCGCGACCAGGCGGTGACGCTCCCGGCATACGACCGGATCTGGGCGGCCGCACTCACGCTGATCCTCCTCATCCTCCTGCTCAACCTGCTGGGCCGGCTCGCGAGCCGCTTCAGCAAGGTCTGACCCCGACCACCAACCCAGACAAGGGCGATCCCCACCATGGCCAAGCGCATCGACGTCAGCGACCTGGACATCTTCTATGGCAACTTCAAGGCCGTTGAGGGCGTCTCGATGAGCATCGAACCCCGCGCCGTCACCGCCTTCATCGGCCCGTCCGGCTGCGGCAAGTCCACGGTGCTGCGCACCCTCAACCGCATGCACGAAGTCATCCCCGGCGGCCGAGTCGAGGGCAAGGTGCTCCTCGACGGCCAAGACCTGTACGCCAAGGATGTCGACCCGGTCGGCGTGCGCCGCACCGTCGGCATGGTCTTCCAGCGCCCGAATCCGTTCCCCACCATGACGATTCGCGACAATGTCGCGGCCGGGCTGAAGCTCAATGGCGTCAAGAACAAGGCGCGCCTCGACGAGGTCGTCGAGAAGTCACTCAAGGGCGCCAACCTGTGGAATGAGGTCAAGGACCGCCTCGACAAGCCGGGCGCCGGCCTCTCCGGCGGCCAGCAGCAGCGCTTGTGCATCGCGCGCGCCATCGCCGTGGAGCCGCAGGTCTTGCTGATGGACGAGCCCTGCTCGGCGCTCGACCCGATCTCGACGCTCGCGATCGAGGATCTGATCAACGACCTGAAAGAGCGCTACACGATCGTCATCGTGACGCACAACATGCAGCAGGCGGCCCGCGTCTCGGACCAGACGGCCTTCTTCAACCTCAAGGCCACCGGCCAGCCGGGCAAGCTCGTCGAGATCGACTCCACGAGCCGAATCTTCAACAACCCCAGCGAAAAGGCGACCGAGGACTACATCTCCGGCCGCTTCGGGTGAGAGGTTGACAATCCCCTGACGGGGCGCGGCGATCGGCGGGCAGGGGGCGCCGATCGTCGCGCAGCTTTGCGATCAGGGAGTATGCCGTTCCGCAGCAACGATTTTCGCGTCAGCTCTCGTGCCGCTCAGGTGGCAGACGATCGCCTCGCCCTTGTCCATACCCAGCTCGATCGACTCCTGAAGCAGCGCCGCCACATCGGCGTCGGCCGCGACCTCAAGGAGTTCCGTGAGGATTGCCGGCAGCAAGGGCCGGTGGGAGCACAGAGCGGTCGGCCGACCACGGCGGATCACCTTGCGCACCGTCTTCAGGGCGCGCTCGGGATTCTTGTCGAAGACCTCTTCGGAGAGTGAATCTCGCAGCTTCAGGGCTGTTTTGCCGGCGCGCGCATAGGGCGCCAAGGTGTCGCGGCAGCGGACGCTGGAACTGCTCACGGCGCGCAGTGGGCCGTATGCCGTCAGGACCGGCACGAGTGCCTCAGCGCGGGCCTGCCCCTCCGGGTCCAGGGGCCGCAACCAATCCTTCTGCGACCATTTGGAGCGGGGGAGCGCGGTCGCGTGCCGGACGATGATCAGCGGCCACGTGTCGAGCTCGCCAGCCCGGTGCATCGCGACCAGGGCCAACAATTGGTCGCGATCGCGGGCATAGTCCAGGGCCGCGTGCGCCTGGGTCGGTGACATCCACGCGACCTTGTCAATCTCGTTGCGGGGCTTGCCATTTCCACCAATGACCGTCGAGGCCCAGTAGCGCACAGACTTCACCGCGAAGGTGTGGTCCCGCTCCAGGATTTGATAACGCGCATCCGGCAGGGGACGACCGAGGCGGACCATGAAGTCCGTCTCCTCGTAGGTCTCGCGGGAGGCGGCGATGGCGTAATCCTCGCCCGGGTCGAGCTTGCCCTTAGCCCAGGACCAGTCGTCATACCGCGGGCGATGGACCAGCAGCACTTGCAGTTCGCCGTCGACGACGCGCCAGGGCAGAGTGCCAGCGGCGGGAACCGAACGAGAAGGAGGCATGGCCAGGACCTAGCGGCTGGCCCGACGACGGCGCTTGGCGTAGAGCTCGATGAGATCGGCCTGGATGTCCGCCAGCGGCCCGGAATCGCCGCGGTGGAAACGGACCCAGCGGCCGTCCGGGCCCAGGCGCCAGTGCGCGTAACGGTCGCTGCGGCCACGCTCCATCAGCGCCATGACTTCGCGCGTGTGGTGCGGGTTCAGTTGGACGAGAGCCTCGACGCGGCGATCGAGATTGCGGTGCATCATGTCGGCGCTGCCGATGAAGGCGATCGGTTGCCCGCCGCCACCGAAGACGAAGACGCGGGAGTGTTCGAGGAAGCGTCCGAGCACCGAGCGCACCTCGATATTCTCCGAAACCCCAGGCAGGCCGGGCCGCAGGGCGCAGATGCCGCGGACCCAGATCTGCACCTCGACGCCGGCCTGGGACGCGCGGTAGAGCGCGTCGATCAGCTTCTCGTCGACAATGCTGTTGACCTTCAACCCGATTCGGCCACCAGCCCCGGACCGTGCGTGCTCGATCTCGGCGTCGATGAGGTCGATCAAGCCGGAGCGCACCGATCGAGGCGCCACAAGCAGCCGCTTGAACCGGCTGCGCGGGGCGAGGCCGGAGAGTTGGTTGAACAGCCGGGTCAGGTCCTCCCCGACAACCGGATCGCAGGTGAGAAGGCCCAGATCTTCATACAGGCGAGCAGTTTTGGGGTTGTAGTTGCCGGTGCCGATATGGCAGTAGCGACGCAGGCCTTCGGCCTCTTGGCGCACGACGAGCGAGAGCTTGCAGTGCGTCTTCAAGCCCACGATGCCATAGACGACATGCACGCCGGCGTGCTCCAGCTTGCGGGCCCAGGAGATGTTGTTCTCTTCATCGAAGCGGGCCTTGATCTCCACGAGCGCCAGCACCTGCTTGCCCGCGGCGGCGGCATCGATGAGCGCGTCAATGATCGGGCTGTCACCGGAGGTGCGATAAAGCGTCTGCTTGATCGCCAGCACGTGTGGGTCCGCGGCCGCCTGGCCGATGAAGGCCTGCACCGAGGTGGAGAAGCTGTCATATGGGTGGTGCAGCAGGATGTCCTGCTTGCGGATGCTCGCGAAGATGTCACGGGCCTTAGCCGACTCGGTCGGGGCCAGATCGGCATTGGTGCGCGGCACGAATCGCTCGTAGTGCAAGTCCGAGCGGTCGATGTCCGCGACGATATTGAGGGCGCGCAGGTCGAGCGGCTCGGGCAGCTTGTAGACCTCGCTGACGCTGACGCCGAGTTCGCGCACGAGCAGGTCGAGCACATGCTCGTCCATCTCGGCATCGACTTCGAGGCGGATCGGCGGGCCGAACCGGCGCCGGGTCAGCTCGCGCTCCAGCGCGGTCAGCAGATTTTCGGCGTCATCCTCCTCGACCTCGAGATCCTCATTGCGGGTGACGCGGAAGGTGAAGCTCTCCAGCACGACCATGCCCGGGAAGAGTTGGTCGAGATGGGCCGAGATCAGGTCCTCGAGCGGAACGAAACGGGTGTCGAAAAGCTCGTCAACGGAGGCCTCGTCGGCCACCTCGACCTTGACCAGCCGGGGAAGCATCTCGGGGACCTTGACCCGCGCGAAATGCTCCTTCTCCGACTTGGGGTTCATGAGCACGACGGCGAGGTTCAGCGAGAGCCCGGAGATATAGGGGAACGGGTGCGCCGGGTCGACGGCCAAGGGGGTCAGGACCGGGAAGATGTTGTCGGTGAAGTAGCCGGTGAGCCGGGTCTGCTCGCCATCGCTGAGTTCGTCCCAGCGCACCAGCGAAATGCCCTCATCCTCCAGTGCGGGCCGGATCTGCTCGTGGAAGATTTGCGACTGTGCCGCAAGGAGTTCCGCGCTGACGGCCGAGATCTTTTCCAGCACTTCGCGCGGCTCCAGGCCGGACGCGGACCGGACGGCGATGCCGGTCGCGATGCGGCGCTTCAGGCCGGCCACGCGCACCATGAAGAATTCGTCGAGATTGCTGCTGAAGATCGCGAGGAATCGGGCCCGTTCCAGGAGCGGCAAGTCCGGGTCGGCGGCCAACTGCAGAACGCGCTCGTTGAACTGCAGCCAGGAGACTTCACGGTCCAGGAAGCGGTCCTCGGGCAGGCCCTTGTTGTCGACGACCTGACCGCCGGCGCGGACGAAGCGACCATTGGGGGCGCGCAGTGGCATCCGGGAACTCGCCGTCGCGGCGAAGGTGATATCCCCGAGTGGGGCACCGTCAATCTCGGGCATGGCCGACTGGGAGCCATCGTCGAGTTCGGTGAGATCCCACTCGCCCGCGGGTTGCACGTCGTGGGGGGTCGTCATACCCGACATCTTGTCAGGCTGGGCGGGCTGCCGACACCGGCGCGTACTGGGCATGCACCTCGAGGTCGGTGAAGCCGAGGCGGCGATAGGTGCGCAGGGCGGCGGTGTTGTCGTCGTCAACATAGAGCACGACCGAGCGCAGACCCCGCGCGGCCAGATGGGCCAGCCCGGCGGCGGTCAGGGGACCGGCCAGCCCGCGGCCATGGACGGCGGGGTCGAGGGCGACGACATACACCTCCCCGGCGGGCACGGGCGAGCCGTCGGCGGCGGGTGCACGCTCGGCCGGATCGACCTTGGTCCAGTGCGATCCGATGACAGCGCCGCTGGCGTCGGTGAGCAGCAGTAGGCCGGCAGGGTCGAACCAGTCCTGAGCGATCAGCCGGTCCAGATCGTTGCGGGTGACGCGGCCCTGCTCGGGATGGTCGGCGAACGCGAGCGCATTGATCCGCAGCCAGTCGGCCTCGTCCTGGCCGGGCACGAAGCCGCGTATGGCGTGCCCCTCCGGCAGTGTGACCGGCGCGGAATCCTCCTCTGCGAGAGGGCGACTGAGCTTGCGCAGGATGCGCACCGGCTCCCAGCCGACGCTCGCGGCGAGGGCGCGGGCGGCGGGGAGGTCACCGTGCGCCCATACGGCCGCCGCACCCTGTCCGGCGAGGTTGGTGAGGAGGTTTCGTCCGTGCCCGGCGCGCCGGTGCGCCGGGTGGACCACTAGCTCACCTTGGCGCTCCCGACCGAGCTGGGCGTATGCCGCCAGCTCACCCCCCTGCCATACGAGCAGGTGGCGCACGCTCTCGTGGAGGAGGTCGAGGTCGAGCAGAGTGCGCTCGGACAGGGGCCGGACGCCGTCGGCGCTGTTCGCGGCATCGGCCAGGTCGTGGACGGCCGCGTGGTCGGCAGCGGACAGCGGCTTAGGCATCGGCATCGGCGTGCGCGGGGAGTTCCTCCGGCACGAAGCGATAGCCGACATTGCGAACCGTGCCGATCAGCACTTCGTAGTCGCCGCCGAGCTTCGCGCGCAGTCGGCGGATGTGGACATCGACGGTGCGGGTGCCGCCGAAATAGTCGTAGCCCCAGACTTCTTGCAGCAATTGCGCCCGGGTGAAGACGCGGCTCGGGTGCTGGGCGAGGTATTTGAGGAGCTCGAATTCCTTATAGGTCAGGTCCAGCGCGCGGCCGCCGATGCGGGCGGAATAGCTCGCCTCGTCGATGACCAGATTGCCCGAAGTGATCGGCGCTTCATCCACCTCGGGCTCGACGAGGACGACCCTTCCGGACGCCAGGCGCAGGCGCGCCTCGACCTCGGCGGGCCCGGCGGTGTCGAGCAGGACGTCATCGACGCCCCAGTCGGCCGTGACGCCGGCCAGCCCGCCCTCGGTGAGGATGGCGATGAGCGGCACCGAGACGCCCGTGGTGCGCAGGATACGGGTCAGGCTGCGGGCATAGGCCAGGTCGCGGCGAGCATCGACGAGCAGGGCGTCGCACGGGGGTGCCTGGACCAGGGCGCTTGCCTCCGCGGGCAGGATGCGCACCTGGTGGCTGAGCAAGGACAGGGCTGGCAGGACCTCGGCGCTCGGGGCGAGCGCATTGGTCAACAACAGCAGCCGGGCCATGACAAGGCAGGATAGGCGGTGATGAGCAACGACCTCCGAATCGATCAGTACACGGAACCGCCGCTGGGCGCTGCTGCCGCGCCCCTGGGAGACGCCGGCGGGAGCGTGACCGTGCGCTATTGGGCCGGTGCGCAGGCGGCCGCGGGTGTGGCGACCGAGGACCTGCCGGCGGGCAGCGTGGCCGAGATCGTCGCTGCCGCGTCGGCCCGGCATCCGGATGCTGTCGCCGTCCTGGGGGTCTGCGCCGTGCTCGTCGACGGGATCGCCGCCACGCCGGACACCCTCGTCGCCCCCGGCGCGACGATCGAGTTCCTGCCGCCCTTCGCCGGCGGCTGACCGCGCCCCTGTCTCGCGTGCCCGCGGGACCCGTCCGGGGCCGCTTGTTGGGGGGTGCTCATTTCTCTCCGGATGTCGGTTGTCTGCACGTCAACCCGCTAGAAAGCACCTCGAAGCGCAGACAACCCGCGGCGAGGGGTGACCGATGCGAGCCTCGGGCGGTGAGAGGATGGCCGCCGTGTCCGAGGCGTCCGCGATAGCCACCGAATCGGAGCCGCGTCCGAGCGCCGCGGCCCGGGCCCGATCTGTGCCGACGCTCATCGCGTGCCTTGCTGGGGCAGCGCTGCTGACGGTCAGCGAACCGGCCGGCGCCGTGTTCGTCCTCCTCGCCCTCACGCTGGCCGTGCTGCTCCTGATCTGGGGCTGGCCGATTCTCACCGACTCGCCGGAACCGACGGGGACCCGACTGAGCCTGGCGGTGACGGCCGCCGCCATCGTGCTGGCCGGCTATCAAGCCCCCTACGGAATTGCCTTGCGCCACCTGCCCGTGGCCATCGCGGTCGGCTTGATCGCCGCTTTTCTCATGCAGTTGGTGCGCGGTGACATCAAGGCCGGGGTCGTGACGGCGCTGACCAGCGCCGCCGGCGGCCTCACGCTGGTCGCCTCCGTCATGGCCATGGCGGTGCTGCCCGATCTGCGCGGCGCGGATCGCCCGCTGGCGCTCGCCGCCGCCGGAATCGCCGCGGGCTTGTTCGCCGAGCTGCTGCCCGGACGTATGCGGGGCCTGACCCTGCTCGCCGGCGCCGCCCTGGGCGCCTGCGGCGGCCTCATCGGAGCGTTACTCGTGCCTACCTCCGCCACAACGGCTGCGGCGGCGGTGCTCGGCGCGTGCGCCTCCGTCGTTGCGCTAGCGACCCGCGTGGCGCTCGGAGAGTTGCCGGGCAGCCGGTATGCCGTGGCCCCCGCCGTCATCGCCGCCGCCAGCCTGGCCGCGCCCGGCTTCGTCATCGTGACGATCGCCAAGCTGCTGCTGGGCTGACCCGCCGTCGCGGCCGAGCCGGAAGCGGCGCCTCCGGAGAAGCGGACGGCTCAGTGGACGAGCGCTTGCGTGGCCAGGCGCGACGATGCCGCGAGCCTCGTGCGAACTGAGGCTCAATAGACGAGGGCTTGGGTGTCCGGGCGCAGGATCTCTTCGACGAAGGCGGCCGCGCCACGGATCGTGACACCCGGGAGCAGGCCCGCCTCGGTGAGGTCACGGCGGGCGGCGCATTGACTGCATACGGTCACCGAGCCGCCGGCAAGCAACGTTTCAAGGAGGTCCTCCGCCGGGGCGGCGAGGGGCAGCGATAGCTCCGCGGCGCGGCCGGGGACGGCGAGCCATGCCGCCTCACCGGTCAGCCACAGGCTGACGTCCACGCCACTGGCGAGCGCCGTCGCGGCGACGGTCAGGGCTTGGTTGGCGCGCTCGGCCTCTTCGGCACCTGCGGTGAGCTTGACGACGAGGGTGGTAGCGGACGGCATACCTCCAGGTTCCCACGTCCCGTGCCTCCTCACCCCTCAGCGTCGAGATCGGGAAACACGCCGAGCGTGGGGCGTTGGTGTCGGCGTGTTTCCCGAACTCGACGGACAGCCGAGCCCTCGAGCGTGCCCGCGACTACGCTGACGAACTGTGTTCCACCTCGACGAGACCATCCATGAGGACATCCGCCCGCTCGCGTGGCTGATCGGGCGTTGGGAGGGCGCGGGGGTGGTCGGCTATCCGTCGATGGAGTCGCGCAATTTCGGGCAGGAGATCGTCGTCGAACACGACGGCCGGCCCTTCCTGCGGTGGCAAACGCGCAGTTGGCTGCTGCATGAGGATGGCACCATCGACCGCCCGGCCTCGACGGAGATGGGCTTTTGGCGGATGGCCGGGGGCGAGGCGGAACTGCTGCTCACCCACCCGACGGGGATCCTCGAGCTCTATTACGGCACGGCCGAGCCGGCCAAGATCGAGTTGCGCACCGATGGCGTGCTGCGCAGCGCGCATGCGAAGGAGTACAACGCGGCGAGTCGGCTTTATGGCCTGGTCAATTCCAATCTGATGTGGGCCATGGATATGGCGGCCACGGGGCACCCCATGCAGAGCCACGCCTCCGCGGAACTCAAGCGCGTCGAGTAGGCCCGTCGACCGAGTCGACCCCGCTGAGCGATGCCCCCACCGGGCCGCGCTACCGACCGCGCTACCGCCCGGTATTGGTCGCGATCACGACCAGTACCAGGCGGTAGCTCAGTCGATAGGCCGCGTCGAGTGGGCCCCTAGGGCAGATGGGGCCGGGTCAGTTCTCGGCGAGGTACTCATCGACCTTGTCGTTCTGCAGCGCCTCGGCCAACCGGTCCATGCGGATCTCGTCGAGGATGTCGATCGCCCCGCCATTGGGGGCGGTGCCATAGCCGCTGAAGGGCGCTGTGATGAAGACGATGTCGTCGGGCCGCAGATTCCGCAAGGACAGCGCCTCGGACCGGATGTAGGAGCCGGACAAGCCCGCGTCCACCGTCATATTGTCCGTCGCGGCATTGATGAAGGTCGTCAGCTTGACCGGGTTCAACAAGACCCCGGGGCTGATCGTCTTGACCATCAACGCCTTCACGAAGGCCATCTGACGCCGGCCACGGTCGATATCGCCCTCGCGCAATTGGTAGCGCTCGCGGACGAAGGCCAGCGCCTGCGTGCCATTGAGGTCGTTCCAGCCCTTGACGATTTGCAGGTCACCTTGGGTGCTCGGCTGCTCGGCCCACACGCGCACCCCGCCGACGGCGTCGGTCATCCGCTTGAAGCCCTCGAAGTCGATCTTCGCGGCGTGGTCGACCTTGACCTTGGTGAGATTCTGCAGCGTCTGGGCCAGTAGTGCGCCGCCGCCATAGGCATAGGCGGCGTTGATCTTGTCCTTGGTCCGCCCGGGAATCTGCACATATAGGTCACGCGGGAAGTGGATCAGGTAGACCTTGTCCTTCTTCTTCGTCACGTGAGCCAAGATGATGACGTCGCTGCGGCTGAAGGTTTCCCCCGACCGCGCATCGGAGCCGATGATGAGATAGTTCGTGCCCGCGTCCGTCACGAGGGTCTCACCGCCCGATCCGGTGCCCTCGCCGGTGCCGCCGCCGTCATTCGAGCCGGCGGTCGGCAGGAGGGTGGTGTCGGTCTGGATCGACCCGACCTTGCTGTTCAGATACAGCAGGAAGCCGCCCATCGAGGCCACCGCGAGGAAGGCCATGAGGAGCAAGGCGACCAGGATCCGGCGCCCCCGCCGTCGCGTCCGCGGGGTGGGTTCGGCGCCGTCCGCGTACTGCTCCTGCACCGGGCGATCATACGGTCACCGGCTGGGTGGGACCTGACCGTGCCGGGCGGGCCCTGTCAGTCTGGTCTGCGACGATGGTTGTATGCCGTTCGCTCCCGTCACCCTCGCACCCTCGCCCCTGCTGGGGCGGCCGGGGGCCGTCGCGGGTGACGGGGTGGATGCCACCGTCGCCGCGCACTACGGGGATCCGCTGCGCGAACAGCGGCTGCTGATCGAGGGGTTGGCTGCCGTCGATCTGTCGAATCGCGATGTCCTCACCATCACCGGGCCGGATCGCCTGACGTGGTTGCATTCCATGACGACCCAGCACCTGACCGGGCTGGCCCCGTGGACCTCCCGCGAGTCGCTGGTCCTGTCACCCAAGGGTCACATCGAGCACGATCTACATCTCGTCGACGACGGCGAGCGCGTGTGGATCACGCTCGAGCCGGGCACCGGGGTTGCGCTCGCCGAGTGGCTGGACAGGATGCGTTTCATGTTGCGGGTCGAGGTCGACCTGGTCACGGCGTCGTATGCCGTGCTGGGCGAGCCGGTCGGGCGCGAGTTCGCCCCCGGTGACCCCGTGGGCGTCGCGGCGTGGCGCGATCCGTGGCCGGATCTGGTGGGGGACACCACGGCATACGGCCCCGCGGAGCACCCCGCTGCCGGCCGCGCGTGGCGCGAGGTGATCGTGCCGCGCGCTGAGCTGGAAAAGGCCGTCGAGGATCGGGCGCTCGCCGGGATGTGGGCCGCGGAGGCCTTGCGGGTGGCGGATTGGCGGCCGCGGGTGGGCTACGAAACCGACCATCGCACGATCCCGCACGAGGTGGATTGGCTGCGCACGGCGGTGCATCTGCACAAGGGCTGCTATCGCGGGCAAGAGACGATCGCGCGCGTCCACAACTTGGGTCGGCCCCCGCGCCGGCTGGTCTTCCTGCACCTTGATGGCTCCGGGCATACCCTCCCGGAGCGCGGCACCCAGCTCACTCTGGACGGGCGTGCCATCGGCCACCTGACCAGCGTGGCGCGGCATTACGAGGATGGACCGATTGCGCTCGCGATGATCAAGCGCAATACCCCGGAGGATGCCGAGCTGCGCGCCGGGGATATCAGTGCGGCGCAAAGCACGATCGTCACGCCCTGACGCGGGGCCCGGTTCGAGCCGCAGGCGGGGAGCCACGATGATGGGGTCATGAGCACCCTGATCACCGTGGCACCCACCGGCGCCGAGCACGCGAAGGCTGACGTCCCGCAACTCCCCACCACCCTCGAGGAGCTTGTCGAAACGGCCCGCACGTGCGAGGCGGCCGGGGCCGCGATGATCCACCTGCACATCCGCGATGCGGAGCATCAGCCGACCCTCGACCGGGGATATCTCAAGGCGGCGGTCGACGCCGTGCGCGCCGAGACCGACCTGATCATCCAGCTCTCCACCGGCGGTTCGGTCCACGATCCGCTGGAGCAGCGGTTGACCGTGCTCGACGCGGAGCCGGACTCGTGCAGTTTGACTTGTGGCACAACGAATTTCGGCGATGACGTCTTCCTCAACCCCTATGGCTTCATGAGCGACCTCTATGTCCAGGCGCAGGAGCGCGAGGTCGTGCCGGAGTTCGAGCTCTTCGACCTCGGCCATGTCGCCGCGCTCGCGCGGCTGATCGACACGCACGGGCTGCCCTTCGGCGGCATCGTGCATGTTGACTTCGTGACCAATGTGCCCGGAGGTATGCCGGGCACGACCGCCGCGCTGATGGCGGGTGTCGGGATGCTTCCGCGTGAGGTGACCAGTTGGGCGGCCACCGGCATCGGTCGAGCCCACCTGCCGATCATGGCCGCCGCTCTCTCGGCGGGTGGGCATCTGCGCGTCGGGATGGAGGACAACATCATGTATGCCAAGGGTCAGCCGGTGCGGCACAATAGCGAACTCGTCTCTCGCGCAGCGCGATTGGCGACAGAGATGCAGCGACCGCCGATGACCACGACCGCGGCCCGCGAGGCCTTGGGTGTCAAACGCCGCTGAGCTCTGCCAGAGGTATGAGGCGCCGTCAGTCGTTCAGGCGGCGCCCCCCGGCATACACATTGACCCCGTCCTCGCGGGCGAAGGCGAGCAGCGTCATCTCGAGGGTGGTGGCGGCGTCGACCGCGAGTGAGCTGGGTGCCGAAACGGCGATGACGACGGGTATGCCGGCCATCGCCGCCTTCTGAACCACCTCGTAGGACGCCCGCGAGCTGACGACGAGCGTCCCGCCGAGGGGTGGCACGGCGCCGCTGACGAGGGCGCCGCCGACGACCTTGTCGACCGCGTTGTGGCGGCCGACATCCTCGGCCGCGCCGCGCAGGGCGCCGGAGTCGTCAAAGAGGGCCGCCGCATGTGTCCCGCCGGTCTTGCCGAAAGTGGCTTGGGAGGCGCGGAGCGTCTCGATCATCGACGGCACGGCAGCAACCGAAAGCTGTTGTGCCACATGGGAAAAGCCAGCGCGGGGGACGCGCTCGCGGAGTGCGTCGATGGAGGCCGATCCGCATACTCCGCAGGCACTGGTGGTCACGCCGAGTCGCTGCGCGGCACCCAGGGGGCCGTCGAGCCGTGCGAGGGCGCGGTCGGCGAGGTCAAGGTCGAGGACGTTGTAGGTGTTCTGGGCGATCCCGTCCGGGCCGGTCTCGCCGGCGCCCGCGCAATAACGTGCGGTCCGCACCTCCGCGGCCGAGGTGATCAGGCCCTCGGCGAGCAACCAACCATGCGCGAGATCGACATCGGCGCCGGGGGTGCGCATGGTGACGGTGAGCACCTGCCCGGCCGCGCGGATCTCCAAGGGCTCCTCGACAGCGACGACATCCGCGCGAGGGGCGGGGCGGGAGGCATCGGCATACCGGATCTTCGTGACCGGGACCCGCGTCGTCACCCGACCCATGCGGTCACCAGGGACCGTAGGGACCCATATTGCGGCGATCGCCGCGGCCCTGGACTTGGTCGAGGGCCGGCTTGACGTCGGTGAGATAGACGGCGGCGGCGACCACGGCGAGCAAGCCAAAGAGGTTCAGCGGGCTGAAGAGCAGCACAAAACCGAGCGCGGTGGCGATGCCGAGGACGATCGTCCACAGCTGCTTGGTGCGCTTGTCCGCGGCGACGAAGGCATCCGGCCGGCGGCGTACGGCATCGATGAGCGCGAAGACTTCGAGGCCCAGGGCGCCCACGCCGAGCACCAGCAGGACCCAGGACTGGACCTCGTGAAACATGCGGGCAGCATACGGGGCGAAGCCGTGCGTGAGGCAGGTCACGGATGCCCTAGTTTGCAAAGTGCTAACTGGAGCAAGCATAATGGTGGACATGAAGAACAACCCGCTCGGTGACCTAGGCCAAGGCCTCGGTGACTACCTGCGCGAACAGCGCGTGGGGGCGCGGTTGTCGGTCCGTCAGCTCTCGGAGCTCGCCGGCGTCTCCAACCCCTACCTTTCGCAAATTGAGCGGGGCCTGAAGAAGCCGAGCGCCGAGATCCTCAACCAGCTCGCAAAGGGTCTGCAGGTCTCCGCGGAGTCCCTGTATGTCCGTGCGGGACTGCTCGATCCGGACGAGGCCAGTGGCCCGACCGGCCCGGACACCCGTGCGGTCATCAAGTCCGACCCTCGGCTCACCAGCCGGCAAAAGAGCACCCTGCTCGACATCTACGACAGCTTCGTCGGTGCCGCGCCGAGCGATTCGGAGCCCGCCGCTTCGAGCGCGAAGACCCCGGCGCCGCGTGCCCCACGCAAGCGCCCCACCCCCAAGACCAAGGCCGCACCCGCTGCGGCAAACACGAAAGAAGGATGACAGTGGCCACCACCACCGCCAAGAAGTTCGACCTCCGTAAGGCCGTCGCCGAGGGCACCACGCCCATGTACGCCTACATCGGCATGACCGACCTCGCGATCGAGAAGGTCCGTGAGGTCACCCTCAAGGCCGGCGAGACCGCCGACGCCACCCGCACCGATGTCGCCGCCTTCCCGGGCAAGGTCTCGGACTTCGCGACGAAGTTCATGACCGAGGCTCAGGACGCGCCGGCCAAGGCCCGCGAGCTGGCCGAGAAGCTGCAGGAGTCCTACGAGGAGCTCGCCACCCGCGGCGAGAAGCTCGTCGACCGGATCCGCAACCAGAAGTCCACCAAGGACCTCGTCGAGCAGGCCAAGAGCACCATGGCCCTGTCCGAAGGCGCCCTGACCCAGGCCAAGAAGGCCTTCGACGACGTCGAGGCGCAGGCCAAGGCCACCTTCACCACCGGTCGCAAGGAAGCTGCGAAGTTCGTCAGCGTCCTCGGTGACTCCGTCGCCGACGAGGCCGCCGAGGTCAAGGCCGAGGCCACCACCGCGGTCAAGAAGACCCGCACCGCGGCCAAGCGCACCGCCACGACGGCCAAGAACAGCGCCGCCAAGACCCGCACCGCCGCCAAGGGTGCGACCACCAGCGCTCGCAAGTCCGCTGCCGCCACCAAGAAGGCCGCCACCGACGCGACCGCCAAGGTCGGCGCCTGAGCAGCACCCGTCGCGCGGGCTTGACCCGCTGACACCCTGAACGCCGTGGGGCCCGGAGGATCACTCCCCGGGCCCCACGCGCATGTCTGGGTTCTGGGCGGCCGATCACAAACGTCGAGATCGGGAAACACGCCGAAGATCAGACCGCTTTCTCGGCGTGTTTCCCGAACTCGACGGGGTGGGGGAGCTCGTCAGAGGGGGTCAGGGGTGGCGCTTAGGGGGCGACGGTCAGGGGGCGGCCGAGTCGAGCAAGACTGTCACGGGGCCGTCATTGGTGAACGAGACGGCCATATCGGCGCCGAAGACGCCCTCGTGCACGGGCAGGCCGTATGCGGAGAGCGCCCGCCCCAACTCGGCCACCAGCGGCTCGGCGACCAGCCCGGGGGCGGCGCCATTCCAGGACGGCCGGCGGCCTTTGCGGGTGTCGGCATAGAGCGTGAACTGACTGATCAGCAAGACCGGCGCCCCCAGTTCCTCGGCGCTGCGCTCCTCCCGCAGGATCCGCAACTGGGCGATCTTGCGCGCCAAGAAGGCCACCTCCGCGGGTCCGTCCCCGTGCGTTACCCCGGCGAGCACCACGAGACCGGGTCCGACGAAGCCCGAAATGCGTTCCCCCGCAACGACAACCGACGCCCCGTCGGCCCGTTGAATGACGGCGCGCATCAGATGCCGACGGCGTAGACCGATCCCACCGGCTCGCCATGCCCGAGGATCGGGGCGTACTCGAGCGTGGCGTAGGCCGAACTCGAGACGCCCAAGGAGCGCAGCACGGCGGCGAGGATGACCGGCCGCGCCCGCTGGCCACCATCGGCGACCTTGAGCGCGATGCCGCGCCCGTCGGGCAGGCCCACGGCATACACCGCCTCGGCCCCATCCTTGGCCACCACCCCGAGCGTCCCGGCCATCAGCGCGGTGACATCGCGACCCTCGCCGCCGACATACTCCGGGTGCGCTGACATCGCGTGCCCGACCCGACCCTCCGGGGTCGCGGGGTCCGCGCTCGCTAGCCGACCAAAGGCCCACGCCAGCCCGCGCAGGCTGATCGCCATGACCGGCGCACCGCAGCCGTCGACGGCGCTCGCGGCGACTTGCTCCCCCGCCAGGTCAGCAATCGTTTGCGCCATTGCCACCTGCAAGGGATGCGACGGATCGCGATAACTCTCGATCGGCCAGCCATTCGCGTGGCAGGTGGCGAGCATCGCCGCGTGCTTGCCCGAGCAGTTCTGAAAGATCGATGTCGGAGCCCCGCCCGCGCGCAGCACTCGCTCGCGTTCCGCGGCGTCATAGGGCAGGTCGGGGGTGTTCTGCAGTGCGGCCTCATCCAGCCCCACCCCGCCGAGGATCTCGCGCACCCCGTCCAGGTGGTATGCCAGCCCCGAATGGCTCGCGCACGCCAGCGCGAGCAGGTGATCCGGCAGATCCAAGCCCGCGCGCACCATGGCCAGTGCCTGCAGCGGCTTGTTGCTGGAGCGCGGGAAGATCGGCGCCGCGACATCGCCCCAGGCCCGCTCAACCGAGCCGTCGGGGGCGGTGACCACCACGGAGGCGCGGTGCACGGACTCAACGAAGCCGCCCCGGTCGACATACGCGAGCACGGGCGCTTCGGTCAGGACTGCGGGGGCGGGAGATGCAGGGCTCACGCTGCCCGAGGCTAGCCCCTCACGCCGCCAGCACAACGTGCGGACGCAAGGCTCGCACCCAGACCTAAGAGCCAGACCTGCGCCGCGTGGCCTTCGTCGAGTTCGGGAAACACGCCGAGTGTGCGGTCCCGTCGTCGGCGTGTTTCCCGAACTCGACGGGTGATGAACGCCGCCTCGCACCGAGAGTCAGCCACGCTCTTTGAGCGCCCGGCCGATGCGGTCGAGCAGTTCGCGACGGTGGACGCCCGGTCGAAGGTCGTGGGCAAAGACTTCGAACACCAGCCACCCTTCGTCTTCGACGAGCCGGAACTTGGCGCGGTCCGATCGACGCGAGGCGAGGGTGCCATGCGGAGCGCCCTGGTATTCGACGGCAACCCTCTGGCGCCGCCAGGCCAAGTCGAACTCCCCCCCACCAGCCCGAGTGCGTGCCGATTTGAGCTCCCGTCTCCGGCTCGGGCAAGCCGGCGGCGACGAACATTAGGCGTGTCCTGGTCTCTTGCGGTGAGCGGACGCGCGGTCGCACGCGCTCGAGGGCAGAGTCCAGAAGGACGGCGCCGCGCGGCCGCACCCGCCGGTCACGCGCCTCCCGCATCGTCGTGACGCCTGCGGGCTCGGCGTCCATCCCGACCGCGGCACGACGGGACCAGGTCGCTTGCTCGGCGTCATACCTCGCCGCCACATAATCCGCCCATGCTGCGTCATCGTCCTCATCGACAGGTGCCAGGGCGCGGTCCAGGGCCAGCGCAATCGCATCGCCGATGACGACCAGGTCGTCACGAGTGAGCGCGGGCTCAGCCAACTCGCCGAGGTCCACCCAGGTGTCGGCCAGGCTTGTCACGGGCAAGCCACGAACAAGGGCCGTCTGCCGCGACGGCAGGCCAGCGTGTCCGGTGCACCCGAGGCGCTCAATGGCCCGACCCCGCAGGACATGCATAGTCAACTCATCCTCATAGGGCGCCGGCAGCGGCAAGCCCCACAATCGCGCGGCCGTCGAGTGAGAGAAGGCGAAGGGCTCGGGTATGGCCAGTGCCATGACTCGGGCCCGTTCCTGGAGAGTGTGGGCCTCGCGCGGCGCTCGGACACCGCGCGTGGCGCGGACCAGGGCTCGATCGCGCCACTCACGTTCGGTCATGCCGGCGGCTCGGGCTTGGGCCAGGCTGAAAGGCCCATGGAATTCGTGGCGTGCGCCGGTCGTGAATGTGGCGGACGTGGTGGCTAGGTAATCGTCCATGCGTCCACCCTGGCCGCCATCGCGCGACCCGGGGCACCGACCGGTCAAAGCTGTGGATAACCCTGTGGATGTTGACTCAAGAGTGTCGGTCACGCGCGTGGCAGCACCGAGATCCCCGTCAAGTTCGGGAAACACGCCGACGTGGGGGCCTCGTCGTGGGCGTGTTTCCCGAACTCGACGTGTGGGGTTTGGGGTGGGTTGGCGGATTAGGGAGTGCCGCCGGTGCCTGAGATGCGGTGGCGCGCAGCGGCGAGGTCCGCGGGGGTGTCGACATCGGCGGCCACGGCTCGTGGGTCGGGGAGGAGGAGGACGCGGGCGTCCGCATACACCGAGCGCATGGAGGCCCCCGCCGTAGCGGTTCGGGCGCGCAGGGCATCTTCGTGCCAGACCGCGCACAAGAACTGCACGTGCCCCTCCGCCGCGAGGTATGCCGCACTTTCCACTGCACCCCCACCCCGTCGAGTTCGGGAAACACGCCCGGTTTGTGGGGTCTCGCTCGGCGTGTTTCCCGAACTCGACGGAGGGGGAGCGTCGATGGCGCCGATGAGAGTGGCCGTCAGCTCCGCCAGTGCGGCGGCGTCGAGGTGAGGCTGGTCGCCGGCCAGGAGGGCCACAAGGCGGTCACCGGGAGGCAGGGCCTCAAGCGCCGCCCGGAGCCCGGCCACCGGGCCGCCGAAGGGTGGGTCCTCACGGACCAGGCGCACGGACATACCCGCTGGCACCGCCCGCTCCAGGTCCGGCGGCCCGACCAGCACCACGGTGATTCCCGCGCAGGCGGCGAGCACTCGACCGAGCACGGTGTCGCCCTCGTCGCGCCCAAGGGGGGCCAGAATCTTGTCCTCGCCCATCCGCGACGCGCGCCCGCCCGCCAGGACGATCGCGGCACCCGGCATGCGGCCGGTCGCCTCTGCGTCGCTCACCCCGTCGTCAGTCATCCGTGGCCCCCACCCGGCGCGACAGCTGACCAGTCGACGGTGAGTTCGCCCAGACGCCACCGTTCGGGATGCCGCAGCGGCCACCCGGCTTCGCGCATCGTCGCGGCCGCCGCGACGAAGCGCTGCCGGGCGCCATAGGTCGCGTGCCCCGCGGCGCGGGCCCATGCGCTGTCGAGGTCGGTCAGCAGACGGTGCACCGGCTCGCCCACCACATTGCGGTGAATCAGTGCTTTCGGCAGCCGCTCCGCGATCTCCGAAGGCCGTTCCAACCCGCGCAGCCGCCAGGACAGCGTCAGGCTCACCGGGCCAGCGGGCTCCAGCGCCACCCACGCGGCACGGCGGCCAATTTCGTCGCAGGTTCCGTCCACGAACAGTCCGTCGGGCGCGAGCCGGGAGCGGACTAGGTCCCAGTGGGCGGGGACGGTCGCCTCGTCATACTGACGAAGCACATTGAAGGCCCGCACGACCACCGGCCGCGCGCCGCCGTCCAGAGGGATCTCGAAGCCGCCCCGCCGAAAGCTCAGCCCCGGTCCGGCGAGCGCCTGTGCCGCCGCCACCCGCACCGGGTCGATCTCGATCCCCACCACCTCGACGTCCGCACGCACCCGACGCAACCGCTCGCGCAGCTCGACGGCGGTGACCGGCGACGCGCCATACCCGAGATCCACGACGATCGGCGCGCTCGCCTGCCGCAATCGCCACGCGTGCGGGCCGGCCAGCCAGCGGTCGCACCGTCGCAGCCGGTTGGGATTCGTCGTGCCGCGCGTGATCGCGCCGACGGGTGAACTGCGCACCCCGACAGCTTAGAAAGGACGCATAGGCTGGCCGGACTATGTGGTTCGGTCGCGCGCGTGAGCGTGAGGTGAGCAAGAGCATGATCGCCTTCACCCTCGCGGTTCTGGGGGTGCTTGCGCTCGCCGGTATGGCGTGGGTGCCCGGCCTGATCGGCAAGGACAGCGGGGTGCATGTCACCCGCCCGGGCTTGTTCACCGTCGAGGAAGCGGCGAGTGGGATCGCTACGCTGACCGGCGGCGCCAGCGTGACCTTGTACGACTCGGGCCTGCGCGTCAGCGACCGCTCCGGCCTGCTCATGAACACCGTGATCCGCGGCGCGCCCATCTCGCTCCTGACTGGGACCGTGACCGGTTCGGGCGGCAAACGCGTGGAGCACACCACCCAGGTCGTCAGCAATGTGCGCATCGATGCGGTCGCGACCGATGCCGCGCGGGCTCGTTATACAGGGGCGGTGTATGACGAGCGCGGCCGCTCCTGGCCCCTCACCCTGGACATTTCGGTCGCCGAGGATCGGGTGTATGTCGCGGCGAATGTTCCGGGTGCGGACGCCCTGGTGTGGCACCTGAACACCGACTACGACATCCGCGGCTATGCCCCGGCACTGCCCGAACGCAATCTGAAGAACCGCGCGTGGTGGCTGAAAGCCTCTGTCCCCGGCGGGGATTTCACGTCCATGCGCGGCGCGGACATCCGCATCCGACCCGCCGAGGTGCCCCGCGCCGTCGACCTGCGCGAGACGGGTCGCATCGATGTCCACGTCTGGTCGTCGCAGTCGTCCTTGCTGATGACCCGACGCGCCGTCGCGGAGCCGGCGCAGGCTCTCGCCGCAGGAGCGACGCGATGAGCGGGCTGCGGCGCGTGGCCCTGATCAGCATGCACACCTCGCCGATCGCCCAGCCCGGGACCGGTGATGCCGGCGGTATGAACGTCTATGTCGCGGAGACCGCCCAGCGTTTGGCCGCGCGCGGGATAGAGGTCGAAATCTTCACGCGCGCAACGACATCCGCGCAGGAACCGGTCTTTCACCCGAGCCCCGGTGTGCTCGTGCGGCATGTGCCGGCCGGGCCCTTCGAGGGCCTGTCCAAGGCCGATCTGCCCGGCCAGTTGTGCGCCTTCGCGGCGGGAGTCATGCGTGAGGGCGCGCGCTCACCGGAGGGCTGGTTCGATGTGATCCACAGCCACTACTGGCTTTCGGGCCAGGTCGGCTGGCTGGTCTCCGATCGGTGGCGCGTGCCGCTGGTTCACACGATGCACACCATGGCCAAGGTCAAGAACGCCTACCTGTCTGCCGACGATATTGCCGAGCCGCCGGGGCGGCTGATCGGCGAAGAACAGGTCGTCGGGGCCGCCGACGTTCTCGTCGCGAACACTGAGCAAGAGCGGCAGGAGTTGATCAGCTTGTATGCCGCCGAGCCCGCCCGGGTGCGGGTCGTCTCACCGGGTGTGGACCTCGATCTGTTCAGCCCGGGCGACCGTGCGGCGGCCCGCCGGAATGTCGGTGTTGCACAAGAGGATTTGCTCTTGCTTTTTGTCGGGCGCATCCAACCGCTCAAGGCGCCCGATGTCCTCGTCCGCGCGGCGGCCCGGCTGATTGGGCGAGGCGATGGGCTCTCCGGCCGGATCCGCGTGGCGATCCTCGGCGGCGAGAGCGGCACGGGGGCGGGACAGACGGAGCGGCTGCGCCAGTTGGCGGAGGACCTGGGTATTGGCCACCGGGTCATTTTCGGCGAGCCAGTCGCGAGAGATGTTCTCGCGCAATGGTTCCGGGCCGCTGACCTGGTTGTTGTGCCGTCCTACAACGAGTCGTTCGGGCTGGTCGCGATCGAAGCCGCAGCGTGCGGCACGCCGGTTGTGGCGGCCGCAGTCGGTGGTCTTCCAGACGCCGTCGGGCCGGGGGGCGTGCTCGTCCAGGGGCACGATCCGCATACCTGGGCGGACGCGATCGGTGCGCTTCTCGCTGACCCCGACGCGCGGGATGCGTTGGGACGCAAGGCGATCGAGCACGCACGAGGATTCAGTTGGGAGCGGACGGTGGATCACTTGGTCGAGGTCTACGAGCAGGCACGAGAGGACCAGGAGACGGACTCATGAAGGAGATTCAGGAACTCATCCCGGAGGTGCTGGCGGAGCTCGACCTGGAATGGGAGCCCGGGGTCAATCCTGATGAATGGGTCGTCACCCTGCCCGGCGAGAAGAAGCTCCGCACGGTCGTCTCCCTCCTGCTCAGCGGCGGCCAGCTGATCACGCGGGCGTTCGTCATACGCAATCCCGATGAGAACCATGGCGCGGTCTATCGCTTTCTGCTGCAACGCAATCTGCGGCTGCCGGGCTTGGCCTATGCCATCGACAGCGACGGCGATGTCTATGTCACTGGACGGGTCCCGACGGACGGAGTGGACGCGGCATACCTCGACCAGCTCTTTGGCGTGGTGCTGGAGGCGGCCGATGCGCCCTTCAACGACTTACTTGTCTTGGGCTTCCTCACGTCGATGAAAAAGGAGTGGGCGTGGCGGGTTTCGCGTGGCGAGTCGATGCGCAATCTGGAGGCCTTCCGGCACCTGCTCGATGACGGCTCGGCCCCGGCCGCTGCCGAACCGGACACCCGCTGACGGTCGCTCGCCGCGTCGATAGTCTGGAGTCATGACCTACACGCTGATCCTGCTGCGCCACGGCGAGTCCGATTGGAACCAGAAGAATCTGTTCACCGGCTGGGTCGATGTCGACCTGACCGACAAAGGTCGCGCCGAGGCCGCGCGGGGCGGGGCGCTGATCAAAGACTCGGGGCTGCTGCCCGATGTCGTCCACACCTCCGTGCTGCGCCGCGCGATTACGACGGCCAATCTCGCACTCGACGCCTGCGACCGGCACTGGATTCCGGTGCGCCGATCCTGGCGCCTGAATGAGCGCCACTATGGCGCGCTGCAGGGCCTCGACAAGGCGGCGACCCGCGAGAAGTATGGCGACGAGCAGTTCATGTTGTGGCGCCGCTCCTTCGACACCCCGCCGCCCCCGATCGAGCAGGGCAGCGAGTTCGATCAGACCAGCGACCCGCGGTATGCCGGGATCGACGTCCCGTTGACCGAATGCCTCGCCGACGTGATCCCGAGGATGATGCCCTACTGGGAGAACGAGATTCAGGCCGACCTGCGCGACGGCAAGACGGTGCTGGTCACCGCGCACGGCAACAGCCTGCGCGCCCTGGTCAAGCATCTCGACGGCATCTCGGATGAGGACATCGCGGGCCTGAACATTCCGACCGGCATGCCGCTCGTCTACGACCTCGGCGAGGACTTCATGCCCACCGGCCCCAGCCGCTACCTCGACCCGGAGGCCGCCGCGGCCGCCGCCGAGGCGGTTGCGAACCAGGGCAAGAAGTAGCCACGGCTCCACTGCCCGATCTCTCGGCGGGCTGGCATACGGATCTGGCGATCCTGCGGCACGCCGGGTCACTGGTCGAGGACCACGGCGACCACCTGATCGTGCGGTCGCCGCACAATCCGACCTTTCACTGGGGCAATTTCGTCCTGGTCACGGATCCGCAGACGGCCGATGACGCCGCGCGCTGGACGCGGACCTTCGCGCACGCCTTCCCGGGAGCTTCCCACCGTGCGATCGGGCTGCCGCGCCTGCCGGTGGGGGAGCCGTATCGGCGCCTCGGGCTCGCCGTCAGCACAGACGAGGTGCTGATCCGGGACTGTTGTCCGGATCAGGTCCCGGTGCCGGTCGGCTATTCATCGCGGCCGTTCACCCCCGAGGACTGGGGCGCCTTGCTCGCGGCGAACGAGGGGGAGAATCGCCTCGACGCGCGCTACCCCGAGGACGAGCACCGGACCTTCCTGGTGGCCCAGCAAGCCACCCGACGGGACCTGGTGGAGCGGGGACTTGCCCAGTGGTTTGGTGCCTTCACCGAGGACGGCGACCTCGCGGCATACCTCGGGATCGTGCTCTGCACGTGCCTGGCGCGCTATCAGGCGGTGGGCACCCATCTGGACCACCGGCGCCGTGGTCTCGCCCGGCACCTGCTCGCGGAGGCAGGTGCCTGGGCGAATGCGCGCGGGGCCAGCAGGTGGGTCATCGTGACCGAGAGCGTCAACCCCGCACTGCATCTCTACCGCGGGGCCGGCTTCGTCCCGGACGCTGTGCAGGTTGTGGCCTACCGCCCTTGACGGCCGCGCCGCGCCAACCTTGCACACGTTAGTGAACTGTGCACACCTTGCAGGGTGTGCACAGTTCACTAAGTGGTGTTAGCAGAGGTTACAAAGCCCCCCGTGGCGCCTCAGGGCTGCAGGTCGAGCGGGTCGCCCATGACCTCGCCGTCGATCGCCTCGGTGTATTCGCCCAGCGTGGTGCCCGCGGCGTCGTAGGTCAGCACCCGAAGGTCCGCCAGGCCGGCGGCGGGGGAGGGGAGGACGGCATACCCCTTGGCGTTGACCTGCTCGGTCCCGTGGCTGCCGCCGGCTTCCCACCGGATCGTCGCGGCACCGGGGGCGATCACGACCTGCGTGTTGTTCTCGCCGGCCAGGACCAGCGGGGCCTTGTCGTTCCACTTCGGGCTCAGGGGGTATGCGGATCCGCCGCTGAGCGAGCCCGTGCCCTGCTCCTTGCCTTCGGTGCGCGCCACATACCCGCGGAAGTGCCGCCCGCCTGGCTCGACGACATCGACGACGGTGATGCGCGTGGCATTACCCGTGCCGTCCTGGAAGTCCACCACCGGCACCGTCTCGTTGTAGGTGATCTGGCCCTGCAAGGACTCCAGCTCATAGCCGTATGCCGACGCGACTCGCTGCCGGAAGGTCACCACATCGTCTTCACCGGTGGCGCACCCCATGCAGAAGGGAGTGACCTCGCGGGTCAGCTTGCCCTCGATCGTCACCGGCCCGTCATATGCCGTGCCCACCCGGAAGCGCACCGTCTCACCGCCGGTGTCGGCCGTGCGGGACCAGGAGACGCCATCGGCCATGGGCAGCGTCTGCCACTGCCGTTGGATCGTGCCGTCCGGCGCCGGAATGGCCATCGTCGAGATGTCGACACTGCTCGTCCCGGGGGCAGCGAGGACCAGCAGATTCGAGCGAGCATCTGCCGCGCCCGCGAAGGCGATCGCGGCGGGCGTCGGGCGGACCCCGTCATACACCTCCCACGTGCCGAAGTCCTCGCCGTCCGCCGGGAAGGGAGTGCCGGGGTCGCCGACGAATGCCGAGAACTTGGCACTGGCCACCGGGTCGGTCTGGTTCGGGTCGGCCACCGAGATGACGATCGCCTTGCCATCGTGCACATCAGCGAAAAGCACTCGCCCAAAACGAGATTCGACGGCCGAGATGAGTGCCTTGTCGCCCGCCAAGTTGCCGCGAACCGGCCAGGCGGAGATGGGTGCCAGGGAGCCCTGGGCCGGAGCCGAGGTCTGGCTGGTCGTGGACCGCCCGGCCGGGTCGGAGTTGACGGTGCTGCCACCGGGCAACTGGCCCGCCACGGCGATGGCCAGCGCCAGGGCCCCCGCCGCCAGGCCAGAGCCGACGACCGCGCGACGACGACGGTCGCGGCGCACGGCACCGGTGACGCGGTCATACGGATCGGGCAGGGTCGTGGCGGTCTGGGCGCGGTCGGCCAGCGCGCTGCGCAGCAGGGCTTCGAAGTCATCGTGCTTGGTGGCGTTCATCGGATTCGCTCCCCGGTCTCGAGGGTGGTCAGTGCGGTGCGCAGGCGGTCCAGCCCGCGGGAGGCCTGGGCCTTGACGGACCCGGCGGAGATGCCGAGAGCCTCGGCGGTGTCGGCCTCGGAGAGGTCGTCGTAGTAGCGCAGGACGATCACCGCCCGCATCCGCGGCGGCAGGGTCGCCAGGGCCCGGAGCAGCTCGTCGCGGGCATCGATCTGGGCCATCGCATCGCGGCCGGCCTGGGCCGAGCCCGGCAACTCGTCGCCGGGACTGGCGATCAGCACCTCGGGGTGCCGGCGCCGCCGCCACCACGAGGCGGACTGGTTGGCCAGGACGGCCCGGGCATAGGCCATGGTGGCGCCGGGTTCGATGCTTCGCCACTTGCGGTGCACGATCACCAAGGTCTGCTGCACGAGGTCCTCGGCGCGTCCCTGATCACCGGTCAGCAGCACCGCGGTGCGCACCAGGTGCTGCCACCGCGTCTCGACGAAGCAGCGAAACTCCGCTTCGGCTTCGCTGTTCACGTCCGGGCCCCCTGTCGTGGGTATGTCGCTGTCACCCCCTAAGCCTCGATCCACCGATCGACTTGGCGCGGTGTGGTGATCCGGCGCGTCGGAACATGAGAATGCCCCTG
>JAIUPO010000028.1 GCA_020160805.1 Actinomycetota bacterium | reverse complement strand
ATCAAGGCCTCCTTCGAGCCGTTCTATGAGGAGTCGTTCTCGACCCCGACCGAGCCCAACGTGCTGGCAACGATGGAGCACGACCTCATGGCGGCCGGGGTGCTGTCGCTGCCCGAGATGGAGGCGGCCGTGGCAGCGCTGCTGTCGGAGGACCCGGCGCAGCAGTCGGTGCTCTACGGCAATCTCGAGCCTGCAGTCGGGCGGTTCGCGGCGTTGGAGGAGGAGAAGGCTGACGAGTTCCGTAGGACGCTGGAGCACTTCTGCCGGGCGTACGCGTTCGTCGCTCAAGTGATGCCTTGGGCCGACACCGACTGGGAGCGACTGTTCCTCTACGGGCGGCTGCTGCTGTTGGAGCTGCCTCCAGGGGAGAACGGCCCGATGCCGCAGATCTCCAAGTCGGTGCAGCTGACCCACCTGCGAATCGCGGTCACCTCGGAGGCGGCGATCGAGCTCGCCGGCTCGGACGAGCCGGGCGTTGCGCTGCCTGGTGACGGCAAGGGTCCGGCGACCGAGCCTGTGCTCGACAAGCTGTCCGCCCTGATCTCGGCGATGAACGACAAGTACGGCGCCGACCTCGGCGAGGCCGACAAGGTCTGGGTCGACCAACAGTGGGTCGTGGTCAAGGAGGACGACGAGATGCGCGAGGTCGCTCTCAACAACGACCGCAGCCAGTTCGAGATGGTGATGGAGCAACGGGTCAAGGACCTACTCATCGAGCGGCACGACAAGAACGGCGTGCTCTTCGACATGTTCTTCTCTAACCCCGACTTCCAGGTCTCGCTCGTGCGGTACCTGGCCGGCACCTACGACGAGTTCCGCAAAGAAGCGGTCTCGTGAGTCTCGGAAGGCGTACATGACTCGACACCCGGAGCCAGCGTGGCTCGACTCCCTCCTTCGTGGTGATCTGACCCCGGAAGTGCCGGTGGCGCCCGCTGGTATGCACGGAGACGAACATCGCGGCTCCCCCGCGATGGCTGAAGTTGCCTGCGTGGCTGCGCTAAGCGGAAGGGCGCCCTCCGAGGTCGTCAAGCTTCTGGACCCGACCGTGGGCCGCGGCGTCATGCTCCAAACCATCTCGCGAGGCCTGGCATCTATGGGATCCGAAGTGCACGCGATCGGTATCGACATCAACCAAGAGGCCATCGAGTCGACCCTTGTATCCATCGGAGCCAATCCAGTGGGATGGACTCCCAGGCTGGGCAACATCTTGACCGACGACGTCGTGCCCTATGCCGGCATGGATCTCGTCGTCTCAGAGCCACCTTGGGGTATCGGCTGGAAAGGCGACGAGAGGGCGGTCAAGGAACGCAGCCAGGAAGGGTGGTACCCACGCGGCTTGGGACGTGTCACTGATGCTGGGTGGCTCTTCCTGCAGCGCGGGCTGGCCGCCATGAAACCTCGGGAGCACGGCGGCTCTCGCTTCGTCACCTTCGTGAACCCGAAACTCCTCTTTGACCGGGAGGGGAGAGAATGCCGCCGCTGGCTCGTGGAAGAAGACCTTCTAGAGGCCGTCGTTCGCTTGCCTGCAGGGTTGGCCGAACTCGCCGTGATCCCGCTCTACGCCCTGGTCCTCAGAACCGACAAGCCTGCGAGTCTCCTTGGCCGGGCGCACGTAATCGATCTGCGTGGCTATACCACCACCCGGGACAGCGGGGCACGGCGTCGCATCAGCGGCGACGGGCTGAAGCTCCTCTGGTCGGCGTTAGAAACCCGAAGGCAAGGCCCCAGCAATCGCATAGTCTCGCTCGACTCCTTCATGCGCCAACAGGTCACCGTGTCGGCAAACAGCGACCCGATGTTGTCGTTCAGGACCGAGACGTCGTCTTCTAATCCGAGCGCTGAACTCCAGCACCGCTACGGACCAGTGCCAGTCGAGTGGTCTGAAGAGGGACCAGGATTCGTCTCGTTCAACGTGGACCGCTTCTTCGACTCACCTGGACACCGGAGTTATCCTCGCGGCGGGGAGTTTACGCGCCTCTCAGCACTCCTAATAGCTCCTCCCGAAGTGAACTCACCAGATCAGGAGTCCACGGGAGCTGCAGACGACGTCATCTACTTGCCGACTGGACGTGGCCAGGTAACAACGACACCGACTCAGCCTGCGGGCCGAGTCCTCCGCCTACACCTGAACTCGGAGGTCGTGCACCCTGAGTACCTCGCTGGATGGCTCAACAGCGACCAAGGAAGACTGGCCGTTCAGACCGCTCTCGACCGAGGGTCAAGCGGTGAGATCATCAACGCAGTGCGCTCTGACACTGCCTCACTGTGGAGGTTGATGGACGAACTCCGAGTGCCAGTTCGACCCACCGCGGACCAACTGCTGCTCGCAGAGTCCTTGCTAAAGCTGCGGCGCGTCGAAGCGCTCGTCCAGGCAGCACGGGCCGACCTATGGTCCAGAGACAAGGCAGCCGAACTAGTCACCAGCCCCTTCGAGCCCCTCTTGGATGAATCCCTAGAACGTTGGACCGCGAGCCTGCCGTACCCTTTCGCCACGGCCCTGTGGACATTGACCAGCCGCAACTCCGTCGACGCGCGTCATCGGCAGATCTTCCACACCTGGGAGTCGTACGCCACGTTCGTGGCTACAGTCCTACTCTCAGCGCTCCGACAAGACTCAGACCTTGCGGAGGTCGAAGGAGCAGGTTTGCGGCGAGCTCTAGACAAGCAGGGGCTCAGCCTCGAGCGCGCTTCCTTCGGAACATGGGTCCTCGTGATCCAGCGTCTGTCGGCCCGGTTCCGAGAGTTGCTGAGCGACAACGCCGACGACCGGGCGCGCGTCTCGCAGATGTTCGGCGGCGCGCCGCCAGCTGCCATCGACGCGATCATCCAGCCAGAGTGTGTCCAGCTACTCTCGGACGTGAACGCGAAGCGCAACCAGTGGATGGGCCACAGTGGTGCGGCCAGCGAGTCGGCGCTCCAGACGCAGATTGACTACCTCACATCAGCCTTGGAGCAGCTCCGATCGCTCGTCGGCGAGGCCTGGACCCGCCTCCCCCTCGTGCGGGCGGGCAAGGCATCGAGTCGACGCGGGGAGTTGCTCCAGGAGGTCGAGCTCGTCATGGGGACGAATGTGCCGTTCCGTCCAGACTCATTCACGGTCGGCGCCATCATGGACGAGGGGGAGCTCTATCTCGCAACAGATGGATGCGCTCAACCGGTGCCACTCAGCCAACTCATCGTCCTGCGGTCCGCCCCGGCGAGTGACCGCTTCGCGTGCTACTTCTTCAACCGCGCCGATGCTGCGGAGGTGCGCATGGTGAGCTATCAAACGACCGACACAGGCGAGATCACCGAGGCCCGGGCGGACTTCGCCGAACACCTCGATTGGCTCTGGTCACCCTCGAGGGGAACGGGCGAAGGGACATGAGGCAACGTGCGGGCCCCATAACCTGAGATTCTTGGATCGTCCGAGTTGCATAACGTCAGCTAATTTCTGAAATCAACTGCCGTTCTTACAATCTTGGCTGCATCTCGACATCGTGCAATCTCCGTTGCTTCTCGACATCTGTCGAGATGCAGCGCAGATTGCACACGACACGCGGCCCACTCTGCACGGATCGCCCCTGATTGGCTCAGCTGTGCAAAGTAGGGACTGACCCCATGCTCATCGCGCTTGCCTTGGGCCGGACCTCAGACCGTGGACGGCCATGCCCCGAGCGGTCGTTGACTCTCGTCCGTCAGAGGGGCACTTCCCAGTTGCTGATGAGGCGGGTCTGCAGCCACTGCGTCATGGAGTCCCAGCCTCCGGTGAGCAGCAGGAGACCAACGATGATGAGCAGCCCAGCTCCTGCGACTTGGATCGCACGCTGCTGGCGCTGCAGCCAGGTCGAGACCGGAGCCCACCGTTCGTAGGCGGCGGCGATAAGAAGGAAGGGCAGGCCGAGCCCCAGGCAGTAGGCGACGGCGAGGGTCACCGCCCGCGTCATTGACGCCTCCGCGGTGAGGTTGAGCGCGAGGACGGCTGCGAGGGTCGGGCCCATGCATGGAGCCCAGCCCAGGCCGAAGACGGCGCCGAGGACCGGCGCCCCGGCCAGGCCTGTTGCGGGCTTAATCGGAAGGCGGAAGGTCCGCTGCTTGCCAGCACCGAGGAAGACCAGGGCCATGAGGATCACGAGCACGCCACCGAGGCGCATGAGCAGCACTCGGTGCTCGACGAAGATCTGCCCGGCGGTCGCAACGAACATCGACGCAAGGATGAAGACGGCCGTGAAGCCGAGGATGAACATTAGGGTGCCGAGGATCATGCGGCCGCGGCTGCGCTCCTCGAGGGCTACGTCGGACAGGCCGGTGACGTAGCCGAGGTAGCCCGGCACGAGCGGCAGCACGCACGGGGTCGCGAAGGAGACGAGCCCGGCGAGGGCGGCGACGAGCACCGCGAGGGGGAGGGCTCCGTCGGTTACCTGGTCGCTCAGCGAGGAAGACAGCCCGGTGAGGGACGGGAGTGCAGTGGTCATGCGCCTTCGGCGAGGGCGTCTTCGACCAGGCCCTGGAGGGTCGACTGGGTGGTTGCCCCGAGGACGACGGCGGCGATGCGGCCCTCGCGGTCGAGGACAGCGGTCGAGGGTTGGGTGGTCATTTTGCCCTGCATGTCGATGGCGGTCGACCCGCTCTTGTCATAGATCGAGGGCCAGGTGAAGCCCCACGTCCTGGCCTGGGACCGGCCGGTCGCCACTGAGGACTCGCGGTAGTTGATCCCGACGAGCTCGACTTCCTTCTCATTCAGCTCCTTGTTGAGCTCGACGAGGTGCGGGGCCTCCTTGGCGCACGGGCCGCACCAGCTGGCCCAGACGTTGACCACGACGACCTTGCCTCGGTGGTCGGCGCTGTCCCAGGTCTCACCGTCCAAGGTGTCACCAGCGAGCTCGACGGGTTCGCCGCGTTCGTCGGTGTCGAAGAGGGTCACGCTGCCGTCCCCAGCGCGGTAACCGGCATCCGGGGCCGCCTCCGAAGCGCCGGAGTCGGCGGAACATCCGGTGATCGCGGCGACGGCGAGGGTGCTAGCGGTCGCGACCACGGCGCGGCGGGTGGGACGGAGGGCAGTCATGCGGGTCATGCTCCTGATGGTCGGTCCAAGGTCCTCGTTGTTGGCTTCAGCGGTGCACTCGCCCATGGTCGGCTGCTACAGGAGCGTGACCCAGTAGTCCCAGAACCTGATGGCGATGAGGACGGTGATCACGAGGCACCAGCCGGTCACGATCGCTCCGCGGAACTCCGTCAGGGCGGCGAGGGTGCGCTGTCCGCGGGGAGTGGCTCTGTCTCGAAGTCGCTGGAGGTTGTGGACGGTGGTGTACGCGAAGACCGCGATGGTCACGACCCACACCACCATGCAGTACGGGCACAGCGCGCCGATGACGTAGAGGCTCTGGTAGATCAGCCAGTGGATGAAGACCACCGCGAGGGTCACTGCTGCCTGAGTGGCCAGCCACAGCCATCGGGGGAGGCTGACTCCGGTGGTCAGGACCGCTCCGAGCGTGGCCAGAGCGGCGAACCCGGCGACTCCGATGATGGGGTTGGGGATGCCGAAGGCGTCGGCCTGTGGGGTGGACATGATGGAGCCGCAGGAGAGGATCGGGTTGATGCTGCAGGTGGGGACGTAGTCCGGGTTCTTGAGCAGCTCGATCTTCTCCACCAGCAGCACGACAGCGCAGACCAGCCCGACCAGGCCCCCGATGAGGTGCAGGCGGCCGAGTCCACGTGCGCTGGTCGCCGGTGCGGGCATCCCCGTGGCCGGGTCAGTCTTCGATCGCGGCATCAAGCTTGGTCTCGAAGTCACCGATGGTGGACGGTTCGATCTTCTCCCCGTCGAGGAAGAACGTTGGTGTACCGGTCACGCCCAGCTCCTGCGCGTCTTGCGTGCTCTGCTCGATGCGCTTCTTGATGGCCGGGTCCTTCACGTCCGCGCGGTACTGCTCCATGTCCAGACCCAGGTCCTTGGCGTACCCCTCGAACGTCTTTGCCTTGGAGGACTCCGAGTGGCTCCACTCGCCTTGGGTCTCGAAGAGTTGGTCGTGCATGGCCTCGAACTCACCCTGCTCACGGGCGGCCTCGGCGGCCAGGGCCGCGTTCATCGAGTTGCCGTGCAGGGGGAGGTATCGCACGACGAAGGTCACGTCATCGCCGTACTTCTCCCGCAGGTCCGTCATGACGGGGTGGGCTGCACCGCAGGCCTCGCACTCGAAGTCGAGGTACTCCACGAATGTCGCTTCCTTGCCGGAGGTCAGGCGGGGGCTGTCCTCGCGCACCAGCGGCTCGGACGTCCCGTTGCCGGAGTCGCTGGGTGTCGCTTCGTCACCGGCGCGGCTGAACGTCACCGCGGCGACCAGGGCCACGAGCACCGCCACGATCATGGCCATGGACAGCTTCAGGCTCTTGCTCATCGGGTTCCCATCGTCGAAAGGCGCTGGCTGCGCGCAGGGTATGCACTGTTCCTGTCCTCTGGCTGGGAGGGGCGCTCGGTGCGGATGGCTCGGAGCCCGTTGCCGATGACGACGACCTCAGCGATCTCGTGGACCAGCACGACCGCGGCCAGGCCCAGCACGCCGAACAGGGCCAGTGGGAAGAGGATGGCGATCAGGGCCACGGACAGCACGACGTTCTGGGTCATGATCGCCCGCCCGCGGCGGGCGTGCGCGAGAGCCTGGGGTAGCAGGCGCAGGTCGTGGCCGGTGAAGGCGACGTCGGCGGACTCGATCGCAGCCGCGGACCCGCTGGCGCCCATGGCGATACCCACGGTGGCCGAGGCCAGTGCAGGCGCGTCGTTGATGCCATCGCCGATCATCGCCGTCGGGCTCGTCTTCTTCGAGCCTCGGATGTGCTCGGCCTTGTCCTGAGGCAGGGTCTCTGCGTAGACGTGTCGAATGCCCGCTTCGCTGGCCAATGCCTGGGCCGTGCGGGTGTTGTCGCCGGTGAGCATCATTGTGGACACGCCCTGCTGGTGCAGGTCCGCGATGGCCTGGGCTGCCTCGGGGCGCAGCTCGTCGCGGATGCCGATCACGCCGCACGCACGGTCGTTGACCTCGACCACCACGAGGCTCATGCCCTCGTCGGCCATGGCGCCGGCCTGCGCGGTCAGGTCCTTGGGGGCGACCCAACGGGGGCTGCCCACGCGCACCCGGCGTCCGCCGACCAGCCCGGTCAGGCCGTGTCCGGCGTGCTCCTGGACGTTGCTCGCTTCGGGCCGGTCCGGTGAGGCGGCGACCACGGCTGCAGCCAGCGGGTGGCTGCTGGCAGCCTCAAGTGCCGCTGCCAGGGCAAGCACCTCGGCGTCGGTGTGACCGCTGGCCGGGTGAGTGGTTACCACCTGGGGCTCGTTGCGGGTCAAGGTGCCTGTCTTGTCGAAGGCGACCGCGCGGATCGTGCCGAGCTGCTCGAAGGCGGCCCCGGACTTGATGATCACCCCGAATTTGCTGGCCGAGCCGATCGCCGAGATCACCGTGACCGGGACCGCGATCGCCAGCGCGCAGGGTGAGGCTGCGACCAGCACCACCAGGGCCCGCTCGATCCACGTCTGCGGGTCACCGATCACGAACCCGAAGGCGGCGATCAGTGCTGCGGCGAGCAGGACCAGCGGCACGAGGGGTCGGGCGATCCGGTCGGCCAGACGGGCGCGTTCACCCTTGTCCGCGTGAGCCTGCTCGACCAGTTCAACCATCTGGGTCAAGGAGTTGTCGCGCCCGTCGGCGACCGCCCTGATGCGCAACGTTCCCGAGGTGTTGACCGACCCGGCCGCCACCGCGTCACCGGGAGCAACCTCGAGGGGGATCGACTCACCGGTGATCGCCGAGGTGTCCAACCACGAGTGCCCGGCCTCGACGCTGCCGTCGGTGCTGACCCGGTCGCCGGCGCCGACGACGAGGACATCGCCCCGACGGACCTGCTCGGCCGGGATGCTCTCGTTCGTTCCCGCTCGCGAGACCACCGCGGTCTCGGGGATCAGGGACAACAACGCCCGCAGCCCGTGCCGAGCTCGATCCATGGCGCGGTCCTCGAGCGCCTCGGCAATGGAGAACAGGAAGGCCAACGCGGCGGCCTCACCCACGTGCCCTAGCAGCACGGCACCCGTGGCGGCGATCGTCATGAGCAGCCCCACGCCCAACCGGCCAGCCCCTCGGCCCGTGATCAGCTGCCGCACCGCTGCCGGAGCGAACGTCCAAGCGCCAGCCGCCAACCCGAGCACGTAGGCGACCACGGCAGGGTCTTCGGCGCCGGCGAGCTCCAGAAGCAGACCGGTCAGCCACAGCACGCCCGCGACGAGCGGCAGCGCCAGGGCACGATCACGCCACCAGGGTGCGAGTTCTTCGATCACGGGCTCGTCGGTGCCACAGCACGCATCACTCACGTCAGACCACCTGCTCATCGGCGACGGGACGAGGCGCGCTCCCGCAGCACAGCGGCACGTCACAGTCCTCGTCCACGCAGGGGACCCCGTCGTCGACCGCCAGGACCACCTCCATCAACGACTCCAAAGCGCGCGTCAGGTGCGCGTCGGCGATCTCGTATCGGGTGCGGCGCCCTTCCGTGACAGTGACGACGATCCCGCAGCCACGCAGACAGGCCAGATGGTTCGAGACATTCGTACGGCTCAGATCGAGGTCGCGCGCCAATTGGGCCGGATAACCGGGCGCCTGCAGCAGCGACATCAGGATCCGCGCCCGAGTCGGGTCCGCCATTGCCCTCCCCAGCCGATTGAGTACGTCCAGACGAGCGGCACTGTTCAGCATGCACTGACTATACATCGACCGCTGACCCAAGAGATCTGCAGGGCAACGGGGCCACCGCAAGCCTGCATCGCCATTTGGTGATAGCATCGTCATATGACGATCAATGATAGAAGCGAAGGTCCGACAGCGATTGAGGTGCCTGACGCCTCTGCTGCGTTGTTCCACGCCTTGGCCGAACCCACCCGCCTGGCTCTGCTCACACATCTCGCCAGCGGCGAGCACCGCGTCCGGGACCTCGTGGAGCACATGCACCTCGCGCAATCGACCGTAAGCAAGCACTTGGCGTGCCTGCGCGACTGCGGACTGGTGACCGTGCGGGCCGAGGGCCGCGCGTCGTGGTTCTCGCTGGCCGATCCTTCGCGACTGTCCGACCTGCTCGAGAGCGCGGATGCACTGCTCGCAGCGTCCGGAGCGTCATTGTCGCTTCGCGATCACCACGACCACGACCAGTTGGCCACCGAGGAGCTGTGATGGCAGCCGATCACCACCACGGCCCGACGGACGGGCGAGCGGACCGAGGTCTGCGCAACCGGCTCCTGATCGCCTTCGGCATCACTGCGCTCATCGTCCTAACCCAGGCGATCGGGAGTGTCATCACCGGCAGCCTGGCGCTGCTGACCGACACCGCTCACGCCCTCTCGGACTCGACCGGTCTGCTGGTAGCGGTCATCGCCGCCACGATGATGCTGCGCCCACCCAGCAGCAAGCGCACCTGGGGGTTTGCCCGGATCGAGGTCGTCGCCGCACTAGGACAGGCACTCCTGTTGCTCGTGGTCGGCTCCTACGCAGCCGTCGAAGGACTGCGCCGACTGCTTGAACCTGCCGAGGTCCAGGGCAAGGAGCTCCTGTTCTTCGGCATCATCGGACTGGCGGCCAACATCGCCGCCATGGTGGTCCTGTCCTCCAGTCGTGACGCGAACTTCAACATGCGCGCAGCTTTCCTCGAAGTGCTCAACGACGCCCTGGGCTCCCTCGGGGTGATCGTGGCTGCCATCGTCATCGCCACGACCGGCTTCCAGCGAGCGGACACCATCGCCGGCCTGTTCATCGCAGCCCTGATCCTGCCCCGCGCCTACCGCCTCCTGCGTGAGACCGTGAGAGTGCTGATGGAGTTCACCCCGAAGGACGTCGATCTGGACGCGGTGAGAGCCCACATCCTCGAGCTGGACCACGTCCACGAGGTCCACGATCTGCACGCCTCCACGATCGGCACCGGCCTGCCAGTCGTCTCCGCGCACGTCGTCATCGACGACGACTGCTTCGAATCCGGCCACGCACCGCAGATCCTCGAGCAGATCCGATCCTGCCTGAAGGAGCACTTCCCCGTCTCCTTCGAGCACGCCACCATCCAGATGGAGACGACAGCAGTGCGAGAACGCACCTGCACCGGGGTTGAGCACTTCTAGAACGAGTCCTCCCGACAGTCCGCTCGAATCGATGGGAAGCACCCGACATGACGACATCCCCAGATGCGAAGGCACTCATAGCGCTCACCGTCTACCTCATCGGCCTCGCGCTGACATTCGGGGTGAGGACCTTGCAGCACCACCGGCGGACCGGGGACCCCGGGATCCGTCGGATCGCTTCGGACAGCAGCAAGGCTGGCCGTCTGGGTGTGTGGCTGTTCGCCGGCGCGCTCATCCTTGGGGCGGCTGGACCATTCTTGTCGCTGCTCGTTCCCGCTTCAACGATCGCAATGCCTCGCTGGGCCTGGTGGCTCGGCCTTGGGCTGGCCGTGATCGGGCTGGCCCTCGTGTTGGCAGCGCAGCAGGCGATGGGAGATTCGTGGCGCATCGGAGTGGACCCGTCCGAACGAACCGGCTTGGTGACCACAGGGGCCTTCGCGACCGTTCGCAACCCGATCTTCTCCACCATGGTTCTGGCCATGGCGGGCGTACTAATCATGACGCCCAACGCCATATCGGCTGCCGCACTGATGGCCCTCATCGCAGGGATGGAGCTCCAAGTCAGAGCCGTCGAGGAGCCCTACCTCTTGAAGGCACATGGTCCGGACTTCCTTGCCTACGCCGCTCGCGTAGGCAGATTCGTGCCCTTCGTGGGCCGCATGCGGAACACGCAACAGGCAACCGACGGTGGTCCTTGAGCACCGGGCCGCCTGCAGGACCTCTGTGCGCTTCGTGAGCATCTCGCGGTCCGTGTGGGGCGTCTAGTCCGTCACTGACACGCCGACCCGATGCCGACCAGGAGCAGACTGCGTCGGCTGATCGTTGGGGGTGCGTGAACTGGTGTCGATCAGGGCCCGTTGCGAGAAATCAGAGCGAGGAGCGCAAGGTCCGCATCTCCTTGATCTCGGCGTTCTGGTCGCTGATGACGTTCTTGGACAGCTCCACCGCGTCGGGGTTCTCCCCGTCCTGGCGGTGGTCCTTGGCCATCTTCACGGCGCCTTGGTGGTGCTCGATCATCTGGTCGAGGAACAGCGTAGAGGCTTGTTCGCCGTCGGCTGCCTTGAGCTTCTTGATGTCCTCGGGGCTGACCATGCCGTCATGGCTCATCTCGTCTCCGGAGCCGGAGTCGCCACCGTGGCCCTCGTGGCCCGAGTCGTCCTGACCCCAGTCCTTGAGCCAGGTCTGCATCTCCTTGATCTCTGGCCCTTGGGCCTTCTTGATCTGTTTGGCCATCTCCACCACGTCGGGGTTGACCCCGGACTTGTCGAGGATGATGTCGGACATCTCCACGGCCTGCTGGTGATGCATGATCATGCCTTCGGCGTAGGTGACGTCGGCGTCGTTGAACTGTGCCGACGCCTGGCTACTGCCGCTCTCGCTGCCGCCGTGGGAGTCGTGGCTGCTACTGCCTTGGGAGCAGCCACTGACGATGAGGGTGGCTGCCGCGGCGGTCGCCAATGTCTTGGTGATGGTGTTCTTGCGCATGCGAAATCGCGATTCCTTGTCTGGTGTCGTTGATCGGGCAGGACTGCGTCCGGCGACGCCGTGTGGCGTGCTCGGACGCGAGACGCCTGCTCACGTTCGGATGATGCACAGCCGAATCAACGACACGCGTGACAGGTGCCCCGGTGGGGGTGGTGACTGGGCAGCGAGCCAGGTCACCCACGGGGGTTGCCATCGCCACGAGGAGCCACCGCGCCGTGGCACGAGGGTCACCAGCCACAGCAGCATGAGCAAGCACATCGCGGCCATCGAGCCGTGCTCGTCGCAGCCGGGGGACGGACATGAATGTGCGCCCGAGCTCGCTGGGTCTTGATGCGTGTGGTGGCTCGTGCTCGAGTCCACCTGCTGCGTGGAGACCTCGCCCGGCATGTGATGGCCGACGGAGAATCCGTGCATGGCAAGGATGCCGGCGACCACCGCGGTGGCCAGCCCCAGAATCAGCAGGCCCCATCGAGGCTGAAGCGCGCGACCAGCCCGCGCGCGGGCTCGGCAGTCGAGGGCCATGACCCACAGTCTATGAGTCACCCTGCCGTGAGATGTCAGGCGCTGGCTGCGGTGGTCTACCCAGCCTGCTCGATCGTCGCGTGAACGGCCTCGTCGGTTTGTTCGCGCAGCCTCCGCAGGTCCATGCCAGAGACGGTGTAATTGCGCTCGTTAGCTATTGCAAGGCCGGGACGGTGCGTGCTACCGCGTCCCCAACCTCGTCGTGGGACAAGTCGCGACCATCTGGATGCCCTGTGGGCTGGGGTCTCGCGCGCACCGTCAGACCTCGAGCAGCGTTGACAGGGACGTGCGGCCGCCCCAGGGCGGGTCGAGCTGGCGGTCATCCCTTCTCGCGTTCGAGTCTGGCGAGCATGTAGTCGGCGACGGTGGCGGCTTCGCGGACGACGAGCATCGCGAGATCTTCAGATACCCCTGATGGCAGGGTCCGTCCGTGGCCGGTGCCTTGGAGGTTGCGTAGCGCGTTGATCTGGTCGGCGATGTTCCAGGTTGACTGGTGGATCGCGCGGATCGCGTTGGCGCCTGGGACGTTCGGGTCAACCTGCTGGGGCAGGACACCGAGGCGTTCGCGGGCGAGGTGCCACAGCTGGTTGTAGTCCATCTTCTCGTTGACCGGGAAGCCCGTCTCTTCAAGGACGAACTTCGAGACGGACTCCAGCAGCTCCTTGGCCGTCCCGATCAGCAGCGCCGGATCGCTGGTGGAGCGGCGTAGCCGGTCGACCTGTTCGTCGAGAGCGGCCCTGCCCCCGGTGTCCAGGTCGACCTGGCCGAACGGATGAACATGGCCCTCTTGGGTGAGGCGCCAACCGGCGGACCCGAGAGCTCGCCGGAGGCGGTCGACGTCCTCACCTGCCGCGCCTTCACCGATCAGGCCGTTGACGCGCAGCAGGGACAGCAGGCCGTCGACGAGCTCCCGAGCCCGGGCAGGTTGTCGCTTGGCCAGAGCTAGGCCCCGCAGGACACGCTTCTCCTTGTTGGGCCCTTGAACGTCGGGGTCATAGGTGTAGTCGTCGCTGTAGCCGGTGCCGGTGAGCACTCGGCTGATCTCGCTGTGACTGGGTCCGGCTCCGCCGTGAAAGAACTTTGCGATCGCGGCGATGACGTCGTCGGTGATCGGCGCGGCGCTGCGTGGGCTCATGGACTCTCCGCTTCTGATGTGGGCTGGTCTAGGACCTGTCGCAGGCTGACCTGTTGCGCGGTACTGAGGGTGGCGGAGAATCTCCGCATTCGTGCTGGATCTGCCAGAGGCGCGGTCCCCGGGTGGGCATGGGCCGCCTTGACCCATAGCCACTGCACGGCCAGAGACCAGTTTGAGGCCCGGGTGCCTGGCCGGTATCTACGTGCCCAGGCGATGAACCACGAGGTCGATGCGGCGAGGGCATGGACCTGGTCTTCCAGGGCTCGGTAATCCCGCCGGTCGAGATCGCCCGCGGCGGCGGTTATGGCCTCGAGGACGGCCGCGGGTGAAGCGGTCTGGCTGGCCGCGGCGGCTGCGGCGCACCGCGATCCGAGATCTGGAGGCAGTCCGAGGGCTTGTGCGGCCGCGGCCCAGGTGGTGATGCCGGGGTGGGTGAGGGCCATGGTCAGGGAAGCGAACAGCTGGACGGTTTCGGGTCGGGAGGTGAACAGAATGCCCAAGTGCTCCTCGTAGAGCTCGACCGGCAGGACCTGGGGGATCTGCCGGGTGGAGACCGTCAGCGGCGGCGTCGCGTCGAGTAGGCGCGAGAGGCGCCGGCGTGGCGCATGTGTGGCCATGACCAGGCGGGTCGTGGAGCTGGTGTGCCGGGTGTGGTCGCCGACCCAGCCCAGCAAACCGTCCGGGGTGCGCGGGATCGCCTCCACCCACGGCGCGAAGCGCGTGACGGCCTCCTCGATGCCGCTACTGGTGAGGATGTCCGCAGTCGTAGTCAGCGCCTGGGATCGGGTGGAGATGTCCGCGGGTAGTTTCAGGCCCCATCGGGGTGCCCGCTGCTGTGTATGGGTCGCAGCGTGGACCTGTCCCGCCCATTCGGGCAGCAGGCCGGGACGGGTGGTGGCGGTGGCGATGTGCAGCAGCAGGGCGGTCAGGCCATGGACGTCCGCCATGAACCGGCGGGCCGTGGTGCCTTCACCGAAGACCTGGGGTGGTCGCGCCACCAGCGACTGGGCCTGGGTACGTGCTTGCCGGTCGACGCAGCCGGGGTCGGCCGGCTCCATCGGGAGCGTGCTGAGGTCCGTTGGGCAGTAATGGCCGCGTCGACCCAGGGCATTGCCACAGCGGGTCTTTGCGCCGATCGGGCGCAGGAGCGTGGATCTGGTGGCGCGGAAGGGCCGCTGGCAGCCCGGGCACGTCGAGAGCAGGTAGCAGCCGTGGCGGAGGCAGACGGTGGTGGTGGGGATTCGCCACGAGATGTCCCAGGTGCCGGTCTCGGCGAGGCAGCGGGGACAGATCTGGGTGCCTTGACCGGGTGCCCAGCCTCGGGCGGCGACGGCGCGGTAGCTGGGCTGGTGGTGCGGGTCGAGACCGGACAGGTCCAGCAGCGTCCCGTCGACGGCGGCGAGCGTCGCCGCGGTCAGCGCCGCGGTCGACTGGCCGGTCAGGCCCGAGAGGACCTCGAGGGTGCGGGGGGTGGGGCGCAGCAGCACGTAGCGGGTGGTGTCGCACGCGTCGGTGATGGCGCGCATGACCGTGGCCGCCGGTATGTGGTTGGCGTCGGCGGCGTGCTCGAGGTAGCAGTCCAGGGCTTGGCCGGCGTGCAGGGTCGGGCGGGCCGGCAGGTTGCGGCCGGGGTCAGGAGACACGACGCTCACCGTGATCACGGCCTAGTCGCGGGAGGGCGTCGACGGCGACCGTGGCGCTGAGCTGCAGGTGGTGCTGCCACCAGTCGCGCAGGAGCAGTCGGCCTTCGGGGTTCATGTCGTGGTCGAAGGCCAACAGCAGCCGAGGGGCCATCTGGGCATGTGGTCCACCAGCCGGACGCCCGAGGGTGGCATCCAGCCACACCCAAGCCGCTGCCAGCCTCCCGGCATCGGGCGTGTGCGCCGCAGCGGCCGGCAGCTCTTCGATGACGCCGTGGGGAATCATCTTGACGTTGCGCAGCGCCTCGCGACGCTGCGCCAGCGGCGGCAGCCCTTCTTCGAGGAGGAAGGCCAGGTGGGCCGCCAGGCGGCGGTAGGTGTCCACGTCTTCGGTGATGTGCTCGGCGAGCCGGGCCACCTGAGGGTTGATCGTGGCTGCGTGCAGCGTGTGGATGTCGCGGATCGAGAGGTCGCTGTTCCGGGCCTGGGCGACGAGTGAGGTCAGGGCGACTGCCTCGGCGGTGCGGATGGTGCGGGTCGCTTCGGGCAGCACGAGGAGGTCGTGGTTGCGGCGCATGGTTGTAGGGATGTGCCCGACGTGGATGCCGTGGTCCAGGATCAGGGAGAGCACGGCCTCGCACCCCGTGTGAGCGTCGGGCCATCGCGGCACCAGGTCCCTGGCGGGCAACCACGGGTCGCCCATGATGGCGATCTGGTCGGCGAGGTCACGGGCCGCGGCCTGTGTGGCGGAAGCGGCCCAGGTCAGCGCCAGGGTCGTCGCGCTGATGTACGGCGGCCTGGCAACGACCCGGCCCGGTTGCAGCCCCCAGCGCAGGAAATCCACCACGGCCTCACGCCAGAGGGTGGACTCTCCGGGTAGGAGTGGGGGCCAGTTGGTCCACAACGCGTGCTCGAGACCGGCCATCAGAGATTCGAGTCGCGTCAGCCGGTCTCGAGCACGCTGAGACTCACCGGCTGAGCAGAGGGTGGCGAGCATCTCACGGTGGACCGCCTCGATGTCGGGTCCCGGGTGGCTGGGGTGCGGGAAGTAGGCGTCGTGCAGGAAGCAGCCGCAGTTGGGGCACAGCACGACAATGTTCAGCCGCGCGGCGACGGTCGCAATCTGGCACTGGGGGCAAGTGGCGGGTTGACCGGCATACCGCCGGCCGGTGCGGGCTCGCTCCGGCGCCATCCCCGGGTAGGCGCCACGCAGGGTCGCTGGCCTCAGCTCGTCCACGGCGGTCGAGGTGAGTGCCGCGACGCGGTGCAGCAGGTCATCCGGGGGCTCTTCCCAGACCCGCGAGTGGACCTGCAGGCCGGTCAGCTCGCGGACGGTGGTGTGGTTCGCGCTGGCGGTGCGCGCCAGAAGGGCCGCGATGTCCTCGCCGGGTCGCAGGTCTGGACGAGCGGGCAGCGGCGGCGGCGCTGGCTCGGTCATGCCGAGGCTCCTGACCTTGGGGCAGCGGTAGCCGAAGGGTCACCGACCGGGGCGGTCGCTCGCCGCCGCGTGGCGTGAGCGTCTGCGTTTCGTCGTTCGGCTCGCGCAGCCAGCGTGACGCCGGCGAGGTGCTTCTCGGTGATGGCCCAGGTTCCGTCCTCGATGGCGGCGGTCGTGGCGTCGCGCAGCAGCTGGAGCAGGTCGCGGTGGTAGCCGGCGCTGCGTTCGAGCCAGATGTGTGGCAGTTCCTTCCAGATGTGGTCGGGCCGACCGGCCGGAAGGTAGGGCTGGGCGTGCTTCGCACACTCACGCAGGAACTGTTGGAAGGCCAGCCTGTCGGCCTTCGTGGTGCCCGAATAGGGCGCGACGGGGATCTCGTAGGCCCGCCCGGTCACCTGCGGGTCGTCCATGACCGGATGTGTGTGCAGATTCGCGCCGGCGAGGATGACGGTAGCCCCGAGCTCGCCGACAGCGGTGACCACGGCTTTGAGGTGGTCCAGCGCCTCGCGGCCCAGTTTCAGTGAGGTTTTCAGCAGGTGCAGGTCGTCCACGATCAGCAGGCGGACACCGTGTCGTTCAAGGAGATCGAGGTAGCGCACGCGTTTCTCGACACCGGGCGGGTAGCCCAAGGCCTGGACGATCTGCGCGTTGAACTTCGCCACCGTCGTGCCGGCCGCCAGGGACAGGAAGAGGACGGGCACGTGGTCGACCTCGAGGTTCTCGACCCTGCGTCCGGTGATGGTGCGGGCGGTGGTCACGGGACGGACATCAGGGTCGGTGTGCGGGGCGACCAGGCGTCGGTGCGCCTCGAAGGCGACTTGGTAGAGCATCGTGGACTTGCCCAGAACGTTGTCGCCGGTCACGATCGCCACGTCCTTGGTCCCGGTCAGCGACTGCGCGTTGCCCTCGATCAGGGCAGTCAGGCGCTGCCGGATGCCGCGGTCGCGGTCGGAGTCGAAGTAGCGGCCCGCCAGGAAGCGGCGCACCTCGCTCGCACGGGCGCGTCGCTCCTCGCCGGACATGCAGTTGGCCTCGCGGGTGGTGATCATCGGCGGTGGCCCGATCGGCGGAGTGAAGGCCAGGGAGTGCAGCAGGTCGGCCTTCATTCTTGCTCCTCCAAGTTCGACCAGTCGGCGGCGTCGGTCTCCCAGGGCGCCCTGGTCGTCTTCGCCGGCGGTGCGGGGCGCGACCGCGGGCGTGGCGCTCCGCCGGTCGATGGGGTGCGACCGCCGGCGGCGGAGGCCGCCTCGCCGTGGTCGTGCTTGGACTGGCCCGAGCGCATGGCGGCGGCGGTGAGCATGTTGCCGTGCCAGTCCGCCAGGTCCGGGTCCCCCCGCAACCGGTCGTACCCGTCAGCCGTGTTCAGGGTGGTCAGGACCTCTTCCTCGATGCCGTCGCGGGAGAGGTCCCGGTAGGCGCCGCGCTTCTTCATCAGGCCTTTCGCATGCCGCAACGTCACCCCGGTCATCGGTGCCCGCAACTCGTGCTCCCGGCGCCACGGCACCCGGATGATCCGGTCGGTGTCGGGGTGACGCAGCCAGTACGCCGAGACATCCCGAGGGTCGTAGTAGAACGGCGCCGCCTTCGCTCCGGCCCAGGCACGCCGATCACCGGTGTGCCCGGTCTGGTCAGGTGAGCGGAAGGTCCAGTCCCGCACGTTGCGGAACTCATCCAGCTCTCGGCAGTCGTAGTACAAGTCGTCGAACTCGACGCCGTTGGCGCCGATCTGGCCCCACCGGATGGGCATCGCGTCGTAGATCAGGTCCGCACGCTGGAGCACGTGGATGCGCCCCTGGGCGGCCATCAGGCTGTCGTAGACGTCCAGTGGGGTCAGCCGCATCCGGGCATCCTCGGCGGTGATGCTCTTGTCGGCCAGCACCAGGCTGGAGTGCGGGCTGCGGTGATACGTCGTGGCGATCCACTCCCGGATGTGCCGCTCCAATTCCCGCGGCGTCAGCGCCGGGGCACCGCCGTGGAAGACCGGCTGACCGGCCTTGTCCAAGGTGATACGCCCGACCTTCGAGCCCCGCTCGGATACGTTGTGGCCCTTGTACCCAGGCGCGGCCTGGAAACAGGCCTGCAGGGTCTCCCAGAAGCGCTCCATGACCGCGTTGTCGGTCGGGTGCGCACCACGGGAGAGCAGCAAGTTGATCCCGAACTGGCGACACAACGCCCGAAAATGCGTCCCGGTGAAAATACTGCCCCGATCCGCTCGGATCGCATCCGGCAGCACACCGGGGATGCCGTGCTCACCGACCAACGGCCGGCCCGCGAGCCCATCGATGCGCTCGGCTTCGGCCAGTGCATGCGGGAACAACCCGATGTGCTCCGGGACCCCGGCCCACCGCCAGTCATCCACCCGGGCCGGATCCACCGCGAGGCTGTAGGGCCGCAGGATGTCGACCAGCAGCAGGCCGGCCTCGAACCCGGTCGGGCTGCGGGGGAAGACCCTCGTCCCCACGATCACCCGGCTGGCCAGGTCGATCGCCGTCATCACCTCCACGCTGACCGCGGACCCGGTGAACGGGTCGAAGCAAAAGTTGTCCGCGCGGGTCACATCGATCGCCACCACCTGCCCCACACCGACCGTCGCGAACGACGAATACGAGGCAGTGGTCCGCAGCTTGTTCGTCTTGTGCGCCCGCGTCGTGCGTCCCAACGGCTTGACCACGTGCGCGATGTACCTGCGCAGCGTGTCCCGAGGCAGCTCCTCCATCACGAAGCCGTCCGCACTGAGCTTGGACAGGACCTGGCGGTAGATGTCCTTCTGCCGCTTTGCGGACTCCGTCCCGTCGAACCGGCCCACGACCCCCTTGCACACGTCCTTGATCTCCTCGTCCAACGAGTCGAACTGCGACCGGCCCTTCCGGCTGCGGCCATCGACCAGCTCGAACAGTCCCCCCGGTTCCCCGAAGTAGTCCCGGTGCCAGTTCCGGATGGCGTTGGCGGTCGGGGACCCGATCCGACCCGGCCGCGTCGAGCGACCTGCCTCACGGTCACGACTAGCCTGACGATCCAGATCATCCTCGGCTGCCAGTTGCTCGACCATCGCCGAGAGCTTGCGAGCCAGCGAGATTCCGTCTGCCGGATCGAACGGCCAGAAGGGCTCACCCTCGCGCGCCAAGGCACGATGTCCCCGCGCGAAGCCCGTCTCGACGGTCAGGACGATCTCCTCGCGGTCGAGCGCCAACTGGCGCGCGGCCTCACGGACGCTCTCGAACTTGTGCCGGAAGGGCCCCGCCACGGCATCAACGCGGCCATCGAGCATCCCGACGGCGACCTCGAGGTCCTCGAACCGAATGTCGAGAACTTCGCCGTGGATGGTCTCGACGCGCACGCTCAGCGGGCGGACACCCACCACCAGCAGCGGGCGGCCATCTTCACCTTGGATGGTCGCGCCGTCGTGCAGCGCGACACGCACGCTCACGACCGTCCCGCCCAGACCACAGGAGTGTCTTCGCTCCACCGGTCGGCAAGGTCCAACTCGACGTCGCCCCGCCAAGCCAGGTGCCACAGTGTCGACAACAGATAGCCGCCCTCATCGGCTGCGGCGATGTCCCCGAAGGTCACGCCGGCGCCGTGGGTGATTTCGCGTAGACGTGACGTCGCGGCTGGCATCCACGGCTGCTGCCTGCGGGCCATCGACAGCCACCGCAGGTTGACCTCCTCCTCGCCAGAGAGTCCGGGAAAGACCCGGTGCCTCCACCCCCGGGCGGTGCACGCCTCAGCAGTCTTCTCGACCTTCCAATTGAAGTCGATGTCCTGTAACTCGGCCGGGCGCGCGTCCCACACCGTCACCGACCCGTCGACGCCCACGCTGAGCAGGTCGGGATAGTGCGACTTCTTCGGTGACCACCGAAGGAGGAACGGTTGGGCCACCAGCCACGCGACGTCCCGGTCGCGGTCGAGCATCATCATCAACTGATGCTCCAGGCCCGACTCCAGTGTCAGATCGTCCCCGATTGTCATCGAGAAGGCATGCACCGGAACGTTGCGCGAGTACGTCGAGGAGCGAACCTTGCGGACCGACCCCAGCTGCCGCACATCTGGAGGTCCAGCACCCCAGTCCCAGCCAGAGACGACCTGGCCTCCCACAGCGAAAGACCACTCCGGGTCCGAAGATTGAGTTTCGGGCACCGCAACATCTACTGTGGACACAACGACTCCTCCTGCCACCCAGCCAAGGGATCAGGTAGTTGTTCACGAGGGCGTCCCGGGCCAACGGGACGCCCTCGAACTTTGTCTGCACAGCGACACTATCGAACGCTGGCGCTCCAATACCACGCCGTGGGCGAAACTCCTAACGACACGCCGCAAGTGGCCGTAAACAATGTACAGAGCCGTTTGTACAAACTAGGCCCCCTCTCTACAACATCTCAGAAGCCCCCGGAGGCGGCCATGTTAGAAAAGCGGGCGTAGTGCCCCTGGAAGCCCAGAACCAAATCCTTCGTCGGGCCGTTGCGGTGCTTCACCACGAGCACATCGGCTTCGCCTTCGCGCTCCTTGTCCTTATGCAACAGGATCACAACGTCGGCGTCTTGCTCGATGCTGTTGTGGACCGCGACGCCGTCCGCGACGAAGTTGTGGGTGCCGAGCACTGTGGCGTCAAAGACCTCCTCGATACCGGCCGGGACGACCGAGACAACCTCGTCCCAAAAGACATCGTTGACAGCCGTGAGGTCGAGGTCAGCGGAGTCGAGGAGTTCGGTGATGCGGGTGAGAACCGCTGCGCCGGAGCCGGTTTCGCGCCCAGCGCCAACCCCCTCTGTGCTCATCGCCGCCGAGACGTTGTGCCACAAAGAGTCACCCGAGCCGTGGAGGTCGTGGTCGACGCCGGCCGCGCGCACGGAAGCCAGCAGCGCCGCCGCGGCGGGGTGGTCGCGAGCCCCGAGACCGATCTCCTGCAAGAAGCGACGCTGGCTGTCCACGCCGTCGATGTCGAGTACTACGTCGCCGGCGACGCCGGCAATCCGGGTCTGGATGCCGAAGCGCAAGAGCAGGCGGGTGATGGCGTCGGCGTCGGCGCGGCATACAGGCAAGGAGATCCGGCCCTCGCTGTCGTCGTCCACGACGACGGACCCGGCCGCCTCGAAAAGCGATGCGACAAAGAGGGCGATCTGCGGCTTGGGGAGGGCGAAGACGTCGGCCCCGATGCCGGCCCGGCCAGCAGCGACCTCGCGCGACAACCCGACCACGCGCGCGTCATCCCACTCGGTGAGGGCGCGGGGGGCATACACGTGGCGGGGGACGGCGACGCGGGTGCCGGTGCGCAGGGCAGCGAGGGGGAGCCACCCGTCATACGTGTGGAAGGGGTGGTTCTCGGTGGCGCGCACGGTCTTGCCGGAAGCGAGGGTGAGGCGGAAGACGGGGGCGACACCGGTGGAGAAGACGTGCGTCATCGGCCGGCGGACGTAGCGCAGCGACTCATCCATCGCCCAGACCTCGATATCGCGCTCGCCGCTGGCATACAGCTCCCCGAGGCTGACCTCGGCACCGGTGTCGGCGCGCAGGATCTTGGTGTCGGCGGTGAGGCAGCCCGACTCGCGAAGGTCGGACATCTGGGGGCGCTTGTCCGTGCGTTGCTCGGGGCCACGGTTGAGCTGGGAGATCGCGATGACGGGGACTTCGAGTTCCTTGGCCAGCAGCTTGAGCGCGCGGGAAAACTCGGAGACTTCCTGCTGGCGGGATTCGACCTTCTTACCGGAGCTCATCAGCTGGAGGTAATCGATGACGACCAGCTTCAGGCCGTGCTGGGTCTTCAGACGCCGGCACTTGGCGCGGATCTCCATCAGCGACATATTCGGGGAGTCGTCGATGAACAAGGGGGCCTTCTCGATGCGGGAGACGACCTTGGCGAGCTTCTGCCAGCCCTGATCGCCGACCGTGCCCTTGCGCAGGTCCTGCAGCGACAGCGAGCCCTCGGCGGAGAGCACGCGCATCGAGATCTCGGTTCGGCTCATTTCCAGGGAGAAGAAGGCGGCGGGCATCCCGTGCTTGATCGCCGCCGCGCGGGCAATGTCCATTCCGAAGGTCGACTTGCCGACAGCGGGCCTGGCGGCGACGACGATCATCTGGCCCTTGTGCAGGCCGTGCAGGAGCTCGTCGAGCTCGGTGAAGCCGGTGGGGACGCCGGTCATCTCGTCGGTGCGGCCGCCGGCGATCTCCACCTCGTTCAGGGTGGCTTCGAGGGTGTCGCCGAGGCGGACATAGTCTTCGGTGCCGCGCTTGTCCGCGACGGCATACACCTCCGCCTGGGCGCGGTTGACGATCTCGTCGACATCGCCCTCGCCCTGGCCATAACCCAATTGCACGATGCGGGTGCCGGCCTCAACGAGGCGGCGCAGCAGGGCACGCTCGGCGACGATCTCGGCGTAATAGCCGGCATTGGCGGCGGTGGGGACGGCCTGGATCAGCTCGTGGAGGTAGGCCTGGCCGCCCACCCGCTGCAGGGTGCCGCGCTTGGTCATTTCGTCGGCGACGGTGATGGCGTCGACCGGCTCGCCGCGGCCGAAGAGGTCGATGATCGCGTCGTGGATCAGCTCGTGCGCGGGGCGATAGAAGTCCGCCGACCGCAGCACCTCAGCAACATCGCCGATGGCGTCCTTGGACAGCATCATCGAGCCGATCACCGACTGCTCGGCGTGCACATCCTGCGGCGGGACCCGGTCGCTGCCGGGCCCATCGGGCGACCCGAACGCCCCCACATCGAGTTGTGCGACGCTCACCCGTGACCACCTCTCCAGACCGCTTCGCCGACCACGGAATCCAGTCAATCAGCGCCCACCGACAACCCTCCGAAGAGGCCGCCCGACGGGGAATCACGACACCGTAGGCCACCCCGCCGGTCACCACAAAGCCCCCCTGTGTATGCCATGTGGACAGCTTGTGGAACACGCCCAAGAGCGTTGTGCACACCCCGTGGATAACTCTGTGGAGACTCGCGAGTAACACGAAGTACACGTCGCTGACCTGCGGAGATGCCGCGAGCCCCGTGTGGACGAAAGATTTTTCCGAACTTTCTCATCCACAGGTCACCCGCCACCCAGCCCCCAAAAAGACCACGAATCGCCGCGTATTGGGCAACATGAACGACCCAGGACAACCTTGCTTGGACCGGCGCCGCCCACGGGCCAGGATGGAGGTATGCAGATCGTCTCGACGCAGGCCCTCGCCTCCGTCTTCTCGGCCCTCCCCGACAACCCGCGCATCGTTGTCAGCGGCAATGCCGCCACCCCGCCGGTCGCGATCGGCATCATCGACGCAACGCTGGAGCGCTACACCATCCACGCCCTCAACGCCGGCAAAGGGGTCGCCCCCGAGCGCGAGGGCGTGACGGCCGAGACCTGCTTCGTGGGCGGGGGTATGCGGAAGCATCCGGGCCTGTCATACGTCCCGGCGCGCCTGTCGCTGGTCCCGCGCCTCTTCCAAGGCCCACTGCCCCCCGACGCGGTCATCCTGCATTGCGCGCCAGCGCGCGAAGGCCAGCTCAGCCTCGGCATCGAGTGCAACATCCTGCCGTCGGCGATCGAGGCCTGCCGGGCCCGATCCGGGCGCATCATCGCGGTCATCAACGACCAGATGCCCTACACCTATGGCGACGCCCAGATCCCCGTCGACATCGTCGACTACGCAATCGAAGTCAGCGCCCCCCTGCCCGAAGTCCCGCCGGCCACCCCCGACGAGGCCAGCACCCGCATCGGCGAACTCGTCGCCGCCCGAGTCCCCGATGGCGCGACCCTGCAGGCCGGCATCGGCGCCATTCCCGACGCGACGATCGGCCAGCTCGGCGGCCACACGGGCCTGCGGATCTGGACCGAAACCTTCTCCGACGGCGTCCTCGCCCTCGACCGCGGCGGCGCCATGGACCCCAACCAGCCGCTCACGACGAGCTTCATGATCGGCACGCGCGAGCTTTACGACTGGGTCGACGGCAATCACCGCGTCCGCATGATGCGCACCGAGCGCACCAATGATCCGTCGATGATCGCCCTGCAGCGCTATATGACGAGCATCAATACCGCCCTCGAGATCGACCTCTTCGGCCAGGCCAATGCCAGCCGCATCAAAGCCCGGATCTACTCCGGCTTCGGCGGGCAGACCGACTTCATCGTCGGTGCCCTGCACTCCCCGGGCGGCGCCGCCTATATGGCGTTGCGCTCCTGGCATCCGAAGGCCAATGTGTCGACGATCGTGCCGCTCATCGACGAGCCGGTGACCTCCTTCCAGCAGTCCGCCGTCGTCACCGAAAATGGTGTCGCCGAGCTGTGGGGATACAGCCAGCAGGCGCAAGCCCGCCACCTGATCCGCGACGCCGCGCACCCGGATGTGCGCGAGGAGTTGTGGGAGGAAGCGGCCGAACTCGGATTGGCCTGAGCCAGCGGTCGCCCATGACCCCGATTGCGGGCAGGATCAGGTCGTGCCCGCACCGCCCGAGGAGTTCGCCGCCGACCTCGCGGCACGCCTGGGCGAGCACTCGGTGCGCCAGCTCGCCAGCATCTCGGGCTGGGGTCGCACCACCGTCGCCGACATCCGCGCCGGCCGCCAACTGCCCACCCCCGACCAATTGCGCGACCTGCTCATGTCGGTTGGCGCCGACACGGACGAGGTCGCCGCGTGGCAGGCCCGACGCGAGGCCATCGCACCCGCCCCCTTGCAGACTCCCGCGCCACCCCCTACCCCCGCGCCGCTGCATACCCCTGAGCCGACCCCCGAGTCCGCGAGCGCCCCAGAAGACGCCGCCACCGACGACCGCACCCCGAGGCGGCGGCTCGGCCGCCTGCTCGCCGGGCTCGTCGCCGCACTTCTGCTTCTGGCCACCGGCTTCGCCGGGGGGTATGCCGTGCGCGGACGCACCCTGCAGCACGCCGTCGACCTCTCCTCGGCCACGACCACCGGGCCGGTGTCGGGGGCACGCAGCCGGGTGGCGCGCGTGGTGCAAGGGGCGACGCATACGTGCGCGCTGACCGAGGGCGGAGCGGTGTGGTGCTGGGGCCGCGATGATGTCGGTCAACTCGGCGACGGCAAGCACACGGCCACCGCTCGGCCCGTCCAGGTCACCGGCCTCCTGGCCGATGTCATCGATATCGCCGCGGGCGGCCGGACCACCTGCGCCATCACCTACGCGCGAGCCGTCCGTTGCTGGGGCCACAATGCGTATGGGCAGTTGGGGGACGGCAAGGAAGTCCACCAGACCGTGCCCGTCGCCGTGCGCGGCTTGCCCGGGCCGATCGCCAAGGTCGCGGTCGGCACCCTGCACGTGTGCGCCCTGACGACCGGCGGCGATGCCTACTGCTGGGGCAATGACGAGCACGGCCAGCTCGGCATCGGGACGATCGCGCGCAATGTCTACGAGCCCACGCTCGTCAAGGGCATCGGTGAGCAGCTCGCCGATATTGTCGCGGGCAGCGATTTCACCTGTGTCTATTCGATCCGGCGCGAGGTCTATTGCTGGGGTGCCAACGCCCACGGGCAGCTCGGGATTGGGACACGCGAGGACAGCGCCAAACCGGTGCGGCTGATGGCATACCCCCTGGGCGTCTCGGCTCTCGCCGCTGGCGCGGAGCACGCGTGCGCGATCGCGCCCGCGGGGGGCGTCGACTGCTGGGGTCGCGGCGATCTCGGCCAGCTCGGAGACGGCCGCTCCACCGACTCGTCAGTGCCGGTCCCCGCGAAGGGCCTCGACTCCGGTTTCGTCCATCTCACCGCGGGCTCCGGGCATTCGTGCGCCGCGTCGGCCACCGGCGAGGTGAGCTGTTGGGGCGACGGGCGCGCTGGCCAGCTGGGGCTCGGTCTCGGCCAGTCCACCGCAGTCCCCGTCACGGTCCCCGATGTGCACGCCGGCGGGCTCGGGCTGTCGGCGGCGGCCGAGTCGACGTGCGCTCTCGACACCGAGGCCCTGTGGTGCTGGGGGTCGAGCCGGTATGGCGAGATCGGCGACGGCGCCGCGGAGAGCCTGGCCCGGCCGCACCGCATACCCATCGCCTGACTCGCGCGGCCACTTCGCTCCCGAAGGGTCGGCGGCGCGTGGCTACCATTCGGTGCATGTGCCGCAATATCAGGCCCCTGAACAATTTCGAGCCGCCGGCGACATCCGATGAGGTGTATGCCGCGGCGCTGCAGTATGTCCGCAAGGTCGCCGGAACGACCAAGCCGTCGCAGGCCAATCAGGAGGTCTTCGACAAGGCGGTCGCGGAGATCGCGCACATCACCGGGCACCTCTTGGAGGATCTCGTGAGCGCTGCGCCGCCGAAGAATCGTGATGTCGAGGCCGCGAAGGCGCGGGCTCGGGCCGCCGTGCGTTATGGGCGACCAGCCTGAAACTGCTTCTGTGACAACACATCCCATCGTCCAGGCGCTGCGCGCCGCGATTCGTGCTTCGGGCGATCCAGCGCGTGCAGTGGCCCAGCAGAAGTACATGAAATCCGAGATGCCGTATCGCGGGATCACCAGTGGTGAGCTGACCCGGTTGGTGCGGGACGTGTTGGCGACGACGGCTTTCCCCCCGTCGCGCGAGGAGTGGGTGGGAGCGGTCCGGTCGCTGTGGGATGACGCGGAGTTTCGTGAAGAGCGTTATGCCGCAACGACTCTCGCCCAGCACCGGTCCGCCAAGACATGGCAGGATCCGGTGGCGCTGGCGTTGCATAAGCACCTGATCGTGACCGGGGCCTGGTGGGACCACGTGGACACTGTGACGTCCAAGAGCGTGTCACCGATCCTCGCCGCGCATCGGCCGATCGTCACGCCGATCATGCGCGCCTGGGCGGTCAGTGACGACTTATGGCTGCGGCGCGCGTCCATCATCAGTCAGCTTCCGCATCGCGAGAGGACCGACACCGACCTGCTGACTGAGGCGATCCTCGCGAGTGTCGAGGGGACGGCATATGGGCGAGAGTTCTTCGTGCGCAAGGCAATTGGCTGGTCGCTGCGGCAGTATGCCCGCACGGATGCCGAGTGGGTTGAGGCCTTTGTCGCCGAACACGGCGACCGCCTGTCCGGGCTGAGCCGGCGCGAGGCGCTCAAGCACCTCTGAGCGCCGTGGTCGCGGTCAGCCGCCCGGCAGCCGGTTCCAGGTCCGGGCCATGTCGGCGAAGGTGACATTCGCGACCGACCGGTCGCGCTGGGCGAGCGCGGTGAGAAGTGTGTTGCGGCAATAGTTTTCGGGGATTCCCGTCCACCGCTTGCGCCAGTCGGGACTCGTGCAATCCCAGGCCGTCGCCTGACCGAGCGTGCCCGACTTGCCCTCGACAAGCCGGAACATCTGGATCACCGACCACTGTCCGGCGGGCGGGTTCAACGCCTTGACGATCTCGTCGGGCGAGTGCGTGATCCGGTTGTTGCGCACCGTGATGTTGTGGCACGGCAGCGCTTCGTCTGCGCACCGCCCACCGAGGGGGGTGTAGACGAGAACGGTGTACGGAAAAACCGTCGAGGAGGCTTTGGTGTTGTACGTGGCGACCAGCGTGTAAAGGCGCCCGAAGGCGAAATACTTCGACACCATCTGCTGGGAGGGCACATCCTGGGAGTCATCGGGATAGAAAAAGGCTCCCCAAGCTTCCTTGTGACCACGCTTGGCGAGCAGCGGCAGCGTCGCCCCCGACTCCTGGTAGCGCTGCGCGTCCGTGGTCAAGGTGGCCATCCGGGCATACGTCATGCTCTGGCTGATGAAGGACCAGCCGTATGCCGTGCGTAGCCTCGCCAGGTCCGCCCAGGTGGAGTTCGTGACCCCGCGCTCGCACGTGCGGGTCCCGGAGGTGCGCTTCACGACAACACCGCCAACGCCTTTGAGCCCGAACGCTTTCAAGTCCTGTGCGTCCTGCTCCAGGGTCCGGACGCCCTTAGCCGGCGTGCCCGGATTGCAGCCATTTGCCCACAGGCTGCGACCCCAGGCGAAGGTGACATAGCCGCCCGCCGGGGCGGCGCCGGCGACCGCGTGGGGGGCGCGGTCTGGCGCCACCGAAGAAGCCGACGGGGCGGCATACGCGGAACCTGCGAGGGCAAGAAGCGCCCCGGCGAAGGCGACGGAACGACATACGAACATGGGGAATCCTCACATGTGACGAGGGTGGGCATCCGCACGCGCGGACGCCCACCCTCTCGGTAGTTGGCTGACCGGATGCGATCAGGCGGGCGCCATATTGACGCTGCCGCCGAGACGCGGCGTGCCGGAGACGCCGGTGTGGCGTCGCGAGGACCGGCTGTTCAGGATGGTCAGGTTCGCGTAGTCGACGAAGGTCTCGGAGTACTTCCCGGGCTCGGTGTAGATGCTCAGGCCGACATTGCCGAAGGTCGGACCGCCGCTGTCGCCGCCCCCCCACAGGTGTGATCCGTTGATGTGGAAGTCGAGATAGCCATCGCTGTAGGCCCACACCTCGACGATGTTGTAGCCCGTCCTGTAAACGGCGGAGGTCGTCGCCCAGGGGACGACGCCTGTGTAGCTCCCATCAGCGTTGTAGCGGTAGACGGAGTACCAACCGGAGTTCGCATACTGGAAGAGGTAGCTGGGTTTCCAGTTGCCCATGGTGTCTCGGGACGACGGATTGCCGCGCAGGACAAGCGCATTCGCCGCCACACCTGTCGAGTTGCCGCGCCGGCGCATGCGGACCTTGTAGTACATATTCGTGTAGTTGTTGAGGTGCTTGACCGAGGTGCGCTTGCCGGCGATGCCGTAGTTGTAGAGATTGCCGGGCTTGAGGGTCCAGTTCCCCACGACATTTTGCCAGCCGGACTTGCTGCCATTGAAGCTGCTGGCGAAGCCCGCCAACCGCTCATCTTCCGCCGCCTGCGCGGCCTCGGCCAGGGTGGCGCTCCCCCCGACGATTAGGCCGCTCGCCGCGACCCCCATGAACTGCCTGCGATCCATTCCCTACTCCTCCCGGTGCGAAGAACGCCCGCTGATCGGGCACCCTTAGAAGCTCTGAGACCACGGGACGCTCGGTGATACACCACGGTCGTGGCGGGTGTCCGCCAGCGGCCCGTCCGCACATTGAGTGGCCCGTGTCGGATCCGTGCCAACGCGGCAGACTGTGCGCCTGTGGCCGCACCTGAGCAGGGGTATGCCGGTCAGGTCCTGCGCCTGGCCGTCCCCGCCTTCCTCGCGCTGATCGCCGAGCCGCTTTTCCTGCTCGCCGACACGGCGATCGTCGGCCATCTCGGCACGGCACAGTTGGCCGGTTTGGGCTTGGCTTCCACGGTCTTGCTGACGGTCGTTGGCATCTTTGTCTTCCTCGCCTATGGCACGACCGCCGTCGTCGCCCGGCAACTCGGGGCGGGCTCGCGGCGAGGCGCGCTGGAGGCGGGCGTCGATGGTGCATGGCTGGCGATTGCCCTCGGCCTCGCCGTTGCCCTGCCCCTTGCGCTCGCCGCGCAGCCGGTATGCCGTGCCCTCGGCGGCAGCGGAGCCGGGCTGGACGCGGCGGTGAGCTACCTTCGGATCGCGGCCTTCGGCATACCCGCGATGCTCGTGACGCTCGCCTGCACCGGGGTGCTTCGGGGGTTGCAGGACACGCGCACGCCGCTGGTTGCAGCGGTCGCCGGCTTCTCGTCCAATGCGCTGCTCAACGTGGTCTTTGTCTACGGATTCGGTTGGGGCATAGCGGGTTCCGCGATCGGCACGGTGATCGCGCAGCTGGGTATGGCGGCCTGGCTGATCCTTGCGCTGCTGCGCCAGGTGCGCGCGGAAGGGGCCGGTCTCCACCCGCATCCGGGACGGATCCTCGGGGCGGCGCGCGACGGCATACCCCTGCTTGTGCGGACGCTCGCGCTGCGAGCCGTGCTGGTTCTGACGACCTGGGTCGCGGCGGGCATGGGGGTTGTGCCGCTGGCGGCGCACCAGGTGACGGCGACGATCTGGTCTTTCCTGGCGTTTGCGCTGGATGCGATTGCCATTGCGGCGCAGGCGCTGACGGGGCGCGCGCTTGGGGCCGGCGATGCGCGGGAGGCGCGGGAGTTGACGACGCTGATGGTGCGGTGGGGGATCTGGTGCGGGGCGGGGCTGGGGGTGCTCGTGCTGGCGGTGCATCGGGTGCTGCCGGGTCTGTTCACCGGCGATCCGGCGGTGCGCTCGGCGGTGGCGGCGGGCCTGATCGTCGTCGCGCTCGGGCAGGTGGTGTCGGGCTATGTCTTCGTTGTCGACGGCGTGCTCATCGGGGCCGGCGATGCGCCGTGGCTGGCCCGGTCGATGATCGCGGTGCTGGTGGCGTACCTGCCGATCGTGCTCGTGGTGCGGGCGTCGGCGCCTTCGGGTGCGGTCGGCGCGGTGACCTGGCTATGGGTGGGATTCACCGGCTTCATGCTCGTGCGCGGGGCGCTGCTGTGGTGGCGCGTGCGATCGGACGGCTGGCTGGTCCTCGGTGCCGCGCGGCGCTGAGGTGGGCGGGCGAGCGAGCGGGCGAGCGAGCGGGCGGGCGGGCGAGCGGGCGAGCGGCATACAAATCCAACATTCGGTCATAACCCCACCGATTGGTCGTGGATCCCACCGCCGGATGGGGGAGTCACGACCAAACGCGCGATGTGTGCCCGAATGTGTGACTCAGGCGACGCCCGTTGCGGCCTCGCGGCGCGGGTCGCCGGCCGCGAAGAGCACGCCGGTGGCGCTGCGCGCCGCGCCGCCGACGCCGCCGAAGAACATGGCCTGCGGCTCGTGCTCGTTGCCCCGCAGGCCCTGGCGGGCGATGACCTCGGCGATGGCGCGGTCGCGTTCGTACTCGACGCGCAGCGGCTCACCTTTGACGACGCGGACGTGGACGCGCGGGGCGGCGATGGCCTCGCCGAGCGGCATACCCAGCAAGCAGTGCCGGGTGAGTACCTGCATAAGGGCGGTTGTGATTCGGTCGGCGCCCGGGCTGCCGATCGCGAGCACATCGCCGCCGCGGTGGCGGGCGACGGAGGGTGCCATATTGGAGGCGAGGCGGGTGCCGGGGGCGAGCACATGCAGGCCGAGGCGGTTGAGTTCGGGCTCGCCGAGGCAATTGTTGAGGAGCAGTCCGGTGTCCGGAACTGTTGCGCCAGAGGAGTATCCACTAGATGCGGTGATTGCGCAGGCGAGTCCGTCGCTGTCGACGGCCGAGACGTGCGCGGTCGATTGTGAGGTGTTTAGGCCCTTGAGGCCGGAGCGGCGGACCTCCTCGAGCATCGTGTAGCCGTCCTCCTCGAGGTCGGCGGAGAAGTCATGAACCTCGCTGCGATAGGTCAGCACGCGACGCTGCACATCGATCGTGTCGGCCCACGCGTAGCTGCCCCGCCGCGCCATCTCGGACAGCATGACCGCAAGCATCGGGCCGCCGACGCTGGGCGGCGGGTTGGTGGCGATATCCCAGTCGCCGAGCTGCTGGCGCAGCGGGGTGCGCACGACGGGGCGGTATGCCGCGAGGTCGGCCTCGGTGATCAGCCCGCCACCATCCGCGCAGGCTCGCGCGATGCGCTGGGCGATCTCGCCCGTATAGACATCCTGGGCACCGTGCTCGGCGATCCGACCCCAGCTGGTGGCGAGGTCTGCGTCGACGATGCGGTCGCCGGCCTGCAGGTGGCTGCCGTCCTCGCGGGTCAAGGTGGCGTTGGTTTCGGGGTCCCAGCCGAAGAGGTTGTCGGTGGTGAGGGCCAGATAGCTCGCGGCGGCCGAACCGAGCCGGAAGCCGTCGGCGGCGGCGAGCCGAGCGGGTTCGATGGCCTGCGCCCACGCGCCGGAGCCGTGCCGGTCGTGCGCGAGCTGCAGGGCACTCAGGGCGCCGGGGAGGGCGGCCGAGCCGTAGCCGCCGAAGATCGTGATGCCGCCGCCATAGCTCAGGTGGATCTCCCGCAGCCCTTGGCCGAAACGCTCGCTCGGGGCGCCGCGGCCGGGCATTTCGACATTGCCGTCGATCGTCTCCGGCTCCCCGTCCACCGGCCAGATCGTCACAAAGGCGCCGCCCATGGGGCTGACGACACCCGGTTCGGTGGTCATGGCGACGCACATGGCCGCGATGGCCGCATCCACCGCATTGCCGCCCGCCCGTACGGCGGTCAGGCCCGCGTCGACAGCGACAGGTCCGGTGGCGGCAACGGCGACATGTGACGGCATACGCCCGATTCTCTCCCGTCCGCCCCGGTTCGCGCCGCCTCGCCCCAGGAGTTGACCCATTTCTCTCCGGATGCCGAAAGTCTGCGCTTCACCCTGCTTTAAAGCGTGGGTGAAGCGCAGGGTTTCGGCATCCGGAGAAAAATGAGTGACTGGCGCTCGCCGCCTATGCGGGCCGCGCGGTCAGAGCTCGGCGGGGGCCAGCGGGAGAGTCGCGACCGGGGTATGCCGCGGACGGCCTTGCCGGCCCTGGCCGAGTTGTGAGTGCACCAGGGTGACGGAGTCGGCCACCCAGCCGGGCGACTCATACGCCTGCAGGATCCGGATCCACCGGGTCGCCTCGATCGGCCGGCGCATCCGGGCGAGCGTGATGTGCGGGTGGAAGGGCCCGCCGTCGACGGTGGCCCCCGCGTGCGAGGCCGTATGCCGCACCGCTCGCGCCAGCGTGGCAAGCCAGGGCTGCGGCTCGGCGCCCGCGAAGAGCACGCGGGCGGCATACGGATTGGGGAAGGCGCCGCCGGCGACCAGCCGGACGGCGGCGGGGTCGATGGCGCTCAGCCGCTCGCCCAGCGCCTCGGTCAGCCGGTCGAGCCCGGCTTCCGCGACCTCCGGCAGGAAGGCCAGGGTCAGGTGAATCTGCTCGTCATCGGTCCAACGCAGGTCCGTCCCTGCCTCCCGACGCGGCGCGAGGAACTCGCTCAGGTCCTCGACCACTTCCGGCGGCGGCACGAGCGCCACGAACATCCGCATACCGACGAGCGTAGGCGCGGAGGGCGCCGCTGATCTTCGGATTTCCGCGCAGCGACGGTGCCCAGCCACCTCGTGGGAGAGAACCTGGACATACGCAACGGTAATGATCCGTTGCGTATGTCCATGTTCCGGCAATGGGCGGGAAAGTGGCACGTCAACCCGGCCCGGGGAAGGCGAAGCCCCCGCGGCCACGGGGGCAGCGGGGGCTTCGGGGGTATGCCGGTCAGCCGGCGATGACGTCCAGCGTCAGGCTGGCCTGGACCTCCGGGTGGAGGCGGACCAGCGCGGTGTGGGCGCCGGTGGCCTTGATCGGGGTGGGCACCTCGATCTTGCGCTTGTCCAGGTCGGGCCCGCCGGCAGCCTTGACGGCCGCAGCGATGTCGGCAGTGGAGACGGCGCCGAAGAGGCGGCCCTCCTTGCCAGCGTGGGCGGCGACCGTGACGGCCTTGGCCTCGAGGTTGCCCTTGATGGACTGGGCCTCTTCGAGCGACTTCACGGCGCGGGCTTCGCGGCCCTTGGCGATGGCGTCGATCTGCTTCTGCGCGCCCGCGGTCCACGCGGTGGCCAGGCCACGGCGGAACAGGAAGTTGCGGGCGTAGCCGGGCTTGACGTCGACGACATCACCGGCGGTGCCGAGGCCGGTGACCTCGTGGGTCAGGATGACCTTCATGTTTCATGACTCCTTAATGTGATCCCGCCCTCGGGGTCCTCGCGAAGTATCGGAGCGAGGAACGAGCGCAGAACTTCGTGGGGGTGGGATCAGCGGCTGGAGCTGCTGTAGGGCAGCAGCGCCATCTCGCGGGCATTCTTGACGGCCTGGGCAATGAGGCGCTGCTCCTGGACCGACACACCGGTCACGCGGCGGGCGCGGATCTTGCCGCGGTCGGAGATGAACTTGCGCAGCAGCGCGGCGTCCTTGTAGTCGATGTTCTCGATCTTCGCGGACTTCAGGGGGTTGGCCTTCTTCTTCGGCCGACGCACAACGGGCTTAGCCATCGTGGTGCTCTCCTTTGGGGATGAGCCCGAGATTCATAACTCGGGATGGGTTGATGTGTTTTGGTGAGTGAGGCTCGCTAGCAGATCGCCCGAGGCGAAGAGGAGCGGGCGCCAGAGGACTCAGACTCAGAACGGGGGTTCGTCGTATGCCGGGGCGTTGCCCCAGCCACCCGAGTTGCCGGAGTTGCCCGAGCCCTGGTTGCCGGCGGGCGGGTTGTTCCAGCCACCCTGACCGCCACCCGAGCCACCGGAGCCACCTTGGCCACCCTGGTTGCCGCCCCAGCCGCCCTGGCCACCGCCAGAACCGCCGGATGAGCCACCGGAATTGCCCTGCTGGCCGCTCCAGCCGCCGTCGTCCTGGCCGCCGCCGAAGTTGCCGCCGCCACGCTGGGTCTTGGTGACCTTCGTGGTGGCATAGCGCAACGACGGGCCGACCTCGTCGACGTCCATCTCGATGACGGTGCGCTTCTGCCCCGTCTCCTTGTCGTCCCAGGAGCGCGACTTCAGCCGGCCCGAGACGATGACGCGCGTGCCCCGGTGCAGGGACTCGGCGACATTCTCGGCCGCTTCACGCCAGACCGAGCACCGCATGAACAGGGTTTCCCCGTCCTTCCACTCGTTGCTCTGCCGGTCGAACGCCCGCGGCGTCGAGGCCACGGTGAAGTTCGCGACGGCAGCGCCCGAGGGGGTGAAGCGCAGCTCGGGGTCACCGGTGAGATTCCCGATGACGGTGATCGTGGTTTCGCCAGCCATGTCAGCTCTCCTTCGAGTGGACGAATCAGGCGTCGGCGCGCAGCAGCTTGGTGCGCATCACCAGTTCGGACAGGCCGAGCTGACGGTCCAGCTCCTTGGCCGTGGCCGGCAAAGCGGTGAAGTTGGTGACGACATAGCTGCCCTCATCCTTCTTCTTGATGGGGTACGCCAAGCGGCGGCGGCCCCACACGTCGATGTTGTCGACGCTGCCACCATCGGTCTTGACCACGCCGAGGAATTTCTCCATCGTCGGGCCGACCTGGCGGTCGTCGAGCTCCGGGTCAAAAATGACCATGAGTTCATATGGACGCATGCTGAAAACCCGCCTCCTTCGGTCTGTAAGCGGTCACGGTCGGTCCGTGACAGGAGGGTTGTCATGCTCCCGGCCGCGCTGAGCGCGTCACGGGCAACCTCACAAGGGTATCGGAGCCGCTGCATACGACCCAATCCGTTGTCCACACGGTCCCAATCTCGGTTGCGGCCACCCCGCCTGCCCGACCACGCTGGTCGTATGACGTCCGCCCCCGTCGACTACACGCGCACCTCCGCGCGCCCGGCCTTCGCGGCGCTGCCCGAGCCGGTGCGAGCCGAGATCGCGCGCCTCGCGGGTGCTGCCGTGCAGGCCGCGGACCCACCGGTCGGGTCGGGCTTCACCGGGTCGTATGCCGGGGTGCTGCATCTCGCCAACGGTCGCCGGGTCTTCGCGAAGGCGGGCGGGCCGGCCATGCCGCATGTCATCACGGGCCTGCGCCGGGAGGCCGAGGTGGTGCCCCTCCTCGCCGGCCTGGCATGCGTTCCCACCCTGATCGGAGCCGCGGAGGTGGATTGTTGGGCTGTGCTCGTCCTGGAGCACATCGACGGGCACCAGCCTGGTATGCCGTGGACCGCCCGCGACGCCGATCTCGCCCACGCGGCGTGCCTCGAGGTGGCGTCACTGCCGCCCGAGCGGCTCGAACCCCTGCACCTGACGGGCCTGGCGGAGGATGTCGCCGCGAACTGGGGCATCGATGGGGCCTTCGGAGCCTTCGCCCGCGGGCAACGGGACTGGCCGCACGGCATACGCCGGCCGTCGCCGGAAGAGCTCGCCGAACTTGCGGCGCTCGCCGGTCGGGCCGGCACGGCCCTGCGCGGAGATGCGCTCTGCCACAACGATGTCCGGCCCGACAACCTGCTGATCACCGCCGACCGGGCGATGCTCGTGGACTGGAACTGGGTGCGCGCCAGCCCGCCGTGGTTCGACCTGGTTGGGTTGTGGCCGCAGATGGCGCACGGACGGGATCGATCTGGCCCGCTTCGATGACTCCCCGCTGCTCGCGGACGCCGATCCCGAGGACATCGACTGCTTCCTCGCGGTGATCGTGGCCTACATGATCGAGGACGTCGAGGCGCCGCCGCCGCCCGGCTGCACCGACGCCCTGCGCCGCCATCAGCTCTGGCAGGCCGCCCTCTTCCTGTACCTTCTCGCCGCACGCCGCGGTTGGTGAATGCGCTATCGCCCGCGCTACCACCTGGTATTGGTCGCGATCACGACCGATACCAGGCGGTAGGGCGATAGATAGGGGCGGGCGCGCGGCGGCCCGAAAGGTGGATGGTTGGGCTGTGCTCGTCCTGGAGCACATCGACGGGCACCAGCCTGGTATGCCGTGGACCGCCCGCGACGCCGATCTCGCCCACGCGGCGTGCCTCGAGGTGGCGTCACTGCCGCCCGAGCGGCTCGAACCCCTGCACCTGACGGGCCTGGCGGAGGATGTCGCCGCGAACTGGGGCATCGATGGGGCCTTCGGAGCCTTCGCCCGCGGGCAACGGGACTGGCCGCACGGCATACGCCGGCCGTCGCCGGAAGAGCTCGCCGAACTTGCGGCGCTCGCCGGTCGGGCCGGCACGGCCCTGCGCGGAGATGCGCTCTGCCACAACGATGTCCGGCCCGACAACCTGCTGATTACCAGTGTGAATCAAGTGTGCCAGCCGTTCGTCATGAGCCAGCGGCGACTTGGTGCGCATGGACTCTGCCGCAGTTCGCGGGTTCACGACCAAACCGCGCGGGTCAGCCCCCGCAATTGTTCTTCACGTAGGAATCGAAGCGTTGCCACGAACCCGCCGTCAGCAGGCCGGAGGACAGGGCGCTACCCAAGCCGGCAAGGGGGTTATCGAGGTTGTCCCCCGCGTTTTCCATTTGCTTCTGGAGTTGATCGTGGATATTGCGGATGTCGGGCTCGATCTCGTCCGGGGCCGCCTGGGCGAGTTTGTCCATCATGACCACGATGTCGCCCATCGCCGTTCCGAGAGCGAGGAGTGATTTCAGTCCGGCTGCGCCCGCATCGTCCTCGCCCTCAATGGCCTTGAGGGCGTCGCCGTTCTGCGTCAGATACGACGACTTTTCTGAGGCGTAGACCGCGCAGAAGGATTCGGGGGTCTTCGGGGCTGAACAACCCGCGGTGGTGATGATCGAGCCCACGGCTATGGCCAGCATCCCAGCGAGCGCGCGCCCCATACGTTGTCCTTTCCCTCTACCCACCCGGCGACGCTAGCGGTGGGGAACGTGCCCGGGATGTCATTCAATTCCACGACAATTTGCCGTCGTCAGAATGAACGACATTCGGGCTGTCAGAGGTCTCGGAAGAATTGGGCGCAACAGGTCCACAACAGCCGGCGTGGCCGGGAAGAGGTCGACATGGGGTTCTGCACGCAGTGTGGGTTCGCGTTCACAGAATCAGTGCGCTTTTGCCCACGTTGCGGGACGAGGGTTGGGATTTCGGCATCGAGGCTACCGGCAGACCCGACCTCATCGACGCGTGACGACGCGCCGGTGGAACGCACAGTCGCCCGGTCTGCGCTCGGCACGAATGCCGGAGCGCTGTCACCTTCCGTCCAGGTGGACTCACCAGCGCTCGCAGATTTGGCCGTCACGCAACCGGCGAGCCATCGGGTTGGGACCCAGCCCGACCCGTCGAGCACGCCCACCCTGCCTGCCGCACCCGCGGCGTCAGCCGCGTCCGCCCCGGCTACCGGAGAGGTATGGCCAACCGGCCCCTCAACCGGGGTGGGCGCGGCGACGTCGTTCACCGTCACAACGGCCCTACTTCGTCCGGTGATCGGCGTACTCTTCCTGCTCTTCGGGCTGTCCTTCGATTGGTCGAACCAGCATGCATCGTCCGCATTCCTCCCAGCGACAGTCGCCATTGTCATCGCGGTTGTTGCGGGGCTCGCCGCTGCGGCTGTCGCCTCAAGAGTGGTCGTACCCAAGTTCGCAACTGTCGCTCTTCTCGGACTCCTCCCCATCGCCAGCGTCGTGCTCTACACGATGGTGCGCAGCACGATTCCCCTCTCCGGCGGCCTCACGCACCGGGACTCGCCCGCCCTCGGCCTCGCCTGTGCGAGCGTGGGCGGCATCCTGATCGCGCAGCAACTCCTGCCGGCGAGCCCGGCGTGGGGTACTCGATGGCGGCTGAGTTGCCTCGCGCTCCTCGTAGCCTCCGGTATTTGGGGCACAGTCAGCGTCGCGTCCGTCGTGCACGACACGGCGGGCTTCGCCAAGGCCACCGGTGAGCTCGGCAGCCTTGTCGCCATGGTGCTAGTCCTGATGGGCATGGTGGTCGTCATACCGTTGTGGTTTGGCATCCAGATTGCTCGACGTCGAGCAGCAGACTGGGCTGCCGGGATGATTCTTGGCGCAGCCTTCCTCGTTGGGCTGCCGATCTTTGCCCACTTTGACGAGGGCTCCCGGTTTGGCTTCGGCGGTGGTCACACAGACTCTCTCGGTATGGGTATGACCCTGTTCCTCCTCGGGCTCGCCTCCGGGTCAAGCACCCAGGTCGCTGCACAACTGCAACCGGTCTTGCGGGGAGCCTCAGGCTGGCTTCAGACGGCAGCCGGGCTCATGGTCATCAGCGCGCTCATTCTCATCATGGTGGCGATCGTGGCTGCTACGGTCCTGCACCTCGACTCCTCAACTTCAGTGATCGCGACCTTAGTTTTCTCGCTCGCTGCCGCCGTTATCGCCGTCGTCTGCCGAACTTTGCTCTCCACCAAACCGCAACGGGGGCGGTTGCTTGCCGCGGCGTGGGCCATTCCCCTGACCGTCGTGACCCTGAGCATGCAGGGGACGAGCGCCGGTACGCTCTACCGCTCCGCAGCCCCGGGTCAGTACGCCATGACCATGGTGCCCTTGGTGCTTTTGCCGATCGCTGTTGCCGTGATGGTGACAGTGCCCCCCAGCGTGCGCGGTCTCGGCCCCCTCTTAGGGAGCCTAGGGCAGCCTGTTCCGCTGGCGGCTGACCAGCAAGAAGCGGTCGTCACCGCACACGCGCCGCACCCCGACGCAAGGCCCGAAGCGCCGCCGCCCCCAGCAGGACGTTGATCAGAAGCAAGACCACGACGCTGAACGAGACCGTCACTAGGTCGTGCGCCCAGAGCCGGTCGTCCGTCGCCGTGGGGGACACAGCACGCAGGTCGACGACCGAGGCCGCCGCGGCATAACCCCAGCGCGCCGGCGCGAGCCAGGAAAACTGCTCGAGCGGCATCCGTCCGGCAATCGGTATCAGGCCACCGCACAGCACCAGCTGTGCCATGACCGAAACCACGAGGAGCGGCATCACCTGCTCGGATGTCGTCACGTTCGCGGAGAGCGCAAGCCCGCATAGGGCTCCTGTCACGGCCGTCACCATGACGACGGCGACCAGCTCTAGGCTGCCGGCACCAACGAGAAGGCCGTCCTGCGGTCCCGGCTTACGCCACAGAATGAGTGAGACCAGAAGTGCTGATTGGGCGCAGGCCAGACCGGCGAACACGACGACTTTGGCCAGCAGGTAGGCCCAGGGCGAGAGGCCGACGGCTCGCTCGCGCACGTAGATTGGGCGTTCGCCGACAAGATCGCGCACGCTGGCGGACATCCCCATAAAGGTGGCCCCGACGAGCATGATCACGAGCAGTTGCATGGCCTCCGTCGTGGGCGTCGGTGACTTGGTGAAGCCCGCCGAGCCGGGCACCGCCAGCGCCAGCAGGGCCAAGACGACGGGCAGTAGCAGGTTGAACAGGGCGTGCGATCGGTCCGCCAACATGATCCGGCCCTGCCGGCGCCCGATTGTGCTCATCTGGCGAAATAGGGGTTGCTGCGGCGGGTCGGCGAGCGTCGTCGAAACGGAGGCAGGCGCTGCGGCGCGAGGCCCATATCCCCGAAAGCTCTCGAAGCGGCGTTGGAAGCCTTCGGGATCGCGGGCTAGGGCCGAGAAGACGTCGGCATAGTCAGACATCGCGAAATAGCCAAGGACGCCATCCGGCGGCCCGAAATACGCGATTCGACCGCCGGGCGCGAGGACGAGCACGTTGTCGCAGGCCGCGAGATTCGCGACGCTGTGGGTGATGACAACCACCGTGCGATCGCCCGTCGCGAGATCGCGCAGAGTTGCCATGACGGATTTATCAAGGCCCGGGTCGAGCCCCGATGTCGGCTCGTCGAGAAAGAGCAGCGAGGGCTGCGTCAACAACTCCATCGCGACGGAGGTGCGCTTGCGCTGCCCGCCAGAGAGCCGGTCCACGATGGTGGCCGCGTGGTCGGTCAAACCCAGTTGAGCGATCGTCTCATCGACCCGGACCCGGCGCTCAGCCGCGGTGACGTCGGCAGGGAAACGCAACTCCGCGGCATACAACAGGGCCTGGCGCGCCGTCAGCTGACGGTGAATTAGGTCTTCCTGCGGCACAACGCCGATGTGATGTCGCAAAACGGAAAGGTGGCTCGGGACGTCCAGACCTTGATAGGTCACGGCCCCCGTGGTCGCCCGACGGGCGCCAGTCAGCACGCTGAAGAGTGAGGACTTTCCCGCACCAGATGGCCCGACGACAGCCGTCAGGGATCCCGCGGCCAGATCCAGGTCGACCCCGTTCAAAAGCGCCTTGCCCGTCGCCAAGCGGAAATCCACACCCCGCACGCTGAGGGCGACATCCGACCGATTGTCGACGCGGGTCAGGACCTGGCCATCCCAGCCGAGAGTCCAGCTTCCGACCCCCAAGAATTGCCCGGGCTGCATCTCGCCTCGCGTGACCGCCGCACCATCGATATACGTGCCATTAGCGCTGCCAAGATCTTCCACTACGAGCCGGTTTCCACCGACCGTGCTGATGCGCGTATGTCGCCGCGACACAAGCAGATCCGCCAGAACGATGTCGCAGCGTGGGTCTCGGCCGATGACCCAGGTCTGGGTCGCTGAGCCGACCTCGCCGGCCTGGCGGCGTGAGGTCGTGGTCCAGGCATTTGGCTCGGTCTCGCCAAAGCGAATACTCATCGTCGGTGCTGCACCGGTATGCCCAAAGCGCACCTGACATGGCCCGCTCACCACCGCGCGCATGACCCGTCGGCCGTCGACCCACGTGCCGTTGGTGCTCCCGAGATCCTCGACCTGCCATGCCCCGTCAAAGAAGATCCGCGCGTGGCGACGGGAGACTTCCGGGTGATCGAAAGGCAGTCCAGAGTGGGGGTCTCTGCCGACCAGCAATTGGTCTTGAATACGCAGGGTCCGATCGCCCGCCCCACCCTGGACGATCAGGCTCTGGACATCGGTCGGTGCGCTCACGACGGCCTGGAGAGTTGACGGGGCAGGCAGTGATCCTTGAGCAGGTCGCCCGAGAAAGAGGGGTAGAGGCTGCGGCAGAAGCCGAGAGCCTCGTCATATGTCGTGATTCCGCCCGGATCGCCCAGCAACACCCAGATCCGGCTTTGGCCAGCACGTTGCCGCCCGAAATCGCTTCCCAGGAGGGTGAGCGCCGGGATGCCGCGTTCGTGCAGTGCAGCCGTCGTCTGCTCGTGCTCATCAACGATGTCGGCGTAGTAGAACGTATGGCTGCCGTCTCGAGTCTGCTGCAGCGGGTCCACCGACCCATTCGCCTTGCTCGACAGTTGCAAGACCCACCGCCCGTCCAGGTTTACCACCGCGACGCTCTGGTCACGGGCCGCCTGCAATTGCTCAAGCGCCACTTCCTGCGGGTCAACCGTTGCGGTGTGGCTGGCCGACGTCGGCTCGGAGGTGCCGGGGGAAGCGGGTTCAGTGACCGTGACCGTCGCCGTCGACGTGGTGGTGGTCGTGCTCGTGTCGGTGGCGACGGTCTCCTGAGCGGGTGATGTGGTGGTGGCACGGCTTGGCGCTGCGTGGCCGGTGGCGGATGTGCTCACGTTGACCGGCCGGGATGCGGCGTAGACCGGCTTGTCCCTCGTCGCGACGATCGTGCCAAGAATCGCCGCCGCTACGAATAGCGCTGCGCCGAGACCGATGGCGATGGCTGATCCCCCCCGACCTCGCCGCGGCGGCGATGTGGGGTTGCCACCCGCGTGCGCTCCGGATGCTTGCGCGGCTGCCGCGGGGACAGCCGGTGGGCTCGACCAGTAGGAGCTTCGGGAATCGACGGTCACCGTCGCGTCGAGTGGGGCTGGCTGCGGGACCGCGCGTCCGCAGCGGCCACAATAGGGGCCGTACGCAGGGGTCAGGCAGAACGGACAGCGCACGATCTCATCCGACAAGAGCGGCCTCCCCAGCAGGCGATCGAAGGTCCCGCGGCGGCACCCGCGCGAACGCTAACAACACGATCGCGAGCCGTCATGTCCTGCACTTGACGGACATCTCGACTTGGGAGCGTTTCCGCCCGTTCCCCCGGACGCCGTTCGCTATCGCCCGCGCTACCGCCTGGTATTGGTCGCGATCACGGCCGATACCAGGCGGTAGCGCGATAGTTAGGGCCGGGCGCGCGGAGCGGGAGGGTGGTCTAGGCCGACGCCGGCTGGGGCTCCGACGCCGGCTGGGGCTCCGGCGCCGGCTCTGTCTGGGGTGCCGGGTCGGGCTGGGGCGCGGGCTCGACCGGGCGCTCGTGACGGGCGGGCGGATAGAGCGCTGTCTGCCAGACGCGGGTGACCAGCCAGGTGATGCCGCCGACGCGGATGAAGAGGAAGACGACATACCAGGGGCCGGGCAGGGCGCGGTCGGGGGTGGTGAGCGCGCCGACATACAGCCAGACCGCCCCGAAATGCAGGGCCTCGCAACCGGCCCAGATCAGGTGATCGCGCCAGCGGACGCCCGCCATCGCGGCGAGCGGGAGCAGCCACAGCGCCGCCTGCACCGGCACGGCCTTGCCGAACATCATCCCCATCCCGACGACCACGAGGGAGAGCTGAGCCCAGCTCGGCGCGTGAAAGGCGTCCCGCACAAGCACGCGACCCAGAAGCAGCGCCAATCCCCAGCCGAGCAGCGCCAGCAGGGCGACCGACCACGGCGGCAGGGCGTGCCCGCCGATGGAAGGGATGAGCCAGAGCGAGCCATAACCGGCCTGCCCATTCCACCAACTCTGATAGGGCGCGAGGAACTGGTCGGGCGCCACGATCACGAAAAAGATGAAGAGGGCCAGCACCGTCGTCGTAGCCGCAAGCAGCACGCGCCGCGCCGCCGGCATCGCCTCGACCCGCCACGCGTGGACGAGCAGCGCGAGGACGACCGCGACGACATACCCCCTGGTCAGGACCCCAAGGCCGAGGAGCACACCGGTCAGGGCCAGACGCTCGCGCTGCCACGCGACCATCGCCGCGGCGACTAGGGCCACGGCGAGCGCGTCGCTGTTCAGGACGGCGGCCAACGCGATCACCGGCGACAGCGCGACCTGTGCCGCCGCCTGCAGATCGCTCGGCACCACCTGGATCGTGCACCACACGCAGGCCGCGAGCAGGAGAGTGACCAGAGCAACCCAGTAGAGGAAGTACCACCGTTGCTCCGAAAGCGCCGACCCGGTCGGCACCAACCCGCCGAGAGCGCTCATCACAGATCCGGCGACGACCGGCTGGTCGAGGACGGCCTCGCCGCGCAGGTATGCCGCGATCCCCCCGTCCAGCGGGGCCAGGGCGTACTGCGCGGGCAGATCGGAGAAACACATCCGCCAGAACTGATCGCTGCCACCCCACCCGAACCGGATGCAGTGTTCGCGCTGCAGCACGGCGAGCGCCATCGGGATCGCCGTCAGCGGCACCAGCCAGGTGGCGACGGATCGCCACCAGCCGTTGGTGCGGACATACCGTCCGGGCGGGCCGCCGATCAGCCGGGTGGCCCGAGCCGGGAGTATGTCGTCGCGCACGCGCTCAGTCTGCCCTGCGGCCCGCGGGCGAGGTGGTCTCGGTGCCCGTCGGCGGGGCCGAGGCGGTCTGGGTCGGCGAGGCCGACTGCGTCTCGCTCGCCGGGGGCGGCGTGGTCGCGGTGGTCGTGCTCTCCGACGGCGGAGGCGTCGACGGTCCGGTCGTGGAGGTCGTCGTCCCCGGGTCGGTCGTGGTCGTGTCCGATGGCGTGGTGCTGGTATCGGAGCTGGTCGAGCTGGAATCGCTGCTCGTCGAGGACTCCGAAGTGCTCGATGTCGATGAACTCGTCGACGTCGAGGTGGAGGTCGTGGACGGCACCGTCGTCGCGACGGTCGGCGTGCCGCCGCTGACATTGCCCATCGGCGGCAGGGCAGCGACCGGGGCACCCTCGAGCGCACCGCGCATGAAGTCGGTCCACACCCCGACCGGCACCGTGCCACCGGTGAGTTCGCCGACTCCGGGGATGTTGTTCATCTGGTTCTCCGGCTTGAGCGACCCATCACCCTTGTAGATGCCGACGGCCGCGGCGAGCTGGCCGGGCGTGAAGCCGTCGAACCACGCGGAGTAGTTGTTGCTCGTCGTGCCGGTCTTGCCGGCCGCCGGGCGACCGAGCGCCCCGGCCGCGGCAGCGGTGCCGCCCGGCAAAGTCGCGGCATTCATCGCGTGGATGGTGTCGCGCATGACCGCCTCATCGAAGACCTGCTTGACGTCGGGCTTGGCCTTGTAGTTCAGCTTAAAAGCGCCATTCGCCTTGACCGTGGCCAGGAGGTATGGCGTGGCGCGCTTGCCCTGGGCCGCGATCGTCGCGTAGGCGTTGGCTTGGTCGAGGACGGTGACGAGGTCGGTGCCGAAGACATTGGCGTAGTTGGTGCCGAATTCCTTTTGGGCACCGGCGGCGTGCAGGCCGGCCTTTTCGGCGGCCTCGCGGGTGCGCTCGGGCGTGACCTCAATATTCAGTTGGGCGAAGTAGGTGTTCGCCGACTTGGCGGTGGCCTGCGTCATGTCGAGGACGCCATAACCGTGGTTGCCGAAGTTGACGACCTCACCGGCCTGGGCCGCCGCGGTCGCGCCCGGCTCATTGCTCTTGAACTGATCGAAGAACATCGGCGAGCGCGCATCGAAACGGGTCGAGAGCGGAAGCCCGCGCTCTAGGGAACCGCTGATCAACGGGCGATTCGTGGTCGGGCGGGCGAGGGATGTCGTGGGGGCGTCGGAATGGTGGCG
>JAIUPO010000027.1 GCA_020160805.1 Actinomycetota bacterium | reverse complement strand
CAGCCGACGACGGCGCGACCCGAGCAACCCCGACGTGGAACACCCCGACAGCGAGGTCGGGCGATCACCCACGCCCCTGCTCGCCTCCTCAGCCCGAGACGACGATCAACCCCACGCCATCAGCCCATCGGTGGATCGAGGCTAAGAGGTCGCGCACACCGCGTCAGGTTGAGAGCCTCGCAGACTTTTCTTCTTTGGAGGAGCCCCGGGTATGACGAGGCGCCCGGCCGCGCGGGCCGGGCGCCTCGTCGCCGGCGCCACGTGGGCCGTCTGGTCGCTGCTGACCCGGCACACCGACTCCGACGTGCCGACGTGGGACGCGCTGACCACCTCCCTCAGCCTCGTCGCGCAGCTCATGCTCAGCTTCAAGTGGATCGGCAACTGGGTGCTGTGGATCGCCGCCGACGTGCTCTACGTCCCCCTCTACCTCCACAAGGGGCTCACGCTCACCGCCGTGCTGTATGCCGGCTTCGTCGTCCTGTGCGCCGTCGGCCTCCGCCAGTGGTGGCCGATGCGCGACGCGCCGGAGGAGGCGGCCGGGACCCGCGAGCCGGCATCCGTGGGTGCGCGATGAGCGGGCGCCACGGGCACGGCCTCGTGATCGGCAAGTTCTACCCCTTCCACGCCCACGAGGTCGGGCGGTCCCGAGCTCCAGCTGGGGAAGCCGGGAGCGAGCTCGGGACCGTCCGACGTCGTGGCGACCGGTTGCGGTCCTGCGCCTCAGGCGAAGGCCACGAAGGCGATCGGGTTGGTGGTCGGCTGGTCGGAGCCACCGGCGGGCTCGACGGTGATGCCGGCGCCCTTCGAGTGGCTCGCGTCGCCGCTCAGCACGACGACCTGGTCGCCACCGCCGGGCATGAGCCCCGCGGAGGTCATGTGGCCGGTCGCGTCCTGCAGCCAGAGCTGGAAGACCTTGCCCGTCGGCGGCTGCGCCATGCCGGAGGTGACGATGACGGCCTTCTGGAGCGAGGTGGAGCGCACGATGGTGGCCGTGGCGCCGCCGGCGAGCCGTGCGCCGTAGCGCGTGGCGTCCGGGGCGGCGAGCACCTGGTCGGCGAGGGCCCGCGACGGGTCCTTGTCGATCTGGCGCCAAACGGTGAAACCACCCATGGCGAGCACCGCGACCGTGGCGGCCGCGACGACGACCCGCCAACCGCGGGCGAGACCGCGGGCCGACCGGGACCGGCGGCGCTCGGAGAGCTCGTCGGCGTGCCGGCCCTGGTCGCCGTGCGACTCGGCCGGGGCGGCCTCGGCAGCGGGCTGGGACGGGGCGGGCGGCGCCGACGTGACGGCATCGTCACCCGACTCCGCCTGCGGGGCCGTGAGGGGCGGCAGCGGACGGACGGTCGCGATCTCGGCGAGCACCTTGGCGCGGAGCGAGGCCGGCGGTGCGGCCTCGGTGAGCACCGACAGCTCGGAGGCGGCGGCGACGAGGCCGTCGACCTCGGCGCGGCAGGCCGGGCAGCCGGCGAGGTGTCGCTCGAACCGGGCCCGCTCGACGTCGTCGAGAGCGTCCACGGCGTAGGCACCGGACAGTGCGTGGATGTCCTCGCTCACAGTGTCACCCCCAACGTGTCTCGTAGTCTGATCAGTCCATCACGGATGCGTGTCTTGGCGGTCCCGAGTGGCAGGTCGAGCATCGTGGCCACCTCCGTGTGGGTGTATCCCGAGAGGTAGGCCAGTTCGAGGGCCTGCCGTTGGACCGGTGTGAGCGTCTCTAACGCCCGATGAACCCGCTCCGCATCGAGACGCTCGACGACGGCCTCGGCCGTGGAGTCGTGGGTGACGTCCTGGTTGCTGGCGCCGTATCCCTCGTCGCGGTTGCGGGAGGCCTCCGCCGACCGGACCCGGTCGACGGCCTTGCGGTGAGCGATGGTGAGCATCCACGCGAGAGCTGCACCCTTGCTCGGGTCGAAGCGTGCGCTGTGCCGCCAGATCTCGAGGAAGACCTCCTGGGTCACTTCCTCCGACTGGGCGGGGTCGCGCACGACGCGGCGGACCAGACCGAAGAGCCGGGAGGAGACTGCGTCGTAGAGCTCTGCGAACGCCGTCTCGTCGCCGGTCGCCGCTCTGCGGAGCAGCTGCTCCAGGGGGACTGGGCGGGTGGCCCCCTCCGGTGACTCATCACCGGAAGGGACCACCGAGAACCGTGACATGGGGTCCATTGTGTCGCCCGTCGTCGTGTTCCGCGTCAGCCTGGTCGGGAGACGATCAGGGCATCAGCACGCCGTCGATGATGTACACCGTGGCGTTGGCGGTCGGGACGTTGCCGCAGATGACCTTGGCGTCGGCCTTGCCGACCGTGAAGTTCTCGCCCGAGCCCTTGACCGTGATGGTCGTGCCGGCGAGGGTCTTGTGGTCACCCGCGAGCTGCTCCGGGGAGAGCTTGCCGGCCACGACGTGGTTGGTGAGGATCTTCGTCAGGGTCGGCTTGTCGGCGAGGACCTTCTTGAGGTCGGCGGCCGGGATCTTGGCGAACGCGTCGTTGACGGGCGCGAAGACGGTGATCTCGGGAGCCGAGTTCAGGGTGTCGACGAGACCGGCGGTCTTGACGGCGGTGACGAGCGTCGAGAGCAGCGGGTTGGCGCTCGCGGCGGTCGCGACGGGCGCGGTGGCCATGCCGTTGAACGAGCCGGCGCCGTCCTTCGGCACGGCGGCGCAACCCTCGCCGAAGACGGCCGCAGCGGCGTCCATCGACTCGGAGGAGGTCATCGTGTCGGACGGGGTGCTGCTCGTCATCGAGTCGGACGACGTCGCGGCGGGCGTGCTGCCGGCGCCGGGCGACGTGGTGTTGTCGCTGGAGCTGCCGCAGGCGGCGAGGCTCAGGGGCAGGGCGATCGCGAGGGCGACGAGGCCGGTGCGGGTCTTCATGGTCTTCATGTCAGTCACTCCTTGTGGCTGTGTGGTGCACGGTCATGTGGGATTCGGAGCTGCTGTGGCTCCGGATTGCTTGTCGGAGAAGTTTTTTCGAGGAGATTTCGACGGCCGGGATCACGCGACGGTCACCACCACCTCCTGGATGCCGCTCGACCCGCTGGGGAAGGGCGTGGCGCGTTCGGTGATCTGGGCGCGCCCCTGGCGGTCGACGGCGCGGACGGCGATGCGGTGCAGGCCGGGCTTGGCGTCCCACGGGAGGTACCACTGGCGCCAGTAGTCGATGTTGACGTCCGGGCCGAGCTTGGTCTCCTGCCAGTCGCCGTCGTCGATCTTGACCTCGACCTTGCCGACGCCGCGGTGCTGGGCCCAGGCGACGCCGCCGATGGCGGTCATCCCCGCCTTGATCGTCGAGAGCGGCTCCGGGGTGTCGATGCGGGCGCTCGTCTTGATCGGGGCGTCCGTCGCCCACTGCCGCTTCGTCCAGTAGGACTGCTCGGCGGCATACGTCGTCAGGGTGAGCTTGGTGAGCCACTTCGTGGCGCCGACGAAGCCGTAGAGGCCGGGCGTGATGAGTCGCGCGGGGAAGCCGTGGGTGTCGGTGAGCTGGGCGCCGTTCATGCCGATGGCGATCATCGCGTCGCGCCCGTCGCGGACGACGGCGAGCGGGGTGCTGATGGTGAAGCCGTCGACGGCCGTGCTGAGCACCTGGTCCGGGCTGCCGGTGATGCCGGCGCGGTCGAGGACGTCGGTCAGGCGGACGCCGAGCCAGCGCGCGGCGCCGATGTAGCCGCCGCCCACCTCGTTGGAGACGCACGTCATGGTGATGTCGCGCTCGATGAGGGGCATCTCGGAGAGCTCGGCGAAGGTCATCGTGAAGGGCTTCTCGACCATGCCGTCGATCTCGAGCGTCCACGTGTCGACGTCGACCTTGGGGACGGTGAGGTTGGTGTCGACGCGGTAGAACTTGTCGGTCGGGGTCCGCAGCGGCGAGATGCCGGGCACGGTGCCCTCGAGGCCGGTCGGCAGCGGCTTGGCCTTGTCGGCAGCGGCCGGCAGCACGATCTTCTTGATGGTCTGGGCCCCGCTGCGCAGCTGGCCACCGACGGCGGCGAGCACCGAGAGCGCTGTGACGCCGAGCGCCCCGCCGATGAAGCCGCGACGGCCGGTGCCGGGCCGGGCGGTCGGGTCGTTGGGGTCGGCGGCGGGGGTCATCTTCGAGCCGCGCGGGCCGTCGACGGTCGCCTCGTCGTTCCTGGCCACGGCCTCGCCGGACGCACGGCGGGCGAGACGGACGAGCCAGACGAGCGTAGCCACCCCGGCGGCCATCGCGGCGAGCGCGGGCAGGGCGTCGAGCGGGCGGGCCGTGGGCCGGAGCAGCGCGGCGGCACCGGCAAGGCCGGTGAGCAGCACGATGAACCCGACGGCGAGCGGCATACGTCGGCGGGCGAGGAGGCCGGCGACGGCCGCGAGCGCGAGCGTCACGACGAGCACCGAGCCCTGGAGGATCAGCTTGTCGTTGGTGCCGAAGGTCGCGATCCCCCACTCCTTGACGGGGGTGGGGGTCAGGTCGATCACCGTCGACCCGATGGCGAGCACCGGCGAGGATGCAGGGGCGAGGAAGCCTGCCACGAGGTGACCGGCGGCGATCCCGGCTATCGCGGCGAGGATCCCGCTGAGGGCAAGTCGTCGGCGCGTCATGGGGGTCGTTCGGCGCCACAAGGGTTTCCGGATTGTCCGAGGGACTGCGGCCGGCGGGAAGAGCGGAGCCCCGCCCGGTGTTGACCGCACGTGAAGAAGATCGGATTCCTCTCGTTCGGGCACTGGAACCCCTCGCCGCACTCGCAGGCGCGGTCGGCGCAGGACGTCCTGCTCCAGTCGATCGACCTCGCCGTCGCGGCGGAGGAGCTCGGGGCCGACGGCGCGTACTTCCGCGTCCACCACTTCGCCCGGCAGCTCGCCTCGCCGTTCCCCCTGCTGGCCGCGGTCGGTGCGCGCACGAGCCGGATCGAGATCGGGACCGGCGTCATCGACATGCGCTACGAGAACCCGCTCTACATGGCCGAGGACGCCGGCTCCGCCGACCTCATCTCCGGCGGCCGGCTCCAGCTCGGCATCAGCCGTGGGTCACCCGAGCAGGTCGTCGACGGCTACCGCTACTTCGGCTACGAGCCCACCGACGGCGACCACGCCGCGATGGCCCGGCAGCACACCGAGGTCCTCCTCAGCGTCCTGACCGGACGCGGCTTCGCCGAGCCGAACCCGCGCCCGATGTTCCCCAACCCGCCCGGCCTGCTGCGCATCGAGCCGCACTCGCCCGGCCTGCGCGACCGCATCTGGTGGGGTGCCGGCACTCGCGCCACCGCGGAGTGGACGGCCGAGCAGGGGATGAACCTCATGAGCTCGACGCTGCTCACCGAGGACACCGGCGTCCCGTTCCACCGCCTCCAGGCCGAGCAGATCCAGCGGTTCCGCGACGCGTGGAAGGCCGCCGGGCACGAGCGCGAGCCGCGGGTGTCGGTGAGCCGCAGCGTCTTCCCCATCGTGTCGGACACGGACCGCGCGTACTTCGGGCGCGAGGCGGGCAGCCAGGACCAGGTCGGCCACATCGACGGCGGGACGGCGCGCTTCGGCAAGACGTATGCCGGCGAGCCCGACCAGCTCGTCCGTGACCTCGCCGAGGACGAGGCGATCGCCGCCGCGGACACGCTCCTGCTCACCGTGCCCAACCAGCTCGGCGTCGACTACAACGCCCACGTCATCGAGAGCCTCCTGACCCACGTGGCCCCCGAGCTCGGCTGGCGCTGACGGCGGGGCTGGGGCGCCGTCAGCCGCGGGCCAGGAGCTTGCGGAGGGTTGAGCCGTAGGCCGCCCCGGCCACCTTGGCGACGACCGGGTCGAGGAGGGCGGGCACCCCGCGCACCCCGATGCGCTGCGACCAGGCGACGGTCGACCCCGTGGCCGTGGGGGTGACGAGCAGGTCGATCCGACCACGGACCACCGTGCCCTCCTTGTGGATCCGCGCGCTCCCGGCCGACGCCTCGGTCGGCGCCTCGATGGCGTCGACGACCATGACGTCGTCGAAGCCCACCGGCCCCACGCCGGTGCGGGCGACGAACCGCGACCCGGCGACGAGCTCGGCGGCCGTCATGGCCTGACCGGTCACGGTCGTCAGCGGGATGACGGCGGTGTGCGCCGTGAGGTCGAGGATGCGCCGCCACGCCTCGGGGGCGGGCAGCGGGGAGTCGAGATGCACCTCGAAGTCGGCCATGGCCACAGTCTGTCGGGTCGGCGCCGCCCGTGACACCTGTCACGGGCAGGACGTGACGCCTGCGGCTGCCGCGCCGCGCCGTCCCCGCGAGGCCGTCGTCTCCGGCGCCGTCTCCGCGGTGCTTCAGACCGGCGGGCTCCTGCGCGACCTCACCGTCCGCGAGACGGTGCGGATGATCGCCTCGACGTACGCCTCCCACACCCCCGTCGACGAGGTCATCGACCGCGCCGGGCTGAGGACGCTCGCCGACCGCCGGGTGTCCAAGTGCTCGGGCGGCGAGCAGCAGCGGCTGCGCTTCGCGCTCGCGCTGCTCCCCGACCCCCGCCTGCTCGTCCTCGACGAGCCGACGGCTGGCATGGACGTCACGGCCCGGCGCGACTTCTGGGACACGATGCACGCCGACGCGAGCGCGGGACGCACCGTCGTCTTCGCCACGCACTACCTCGAGGAGGCCGACGCCTTCGCCGACCGCATCGTCCTCGTCGCCGGCGGCCGCATCGTCGCCGACGGCACGACGGCCGAGATCCGCTCGCAGGCGAGCGGCCGCACCGTCTCGGCCACGCTCCCCGCCGGCTCCTTCGGCGAGTCGGTGGCGGCGCTGCGCCGCGTCGAGGGCGTCCGCGACGTCGAGGAGCGCGGCTCGCGCGTCGTCGTCTCGGCCGCCGACTCCGACGCCGTCGCGCGGCTGCTCCTGCTCGAGCTCGGCGGCACCGACCTCGAGATCGTCACCGCCGGCCTCGAGCAGGCCTTCATGGCCCTGACCGGCGACACCCACGACCACGCCCCCGGCGGTCCGGCCACGACCCCCGGCCGCTCGGCCACGACCCCCGGCCGCTCGGCCACCACCCCCGGCCGCTCGGCCACCACCCCCGACGAGGAGCTCGTCCGATGAACGCCACCTTCACGCTGCTCGAGATGCGCCGGATCACCCGCGACTGGGCCGGGATGTTCTTCACCGCCGTCCTGCCGAGCTTCTTCTACCTCGTCTTCGGCGCCACCGTCGCGGCCAAGGACGAGACGATCGGCAACGGCAACGTCGCCATGTACGTCATGATCAGCATGGCGGCATACGGCGCGGTGACGGCGACGACGAGCATCGGTGGCAACGCCGCCGTCGAGCGCCAGCAGGTTGAGAGCCTCGCAGACTTTTCTTCTTTGGCTTTGGAGGAGCCCCGGGTATGACGAGGCGCCCGGCCGCGCGGGCCGGGCGCCTCGTCATACGCGTGCCTGGTGTGGGAGACAAAACCCTTTGTTCGTGTCAGAAGCTTTCCGGCACAAAGGGTTTCCGGCACCGGGCGGGAAACCTACAGGGGGCTCAGGAGGTAAGGACGGCGTCCTCTTCGTCCTCGCGGTCGACCACCGTGTCGTAGTCGCCGGTGACCAGGAAGGTCACGCGGCGGGCGACGGAGACGGCGTGATCGGCGAAGCGCTCGTAATAGCGCCCGACCAGGGTCAGGTCGACGGCGGTCTGCGTGCCGTGGTTGAAGTCCGGATCGGCCAGGCGCGCAAAAAGTTCGCGGTGCAGATCGTCCATCGCATCGTCGTCGCGCTCCAGGCTGGCGGCCTCGGCGAGATCCCGGGAGGCGATCACGGACCCGGCCTTGGCGACGATCCGGCTCGCGACCTGGCTCATCTGCACGATGGTGCCGCGAAGCTCCGCAGGCACGGCGGAGTCGGGATAGCGCAGCCGGGCCACCTTGGCGACATGCCGGGCCAGGTCACCCATCCGCTCCAGATCCGCGCTCATCCGCATCGCGGTGACGACCGTGCGCAGATCGGTGGCAACCGGGTTCTGCCGCGCCAACAAATCGATCGCGAGGTTGTCGAGGGCCTCGCGGTTCGCGTCGATCTCGTGATCGGCCGTGATGACCGTCTCCGCGAGCCGGACATCGGCGTCCAGCAGCGCCGTGCTCGCCCGCGACATCGCCGAGCCGGCGAGCCGCGTCATCTCGACCAGCTGGTCGCTGATCCGTCGCAGATCCTCGTGGTATGCGGTGCGCATCGTCTTCCTTCGTCAACGGGCGGAACGTCGGCAGGGCGTTCCACGAGAATGGCAACAAAGCCGGGTGAACGCCGTCCGGCCCGCAGGTGAACGGCGAGAGCCGAGTGCGGGGACGGTTGTCGGCGCGACCCGCCTCGGGCAGAGGCTGCCTCGGCAAGACCGTAATCTCTTGTCTGTGGACCCCACCAATGCTGCCCTGCTCGGCGGGCTTGCGGGCGTCCTCCTCGGCTCGATGTCGGTCTTCGCGGTGGTCGCCTCCGAGCGTTCCGAGCGCCGCGCCGGCGCGCCCGCCGTGCGTCCTCCGTTGCCCGATGGGGCCTCGGCGGTGCTGGCGGTGCTGCGCTCCAGCGCGGTCATCCTTGATCGCGGCGAGCATGTGCTCAACACCAGCCCGAATGCCGTGGCCCTCGGCCTGGTTGCCGGTGACCGCCTCGTCCAACCGGCCTTGCTGGACCTGGCTCGCCAGGTCCAACGCGATGGCGAAATCCGCGAATCGGAGTTGGAAATCGCTGTCCCCGGCCGTCCGCCGGCGTGGGTGCACGTGCGGGTCGCCCCGCTCCTGGACGCTCACGTCCTGCTGCTGGTCGAGGACCGCACCACGGCGCATCGCGTCGAAGAGGTCCGCCGGGATTTCGTCGTCAACGTCTCGCACGAGCTCAAGACCCCGGTCGGCGGCCTGTCACTGCTCGCGGAAGCGATCGCCGACGCCAAGGACGATCCAGAGGCCATCGACTTGTTCGCCTCCCGGATGCAATTGGAGTCCGCGCGGCTCGGCAAACTCATCAAGGAAATCGTCGACCTGTCCCGCCTGCAGTCCGCCGACGGAATGCAGCGGCCCACCTCGGTCCGGGTCGCGGATGTCATCCGCGAGGCCGTCGACCTCAGCTCGGTCGAGTCCTCCGCCAAGGAGATCCGCATCCGCGAACTCGTCGATCCCGACCTGCTCGCGTATGGCGATCTGAGCCTGCTCGTCACCGCCGTCCGCAATCTCATCGGCAATGCCATCGCGCATTCGCCGGTGGGCAGCGAGGTCGGGGTGCGCGGCGCGGCCGGCCCCGAGGGGATCGAGATCACGGTCGCGGACCGGGGCTCCGGCATACCCCTGGTCGAGCAAGAACGGATCTTCGAGCGCTTCTATCGCGTCGACGCCGCCCGCTCGCGCAGCACGGGCGGCACCGGGCTCGGGCTGGCCATCGTCAAACACATCTGTGCCAACCACGGCGGCAAAGTCACCGTATGGAGTCGTGAAGGGGAAGGCTCCACCTTCACCATCACCCTCCCGCCCCCGCCGCCCGGCATCGAACACGCCCCCCTTACCGAAGGAACTGCCGCATGAGCGCCGCCCGCATCCTCGTGGTCGAGGACGAGCCGTCGTACTCCGAACCCCTCAACTACCTGCTGCGCAAGGAGGGTTATCAGGTCACCGTCGCCGAGACCGGACCGGACGGTCTCGCGGCCTTTGAGCGCGCTGGTGCCGATCTGGTGCTCCTGGACGTCATGCTGCCCGGCATGAGCGGCATCGACGTCTGCCGTGGCCTGCGGGCAAAGTCGAATGTCCCGGTCATCATGCTCACGGCCAAGGACAGCGAGATCGACAAAGTCGTCGGGCTCGAGTTGGGCGCGGACGACTATGTCACCAAGCCCTATTCCTCTCGCGAACTGCTCGCCCGGATCAAGGCCGTGCTGCGGCGCGGCGCCGAGCCGGAGGAATTGGTGCCCAGTTCGGTCGGTGCCGGTCCGGTCACCATCGATGTGGAGCGCCATGTCGTGACCGTGCACGGTGAGCCGATCGCGTTGCCGCTCAAGGAGTTCGAGCTGCTGGAGTTCCTCGTCCGCAACAACGGGCGGGTGCTCACGCGCGGCCAGCTGATCGACCGGATCTGGGGCAGCGACTATGTCGGTGACACCAAGACCCTCGATGTGCACATCAAGCGGCTGCGCAAGAAGATCGAGGAAACCCCCAAAGAGCCGGTCCACATCCTGACCGTGCGGGGGTTGGGCTACAAATTCGAGGCCTGAGTATGCCGTGTGCTCCGGTTCGCGGCCGGGCTGGGGCGGTTGGCCGCGCGCCGATCCGTTAAAAGCCGGATCAGCGGGCGTCGGGAAGGGCGTTGATCAGGGGGTCAGATCGGCGTAGTAACCAGTGGCGGGGACCACCGGGACCCCGACGGGGGAGTTGCCGGCTTGCGCGGAGGAGAAGGTCAGCTGCGTCATACTCCCGGGCTCGGCATCAACCTTGGCCAAGGTGACTTTGCTGCCGTCCACCGAGAGGTTGACGGTCGAATTCTTGGGGATCGTCACCTGGGCGGAGTTGCCCTCACCGGCGCCGGTGACGCTCAGCGCGATGTCCTCGCTCGTGGGGTTGCCGACGGCGGCGCTGACGACGCCCGCGGCGCCGAGCTTGTCGCTGACGAGGACGACATTGCGCAATTGCAGCGGCCCGACATTGACCGAGACACCATCGCCCGCGTCATACATCTCATCGGTCTGTCGCGGCGAGATCAGTTGGCACCCCGCGAGCAGGGTGGAACCGGCCACGAAGGCCGCGGTGGTCTTCACGATGCGCAGGCGGCGCGATGCGGTGGGGACGGTCACGGGGTCAGCCTAGCGGCTGAGGTCCGTGCTGCGTGGGGTGGCCCCGTAAGGGGACCGTCCGGCGATTGTCGGCCAGATCACGCGTGTCGCCCTCGTGATATTCTGGGTGCTGCGAAAGGGGCCACATAAATATGGTTTTCAAGGTCGGCGAGACGGTCGTGTACCCGCACCATGGGGCTGCACTCATCGAAGAGATCAAGACCCGCGTCATCCGAGGCGAAGAGAAGCTCTACCTCAAACTCAAGGTAGCCCAAGGGGACCTGACGATCGAGGTGCCGGCCGAGAACTGCGATCTCGTCGGTGTGCGCGATGTCGTGGGCCAAGAGGGCCTGCACCGCGTCTTCGAGGTCCTGCGCGCCCCGTACACCGAGGAGCCGACCAACTGGTCGCGCCGTTACAAGGCCAACCTCGAGAAGCTCGCCTCCGGCGATGTCATCAAGGTCGCCGAGGTCGTGCGTGACCTGTGGCGCCGCGACAAGGAGCGGGGCCTGTCGGCCGGCGAGAAGCGCATGCTCTCCAAGGCCCGCCAGATCCTGGTTTCCGAGCTCGCCCTGGCGGAGAAGACCGACGAGGTCAACGCCGAGTCGATCCTCGACGGCGTGCTCGCCTCCTGATTTCCCGCTTCATCACCACGTGACCGACGCCGGCACTGCCCTCGGCAGTGTCGGCGTCGTCGTCGTTGCGGCGGGCTCTGGGACGCGGCTGGGGGCGGCGGTGCCCAAGGCTTTTGTCGAGGTCCGCGGCCGGCGGATCGTCGATTGGGCAATTCGTGGGACGCTCGCGGTGCCGGGGGTCGCCCAGGTGGTCGTCGTCGCGCCCGGGGCGTATGCCGAGGCGCTGGCCGGTGAGTATGCCGAGGTGCCGGCCGGCGGGCCCGCGGTGGCCGTGGTGGCCGGGGGCGCCGAGCGGTCTGATTCGGTTCGTGCCGGACTGGCGGCGCTAGACCCGGCCATCCAGGTGGTGTTGGTCCACGACGCCGCCCGGTGTTTTACACCGGTTGCCGTCTTCGAGCGCGTGATCGCGGCAGTGCGCGGAGGTGACCCGGCGGCGGTCCCCGGCCTGCCGGCGATCGACACGGTCAAGGTGGTCGACGAGGAGGGCTTGGTGCGGCATACCCCGGACCGGGCGAGCCTGCGCACCATCCAGACACCCCAGGGTTTCGCGCGGTCCGCGCTGGAGCGGGCGCACGCGAGCGGCGTGCACGCGAGCGATGACGCGGCGCTGGCGGAGGCATGCGGCATACCCGTGCGGGTCGTGCCCGGTGACGCGCGCGCCTTCAAAGTGACGACCGCCGACGACTTGCTCCGGGCCGAGCAGGCGCTCGCGGCCGGGGCCCCGGCGGAAGGCGAGATGGTCAGGCCAGACGACGGGCGAGCAGGCGGATGAACCCAGCGCTGGGCAGCGGGATTCCGCGGGTCGGGATCGGGGTGGATGTGCACGCGTTCGCGCCGGTGGATGCGCCGCGCGAGTTGTGGGTCGGCGGCCTGTTGTGGCCGGGGGAGCGCGGCCTGGATGGGCATTCGGACGCCGACGTCGCCTGCCACGCCGCGTGCGATGCCCTCTTTTCGGCGGCGGGGATCGGTGACCTCGGCGCGCACTTCGGCACCGCGCGCCCGGAGTATGCCGGGGCCTCCGGCGCCACGCTGCTCGCCGAGGCGGCCCGAGTGGTCCGCGAGGCGGGCTTCGAGATCGGCAATATCGCCGTCCAGGTGATCGGCAATCGGCCCAAGATCGGCACCCGCCGCGAGGAGGCCCAGGCGGCGATGTCCGCCGCCGCCGGTGCTCCGGTGGCCCTCAGCGGCACGACCACCGACGGCCTCGGCCTCACCGGCCGCGGCGAGGGCCTCGCCGCCCTCGCCACCGCCCTCCTCCTGCCCAGGTGACGCTGGTGTAGGTATCCCGCCCGATGCCACAAACCCTTTGTTTGTGTCAGATTCTTTCCGGCACAAACAAAGGGTTTCCGGCATCGGGCGGGAAACCTACACGGGGCGGCTAGGCCTCGCGGCGGGCGGCGTTGGCGTGGATGGCGTCGCGGACGTAGGCCGCCAGGCCGGGGGCGAGGTCGTCATACGTCTTGGTGAACCTCGGGTCCGCGACGTACATATCGCCCAGGCCGCGATGCATCGCATAGGACACGTCATAGAAGCGGTCATGGATGCTGCGGCGATGTGCCTCGGCGGCGGCCATGGCGGCCTCGCTATCGGCGGGCTCGCCGGCGACCAGCGCCGCGACGAAAGCCGCATTCACGGCATCGGTCTCGGCCTTCACCGCCTCCCAATCCGTCTTGGTGTAGCCCGAGGTCCGGGCGCGCGACTGCGCCCAGGCGTCGGTGTCACCCCACCGCTGCTCGGCCTCCGCGGCATACGACTCATCGAAGCCGTCGCCGAACAATTCCTTCATTTCCGCGTCTGTTGCGGGCCGGTTGCCCATCTCTGCCTCCAAGGCGTGCTCGATCGCGCTGGCGAGCTGCGTGAGCTCGTCCAGCTTGGACATGACCGCGTCGCGTTGCCGTTCCAGATGCGCCCGCAGGTCACCCCCGCCGAGCAGGTCGGCGATCTCCTCCAGCCCGAACCCGAGCCGGCGATAGACGACGATCGTGGCGAGCCGCTCCTGGTCCGCGGGCGCATAGAGCCGGTATCCGGCATACGTCCGCTCGCTGGGTCGCAGCAGGCCCACCTCGTCATAGTGATGCAGCGTGCGCACCGTGACGCCGAACCGCTCGGCAATCTGCCCGACGGTCAGCCCCTCGGCCTCGCTTCGTGTCATATCCGCCATCGTGGGGGCTGACGTCGCGTGAGGGTCAAGCCGTATGCCGTCGCCCGCGCGGCGCGGCCACCCGCGCCAGCCGCTGCAGCTCGGCCACGTGGCCGCAAAAGGCGTGCCGGCCGCGGTCGGTGAGGGCGGCATACGCCCGGCCGTGCCCGGCGCCGAAGCGCCGCTCGACCGTGACATAGCCAGCCGCCCGCAGCGCCGATAGATGCTTGCTCAGCGCGGACTCGGCCAGCTCCAGCCGCTCGCGTAGCGCCGCGAACTCGACCTCCTCCTCATCCACGAGCAGCCCACACAGCTGCAGCCGTGTCGGCTCGTGGATCAGGGGGTCGAAAAGCGCGTGGGGCACGGGCCTAAGCATATGTCGACTTTCCGCACAGGAAAGTCCGCATCACCCCCTCCCACCTGGGCTTTCGTATGCCGTGGCGGGCCGGGTCTTGCGCTCCCGCGGCTGCCGGATCGACAGTGGGGGGCAGGTATGCCGTCCGTCCCCCACGAAGGAGTTTCCATGCCCCAGACCGTCAAGGGTGTCGTCGCGCGCGCCAAGGGTGCGCCGGTCGAACTGCTCGACATCGTCATCCCCGATCCCGGTCCGGGCGAGGCGGTCGTCGCGGTCCAGGCGTGCGGGGTCTGCCACACCGACCTGCACTATCGCGAGGGCGGCATCAACGACGACTTCCCGTTCCTGCTCGGCCACGAGGCGGCAGGCGTCGTGGAGGCGGTCGGCGAGGGCGTGACCGAGGTGGCGCCCGGCGATTTCGTCATCCTGAACTGGCGCGCCGTCTGCGGTGAGTGCCGCGCCTGCCACAAGGGCAAGCCGCAGTACTGCTTCAACACCCACAACGCCCGCCAGAAGATGACGCTCACCGATGGCACCGAGCTCAGCCCGGCCCTCGGCATCGGCGCCTTTGCCGAGAAGACGCTCGTCGCGGCCGGCCAGTGCACCAAGGTCGCCACCTCCGACCCGGCCGTTGTCGGTTTGCTCGGTTGCGGCGTGATGGCGGGCTTCGGTGCGGCGGTCAACACCGGCGGCGTCAAGCTCGGCGACTCGATCGCCGTCATCGGCTGCGGCGGGGTCGGCAATGCCGCGATCGCCGGCGCCAAGGTCGTCGGCGCGACGACGATCATCGCGGTCGACGTCGATGACCGAAAGCTGGAGTGGGCCAAGCAATTCGGCGCCACCCACACCATCAACTCGCGCGAGGTCGATGCGGTCGAGGCGATCCGTGAACTCACCGGCTCGTTTGGCGCCGATGTCGTCGTCGAAGCCGTCGGCCGGCCGGAGACCTATCAGCAGGCCTTCTTCGCCCGCGACCTCGCCGGCACCGTCGTCCTCGTCGGCGTGCCGACCCCCGACCTGAAGCTCGAATTGCCCCTCATCGAGATCTTCGGCCGCGGCGGCTCCCTCAAGAGCAGCTGGTATGGCGATTGCCTCCCCACCCGCGACTTCCCCACCCTCGTCGCGCTCTACGAGCAGGGCCGCTTCCCGCTGGAGCAGTTCGTCTCCGAGCGCATCGGCCTGGGCGACATCGAGGCGGCCTTCGAGAAGATGCACAAGGGTGAGGTGCTGCGTTCGGTGGTCGAGCTGTGACCACCGACATCATCGCGACCTCGCCTGGCGGCGTCCGCGTCGAGCGCGTGATCACCAGCGGCATCTTCGCCCTCGACGGCGGGGAGTGGGAGGTCGACAACAACGTCTGGATCGTCGGCGACGACACCTCTTGTTATGTCATCGACGCGGCCCACCAGGCCGAGCCGATCCTGGCCGCTGTCGCGGGCCGCGATGTTCTCGCGGTTTTGTGCACGCACGCCCACAACGACCACATCACCGCCGCCCCGGCCGTCCGCGAGGCGACCGGCGCCCCGATCGCGCTGCACCCCGCCGACCAGGTGCTGTGGGGGCTGACATACCCCGGGACCGAGCCCGACGAGCAGCTCGCCGATGGCGAGGAATTGGTGGTCGCAGATGTGGCACTGGAGGTGCTGCATACTCCCGGACACGCACCCGGCGCGGTCTGTTTGTATGCCCCGTCCCTCGGCCTGGTCTTCACGGGAGACACCCTCTTCCAGGGCGGGCCGGGCGCGACCGGCCGCTCCTTTAGCGACAAGGACACGATCCTGGAGTCGATCCGGGCCACCCTGCTCACCCTCCCCGCCGAGACCGTGGTCCTGACCGGCCACGGCGATTCGACCACCATCGCCGCGGAAGCGGCCGGGCTGGACGCTGCCGAGTAGCCCCCCTTAGACCCCGCGGCCCAGGATCGACGACGAGATCCTGGGCCGCGCGCTATGTGCCTGTGGATAACCCGGGTATGCGGATGCGCGATTCGGCAACCGGCCCTAGCGTCGGCCGGGAGGCGGGCCCGCAGGGGGTGCCCGCCCACTCTTCCCGAAGGGGCTCCTCATGGTCCGATTCACTGCCCGCCGCCCGGCGATGCGTATGACGCTCGCGCTCGCCGCCGCGGCCGCGCTCACCGGGTGCACCGGCACCGAACAGCCGACCGTCACCGTCACGCAGAGCGCCGCAACCGCTGACGCCACGCCGACCGCGCCCGATGCGAGTGCCGGCGAAAGCCCGTCCTCGACCGCGTCCGGCGCGACGGCGAGCCCGACCGCGCTGCCGGTCATCGCGACCCGCAAGGGGGCTCCGCAATCCACTGGCGAGTCGATGGAGGTCAGCCTCAACTCCGTGGTCGTCAATGGCGAACTGATGACCGTGACCTTCACCGCCCGCAGTGATGCGAGTGACGGCTGGTTCGTGGGGACGTATTTCTATGCCGGAAACCCCAACGGGACGGCTGTGGACACAGCTCTCGGAGGATTCGATCCAAATGTCGACGGTGTCTATGTCCTGGACCCGGCCGCGAAGCGCCGCTATCTCGTCGCGCGGGACAAGGACGGCGAGTGCGTCTGCAGCTCCCACGTGGGCGCTGACATGATCGGGCCGGGTGGGGAGGTGGTGCTGGAAGCCGTCTTCGCCGCGCCGCCGAGCAGCACCGCCACCGTTGATGTCGTCATCCCGAAGGTCGGGACCTTCGCCAAGGTTCCGGTGACGCGGGCGTGAGCGCACTGCAGCACCGTGGCCAGTCCGTCGCTGCGGTATGGGAGCTCTGCCGGCTTGTTCATCCGCCGGGCGGCCGGCGAATCGTGGTCTTCGTTCTTGCGCTGGCGGTCGCCGGGATCGGAGCCCTTCCGCGTGCCACCGCCAGCCCGGTCGCGGCATTCGGCGCGGTGTCGGTGACGGCGGGAGCCTCGGCCGTGGTCGAGAGCGACAGCATCCGCATACCCGTCACGGGCGCACCGGCCACCCTGCCCGTGCTAGAGATCCGCGGCGAGGTGCAGCGGCTCATCCTCCCGACGGCCAACCTCGACGGCTCGCTCACCGACCTCGATGGCCGCCGGTTCCGGCTGGATGCGGACCTACTCTTCCGCTTCGATAGCGCCGATCTCACGCCGGCGGCGGACGCGGCGATCGGCGAACTCATTGGCAAGCTGCGGGCGGCGGGGGCCACCCGGGTGCGGGTGGACGGCTATACCGATTCGGTGGGGGAGGCGGCATACAACCTGACGCTGTCCCGCCAGCGAGCCGCGGCGGTCGCTGACCGACTGCGGGCGGCCCTCGAAACGGGGGCGCGCCTGACCGTGCGCGGGCATGGCGAGGAGGACCCCGTGGCGAGCAATGACGATGCCCGTGGGCAGGCGCTGAACCGCCGCGTCACGGTCACCGTCGAGCGCTGAGCGAGCGGGCGACGTGGCGATGAATCGTTACGCCACCGCGACCGGGCGAACGAGCGCGCGCGGCACAATCGCCCACAACGGGCCGGTGGCCAGGCCAGGTGGCTCGGCAGGCGGCCCGCCGGACGGAGGGCCTGATGCATCGGTTGCGTTGGCTGATCGCGGCACTCGCCATCGTGGCGGGAGTGGGCATGCTCGCCTGGGTCGCGCCCGAGCAGCGCACGACCTCTTGAGTGGCAAGGAGTTCGACGGGATCGGTGACGGCTCGGGAGGCGGGTGCGGCGACTTCCACTACCGAGCGCAACTGACTCGGCTCGATCCCGTCACTAGGCACCCGAGGTGGCAGGTCGAGATTCCGCCGCGCCAGGGAATCGCGCCGCCCATCGTTGTGGGTGATGTTCTCGTCGTCGCGGGCCAGGACAACACCATCGCGGTCTCGGCTGAGACGGGAAAGTCGTTGTGGCAGTGGGATTCTGACCATCTTGTCCGGCTGCAACCGGCCGAAGCGCAGGTCGGGGCCTGGACATCGAGCGCGGTCACGCTCAAGGACGCCCAGTCAGGCTCGACCCGCTGGGAGTTCAGGCCGGGTGGACGCCTCGTCCCGCCGACGGGTCCCGCCTCGGCGTCCGCCGAGCTGGTGGATGTCGGCCAGCCCGACAGCGTGGTCGCGCTGCGCATCGCCGACGGCAGCCCGGTCTGGCGCGTTCCGGTGACACCGGAGTTGGGCTGGCGTCAACTCCCCGTGCAGGACCCGATCGTGCTGGTCGATGGTGGCCAGGTGCGGGGCCTCGACCCGGCGACGGGCCACGCGCGCTGGACCTGGTCCGTGCCGCCGCCGGGCGATTCTCACCTCGAGGTCGTCGATCGCGCGGGCGAGGTGATTCTGCTCGGCCGTGAGCGGAGGGCGGCTAGCGGTTACGGAGAATCTCGTGCAGAAGTCTTCGCCCTGAACGCAAACACGGGGGAGCAGCTCTCCCACATCAGCGACGCCCGGCTGGGTGGACGCCCTGGACCCGGCGACCGGTCGCCTGCTCTGGGACCAGGATGTCCGCGATCCCGTGAGCGGCCTCCTGGGCGTCGGCGACGATGTGGTGGTCGTCTCTGACGATCCCTTCGTTGGTTGCGCCTCCGGTCGTGTGAGCCGGAGGGCGAACGGATCAATATGGTCGGACGCGTCCGCCCAGGTAGCCTTGAGCGGTGAGTTTGCGCCTCTTCGATTCCGCCGCCAAAGAGATCCGGGAGTTCGTGCCCGTGACCCCGGGCCAGGTCGGGATCTACATCTGCGGGCTCACGACCCAGGCGCCACCGCATATCGGGCACGTACGATTCGCCGTCGCCTTCGATGTGCTGCGTCGCTGGCTGGTGCGCGGCCACGGCTATCACGTGACGCTGGTCCGCAATGTGACGGACATCGACGACAAGATCCTGCGCAAGTCACAGGAGGCGGGCGAGGACTGGTTCGCCCTGTCCTATCGCAACGAGCGCCTCACCAATGAGGCCCTCGACCTGCTCGGCATCCTGCCCGCGACCTACGAACCGCGTGCTACCGGCCATGTGCCCGAGATGGTCGAGCTCATGCGCATCCTGATCGAGAAGGGTCACGCCTATCCGGCTCCCGACGAAAGTGGCGACGTCTACTTCGACGTCCGCTCTTGGCCGGCTTATGGCGAGCTGACCCGCCAGAAGGTCGAGGACATGGCCGCGGCCGAGGATGCCGACCCGCGCGGCAAGCATGACCCGCGCGATTTTGCGCTGTGGAAGGGCACCAAGCCGACCGAGCCGGTCAGCGCGAGCTGGCCCACGCCATACGGCATCGGCCGTCCGGGCTGGCACCTGGAGTGCTCGGCGATGGCCCGCAAGTATCTCGGCGACACCTTCGACATTCACGGCGGCGGCGTCGACCTACGCTTCCCGCACCATGAGAACGAGCAGGCCCAATCACGCGCTGCGGGACTGGGTTTCGCGAACTACTGGCTGCACAACGCCTGGGTGACCATGGGTGGGGAGAAGATGAGCAAGTCGCTCGGCAACTCCCTGCTCATCGGCGAAGTGACCAAGCAGGCCCGGCCGCTCGCGGTGCGTTACTACCTCACCGCCGCGCACTACCGCTCGACGATCGAGTTCCACGAGGGCGCGCTCGCCGAGGCCGAGGCCGCCGTCGACCGGATCGAGGGCTTCCTGCGGCGCGCCCTGCCGACCGAGCACACCGCGATCCCGTCCGGCGACGAGGGGTTCCCGGAGGACTTCGCCGAAGCACTGGACGATGATCTGGGGGTGTCCGGTGCCCTGGCCGTCATTCACGAGCACGTCCGCAAGGGAAATATCGCGCTGGATGAGGACGAGCGCGAGGAGGCGGCCGCCATCGCCCGCCTGGTGATCGCCATGACCGATGTCCTCGGGGTCAATCCCTTGGCGCCCAACTGGACGGGCTCGGATGCCGGCGGCAGCGACGCAGCCGAGGCGCTCGACGCCCTGGTGCAAGCCCAACTATCAGCCCGCGCCGCGGCCCGAGCGGCCCGCGACTATGCCGCGGCCGACGCGATCCGCGACCAATTGCACGCCGTGGGGATCTCGATCGAGGACACCTCGACTGGCGCGCGGTGGAGTTTGACTAAGGGCGAGCACTGATGGCCGGCAATTCCGCACGCCGCGGCGCGATCCGCAAGCCGGGCTCCAAGAAGGGGCCGACCGTCGGCTCCGGTGGCCAGCGCCGCAAGAGCCTGGAAGGCAAGGGCCCCACGCCAAAGGCCGCCGACCGGCCGAACCACAAGGCCTACAAGAGCGCCAACAAGACCGCTGCCACTGGTTCCCGGCCAGCCCGGTCGGCGCCGCCGCGCCGCACCAAGGCGAGCAGTGAAATGGTCGCGGGCCGCAACTCCGTGCTCGAAGCGCTGCGCACCGATATCCCCGCCTCGACGCTCTATGTCGCGAGCCGGATCGACTCCGATGACCGCGTGCGCGAGGTCATCAAGCTGGCGGGGGAGCGCGGCATACCCATGCTCGAGGCGCCGCGAACCGAACTCGACCGGCTCACCGATGGGGCGGTGCACCAGGGGCTGGCGCTGCAGGTGCCGGCCTACTCCTATGCCCACCCCGGCGACCTGCTCGACCCGGAACGCCCCGGCGTGCCCGTGATCGTCGCCCTCGATGGCATCACCGACCCGCGCAATCTCGGCGCGATCATTCGCTCGGTCGCGGCCTTCGGCGGTCACGGGGTGCTCGTCCCCGCCCGCCGGTCGGTGGGTATGACGGCCTCGGCCTGGAAGACCAGCGCCGGCGCCGCCGCCCGCATCCCGGTCGCGCAGGCGACCAACCTGACCCGGGCGCTGCTGGACTATCGCAAGCAGGGCTTCTTCATCGTCGGGCTCGACATGGACGGTGACGTGGAGCTGCCGCAGTTGGCGTTGGCCGATCAGGCCCTTGTGATCGTCGTCGGCTCGGAAGGCAAGGGCCTCTCGCGCCTGGTTCGCGAGACTTGCGACCAGATCGTCTCGATCCCGATGTCCAGTGCCGTTGAGTCCCTCAACGCCGGCATGGCCGTGGGGGTCACGATGTACGAAGTGGCCCGCGCCCGCCGGGTCTGAATCGGCCGAGTGCGCGGCGGGCTCGCTTAGGATCGAGCCAATGCACCTGTCGGTCACCTGCTGGGGGCCGGAGCACACGACAAGGACGTGAGATGTCGAACTACGACCCGAACAACCCCCCGCCCGCGAACCCGCCGACGCCGCCGAGCTATGGCGACGTGCCGCCGCCGCCCCCGCCGGCATACAACAACCCCGGTGGTGGCTTCACGGGGGGCATGCCAGCCGCCCCGCAGTACGGTCAGATGCCCGGCTACAGCGGGGGCGGCTACACCCCCGTCCCGCCGCCGGCTCGCCCGAAGTCTCTCGACCTGGCCGTCAAGCTTATGCAGGCGGGCGGGCTGCTCTCGCTGCTCAACATCCTGTCGGTCTTCTTGTTCAAGGACCAGATCCGCGAGGCCGCTCAAGACAGCTTGGACCGCAATCCGACGCCCGATGTCGACCTGGATACGGTCGTCAACATCAGCATCGGCTTCGCGGTCGTCTTCGGCCTGCTTGGCACGCTGTTGTGGTTCTGGATGGCGTCGGCGAATGGCAAGGGCAAGTCGTGGGCGCGCATCTTCGGCTCGGTGCTCTTCGGCATCAGCCTGCTCAGCGCGGCCTTCTCCTTCACCCAGCCGCAGCCGGGCCTCGCGCGCATCCTCGGGCTGATCGGCCTCGCCATCGGTGCCGGCGCGACGTACTTCATGTGGCAGAAGGACTCGACGGCCTACTACAACGCCATGAGCGCCCCCCGCCTCTGACGCGAGGCCGGGTCTCCTATCGCCGGGGTCTCCTAACCTCTGCAAGGACACCCCACGAAGTTTCCTCGCTCGCAAGCGCCCACGCAGAGCGTGGGACCCAGCTCCGGTACTTCGCGGGGACCCCGTCCAGGACTTTCGCACCACGGCCTAGGAGAAGTAAGTCGAATCTGCAGACCTTGCACGGTGTGCGGATTTGACTAACGTCTGCTAGCAGAAGTTGGTCAAACCCCTTGGCGCGCAGCCGCTTTCATCCCGCCACTCGGGGCGGGGGGATCTCGCCGGAGCCGCGGGCGATCAGGGCTGGCGGGAGCACCTGCTGGCTGGGAGGGGAGGTGTCGCCCTGGATCCGGGCGAGCAGCCGCTCGCCGACCAGGGCTCCGAGGCGTGACACATCCTGGCGGATGACGGTCAGCCCGAGCAGGTCGGACATCGGGAAATCATCGAACCCCACAAGCGCCACTCGCTCGCGCTCCCCGCGCTGCGACAAGGCGCGTACCGCTCCCTGCGCGATGGTATTTCGCCCGGCAAAGATCGCCGTCGGCGGATCCGGCAGGGAGCGCAGCTCGTGCACCGCCGCCCGCGCGCCTTCTTCGGTGCGTTCCCCCACTCGCACGAGATCCTCGGGGACCTCCAGGCCGTATTTGGTGAAGGCCGCCCGCACCCCCCGCACCCGCTCACTCGCTGTTGTGATCGTCGAGCTGTCCGCGATGATCGCGATTCGCCGGTGGCCGTTGGCCAGCAGGTGATCGACCGCCATAAACCCGCCCAGCGCATGGTCGATCACGACCGAATCGGTCTCAATGCCCCGGGGCGCCCGGTCCGCGAAAACCACGGGGAAGCCACTGCGGACTTCCGGCGCGAGATAGTCCTGGCGCGCGCTGGCGGGCACCAGCACCAGGCCGTCGACCCGTCGGGAGATCAGGTTCTCGACCATATGCTGCTCGCGCAGCGTCGTCTCGTCCAGGCTGGCCGCGACAATCATCACCTTGTGCGGTCGCATAGCGTCCTCCAGCGCGCGCAGCAGCGAGGACGAGAAGCTATTGGCTAGATCCTGGACGAGCACACCGATGACCCCAGTACGGGCGTCTGACCTGCGCAAATTGCTCGCCACGAGGTTGTGTCGGTAGTCCAACTTTTCGACGGCTGAGAGCACGCGGTCGCGCAAGTCCCCCTTCACGCCCGGCTCGTCGTTGACGACCCGTGACACCGTTTTCAAGCTCACGCCGGCTGCTTCGGCGACATCGCGCATGGTCGATCGAGGGGCGCCTCGCCCCCCGCGGCGGCCATCTGCCGATCCCGCCGCATCTGACAACGTTGTCGCGATCATGTCTCGATTTGTAGCCGATGTGTTGACGTGATGCAAGAGACGCGATAGAAACTCCCCTGACAACGTTGTCACCGAGGGCATCGGAGCTCTCGGACCTCAGCGCCACCTGGCGCTCGACTGGGAGGAATGCATCAATGCAGATCGTTCGTTCGTCCGCGGCGGCTCGTCGCATCGTCGCCGCTGCCGGCGTCACCGTCCTCGCGTTCAGCCTCGCCGCCTGCGGTGGCGACGACGGCGGCGACGGAGCCAGCGGCAAGAAGGTCGGCGTCACGCTGATCACCAAGGACTCCACCAACCCCTTCTTCGTCGCGATGCAGAAGGGCGCACAGGGTGACGCTGCCAAGAACAATGTCAACCTCACCGTCGCGTCTGGCAAGCAAGAGGGCGACGACCAGGGCCAGATCGACGCCATCGAGCAGGCAATCGCCCGCGGCGACAAGGGCATCCTGATCACCCCGATGTCCGATGGCGTCAATGCCGCCATCAAGAAGGCCCGCGATGCCGGTCTCTACGTCATCGCCCTCGACACGCCTCCGGACCCGGCCGACACCGTCGACATCACCTTCGCCACCGACAACCGCGAGGCCGGAAAGCTCATCGGTCAGTGGGCCGCCGGCTCGCTCAAGGGTGAGAAGGCCACCATCGCCCTCCTCGACCTCTTCAACGACAAGATCGTCTCCGTCGACTACAACCGTGACCAGGGCTTCCTCGAGGGCATGGGCATCGATGTCGCCGACGGCAAGAAGAATGGCGACGAGGCCAAGACCGGCAAGTACTCCGGCGGCGACTACGAAATCGTCTGCAACGAGCCGAGCAATGGCGCCGAGGACGGCGGCCGCACGGCGATGGAGAAGTGCCTCGCCAAGAACAGCAATATCAACGTCGTCTACACGATCAATGAGCCCGCAGCAGTTGGCGCCAATGCCGCCCTGCAGGCTGAGGGCAAGAAGGCCCTCATCGTCTCCATCGATGGTGGCTGCGCCGGCGTCGGCTCGGTCAAGAGCGGCGTCATCGGCGCCACCGCCCAGCAGTACCCCCTGAAGATGGCCACTCTCGGCATGGAGGCGATCGCCAAGATCGCCAATGGTGGCGAAAAGCCCGCCGTCTCTGAGGGTCTCGACTTCTTCAACACCGGCGTTGCCCTGGTCACCGACACCCCGGTCGACGGAGTCAAGAGCATCACCGCTGACGAGGGTGCCAAGATCTGCTGGGGCAACTGAGGCCGGATATGACGACCTCAACCTCCGACGCTGCCAGCCGGTTCTCCGGCCGGCAACAGTCCCCGCTGCAACGATTGCAGGGGCTGCTACACAGCTACCCGTGGGTTAGCCCACTGGTCATCTTGATCGTGTCGTTCATCGTCTTCACGATCCTCAACCCCCGGTTCGCGACCGCCGGGTCGATGGGCCTGCTCTTCCAGCAGACCGCCATCGTCGCGGCGCTCGCGATCGGCCAGACGCTGGTCATCCTCACGGCCGGGATCGACCTGTCCGTTGGCGCCGTCATGGTCTTGTCGATGATGGTCATGGCGGCGCTCGCCAAGGACGGCGGTATGCCGGGCCCGCTGGCCATGCTCATCGGTCTGGCGCTCGCTACGGGCGCTGGCTTGCTCAACGGTCTGCTCGTCACCAAGATCAACCTGCCGCCCTTCATCGTCACCTTGGGCACGCTCTCGATCTTCACGGCGATCGCGCTGCTCTACTCGGGCGGCTCGAGCATCCAGGCCAGCCACCTGCCGGACTTCCTCAATGTCCTCGGCAATGGCTTCTCGATCGGCGGCCTGCGTCTGACCTGGGGCGTCCTTCTGGTGATCGCGATGTATGCCGTGGTCGGCTTCATCCTGAGCCAGACGGCCTGGGGTCGTTATGTGTATGCCGTGGGTGACGACCCCGAGTCGGCTCGCCTTTCCGGTGTGCCGTCCAAGCGGGTCCTGCTGCAGGTCTACACCGTCGCTGGTCTGCTCTATGGCCTGGCGGCGTGGGCCCTGATCGGACGCTCCGGGGCGGCAACGCCGAACGCCTATCCGCAGGCGAATCTCGACAGCATCACCGCTGTCGTCATCGGCGGCACCAGCCTCTTCGGTGGTCGTGGCCGGCTGGTCGGCACCCTGATCGGGGCGCTGATCGTCCAGTCCTTCGCCTTCGGGCTCTCCCTCGCCGGGGTCAACCAGCAATACCGCGTCCTCGCGACCGGCATCCTGGTCATCGTCGCCGTCGGTATCGACCAGTGGATTCGGAAGGTGAAGTGATGGCACCCACGAAGCTGCCGCTCTCGGTGGACCACATCCCCGCCGACAAGCACGATGTGTATGCCGCCGAGCCGATCCTCTCAGGCCGCGACCTGCGGATCCAATGGGGTCACGTCGTCGGTCTCGATGGGGTCAACATCGACCTCTACAAGGGCGAGGTCCTCGCGGTCATCGGTGACAACGGCGCCGGCAAGTCCACGCTGATCAAGTGCCTCACCGGTGCTTACCAGCCCACCGCCGGCCAGATCTACCTGGACGGCAAGGAGGTCGACTTCAAGCGTCCACAGGACGCCCGCGAGGCCGGCATCGAAACCGTCTATCAGCAACTGGCTGTCATCCCGGCGCTCGATATCGCGAGCAATCTCTATCTCGCTCGCGAGGAGCGCCGGCCCGGCCCGCTCGGGTCGGTCCTGCGCATGCTCGACAAGAAGGGCATGGCCAAGCGGGCCGGCGACTCGGTGCGCGATCTCGGCATCCAGACGATCCAGAACATGAATCTGGCGGTCGAGAATCTCTCCGGTGGTCAGCGCCAGGCGGTTGCCGTGGCCCGGGCCGCAGCCTTTGGGTCCAAGGTCGTCGTCCTCGACGAGCCGACCGCGGCCCTGGGCGTCAAGGAGTCCGGCATGGTGCTGAACATGATCAAGCAGCTTCGAGACAATGGTCTCGGCGTGATCTTGATCAGTCACAACATGCCCCACGTGTGGGAGGCGGCCGACCGCATCCACATCCAGCGGCTCGGCGGTTGCGCCGGCGTCATCACTCCCGCGTCGCATGACATGGGCGAGGGCGTCGCGATCATGACCGGGGCCAAGAAGCTCGCTCAGGACGCTCCCGCCTGAGCGGCCCACGCCACCGGGGGCCGTTGCACCAGCCGCACGGCCCCCGGTGTGCTCCGCATACCCACACGTGAAGGGACGAATGCATGACCATCGTCGTCGGCTATATCCCCAGCCCCGAGGGGATGGCCGCTGTCGACGCGGCGGTCGAGGAGGCGCGCTTGCGCAACTCCCGGCTCGTCGTCGTCAACACCGGCAACCACGGGAATTACAACGACCCCGTCTTCGCCGCGCCGCAGGATCTGGACGCATTGGACGCCCAGCTCTCCGCGGCCGGCATTGAACACGAGGTGCGTCAGTCCACCGAAGGTCGTTCTGCCAGTGAGGAATTGCTGACCACGGCCGAAGCCGAGAATGCCGACATCCTCGTCATCGGCGTTCGCAAGCGCAGCCCGCTCGGCAAGCTCGTCATGGGCTCGACGGCGCAAGAGGTCATCCTCGACGCGCCCTGCCGAGTCCTCGCCGTCAAGGCCTGATCGGCCGCGACAACATCCGCACGGCCGGCGCCGTCACCTCTCGGAGGTGGCGGCGCCGTCGTCATTCTGACGCGTGACGATCGGCAGGGGCGCGGTGTCGGAGGCGAGTATGGGGATCGCCCCAGTGTCGGTGCCGAGGACCGCCTTCTCGTCCGGTTTGCTCGGCAGGACATTGGCGACATAGTCGACGACCGCGTCCTCGATGCGTATGTCGTGGCCGGCGAGTTCCGCCATATACCAACGGTGTTCGAGGACCTCATGGAAGAATTCGGCGGGCTCGAGCTTCCCGCGCAGGGGAGCTGGGACCGAGCGCGTGACCGGCTCGTAGATGCCCGCCAGCCAATCGTGGGCGACCAGCTCCTCGTCATCATTTTGCCGGTCGGTGGCGGCGCGGTAGGCGTCGAGATCGTTGAGCAGCCGTCGGGCTTGCCCCTCCTCGACATCCAGGCCGGTCAGGCGCAGCAGCCGCCGCGAATGGTGGCCGGCGTCGACGACCTTCGGCTGGATCGAGATGGTCGTGCCGGTGAAGTCCGTGGTGATGGCGAGTTCGTCGACGTCGAAGCCGATCTCGTTCAGACGGCGGATTCGGTCCTCGACCCGCCAGCGCTCGTTCAGCGTGAACTCCTCGATATCGGTCAGTTCCGCCCACAACTCGCGATAACGGGTGACGATGCGTTCCGAGGTCTCGATCGGGTCCTCGCCGTGCAGGAGATCCCCGGCTTCGAGGTCGAAGAGTTCGCCCGCGATATTGACGCGCGCGATGTCTAGGTCGTGCTCGCGTTGGCCGTCCGAGAGCCGCTCGCGCAGTTCGCCGGTCTCCGCATCCACGAGGTATGCCGCGAAGGCCCCCGCATCGCGCACGAAGAGGGTGTTGGACAACGAGACATCGCCCCACCAGAAGCCCGAGAGGTGCAATTTGACGAGAAGCACGGCGAGGGCGTCGATGAGCCGAGCCGCCGTGTCCGGCCGCAGGGCCTGGCTGTAGAGCGCGCGATAGGGCAGGGAAAATTGCAGGTGGCGGGTGATGAGCGCGGCGTCCAAGGGCTTTCCGGCGTCGTCGACCCGCCCCTGCACCACGGCAAACGGCTCGACGCACGGCAGCCCGAGTCGATTGAGATTGCGCAGCATGTAGAACTCGCGCAGCGCGAGCTCGGCCTTGATCTCCTTGACCGCGAGCACGCGGCCCGAGAGCTTGACGAAGCGCACCACATGCCGCGAGATGCCTCGGGGGAGGGCGGCGAGCCGGTCCTCTGGCCACTCCTCGAGCGGCGTACTCCAGGGCAGGTCGAGCAGGGCGGGATCGGCGCGCTTGGCGGTGATGTCGAGGGCCACGCCCCCAGTCTCCCGCACCAACCGCCGCCCCGCCGTACGCCATCGCGGCTGCGTCGTGCAAGCTGTGCAGATTCGGCCAACCTGCGCTGAGTTGTCCCGGCCCCGCGGCGAGCAGGATGTATGGGAGTCACCTGGCCCGGTCACCGCGCTCCAGGCGCAGGTCGTCCTCCCGCTTCTTCTGGTATGCCAGCGCCGCGCGGACCCGCTCAGCGCCTGGCGGATGGCAAAGCCGTGCGGGTGCCATCGAAACAGACCGACGGCGTCGCGCACCTCGGCGAGGGTGGCAGTCTTGTCGTGCAGCAAGCCGTCGGCGGCGACGAGGAAAGGCAGCGGGTTGGCGGGCTGTTCGCCGTGGGCGACCAAGCCCACTTGGACGGCTGCCACCGCGGGCGAGACCATGAGAAGTCCGTCGGTCGTGCGCAGGATCGGCCCGTCGGCCCGGGGGTGGATCACGGCGAAACGTCGATGACGTGAGTGCGTGTCGCCAACCCGGGCCAGATGGGCCGTCTGGAGGTCCACTCCATACAGCCGGCCGCCAGCAAGGACCAAGGAGGACTGGTGGCTCGCCGCGACCCGGTCGTCGAAGGAGCGCACCAAAGCCGTGGTCAAAAGCCGGTGCCTGTTCAGGGCCGTCTCCCAAGGCGTGGTGCCTCCCACGGCGGACGCGGGTCGCCGGGCGGCCACACGGCATACCACCCCGGATCAGATGCTTGATCCGCTGGGCGCGGCACAGCCGCTGCAACTCGTATGGACCGATGCCGAGGCTATCGGCGACGGCGGTGGGGACGACATACTGCTCAGCGAGCTCGTGGAGTTCCATGAAGTCAAGGCTGCCGCCGATGTGCCGATCCGGCGAGCCCCGGAAATCCATCCCTGTGGATAACTTGAAATCCGCTGTCACACAGTCGAACTCAGCAGAGGTTAGTGAACCCCCGCCCGCCGCGCGGGCCCAGACGCACGGATGCCCCGGCCGCGGGAAGCGGCCGGGGCATCGGGTATGCCGTGGGGGTCAGCCCAGGCGGACGCCGGTCTCGGCGTTGAAGACGTGCAGGTGCTCCGAGCTGGGGTAGACGTAGATCGTCTCGCCCTTCTGCGGGACCCGGCGGCCGTCGACGCGGGCGACGAAGGGCTTGGAGATGCCCTCTTCCTCGCCATACATCTTCATCCCGCTCTCCTTCGGCACGGCGTGGACATAGGCGTCCGCGCCGAGTTCCTCGACGAGCTCGACCGTTAGGGCCATGCCGTCGTTGTTCGAGGTGACCTCGACGTCCTCAGGACGGACACCGACCACGACATCCTTGCCGGCCGACGCCAGCGCGGCGCGGTCGACGGGGAGGCGGTGGCTGCCGAACTTGACTTCGCCGTCACCGGTGACCGGGACGCCGACGAGGTTCATGGCCGGGGAGCCGATGAAGCCGGCGACGAAGAGGTTGGCCGGACGGTCATACATCTCGCGCGGGGTGGCGCACTGCTGCAGCAGGCCGTCCTTGAGCAGCGCGATCCGGTCGCCCATCGTCATGGCCTCGACCTGGTCGTGGGTGACATAGACGGTGGTGACGCCGAGGCGGCGCTGCAGCGAGGCGATCTGGGTGCGGGTCTGGACACGAAGCTTGGCGTCGAGGTTCGACAGTGGCTCGTCCATGAGGAAGACCTGGGGCGAACGCACGATCGCGCGACCCATGGCGACACGCTGACGCTGGCCACCGGAGAGGGCCTTCGGCTTGCGCTCGAGGTACTGCGTCAGGTCGAGGATCTTGGCCGCTTCCTTGACGCGAGTGTCGATCTCCGACTTGTTGACGCCGGCGATCTTCAGGGCGAAGCCCATGTTGTCGGCGACCGTCATGTGCGGGTATAGCGCGTAGTTCTGGAAGACCATCGCGACATCGCGGTCTTTGGGGGAGAGGTTGGTGACATCGCGGTCACCGATCCAGATCTTGCCGCCGTTGACCTCTTCGAGGCCAGCGAGCATGCGCAGCGAGGTGGACTTGCCACAGCCCGAGGGGCCGACGAGGACGAGGAACTCACCGTCAGCGATGTCGATGTTGAGCTTGTCGACGGAGGGGCGGGTGGCGCCGGGGTAGACCCGGGTGGCGTTGTCGAACTTGACGGTTGCCATGGTGGAGTGACTCCTTCACCGGCAGGAACGTGCCGGACGATCCGTTGTAAAGGTGGTGCGTCACGAGACATTGGTGTCTCGGATTCCACTAGTCTGCCCGAGGACACACCCTCCGCGCCACCATTTGCCCGTTCAATTACAACTGGCGCGTCGAGACCTCCGTTACCGTTCTGAGACTTCTTGCGTAAACTCTGAAATTTCTTGCAGACCTCTGGCGGATTCTTGCAAGCATGCGCTAACTTTCTCCCACCACGTCAGGGACGCACTGTGGCGCCCTGCGCTCTTCGTAGGAGACAAACCCCATGCACAAGCGTGCACTCGGCGCGGCCGCCCTGACCGGTGCCGCCGCTCTCGTCCTCGCCGGCTGCGGCGGCGGGTCCAGCACCACCTCGTCGTCCACCAGCGCCTCGAGCACCACGAGCGCGTCCACCGAGACCTCGTCCAGCTCCTCCACCAGCGCCGCGGCCCCGGCCGAGGTCGACACCAAGGACCCGTCCCGTGCGGACGCGGACCTGGTCATCTGGGCCGACGCCGACCGCGCGCCGATCCTGACCAAGTATGCCGACCAGTTCGCGCAGGAGAATGGCATCACCGTCGCCGTCCAGATCGCGACCGAGACCCGCAAGCAGTTCGGCGACGCCACCAAGGTCGGCAAGGGCCCGGACATCGTCGTCGGCGCGCACGACTGGCTGGGCGAGCTCGTCCAGAACGGCACCGTCGCCCCGATCCAGCTCGACGAGGCCACCGCTGCCAAGTTCGCGCCCGCCGCGATGACCGCGAGCAAGTTCAACGGCCAGAACTATGGCGTGCCCTTCTCCGTCGAGAACATCGCCCTGGTTCGCAACACCGACCTGGCCCCCGACGCCCCGGCCACCATGGATGACCTGCTCAAGGCTGCCAAGGCCGCCAAGGCCAAGGACTCCAAGGTCTCGGTCCTGCTCGACCAGGCGGTCGGCAAGACGGGCAACGCCTACTACACCTACCCGTGGCTCTCGGCCTACGGCGGCGGCATCTTCGCCCTCAAGGACAATGGCGACTACGACGCCGACAAGGTGATCGTCAACTCGGCCGAATCCCTCAAGGGTGCCGAGCAGCTCGCGATGATGGGCAAGGAGAAGGTGCTGTCCACCAACGTCGGCGACGACAACGCCGAGGGCATCTTCACCGGTGGCAAGGCTCCGTTCTTCATCACCGGCCCGTGGTCGATCCCCAACATCAAGAAGGCCGGGATCAACTACGCCATCTCCAGCCTGCCGAGCCTGCCCGGCGGCGACGCCATGAAGCCCTTCCTCGGTGTCCAGTTGTTCTACGTCTCCGCCAAGGCCAAGAACGCCGCCCTGGCCCAGGAGTTCGTGACCAACTACGTCCCGACCAAGGACTTCCAGCTGGCGATCTTCGCCGCCGGTGGCCGTCCGCCGGCCCTGACCGAGGCCTACGACGAGGTCGCCGCGGCGAACCCCGACGTCAAGGCGTGGTACGAGGCTGGCAAGGACGGCAAGCCGATGCCCAACATCCCCGCGATGAACTCCGTCTGGGGCCCGCTGGGTCAGGCGGCGGCCGATGTCATCGCCGGCAAGGCCGAGCCAAAGGCTCGTTTCGACGCCGCGCAGAAGGAAATCGAGAAGGCCATCAAGGCCAGCTCCTGATCCATTGCCGCTGATGAGCCGGCAGCGCCCCGAGCTTGCTCTGGTGCGCTGCCGCTCCTCGTCGGTGTTCGTATGTAGTACCCGCGCCGCGTCGCCGGCGCCACCATCGTCGTTGGCCCCGTATGCCGCGCACACCGCGCGGCGCACGTCCGCTGGGAGTTGAACCTATGGCTGCAGTCCCCTCATCCCTCGAACCCGTCAAGCTCGGCTCGGGATACAACACCCCCTGGTGGGCGCACGCGATCAAATGGGGGTTGCTCGCCCTCGTGCTCGCGGCTGGCCTCTTCGTGGTGCAAAAGCTCGTCGCCAACGGCTCCTGGTTCGGCGTGGTCATCACCGCCTTCATCCTCACCTGCGTTCTCGCGGTCTATTCCACCCGGCGCGCCGTGCCGATGAAGTACCTCCTGCCGGGGCTGGTCCTGCTGGTCACTCTGCAGATCTGGCCGATCGTCTATACGGTCGCCACGGCCTTCACCAACTACGGCCAGGGCCATGTGCTCAGCAAGGAAGACGCCACGGCCCAGTCGATCGCCCAGTCGGTCAAGGAGGTCGAGGGCAGCGAGCGCTACAAACTCTCCATCGCCGTTCCGGAGGGCTCGGATGTGGCCACCGGGGACCTGGTCTTCCTTCTCACCGGTGCCGACGGGAAGATGCAGGTCGGCACCAAGGACGGCCTGACGGAACTGTCGGCCGACGGGGTCGAGAAAACCGACACCGGCAAGATCACCAAGGCGCCCGGCTACACCATCCTCAACGCCAAAGAGGCGAACAGTCGCAGCGCCGACCTCGAGGCTTTCGCGGTGCCGGTCAGCACCAGCGCCGGCATCAAAGCAGTCGGCCTGTCGGGAGCCTTCCAAGGCGCACCGACACTGACCTACGACAAGGCGGCGGACACCCTCACGGACACGGTTTCCAAGGAGGTCTACTCGCCGCAGAATGCGTACTGGGCTACCGCCGATGGCAAGCGACTGCCGACGGGGTGGAAAGAGAATGTCGGGAGCCGCAACTTCAGCGACTTGCTGACCAACCCGACGATTCGCGCCGGCTTCTTCAAGATCTTCCTGTGGAATGTCGCCTTCGCGGCGCTCTCGGTCGCCTCGACCTTCCTGCTCGGCATGCTGCTCGCATTGCTCTTCAATGACGAGAAGATGAAGGGCAAGGGCCTGTATCGCTCTCTGCTGATCTTGCCGTACGCCATTCCCGGCTTCGTCACGGCGCTGGTCTGGGCCTCGATGTTCAACCAGGAATTCGGGCTAGTCAACAGTCTGACCCACCTCAATATCGACTGGCTCGGCAATGCGTGGGCGGCGAAGGCAGCCATTCTCATCGCCAACCTGTGGCTCGGCTTCCCCTATATGTTCCTCGTCTGCACCGGCGCCTTGCAGTCCATCCCCGGTGATGTCAAAGAGGCCGCCAAGATCGACGGCGCCAACGCCTTCCGCACACTGCGCTCGATCATCATGCCGCTCTTGCTCGTCGCGGTCGGTCCGCTGCTGATCGCCTCGTTCGCCTTCAACTTCAACAACTTCAGCTTGATTTATCTGCTGACGCAAGGCGGTCCGTTCGCCACGGACAACACGAGCATCGGCTCCACCGACTTGCTGATCACCTACGCCTTCCGGCTCGCCTTCTCCGGAGCCAGCCCCAATATCGGCCTGGCCTCGGCGGTCTGTATTTTCATCTTCTTCATCGTCGCCGCCATGTCCTACTCCGGTTTCCGCCGCACCAAGTCCCTGGAAGAGGTCAACTGATGTCGAATGTCACCGACGCCGCGGCCATCGCCATCCCGGAAGGCCGCACGGCCACCGCCAAGTCACCGCGCGCGGCCGGCTCCGGGCAGTGGTGGCGCCACGCGCTGGGCGTAATTGCCCTGCTCTGGGCGCTCTTCCCGATCGTCTTCCTCGTCTCGGCGGCCCTCAACCCGGCCGGATCGCTGCAGACCAGTTCGCTCATCCCGTCGGGCTCGTCGCTCGCGAACTTCCGCACCCTCTTCGGTGACAGTTCCCGGCCGTATGTGGATTGGTACAAGAACTCGATGATCATCGCGACCGTCGGGTCACTGGGGTCGGTCTTCATCGGGGCCTGCGCGGCATACGCCTTCTCCCGGATGCGCTTCGCCGGCCGCCGCCCCGGCCTGCTGGCCCTCTTGCTGCTGCAGATGTTCCCGGCGATGCTGACCTTCCCAGCGCTGTACCTCACCTTCGCCAAGGTGGGTGACATCGTGCCGGCGCTGGGCCTGAACTCGATCTGGGCACTGATTCTGTGTTACCTCGGCGGTGCGATGGGGGCCAATGTTTGGCTGCTCAAGGGCTATTTCGACACCGTCCCGAAGGAACTCGACGAGGCCGCCAAGGTCGATGGCGCGAGCCACGCGCGGATCTTCTTCACGATGACGCTGCGGCTGGTGATGCCGATCCTCGTGACCGTCTTCATGCTCAGTTTCGTCGGCCTCTTCTCCGAGTTCCTGCTGGCCAGCATCTTCTTGCAGGACGTCAACAGCCAGACCCTCGGCGTTGGGCTCTACAGCATGTCGATCGGCAACGAGAAGAACCGGCTTTTCGGCCAGTTCGCCTCGGGCGCGCTCCTCGCGTCGCTGCCGGTGGTGCTGCTCTACCTCGGCTTCCAGCGTTTCCTGATCGGCGGTATGACGCAGGGTTCGGTGAAGTGAGCCGCCCGGCTCACCTGCTGCATACCCCGCATCACGACGGCTCCAGTCGGTACGTCTCCTCGCTGCACCCGCAGTTGGGAGAGACCGTCGACCTCCTGGTCCGCGTCCCGCATGCGGCCGATGTCAGCAGCGTTCACCTGCGCACGACCCCCGACGCCGAGCCAAAGTTCACCGCCGCGAGCATCGACCGGAGCACCGCCACCGATACCTGGTGGCGGGTTCCGGTGCTCATCCACAATCCCGTCACGAACTATCGCTTCCTGCTCCAGGGCGGACCGCTGGGCTACCAGTGGCTCAATGGCACCGGTCTGCACGACCGGGACGTGCCGGACGCTGCCGACTTCCGGCTCACGGCATACGACGCGCCGCCAGCCTGGAGCGATGACGCGATCGTCTATCAGATCTTCCCTGACCGGTTCGCCCGCTCCGCGGCGGCGGACGATCGCGCGACACCCGACTGGGCGGTCGCCGTCTCCTGGGACGAGCCCGTCACCGGCCGCGGGCCGCTCACCGGGCGGCAGTTGTATGGCGGTGACCTCGCCGGCATCGCGGAGCACCTCGACCACATCGCCGACCTCGGGGTCAATGTCGTCTACCTGACCCCCGTCTTCCCCGGCCGGTCCAATCATCGGTATGACGCGTCCACCTTCGATGCCGTCGACCCCGTCCTTGGGGGTGATGAGGCGCTCGCGGATCTCGTCGAGGCAGTCCATGCCCGCGGGCTGCGCATCCTCGGCGACTTCACGACCAATCACACCGGCGTCGGTCACGACTGGTTCGTCCGCGCCCAGAGCGACCCCGAGTCCGAAGAACGTGGCTACTACTTCTTCGACGGGCAGGAGTATGCCGCGTGGCTGGGCGTCAAATCCCTGCCGAAGCTCAACTACGACAGTGAGGCGCTCGCGCGGCGCGTCTTCGACGACCCCGATGGCGTCGTCAAGAAGTGGCTGACCGGCCCGAACGGCCTCGACGGTTGGCGTGTCGACGTCGCGAATATGACTGGGCGACATGGGGTTCAGGACCGCAACGCCGAGATCGCCCGGCGTATGCGGACGGCCATGGCGCAGGTCAATCCCGACACCCTCGTCGTCGGCGAGCATTGCCACGACTTCTCGCTGGATGCGATGGGCGACGGCTGGCACGGCGTCATGAACTACGCCGGCTTCACCCGGCCGCTGTGGACCTGGCTGCGTCACCCCGGGCATGCGCCCGACTTCCTCGGCCTGCCGGTCATCGTGCCGCGCCTGGGTGGCCGGGCGGTCATGGAGACGATGCGCGAGTTCGCCGCGATCATCCCGTGGTCGACGCTGACGCACAGCTTCAATTTGGTCGGCTCCCACGACACCACCCGGGTACGCAGCCTCGTCGGGGATGACGCCGGCCAAGTGGATGTCGCGGCCGGGTTGCTACTGACCATGCCCGGCATCCCGATGATCACCTATGGCGACGAAATCGGGATGCTCGGCGAGTTCGGCGAAGACGGCCGCCGCCCAATGCCGTGGGATGCGCCGCGCGAGGCGCCGCTGTGGGATGAGCGCATCCACGAGGTCTATCGCGCGTTGATCGCGGCCCGCCGCGATTCGGTCGCACTGCGGGCCGGTGGCCTGCGCTGGGTGTATGCCGACGATGACACCCTGATCTTCCTGCGCGAGCACCCGCAGCAGACCGCGCTGGTGCACATCGCCCGCCTCGGACATGACCCGGTCCGCCTCCCAGCGACGGGTCTGCCAGGCATTGAGGGCGGGCGGGCGGCCTACGGCCCGGCCCCGGAGATCGAGGGTTCGGACCTGCTGCTGCGCGCCGACGGGCCGCACGTCGGGGTGTGGACATGGGTCCCCGCCGAGTGAAATTGCGCTTGGCCGAGGTTGCTGCGCAGGCCGAGGTCAGCGAGGCGACGGTCAGCCGTGTGCTCAACGACAAGCCCGGCGTCTCCGAGGCGACCCGCGCGACGGTGCTGACCGCCATCGGCGTGCTCGGCTTCGAGGTCCCCGAACGACTGCGGCCCCGGGCGGGCGCGCTCGTGGGTCTGATCACGCCGGAGTTGACCAACCCGATCTTCCCCGCCTTCGCCCAAACCATCGAATCCGGGCTCGCGGCACGGGGTTTCACCTCCGTGCTCTGCACCCAGACGCCCGGCGGGGTGCACGAAGACGTCTACGTGCAGATGCTCCTCGACCGCGGCGTCGCCGGCATCATCTGCATCTCGGGGCAGCACGCCGATACCGGCGAGAGCGTGGCCCGCTATGTCACGCTGCAGCAGCAGGGCGTCCCGCTGGTGCTTGTCAATGGCTACCGAGAAGGCGTCGAGGCGGCCTTTGTCGCGAGCGATGACGCGAGTGCCATGCAGCTCGCGGTCACCCACTTGCGGGAACTCGGGCATACGCGGATCGGGCTCGCGGTCGGGCCGCGGCAGTACGTGCCGGTCCTGGAAAAGATCGCTGGCTTCGAGGCGGCCATGGGCGCCGGGACGGGTGCGGGGGCTGACGGGCCGCCGCTCATCGCGGTCGGCCAGTTCACCGTCGAAGGCGGCGCGCACTCGACGACCACGCTGATCGAGCGCGGGGCGACGGCGATCATTTACGCCTCCGACATCATGGCGCTCGGGGGCATGCGCCAGGCCCGCCGGATGGGGCTGTGTGTGCCCCGCGATCTGTCGATCGTCGGATATGACGACTCGCCCCTCATGGCGTTCACCGACCCTCCGCTGACCACCCTGCGCCAGTCGGTCACCGAGATGTCCGAGGCCATCGTGCAGGCGCTGATGGACGGCATACGCGGGAACACCGACCCGCCGCCGCAACTGGTCTTCCAATCCGAACTCGTGGTGCGCGGCTCGACGGCCCGCGTGCCGAGCAAGCACCTGCACGGAGTCACCGCGGTCCGCTGAGGCCGCGGCATACTGCCCGATCTGCGGGATTTCCGGCCTCGGCTCTGGCGGGTCGCGCCGCCGCCCACTAGCGTCAAGCCATGAAGATCTCTGAAGTGGTTCGTGGCAAGGGCGGCGTCGTGACGATCGCCCCCGATGCGAGCGTCGGGGAACTCCTGACCCTGCTCGCCGAGCACCGCATCGGTGCGGTCGTGGTCAGCGGTGACGGCGCCTCCGTCCATGGCATCGTCTCCGAGCGCGATATCGTCCGGCACCTGCACTCCACCGGCGCCGACATCATCGGCGGCCCGGTCTCGGCGATCATGACCTCCGAGGTCCGCACTGCCGGGATGGATTCCGACCTCGACGAGCTCGAGTCCACGATGACCGAGCACCGGATCCGGCACGTCCCGATCGTGGTCGACGGCCAACTCGCCGCCATCGTGAGCATCGGCGATGTGGTCAAGAACCGCATCAGCAGCCTGCAGGCCGAGCGCGACCAGCTCGAGGCCTACATCAGTTCCTGATCCTGGAGTCGTCTCCTCAGCGCTCGCCGCCCGGCTACCCCGTCGAGTTCGGGAAACACGCCGAGTGGGAGGTCCCGAGGTCGGCGTGTTTCCCGAACTCGACCCAGCCGTGAGCCACCCTCGACCGGCCGAGCGGCGACCGGAGAGTCGTCCGGTGGGTCTGGTGGGGGCCATGGGGCGGGGCGGGTGATTTACGGTTAGCCCTATGGAAACGCAGGCGCTGGGGGAGCAGCCGGGCGCGGCAGGTTTCGCCCGGGTCGGCCCGTACCGCCTGCTGCAGCAACTCGGCGAAGGCGGCATGGGGGTCGTGCACCTCGCCCTCGACCCGGCGGGCAAGGCCGTAGCGATCAAGGTGCTGCGCCCCCATATCGCCGCCGATCCCGCCTCGCGCACCCGACTGGCCCGCGAGGTCGAGACCCTCAGCCGCATCCGCCACCCCAATGTCGCCCCGATCGTCGACCACGATGTCACCGGCGACCTGCCCTATGTCGTCACCCGCTATATCGCCGGCCCCGGTCTGGATCAGGTCATCGAGGCCGACGGTCCGCTGCGGGGTCCGGCGCTACTGCAATTCGGCCGAGGCCTGGCCGCCGCGCTGCACGCGATCCATGAGGCCGGGGTCGTGCACCGCGACGTCAAGCCGGCCAACATCCTGCTGCTCGACGGTGAGCCCATCCTCATCGACTTCGGCATCGCGCATGTCGCCGACGACGTCCGGCTGACCCGCACCGGCCTGGTCATGGGCACGCCGGGCTACCTCTCGCCGGAGATCGTCGAGGGCGCCGAAGTCACCGAGTCGACCGACTGGTGGGGCTGGGCCGCGACGCTCGGCTTTGCGGCGCAGGGTCGTCCGCCGTTCGGGCGCGGCAGCATGGAGACGATTCTCTCGCGCGTCGTCCGCGGCGATGCCGACCTCGCCGGCGTCGATCCGGCGCTCGTCCCGCTGCTGGAGGCAGCCCTGTCCGTCGAGCCAGAGGACCGCCCGACCGACGCCGAGGTGCTGCGCGCGCTGGAGCGATACACCCAGGGCCGCGATGTGACCGAGGTGCTGCGCGCGCCACGCCGAGATGTGCCCGCCACCCAGGTCATCGCCCCGGCCGCAACCGCCGTCCTGCCGCCCGTCGCCGCCGCACCCTCGCGCCCCGTCGCCCCCGCGCCCCGCCCCGCCGGGTCCTCCTTGCCCTATTCCATCCCCGACGACATCGACGCCGAGTATGCCGCTCGCCGCCCCGTCGCCCCGCCCCCCGGTCGTCCCGCAGCAGCCCCCGGGTATGCCGCCCCCGCCCGCACCCCCTACGTCACCCCGTCCGCCGGAGCCCCCGCCCCCGCCGGGTATGCCGCCCCCGACCGGAACCCCTACGCCGCTCAGTCGGCCGGGCCCACTCCCGCGGTGCCCGCTACCCCGCCGTCCTGGGACCAGCGCGTTCAGGCCCAGGCTCCGGCATATGAGGGCAGCCACGGTGCCTGGGACGCAACGGAGAGCCAGGGCGCCGAACCCGGCCAACCGCAGCGCCCGCTCCCGCCCCGCCCGGCCATGGCCGGCGACCCGCGGATCGGCCGCGCCACGCGAGGTGGCCTGCTCGCGGCCCTGGCCGCGGCGCTGATCACCGGCGCGGCCAGCCACCCCGCGGCGGCCCTCGGCGCCGGCCTGCTGGTCTCGATCCTCGCCCGAACCGCCGACCGCAGCGTGACCTCGCTGGTGCTGCGGCGGCATACCAAGGGACAACGATCCAGCGACCTGGCCCTGGCCATCCTCGCCAGCCCCCTGCACCTGCTCACCGGCACCATCGCCACGCTCGCGGCCGCCCTGATTCCGGCCGCCGTCGGCCTGGCAGGCGTCTTCGCCACCCTGCTCGGCCTAAACCTCGCCAATCTCGCCCTGCCTGGCAGCACGAACTACTCCGCCGCCCTCGCCATCGGGATGGCCCTGACGCTGATGATGGCGTGGTGGGGCCCCGGAGGGGCGGGCCTGCGCCGCGGCACGCGCAGCCTGGCCCGCGGCCTCGCCCCCGGGCCGGCCGCTAACCAGATCGTCACGGGCCTGCTGCTCGCCGCGGCTGTCGGCCTTGCCGCGTGGGCGCTGCTCGGCACCGACGTCCCCGTGTGGTGGCCGTGGACCAATGTGCCGAGCATCTTCAGCACCCTCTCCACGGGACCCTGAGACACCCCACGCCGCCCGATAGCGTGAGCGGGCCAACCCCACGAAGGAGTGCGATGGACACCGAGGCCAGCGGACCGGACGATCACGGCGTCGTTATCGAGCAGCGCGGGCTGTGGTTCGAGGAGTTCGCGGTCGGCGCGATCTACCGCCACCGCCCCGGCCGAACCGTCACCGAGGCCGACAATGTGCTGTTCACGACGCTGACGATGAACACCCAGCCGTTGCACCTCGACGAAGCCGATAGCGCCGCCCGCGGCCCCTTCCACGCGCGCCTGGTCAACTCGATGTTCACCCTGTCCACCCTTGTCGGGCTCTCGGTCGCGCAGCTCACGCTCGGCACCATCGTCGCTAACCTGGGCTTTCGCGAAATCGCCTTTCCCGCACCGGTTTTCCACGGCGACACGTTGTATGCCGAGACCCTCGTCCTCGCCAAGCGCGTCTCCTCCTCCCGGCCGGGGGAGGGGATCGTGACCTTGCGGCATACGGCTCGCAACCAGGATGGGGTCGTCGTCGCCACCGCAACGCGCGACACCCTCGTGCGCCTCGCCCCCGAGCAGGAGCCGGTATGACGACCTGGCAGCCCGGTCCCGCGTGGCTGTTCGTGCCCGCGGACCGGCCGGACCGCTTCGCCAAGGCGCTGGAGCGCAGCGATATCGCGGTCATCGACCTCGAGGATGCCGTCGCCGCGGACCGCAAGGCCCAAGCCCGGGCGGCGCTCGCGGCATATGACTGGCCGGAGCCCGAGCGAACGCTGGTCCGGCTCAATCCGGCGAGCACAGCAGAGCATGCCCTCGACCTCGACCTGCTAGCTGAGTTCGCGGCCGCCGGGCGCGGCCCGACCCGCGTCATGCTCGCCAAGGCCGAGGCCCCCACGGATCTCGACGGCCTGGGCGCTCACGAAGTCGTCGTCATTCTCGAAACGCCGGCCGGCGTGGTTCACGCCCGCGAGATCATTGAACGACCCCATGTCGTGGGCGCGATGTGGGGGGCCGAGGACCTGATCGCCGGGCTCGGCGGCACCGCGAGCCGCGATGCCGACGGTCGCTACCGCCCGGTCGCCCTGCATGCGCAAAACAGCGTGCTCCTGGCATCCAAGGCCGCCGGCAAGCTCGCCATCGACACGGTCCACCTCGACATCCCCGACCACGACGGGCTGGCCCGCGAAAGCCGGGACAGCGTCGCGATCGGCTTCGACGCCAAGGCGTCGATCCATCCCGGTCACATCCCGATCGTCCGCGCCGCTTTCGCTCCCGACGAGGCCGCGCTCGCGCGCGCCCACCGCATCCTGGCCGGCGTCGCGGAGCATGGGGAGGGTGTCTTCGCGCTCGACGGCGGGATGGTCGACGGGCCTATCATCGCCCAGGCCCGCCGCATCCTGGCCCGCGCGGCGGCCGCCCGATGAGCGAGCGCGAGAGCAGCAGCACCGGCAATGCCGTCATCGGCGGCGCGCTGGTGGCCGTCGCCGGGATCATGCTGTTGCGCTTCGTCGGCCCGGCGCGGCTGTTCTCGATCGTCTTCCTCGCCCTCGGCGCCTTCTATCTCAACCGCACCGACCCCAAACGCCTGACCGCGGTGCTCATCGTCGTCGTCGGCGGCCTGGCGTGGCTCGCCTATCGCACCGCCAGCCAACGCCTCTGACCCGCACGCACCCCACCGTGACCGCACTCCCGTCCCTGCTGACGCTGAACCTCTCCCGCCCGCCGGACGCCCGCGCCCGCGGGCTCCTCGAATACCTCTGGCACCGCGACGAGGACCTCCTCGTGCTGACCGAGACGGGCCTCGGGGGCGGCTCCGCGCTGGTGGAGTCCGTATGCCGATCCGCCGGCTTCTCCGTCCAATCCTCGCTCTCGGCCCCGACCGGCCGCCGCCGCCGCGGCCTCGACCCAGCCGCACTCGGCGTGCTGGTCGTGGCGCGAGCCGGCGCACTCGTCCGGGACGAGGGCGTCCCAGAAGTGGCCGTGTTGCCGGAGCGCGTCCTCACCCTGCGCGTCGGCGCCGGCCCTGACTCGCTGCGTCTGATCGCGGTCTATGGCGCGGCGAGCGACCCGGTGCGCTATTCCAGTTCCGTTCAGCGACAACGCAAAAGGGACTGGTTGCTCGCTTTCTGCACCTGGCTGAGCCAACTCCCACCCGCGCCGACCGTCATCGTCGGCGACCTCAATATCGTCGCCCCCGGCCACCCCGACAAGCTGGCCTGTGTCCTCGATCAGGAGCGCACGGCATACGACCTGATCACCGGCCCGCTCGGCTTCGTGGACGCGTATGCCGCCGCCCACGCCCGCAGCGGGCTCGCGGGCGAGCCGACCTGGGTCGATCACAGCGGCGTGGGGTGTCGCTACGACTACCTCCTCGCCGGGCCCGGTGTGCCTTCGGTCGGCGACTTCGCCATCGACCACACGCCGCGCCTAGCCGGCCTGACCGATCACAGCGCGCTGTTCGCGCATTTGTAACCTCTGCAAGGACACCCCACGAAGTTCGCCCACGCAGTGCGTGGGACCCACGCTCGTCCCGCCCACGCAGAGCGTGGGACCCAGCTCCGATACTTCGCGGGGACCCCGTCCACGACTTTCGCAACACGGCGTAGCACGAGTTAGGTGACTGTGTACAGGTTGCAACCTGCTCACAGTCACCTAACTCGTGCTAGCAGAGGTTAGGAGACGGTCCAAGGCCTGGAGACGGCGCCCGAGCGCCCACGCGTCACTGGAGGGTGAATCCGTCGAGGTGGCCGTCTTCGGTGGCCGCCCGGATGACATCGCGCGGGCTGGAGATCTGCCGACCGAGTTCGCGATACCGCACGCACGCGCGATTGATATAGGTGTTGACCGTTGACAGCGCCACCGGGGGATCGAGCCGCGAGCCGACGCTCTTGCGGGGAACGCCATCGGCGAGCAGGCTCAGCACTTCCACCTCGCGCGGCGCGAGGTGGGCCACGAGAGATTCGTCGCTCACCAGCGCGAAGGCCAGATCACTGGAGACCGCCTCCTGGCCAGCCGCGACCTGCTGCAAGACATCGAGGATGTCGGTGACCGGATCGGACTTCAGCGCCAGGCCGGAGGCACCGGCAGCCATGGCACGCCGGATGGGGATTGCCCGCAGTTCCGAGGTCAAAAGCAGCACCCTGATCCCGGAGGAACTCAAGACCGAGATGGCGTCATAGGCGTCCTCCTCGGCAAGGTGCAGATCCACCAAGGCGATATCGGGCGGGGCCGGCAGCGCGGCGATGACTGCCTTGAGACCACTCCACGTGGGGGCACTGCCCACGAGCTCGACGTCATTCGTCTGCGATCGGATGAGGGACATGATCCCCTCGACCACGATCGGGTGGTCGTCCACTGCGACGACGCGAACTGTCATACCGGCAATCCTTTCGTGAGTGTCGGCTGGCTAAAAGTCGCACCAATGCCGGACGGGGGCGCAGCGGGCAGGGTGACACGCAATTGCACGTCACCCCAGTCGCCGGTGACGCCCCACTCGCCGGTCGCGATCATGGCCGCCATGACCTCCGGCGGCGGCCCGGGACTCATGAGCAGACTCAGCCGCCAGCCAGACGAGGCCGGCAGTCCGGTGATATCCAGAGTGCCCAGCAGCCGCCGAGAGGGTGCAGCTGATTCATCCGGACTCGGTCGAGCGATCGCCTTGCGGCCCAGGGCTTCTAACGAGGAGGTGAGCAACTGCGCACCCTGAGGCGGCAGTCCGACGGCGACCCGCAGGCGCACGGTCCAGCCGGCCTCTCGAACCCTGGCGATTGCGCCGATAAGGCGATGATCGGCGCCCAGCATCAGCCGCTCCCGGATCTCCGCTTCCAATTCGGTCGCGGTCGCGCGGATCCGGGGATCGTCGACCGGAGCCGCTGCTGCCTGTCTGAGCAGCCGATCTAGCCGCACGCGCGCCGGACAGTCGCTGCGCGAGCGTCGCTTCCAGCGGGGGAGCGTTCGTGTCAGCTTCTGACTCCTCGCTCAAGCGCAGCACTTCCCAGCCGAGGCGTTCACCGACCCATCGCACCACGAGGGTCACGAGGAGGCACAGGATCGGCGTCGCCGTCGGTGCGAGATAGGGCAGCCAGTCCGCGCCATCGGGAACCCGGGCGGAACTCCCAATCCAGGCGATCACGACCACTCCGAGAGCCATGATGGCGCCCTCGATCGAGCGCCGGTAGATGGTGACCAAGGCGACGGCCCCGCTGACCACGCCGGGCATCCAGAACAGGCGGGCGTGGGCGCTCCCGCCAGGCAGCGCCCACGCGTTGATGCCCACGGCGGTCCAGGACAGCACGACCAGCGCAGCGGTGAACATCCCGGATGTTCGGTGTCGCAGACCACGCAGGAGATACGCGATGCCGACCAGGCCGACGAGGACCGATCCGAACGCGGTCGGCCCCGATCGGGCCAAGTGGCGATCTAGGAGCGGAGGGAACCACAGCCCGAGGAGCAGTAGCGGGGCGGCCATGACGACGAGATAGGGGAAAAGATCCGGCAGGATGCCGGCCTTCCCCTCGGTCCATGCCGCCCGCCGCGGCCAAGGGGACCAGGTCAGATCCACGACGGTTCCCTCGCCCGGCGCCGACGTCACGCTGGCAGAACCGCCGACATCGGTCATGCGAGCCTGGATCGAGGCGCTGAGGCCGCGGCGATGCGTCACTCCGGGTTCGAAGCCCACCCCCCGATCACGGATTTGCACCCCGACCACGAGCCCACGCATGCCGACCGTCACGTCCGCCGACTTCACGCCCGAATGCTGCGCCACATTGCGAAGAGCCTCGGCACTCGCACGCCGGAAGGCTTCCTGCACCGGTCCCGGCACCAGGAGCACATCTGGCCCGCGGTAACGCACCTCGACCCGCGAAGCCCGCAGAACCGGCCCGAGCAGAGACTCCTGGGTCTGCTCGCGCTCGGGGTCCTCCTCCGCTGCGCCGAGCGGCGCGGCTACCAAGGCGTGAGCCGCCTCTTGGGGTGCCGTGGGCGAGACACCGGCGCCGCCCATCGCGATCATTTGCAGGGTCCGCAGGATCTCGTCGTGCACGAAGAGATCTGCTTCCTTCTCGCGCCGCGCCTTCGCCTCCCGCGCCGCGGCGTCTGCTCGCTCCGCGGCGCGCAGGGCGGCCGCGTCGTCGACTTTCTGCGCCGCGCGGCGCACGAGCATCGCGGTCAAGGCCGGGGCGCCGGCGAGAGCGACGAGTTGACCGGTCGACGCTACCGCCTCGACGGATCGGTGCAGGCTTGGAATGTCTGGATCGGCGAGCCAGGTGTTCCAACGAACCTGGAAGTTCACGGCGAGGACGCCGAGACCGAGGGCCCAGCCATAGCGCGTGGCGACCGCCAGGAAGGCTGTGGTCGCGATCAAGCCCTGAGTGGGCCACCAAGAATCGGCAAGGTCGATGGACTGCCGTGTCTGTGGCCCGGCCAGTAACAAGCCGGCGCTGAAAAGCGCGGCGGCGAGCACGGACAGCTCAGCGAGGCGGCGCCAGGTGATCGTGGCCGTCAGCATGACGACGGCGGCCACCCCCATGAGAGCGACGCCCCACTGAGTGCGCCCGTCCGCAAGGTCCAGTGACCGGCGACCAATGGCGAGCGTCACGCCGATATTGACCAGGAAGCAGACCATGACCCCGAGCCGGATGCCGAACTCCACAAGTTCGGCCCAGCCGCCGGCCGGGTCCGGTCGCCACGGCACGGCCTTCACAAACCCAAGGCTATTGCCGGACACCGACATCCCGTGACTCGCGCTCACCCGATGTGTCCGAAAGGGGCACTCTGTGACGCATAGCATTCGGCGGTGGACATCGACGTGCGGGCCGAATCTCCCGAGGACATCCTCGCCGTGCGTCGGGTGCACGCCGAGTCCTTCGCCACGCCGCCGGGCGCCGCGGAGCCGATCGAGGCGCCGCTGCTCGATCGCCTGCGAGCCGATGGCGCGGTGCTCTCGGCCCTCACCTTCGTCGCCGTGCGCGACGGCGAGGTCGTCGGCAGTGTCGTATGCAGTCGCGGCCGGATCGGGGAGCGCCCGTCCGTCGGGCTGGGCCCGATCGCCGTCCTGCCGTCGCACCAACGCCAGGGCATCGGCTCGGCGCTGATGGCGGCCGTCATTGACGCCGCGCAGGTCGCCGGCGAGCGCGAAATTGCCCTGCTCGGAGATCCGGCGTATTACGCCCGGTTCGGTTTCCTCCCGGCCGCTCAGCTCGGCATCCAGAGCCCCGGCCCGTGGGGCGAATACTTCCAAGCCCGGCCCTTGACGCACCTCGACCCGTCGCGCGATGGCGGGCCCTTCCGTTATGCATCCGCCTTCGATTCGCTGGAGGACACCGCCGATGAACACTGAAGCGACGGCATACTTCGAAGCCGTCGAGGACACCGGTGCGGCCGCGACCTTCCGAGCGACCTGGCATACGGCCGGGCCCTGGACCGAGGACTCCCAGCACGGCTCACCCCCGGCGGCACTGCTGGCGCGCGAACTGGAACGGCGCGTGGTGCCCGCGGGGAAGCGGGTGTCGCGGTTCACGATGGACTTGCTCGGGCCGATCCCGGTCGCCGAGGTGGTCGTTCGCGCCGAGGTGCTGCGCGACGGTCGGGCGGTGGCCTTAGTGCGGGCCGAGTTGGCCGATCCGGCGACCGGGCGCACCGTCGCCCAGGCGAGCGCCTGGTGCGTGCCGATCCTGGACGGCGGGCCCGAAGCGGGGGCGGCGAGCCCGCCCGGGACGCCGGCGGACGGCATACATCACCCCATGCCACCGGGCTGGGTGCGCGGGTATGCCGACAGCATCGACTGGCGCTGGGTGGAGGGCAGCGTCGCGCAGGCTGGGCCGGCGACGGTGTGGATGCGTCCGCGCGTGCCGCTCATCGACGGTGAGGCGCTCTCGCCGCTGCAGCGGGTGCTTGCCTGCGTTGACTCGGCCTCCGGGATCGGCGCCGAACTCGACCTGCGCGCCTGGGACTTTCGCAATACCGACCTGACGGTGCACATTGTGCGGCCGCCCGCGGGGGAGTGGGTGGCGCTCGCCGCCTCCACCCTGCTCGCCGGCACCGGGGCCGGCCTGGCCCGGGCCACGTTGTATGACGAGCGCGGCATCATCGGCGCCTCCGCCCAGGCGCTGCTGGTCCGCCCCCGCACCCGCTGACCCGTGCTGGCCCAGGCGGCATACCCGCGCGCGTCCCGCTACCAACGCAGCTACCGCCTGGTTCTGGTCGTGATCACGACCAAAACCAGGCGGTAGCTCGAGCGTTAGCGCGGGGGCAGGCAGCCGCGCGAGTGCCGACCCCAACCCGAGGCAGGTGGGGTCAGTTCACCCGCACCGTCATTTTGCCGGTCGAGTTGGACTGGACGACCTTGATCGTCACGCCGACGCCCGCGACCTTGACGCTGCCCATCGGGTTGGCCTTGGCGTCGCGGCGGGCGTCGCTGGCCGCATCGGGCCGATCGTCGCCGGCTGCCGCGCCGGCACTTGGCGCCCCCTCGGCCGCGGGGGCGGATTGGGCGATGGTTGCTGGAGCCAGGGCGGCCAACAGAGCCAGGGCGGTAGCCCCGGTCAACATCCGGATTCTGCTTCTGCGCACGGGAACGTCCTTGTTCTCTGTCGTGGCACGGGCCACCGCACGGGAACCTCGCATCGCGCGTCCCCCGCGGCCTAGATCAGGCGGGTGGACCGTGTGCGCCCGGGTCGGGCACCCTAGGGACACTAGTCCACGGCGAGGAGGATGTGGGCCCGGGCCGCCGCATACTTGCTGGTCAGCGGGTCGGGCCAGACGATTTTGCTGCGCCGGTGCGCCCGACTAGACTGGAGCACCGTGTCTCGCAGCGCTGCGCTGCGCGCGAGCCGCCGGGCAGCAGTCCTTGGTGACTGATATGCCACACCCTCTCGCCGGGCAAACCATTTCACACTCCATCCGTGTGTGGAAGCGGGGAGTGCAGGGGAGAGCCTGGGCGACACACCCGAGATCGGGGGTCGAGCCCAGACATGACTAGGAGCGCCCGTCCACCCGGACGAGCGCCACGACGAATCGAAGGACGCAGTTTGCCTACCATCAACCAGCTGGTGCGCAAGGGCCGGCAGGACAAGGCCACCAAGGTCAAGACTCCTGCCCTGAAGGGCTCTCCCCAGCGCCGCGGTGTGTGCACCCGCGTGTACACCACCACCCCCAAGAAGCCGAACTCGGCCCTGCGCAAGGTCGCCCGTGTGCGCCTGACCAGCGGCATCGAGGTCACCGCCTATATCCCCGGCGTCGGCCACAACCTGCAGGAGCACTCGATGGTGCTCGTGCGTGGCGGTCGTGTGAAGGACCTCCCCGGCGTTCGCTACAAGATCATCCGCGGCGCGCTCGACACCCAGGGTGTCAAGAACCGCCAGCAGGCCCGCAGCCGCTATGGCGCCAAGAAGGTGAAGAAGTAATGCCTCGTAAAGGTCCCGCACCCAAGCGGCCGCTCGTCGTCGACCCCGTCTACAACAGCGTCCTGGTGACCCAGCTGGTCAACAAGATCCTGCTCGATGGCAAGAAGTCGATCGCCGAGAACATCGTCTATGGCGCCCTCGAAGGGGTCCGCACCAAGACCGGCACCGACCCCGTGCCCACCCTGAAGCGGGCGCTGGACAATGTCCGCCCGACCCTGGAGGTCAAGTCCCGCCGCGTCGGTGGCGCGACCTACCAGGTCCCCGTCGAGGTCAAGCCGGGCCGCGCCACGACCTTGTCGCTGCGCTGGCTCGTCGGCTACTCCCGGCAGCGCCGTGAGAAGACCATGACCGAGCGCCTGATGAACGAGATCCTCGACGCCTCCAACGGCCTCGGCGCCGCTGTGAAGCGTCGCGAGGACACCCACAAGATGGCCGAGTCCAACAAGGCCTTCGCGCACTACCGCTGGTGACCCCAGCAGGTCGTATGCCGCGTGCTCACCCGAGCGCGCGGCATACGGCCCCCGGCGCAGCCGCGCCGGACCCTGACACGTAACGCAGTTCGCAACGAACGAGATGAGATAACCCAAAGTGGCACAGGACGTCCTGACCGACCTCACCAAGGTCCGGAATATCGGCATCATGGCGCACATCGACGCTGGCAAGACCACGACGACCGAGCGCATCCTCTTCTACACCGGTCGCAACCACAAGATCGGTGAGACCCACGACGGCGCCTCCACCACCGACTGGATGGAGCAGGAGAAGGAACGCGGCATCACCATCACCTCCGCCGCGGTGACCTCCTTCTGGAATGGCAACCAGGTCAACATCATCGACACCCCCGGCCACGTCGACTTCACCGTTGAGGTGGAGCGCTCATTGCGCGTCCTCGACGGCGCCGTCGCCGTCTTCGACGGCAAGGAGGGTGTCGAGCCCCAGTCCGAGACCGTGTGGCGTCAGGCCGACAAGTACGACGTCCCGCGCATCGCGTTCGTCAACAAGATGGACAAGCTCGGCGCGGACTTCTACTTCACCGTTCAGACCATCAAGGACCGCCTCGGCGCCGAGCCGCTGGTCATCCAGTTGCCCATCGGTGCGGAGAACGACTTCGTTGGCGTCGTCGACCTGGTCGAGATGCGCGCCCTGGTGTGGCCGGGCGATGCCAAGGGCGATGTCACCATGGGCGCGAAGTATGAAGTCCAGGAGATCCCCGCCGAGCTGAAGGATCAGGCGGACGAGTACCGCATGGCCCTGGTCGAGCGGGTCGCTGAGTCCAGCGACGAGCTGATGGAGAAGTACCTCGAGGAGGGCGATCTCAGCGTCGCCGAGCTTAAGGCCGGCATCCGCGCCCTGACCGTTTCGTCGACGCTCTACCCGATCCTGTGTGGCTCGGCCTTCAAGAACCGTGGCGTGCAGCCGATGCTCGATGCCGTTATCGACTTCCTGCCCAGCCCGCTCGACGTTCCGGCCATGAACGGCCACGCCGTCGGCAATGAGGACGAAGTCATCGTCCGCAACCCGGCGGCCGACGAGCCCTTCTCGGCGCTGGCGTTCAAGGTTGCCTCGCACCCGTTCTTCGGGACCTTGACCTTCATCCGTGTCTACTCCGGCCGGATCGCCGCAGGCACTCAGGTGCTCAACTCGACGAAGGTCAAGAAGGAGCGCATTGGCAAGCTCTTCCAGATGCACGCCAACAAGGAAAACCCTGTTGACGAGGCGCTGGCCGGGCACATCTACGCCGCGATCGGCCTGAAGACCACCACCACCGGTGACACCCTCTCCGACATCGAGAAGCCCGTCGTCCTGGAGTCGATGACCTTCCCCGAGCCGGTTATCCAGGTCGCCATCGAGCCCAAGACCAAGGGCGACCAGGAGAAGCTCGGCGTCGCGATCCAAAAGCTCGCCGAAGAGGACCCGACCTTCAAGGTCAACCTCGACGAAGAGACCGGTCAGACGATCATCGCCGGCATGGGCGAGCTCCACCTCGACATCCTCGTGGACCGCATGCGTCGCGAATTCAAGGTGGAGGCCAATGTCGGCAAGCCGCAGGTCGCCTACCGCGAGACCATCCGTCGCGCGGTCGAGAAGTACGACTACACCCACAAGAAGCAGACCGGTGGTTCCGGTCAGTTCGCGAAGGTGCAGATCGCGCTGGAGCCGCTGGACACCTCCGAGGGCGAGCTCTACGAGTTCTCCAACAAGGTCACCGGTGGTCGCGTGCCGCGCGAGTACATCCCGTCGGTCGACGCCGGCATCCAGGACGCCATGCAGTACGGCACCCTGGCCGGCTACCCCCTCGTCGGCGTCAAGGCGACCCTGCTCGATGGTGGCTACCACGACGTCGACTCCTCCGAAATGGCGTTCAAGATCGCCGGGTCGATGGCCTTCAAGGAGGCCGTCAAGAAGTGTGACCCGGTGCTGCTCGAGCCGATGATGGCCGTCGAGGTCCGCACGCCCGAGGAGTACATGGGCGACGTCATCGGCGACATCAACTCCCGCCGTGGCCACATCCAGGCCATGGAGGACATCAGTGGTGCCAAGGTCGTTCGCGGCCTCGTCCCGCTGTCGGAGATGTTCGGGTATGTCGGTGACCTGCGGTCCAAGACCCAGGGTCGCGCGAACTACTCCATGGAGTTCGATTCCTACTCCGAGGTGCCCAAGAGCGTCGCGGAAGAAATCATCAAGAAGACCCGAGGCGAGTGACCGGTAGACTTACCGGCTGACCCTCTAGTCATACCCCCTAAGCACCGCCCGTCCTTCCTGGTCGCAAGCGGTATCCCAGAGAAGTCCTGAGGAGGACAAGCAAGTGGCGAAGGCAAAGTTCGAGCGGACCAAGCCGCACGTCAACATCGGCACCATCGGTCACATCGACCATGGCAAG
>JAIUPO010000026.1 GCA_020160805.1 Actinomycetota bacterium | reverse complement strand
GATCAACCAGCCCTCACAGGAGGCCCTCATACAAAGCGCCTGACCACAGATGTCTCAAACGACTTGACACCTTCCGCCTGCGGATGCTCCTCATCGGAGGCGGCCTAACCATATGACCCCACACTCACCGGCGAAGAGCCCTCATGGGCCTGCCGACCGGATGGGTCACCGACACTGGCGAGCTGACGCCCAACCAGCAGATCACCGCACTCGGAAACGGCGTTCTCCCTATCCAAGCGGTGCGCGCGCTCGGACCCTTGCTCGTGCCTTCACGAGTCGGTTTTGCTCTTCGGAGCGGGCGCGTGCTTGAGTAGCGCCTGGTACTTTTCTGCCGTGTCAACGGCCTCGGCCATTCGCTCCACAAGCTTGGGCCGGTAGACGAACTGCTTGAAGGCTGGCGAGTAGAGGCAGTATCCGTCGGACTTGGGCAACTGCTCCTTGTCGCCGCTCTTGGCTGGCCCGATCTGCCACTCCTTGCGGATACGCGTGAAGTCGTTGACGCTGAACTTGAAGGCGAGGCGCGCCTCGACTGCGGCGGCAGCCGCCTTGGGTAGCATCTCATCACCATGGATCGCCTCACGGTACTTCTCCGCGACGATGACGCTACCTTCCTGGCCGAGAAGAGCCTGAAGCTCCTCTTCGCTGAGTTCGTCCTGCCGTACGAAGTTCAGCGCGAGGTCTGCTTCCGTCTTGGGACCCTTCATGGGAAGCAACAAGAGCCGGTAGGCGTAGCGCTCATCGCTTCGCACGGTATCCGGTAGGCGGCCCTGGAACTCAGTGATGAACGTGGAGACGGAAGTCGGCAGACCTCGGCGGAGATTGCGTTGTTCCTCGTATCTTGTCGGACTCAGCGACTGCACGAAGACCGGAAACTTCAGCTCCGAACCCAATGTCTCGTTTGTGCCGAACCTCCGGACCAGTTCTGCTTCGAAGTTGATGATGCAGGCATGAGCCTCTGCGGCTGTTGCTACCAGGACTGAGTCTTGGAAGCGGTGCTCCACGTGGTTCCGAAGCCCGACGAAGAACTCGATGTTCGCTCTGACCGGGTCGTTGTCGTGGAACTCGTGCTTCAGGCACTGGCTCAGGTCCCAGGTCTTCTTGGAGCCGTCCGGGTTCCTCCTGAAGAGGCGTCGGCCGCCCGACTCGCGGTAGAAGATTTCCGCCTTGCGGCGCATTCGGTCGGCGTGAAGCAGGTTCTGCCAGGCGAGGTGGATGTGGACGATGAAGTCGCTGAAGCTCCGCCGATCGCCAGGTCGGTTGTAGAAGTCGATCGCGACGAGGGCCTGTCGCCGAGCCTCGTCGAGCGTGTGCCTCCACGCGGGTGGACGTGCCATCTCGATCAGACCGCCTCGGCCTCGGGGGCCGGTGTGAGGAAGTCACGGAGGAGTCTCAGTCGCTCAAGAATCTCGTCGTAGGTCACGATGGTCACGCTGCGGGAGTTCGCGCGATACAGCTCGAACGACTTTTGTCTTGATGGATCGCTGGCAGAGGGTGTGCGTCCGGCGACCACGAAGCAGGAGATTGCGTAGGACTCCAAGTCCCACTGACGCGAGCTCTCCTTCAGCCCGGTGAGGTTCTTCGTCAGGCTGTACGCCTGATCGAGCACCTGGGAGACCGCACCATTGAGTTCCTTTGACGGACCGAACACACCCTGACGGTACTCACGGGGCTCCAGCAGCTGCGTGGTTGGCTTCTTGATCTCCACCAGAGCGACGTTGTTCGTGAGCGAGTTCTTGAACAAGTAGTCCGCAATCTTGTCGCCGCTTCCCGACAAGCCGCGACCGCCTACCGTCGCTCCGGAGCGCACACTGACCATCGGGGCTCCGAAGACCTGTTGCAGCGCGAAGGCGTTGTCGTCGAAAAAAGCCTGCCAGTACGGCTCGGCCTTGCCCTGTTCCAAGGCCTCTGCGTACGTCTCGATGAGGCGGTCAAGGCTGACGAGCTCGATGTCTCGCTTGAGTTGCTGAAACTTCTGTGGTGATCCCGCTGCTATCGCTGCCGATTCGAACGCAACCGCTTCGACCAAAGCATCACGTTCAACGCTACTGAGTTCCTCGATCCCGTTGGCGGCCTTCGCGATCAGGCGCGAGTCCGGGTGTCTCCCAAGCGAGAAGTCTGCGCTGGCGAGTCCAAGAACCGCAGCGAGGTTGTTGTGTACGAAGACGTCCTTGACTCGACCCGCCGCACGATTTCCCCGGTCGTTGATTCGACCGATCTCTGCCCAGATCGCAGCGAAACGCGATAGGCCGAGGTGGAACTTTGCCCCGTCGATGGCAGCGCTGTTGCCGGCGGTGAAGATGATTTCTGTGCAGGGAGTGTTGGCCTCGATCAACCGAATCAGCCGGTTGCAATCCTTAAGCAACCCGAGGCCGTAGGCGAAGTCCTTGACGAATCCGGACGGTAGCGTCTCAAAGATTGACTCGAAGTCAGAGCCGTCGTAGTACTCATCCAGCAACGACGTTTCCAGGGAGAGCGTCTGTACCTGCTCGTACTTCGGACCGAGGTAGTCGCTGTGGTTTGAGAGTGTGTTGATGGGGTGAATCTTCAGGATTCCCGCCCCAGCGTCGAACTCAACGAGCTTCACGCCATCAGCCAGACGCCGGTACGCCGAGGACTCTTCATGCGGTAGCTCGGTCGGAACGAAGTAGGCCTCAACCCGACCATCTCCATTCGCGGTGCGAACGTCGAGGTGACCGATATTCGCCTGATCATTTCCGAATCGAGCCACCGCCTACCTCAGCTCTTCTCGAAGCCCGAACTCGGGTCGAACTTGAGAACGCGGGCGTTCTCGCTGATGGTGCGGACCTCTGCCTCGTCGAAGCCTTCGGGTTTGGTGGCCTGGATATCGATGGTGATCTCCAAACGAGCACCGGCTCCGGAGAGTCGGTCGATGACTTCGCGGGTAACGTTGCCGATGTCGCGGGAGTAGCGGTCGGGGTCGATCTTGACCGAGCCGAAGAATCGCGCCAGCGCTGCTTCGAGCGCAGACTCGGCAGGAGACAGCGCGTCGCTGTCGGACGCGGGCTGATGGGCTCCTGTCCATGCGAAGTCCACCGGGCCGACACCCTCGGCACCGTCTTCTGTCTGCCGAGCTGCGGCTTCTCTGGCTGCTGCCCGGTCAGAATCGACCTGCTCCTGCGCTTTGTCGGCGTCGATGAGCAAGGTGCTGTTCGTGACCTGAATGCTTGCGTTCGGGTCGGGCGGCACCACGAGCCCGCGGTAGCGGCCGGTGTCGGGGTCCTTGCCTGCCGCGATGCCGAAACGTTCGCTGTCGACGAGGACGGTGGTCAGCGCCTGCTGGATCGCACCGTCGAGCACCTCGCGTCGGACGAGACGGGGCAGGTACGTGTAGCGGGTGAAGTACCCCCACAGCTCACCAACACTGATCTCGCCTGCGTCGCGCCAGAGCGCACCGAGTTCGTTGTGCAGGGTGGCGCCGAGGATCGGCGCGCCGAAGTCGGTGACGAGTTGGTCTTCACGTCCCAGTTTGGTTCCGACCCGCTCCGCAAGCGATCGACCGCCGGAGTCGGGCACACGGTCGGCGATCAGCTCGAACGGCTTGGTTGGGTCGAACTGTTCGGGGTAGACGGCCCAGACGAAGGTGTCGCGGATTCGGTCTGAGACGGTCTGGTCGAGGCGTCCCACCCAATCGTCGGTCTGCTTGCGCTGCTGTGCCGAGAGGTTGAGGCTGTCGCCGGTGGCCTGCACACGCTTCCAGCCGAGGTAGCTGCGGGTCGCGGCTTCGAGGCTTTCCAGTTCGCTCTTGTCTGCGAGCAGGAAGATCAGCGTGTTGCGGTGGATGCGCTGGCTCGCTCCCTTGCTCTCGATAGCGTCGCGGACCCAGGCGTGCGCCGCCGAGTCGGCCCCGTCCTGCTTGCGGCGGGCATGCCGCGGATGCGCGATCACCAGGCGCGTGTCCTCAAGATCGGGAATGTCCGCCGAGGACGACGGGGCAATGTGCACGCGGTCGAACACGCCCCGCGCCTTCTCTTCTCCTTGGAGGCGACGGCTGATCTCGTTCCACACCGTCTCGACATCCTCGCGGAGCCGCTCGGCGTAGTCGTTCGCGGTCTTCGTCACGGAGGGCTGGGTGTCGAACCAGTAGTGGCCCTGTTCTTCGTAGAAGTACGTCGAGCGCTGCGCGAGCAGCTCGACGGCGCTGCCGAAGTTCCCGAGTGTGTCGCCTGGGATCGCGGTGCCGAGCCAGAGGTACTGCTTGTCGAGCCCCTTGCGACTGCTCTTGATCCTGGGGGCAGCGCCCATGAAGATCGAGCGCGCGATGCGCTGCGTGACAAACCGCTGGCCCAGGTTCGGGCGGTCGAGGTCGATCTGCTGTGCGGTCGATCCGGTGCCGTCGATGTCGGAGTCGATAATCGGCTTCCACTGATCTTCGAGGTACTGAGTCAGGTCCGTGTTCACAGTCGTCGCATCCAGCGGCACGTTCCCGGGCAGGATCAGCGGCGAGGTGTCGTTGGAGGCCCACAACTCGTGCACGATCGACGAGACCAGCTTCAGTACGCCGCGGGTGCGTTGGAACCGCTCCAACGTCGACCAGTCCTCATACAACCGATCGAGCAGCTCTGGATGCAGCGGGTAAGAGGCGCGGATGCGCTTCTCGTAGTCATCGTTCGGCGACGCCGCGTCACGCGGGAACAGCGCGGTGTTGTTCCGGTACAGGTTCGCGAAGCTGCGCGCCACAGCAGAGATGGTGGTGAGCCCCTCGGCGTTCGGCGCCTGGAACAGGCGACGACGCACAATCTCGAACGACTCGTCCTTGCTCGACGGACGCCACTGGTCCGCGACACGACGAATCACGTTCTGAAGCCGCTCCAGCGCGAGCTGGCCGTTCGCGCCACCGATCTCGATGTCACTCCCGCGGCCCTCGGTGCCCGTATCGGATGCCGGGATCGACACCACGAGCATCACACCCGGCACCGAGCGGACGATCTCGGTCAGGGACTGGGCGAAAGTGAACTGGGTCTCGAAGGACCCCGACGGGAGTTCCTTGTCAGTGACGAGCTGACGGGCGTAGGCGACCCATTCGTCGATCAGGATCAGCGACGGCGAGTACCGCACGATCAGGGTGCGCAGCGCCTCGCCGGGATTGGTACCGGCTCGGTCGTCCTCGGCGATCAGGTCGTAGGCCTCGCGGCCACCCAACTGCCAGGCGAGTTCGCCCCACAGCGTCCGGACCTCGGTGCCGTCGTCCTTGATGATCGGAGAGCCGGCCTTCAGATACGTGCCGACCAGCGCGACCCGCTTGACGTCGAGCGCGCCAAGGTCGGGGTTGCCGTTCGCGGCAATCAGTTCTTGGAGCTCCTGCGGGAAGTCCTTCGCCGGGGTGCCGCTGAACAGGTGATACAGCGCCAGCATCGAGTGGGTCTTGCCGCCCCCGAAGTTGGTCTGAAGGTTCACCACCGGGCTCGCCCCAGCCTCACCATTCACCCGCCGCAGAGCACGCGACAGCAGATCACGCAGACCCTCGGTGAGGTAGGTGCGGGTGAAGAACTCGACCGGGTCGCCATACTCCGGGCTGGTCGCCTGCCCGGCGTGGACCAGGTGCAGGTCGGCCGCGAACTCCGAGGCAGTGAACGCACCACGGGCCACGTCATCGTGAGGACGGATCACCTCGCGCCACGGCCGCAGCCCGGAACCCGGATCGAGCGACACTCTGGTGCGCTTGACCTGCTTGCGGGTCTGATCCTCGAACACCGTGCGCTGCAGATCGACGCGCAACTTTCGCACGTCCTCAGCGGAATCGACCGCGCCGACGGCGTGGAGCAGCCGCTCGATCGTGTCCAGCGCGCGGGCGGCATCATCCGAGCTGAAGGGCTCGTTGTGAGCCCACAGGTTCCGGGTCTCCCGCAACTCGGAAGCGAAGCCCTGCTGTGCACGAGAGAGCACATCCTTGAAGTGGTAGCCCTGCTCCGTGATGGCGCGAAGCTGCACCTGCACGTCGTGCTTCGTCAACGTGCGCAGTGGGCCGCCCCGGCGCTGGGCGTCTTCCTTCGCCCACGCGGCGGGCCAGTCAGGGGTCTTGTAGGCGCGCGTCATGACCTCATCGACCTCGTCGAGCAGCCCCTCGGAGAGCAGGTCGAACGCTTTGCCCACTCGATCTCGGTTGTTCATCGCCATCGCTGTCTCCTATGACCTGCTACCTACGACCGTCGTGGGCGCTCCCACAGCGGCCAATCTCTGCTACTCATCACCGTTGTCGTCTCCGCCTGCTGCGATCTGTCTACGAGCGAGCCGTTCTTGGGCCTCTCGGTAGATTTCCCTGATCTTGGCCTTAAGCTCGGCCTTTGGCGGCAGTGCCGTCCAGTACTCCGCGACGACGATCCCGTCCTTGTGCATCTCCAGCAGCTCGATATGATCCCGGCTCGCCTCGGTACACAGGATCAGACCGATCGGTGGGTTCTCATCCGACTGGCGCTCGTGCCGATCCAGCCACTTGAGATAGAAGTTCATCTGCCCCTGGTAGCCCGGCCTGAACTTGCCGACCTTCAACTCCACGGCAATCAACCGGCGCAGCGGGCGCGAGTAGAACAGCAGGTCGAGGTAGTAGTCGTCGCCGTCGAACGTCATGCGCTTCTGGCGCTCAACGAACGCCCACCCCCGCCCCACCTCTAGCAGGAAGGACTCCATGTCACGACGGAGCGCGGCTTCGAGGTCCCGCTCCAAGAAGGTATCGGCGAGCCCCAGCATGTCCAGCAGCATCGGATCGCGGAAGGCATCGAGTGGCACCGCCGATCCCTCTGGAATCTGCGAGTCAGCGATCTCCCGGCGCTCGAAGGCCTTGCGCTCGATAGTCCGGCGCAGATCACGAACGCCGAGTCGGCGCTCGATGGTCTCCTTCAAATAGAACGCTCTCGCCTCGGGACTCGACACCGGCAACAGCGTCTTGAAGTGGGTCCAACTCACTTGTCGCCCCAGTGAGGCGACAAGTTCGACGTCCGGGAAGGCCTGCGAGAACTGAACCATCCGGTAGAGGTTGGCCCGCTCGAAACCTCGACCGTACCGAGCGGTCAGTTGTCGCCCCAGTGAAGCGACAACTTGCTGGTCGTGGCCTGCACGGTCCTCGTGAAGCACGGCCACGTCGATCATCCGCCCGATGTACCAGTTACGCAGCGTCAAGGTCGCGTTCACCTGCGCGGCCGCGAACGACTGCGCCTGATCGATCAGCGCAGACACACGCTCCACGAGATCGCCACCTTCGGCGCTGACAGACTCCGCGTTGGCACGGAACGGAGAAAGACCATCGTCAGATTGGTGTCTCATCGTGGCACCAATCTGGGCTTCGTCCGGGTTCCGAGCCATGACCTAATCCTCGTCCTCATCGACGTCGAACTCCTGCTGCGACGAACGCGGCGTTGAGGCGAACTTGCGCGCCTGCTCGTTAACGTCGCCCCAGGCGCTCACCAGACCGTTGAAGAGGATCGCGTCCTTCGTGTCCTTCTTCTTCTCCGCCTCGTGGAACAGCAGGAAGCCCAGCTCCTTCACCGCGTCCAGGTTCACGCGCGTCTGCACCGACGGCAGCAGCTCGGCCACCTTGTCGGCACCATCCTTGGCCATCACCGCAGCGAGCCGGACGGTCGCCTCCCACACGCTGACGCGCTCGTCGGCTGCGGCGTCCCAGGCTCCGTCCAGCTGAGCCGGCGGGAGGAGGCGGGCTTTGCCACCCTTTGCCTCGAAGATGCCGCCACGTTCTAGCGCGCCGATCGAAGTGTCAGAGGACCTCGCAAGTTGGTCTGCAATGCCCGCGTTCTCTTGGGCCCAGCCGTACTGTCGATACCACTTCACCGCGAACCGGGTATCGGGATCAAAGTCGGACTCCTGCTCACCGATCACCTCGTCCAGTGTGGAGTTAATGAGTAGCAACGCATCCTTCACGCTCATATCTGAACCGTCCGCCTCACGTACACGTGAGAAGCGAGAAAAGACCGCAATTCCCGGACCGATTGCCGCTTGGGCGAGGTCTACCGGGGCGACCGAACCCTGCATGAGCTTATGAAGTGCAGCCGGAAGTTCTGCCTTCAAGGCAGCTACGAATGCGCGACGAGTTGTTGCCGGAGCGTCCTCGGTTCTTGGTCGGCAGGCCAAAACAATGGACGACGCGAGTGCGTTTCGCCCAAGGGCGTGGAGTCGACCAGTGCCCTCGGTCTGAATAGGCCAAGTGGCTGTGACTTGCCAGCCGGAAGCGATCAGCCCTTCAAGGAGCGTATGCCACCCCGAAAGCGAGACGCCCCCAGAGTCCTTTTGCTTGTAGGCGTAGTAGATGGTCATCGGGGCATCGTCACGCATCGTTTCGCGGATTCGCTGGAAGGTCCGGTTGAGCCCCTCCACGAAAAAGGACTCTGCCCCGGCAGCGCCATGCCTGTTCGGATCGGCGACCAACTCATCTGCCTTCGGGGTAAGTATCGTGCCGAGTACATTCGGCACTACGCTCCCTAAGGACCGGCGTAACCACACGTAGAAGAAGTCGGATAGGTCCGCGTAGCCAATCATGTCGTAGTACGGCGGGTCGGTGGACACGACCATGCCCCCGTAGCTCCTCGTCGCGGCATCAGCTGACTGAACGTCACCTGACTTGACATCCGCAAGAGAAAAATCGAGTCCGTTAAAGGCGCGAACAAACCCCGCAATAATGACTTCGAAGGAGCCCGATGCACCCGAAAATGGGTTTGCCTCAGCAAAGTCCCATGTCATCGAAAGGGTCTGATTGCCAAGCAAGTGTTTCGGGCACTCTGCTTTGGGCTCCCATGCGGTAAACGAGTTGTTCAGATCGACAAGCTTGTCCACGGCCAATCCGAGGAACACTGCAATCGAGTCGGCGTAGGCAGCGGCATCTGACCCGCCGTCCTCCAGCCCTTCTCCATGCGGCATGCCAGATGCGAGTGCGTCTGCCAGTACTCGCTCACGCGCCTCACTCACAAGGTCCGCGAAGGTTGTGAGCATCACAAGCTGTCGGTTCGTGAAAAGGTCAGACCAGCGGGTCACACCATAGTTCTGCACACGGAAACCGAGTGCCGCCTCTGGCAGCAACTCATCGGGTGCGTGCGCTGGCCGGGGAACATCCGCTGCCTTTTCCTGGGTATCGTCAGGCGCAACATACACACGCCCTCGCTTGTCGAGAGCAGCGACAGCCATCATCCGTTGGCCGATGCGGTTGGAGCGCCCCTGTTCTCGCACGTAGGCCAGGGAGACTGGCGTACCGTCCGTGAAGACAGTGGCTCCGCGACGGTCGATCGTCCCCGGCGGGGCCTCTTGCGTGGAGCCCTCGCTCTTGTCGTGGATTCTGAAAGACAGCTTTCCGTCCTCCATGACTGGGGCAACATACACTTCTCTGCCGCTCTTCTTCCGCAGCCACCATGAGTTGACGAGAGGGACCTCGACGGGGTTCAGCCGGTTCGGGCTGATGACCGTTCTGGCCCACTTCCAAGCAACAACGGTGTGTTCAGTGCCTTGGGGTGTCGTGACTTTGGGATACATGTAACCGATGCGTTCGAACGCAGTTGCGTTGAGCCACGCGCCATACATGCGTACGTCTTCGGCCAGGCCTTCATTGCGATACCAGGGAGTGGTGCGCGATGAAGCATTCGGGTGGACAGGTTGACTCCCTGAGAATTTCGGAGGAATCGAAATCATGGCCATGTTCAGGAGTGCAGCCACAGGATTCAGGTCGGATGCGTGTGCCTCCAGACCGAGACGCTGAGCTTCGAGCGGGATTGACCCACCGCCCGCAAACGGATCGACAAATTTAGGTGGCCCTCCATTGGACTTCTCAATCTCCGTCCTGGCTTGCGAGATGAGAGCGTGGTCCGAGGCGCCTTCCCTGGATGCCAACTTCTCCATCAGTCGGTGGAGTCGTTGACGCTCAATATCCTGCTCAGCGGCGCTTGGGAACTTATCTGGGTTGGACGAGGGATCGTCGACCAACTGGGCGAAGAGAACCGAACGTGCCGTCGCTAGAGGTTTACGGGACCACCACTGATGAAAGGTGGCTGGTTTCGCTTGACGAACTTTGCTTTCTCGTTGTGTCTCGCGTGTGATCGCTTCAAGCGGCAGCGAGACTTCGATGAGCTTCTTCTTGGGTGCTGTCACGGCGCTTCTCTCGCTGGCGTTGGTCTGGTTGTCGGTGGTGTGGGTCATCGCGGTGGTCCTCCGCGTTCCCAGTAGTCGCGCCAGACCTCGTTGTAGGAACGGGTGGTGGCGGATGGTTCGAGGTGGGCGAAGGCGTCGCTGACGTAGCGCAGCTGATCTTGCTCCGGTCCGCTGGTGGATACTTCGACCAGCACGAGCCGGTGTCTGTCGCCCTGGGTCTGGGCGAAGGTGATCTCGTTGGTGGTGATCGTGAAGGTGTCCGAGCCCTCGATCCGGCCCTTGACCTCGACGTAGTGGAGGAAGCCTTGACTATCGGTGGACTGGATGTCGTAGCCGGGGTTGTTGCGCGGCATCTCGACTGGCTCTCGTCCGAGCGCACGCTCAGCGGCGAGCACGGCGTCAACGGCACGTCGTTCTACTTCGTCGGTCTGCCGCGCGAAGGTCTGCGGCGCGGGGGCTTCGTCGGTGGCGAGGATGTCGCTTGGGATGACAAGTGCCGCGCCTCGGATCACGGCGGGTACAGCGACGAGGTTGGTGGCCTCGTTGAGTTGTTCGAGCCGGTGGTTCAGACGTTCGTCGAGCTGGCGTGCGCGGATGAGTGCGGTCTCAGCGCGGAGTCGGCCGACGGTTCCGGCGCGTTCGAGTGCTTCGAGGCGGTTGTGTTCGCGGTCCCAGTGGTTGATTTCGGCCAGCAGCCGATCCTTGACCTGTGCCCGGGTTCGCGCGGTTTCGATGTCGAGGCGGGTCTTGATCTCGTCCATGCGGGGCTGGAGCCCTTCACGGTAGGCCCAGGCGCGCACGAGCTTCTCGTGGTTCTGCTGCGCCCAGTCACTGCCGACGATCTCGGTGATCGCCTCGACCTCATCCGGCTCGGGGCGGTCGTAGTCGAGGTAGGGCGGTGCTGCGGAGACGGTGACGGTGCCATCTTGTTCGAGGAGGGGGTAGTCCAAGTGGTGGGAGACGGTGTCGGCGTCGGCTGCGGTGTTCTCGATGCGCTGCTCGACGCTGAACATCAGCATCGGCGCGTTGGTCTGTTTGGTGCGGCGGTCAACGAGCACGGTGCCTTGCTTGAGGGTGGGGCCGAGGTCGTCGATGGTGGCTTCGATCACGGCGTGTAGCAGTGGGTGCCCGGGTGCGATGAGGGAGGCGTCGGCGAGTCCGTCGGGGTGCATGCGGGCGAGCTCGAAGGTGATGCGCTCGTACTGTTCGGCGACGGGTGCCCACCGGTTGAGGCGACGTGCGGTGTCGATCACTCGGGCGGGGACGCGGGTGATCTCGTAGCGGCCTTTCTCGCGCTTGCGGATGCGTCCGCCGAGACGCGCAAGCGCGGGGATGAAGAACGCGGCGATGTAGCCGGGCTGGAGGCGGCGTTCGCGGGCCTTCTCCATTCGTGCCCGGACCTCGTCGAGGTTGAGCGCGCTGAACATCTCGGGGTGGAGCGCGCGTTCGGCGAGCATCTCATCGAGTCCGTGTGAGACTCCGGCGTCGATGATCCGGTCGAGCTTGGCCTTGACCTGGGGCTGGTCGCCGTAGCGGATCGCTTCGATCAGCAGGTCGCGCAGTGAGCGTTCCTGGAAGGCGTCGGCGTCGCCGAGCACGTTGAACAGGTTGCCGTTGTAGGCGATCGACATCTGGTCGATCTTCGCCAGCAGCCGGGTGAACACGTCGCCCTCGCGGGTGTCTCTCGCGACCATGTTCCACAGGTGGCAGACCTCGCGCTGGCCAATGCGGTGGATGCGTCCGAAGCGCTGCTCAATGCGGTTCGGGTTCCACGGCAGGTCGTAGTTCACCATCAAGTGCGCGCGCTGAAGGTTCAACCCCTCACCTGCGGCGTCGGTAGCGAGCAGGACCACAGTGTCGGGATTGTGGGTGAAGCGTTCGCGGGCGAGCTTGCGATCCTCGCGGCGGGTGCCGCCGTGGATCGTGATGACCGAGTCCGCGCGCCCAAACTGAGCCGTGATCTTGGCTTGCAGGTAGTCGAGCGTGTCGCGATGCTCGGTGAAGATGATGATCTTGCGCGCGTCGCCGGAACCATCGCGGGTCAACAGCTGCTCGTCGAGGATGGTGCGCAGTTGCACCCACTTCTTGTCATCGTCTTGCAGCCTGACGCGGCGGGCGACCTTGATGAGGTCTTCGAGGATCGCGATCTCTGCCCGCAGCTCAGGGATCGTCTGCGCCGCCGTGGCGAGATCGACCACTTGGTCGGCTTGTTCCTCGAACTGGGCGCGTTCGTCGTCGGTGGTCTCCTCGTCGAAGTCCTCGAAGTCTTCAATCGAGAACGCCGGGAGCGCCGCATCGTCGATCGGTAGCTGGACCGCTGCGCCGGTCAGGCGGGCCGTCTCGGTGACTCGTTGCATGTCGCGCAGCTTCGTGTCGAGGCGTTGCTGGCGTCGTTCCAGCGATCGCAGGATCGCTTCCGGGCTGGAGGCCAGGCGGCGCTGGAGCACGGTGAGCGCGAAGCCGACGTTGTTGCCGCGCTTCTTGTCGCCCGCTTGCGCGATCCGTTCGGCTCGTCCCATCTCGGTGCGGACGTAGTCGGTGACCAGCTCGTACAGTTCCCGCTCGGCGGGGCTGAGCTCGTACTCGACGGTGTAGGCCTTGCGTTCGGGGAATAGTGGCTTGCCCTCGAAGGTGAGCAGGTCTTCCTTCACCATGCGGCGCATCAGGCCGTGGGTGTCGGTGCGGTGCACGCCTTGGCGATACTGGCCCTCGAAACGGTCGCGGTCCAGCAGCGACATGAACAGCTGGAAGTCCTCTTCCTTGCCCGCGTGCGGGGTCGCGGTCATCAACAAGAAGTTGTGCGCAGTCTCGGCCAGCAGGCGTCCGAGCTTGAACCGTTTGGTCTCGTCGACCTCGCCCGCCCACGACGAGTAGTGCGCCGACATGCGATGGGCCTCGTCCACGACGGCGACATCCCAGGTGACCTCGCCCAGCTGGTCGATCAGGTCTTCGCTGCGCGAGAGCTGGTCCATGCGGGCGATCAGGAATGGGTGCTCCGCGAAGACGTTGCGACCCTGGGCGTCATCGACCATCTGGCGGCTGAACACCTCGAAACGCAGATCGAACTTGCTCGACAGCTCCTCACGCCACTGCTCGACCAGACCACCAGGGGCGACGATGATCGCCCTCTCGCAGTCCGAGCGCAGGATCAGCTCCTTCAGGTACAGGCCGGCCATGATCGTCTTGCCCGCGCCCGGATCGTCAGCGAGCAGGAACCGCAGCGGGATACGCGGCAGCAGCTCTTCATAGACCGCGCGAATCTGGTGCGGCAGCGGGTCAACATCGGAGCTGTTGACCGCGACCATCGGGTCATACAGTGCCGCGTACTTGATACGCAGTGCCTCGGCCGCGAGTCGGAACTCGTCCGGGTCTGCGTCGTAGGCCGGGGCGGAGTCGAAGTTGCCCGCGATCTCGAAGCGGGCAGCGTCGGCATCGGTGATCGCGCGGGCACCGCTGCGACCGGAATCATCGCGGTAGAACACCTCGAACAGTCCCGCGTCGATCGGATCGATGGCGATCAGCGTGACGGTCTGGCCCGGCACCAGGCCCCGGAGGCGCTGGCCCGCGCGCAGGGTCGCGAGCGTCAACGTCTCGTCGGCTGTTGCTTCTGTCACGGGATGCCTCCTTCCGGTTTTGGGCAGTGGATCAGGATATGGGGTACCACCGACAAGAGCGTCAGCAGCGGCTCAAAGCGAGCGGAACGATCACCCTGGCGGGGATGGATCAGAGTCGACGGCTGCGCCGCCTCGGCGTACCCAGTCGTCGATCTCGCTGGCTTGGAACTTCCAAAGGCGACCGACCTTGTGGGCGGGCATGGCCTTCTCAGCGATCCAGGTGTAAACGGTGTCTTTGGTGACCCCGAGGTGGGCGGCGATGTCGTCTGCGGACAGCCACGGCTCAGCCACGTTGGTCCTCCCTCGCACTCCGTGACCCGGGCGGGCCAACATGCTCCATCGTATCGGGAGCTGTGCCGCTTGAACTGGGTTTGTCCGGGCGTGGCCGAAGGAGACAGGTGCCGCGAGTCAAAGCGATCAGGGTGAGGGTCGGCCACGGAGCCAGGCTGTCACTGCGGAGCGCCACCGCTCGGGATCAGAGTTCCATGCGAGCGTGTGGTCGGCATCGAAGGTCTCCAGTGTCACGAGGTCGGGCCGTCGGTCGCGGAGTGCTTGCGAGAGCCGGATGGGTGCGGAATTGTCCCTCGTGCCGTGAAGGATGAGGGTGTGCGAGCTCGCCGTCGGAAGGGTGGGCAGGTCGCGGTGTTCGACCCGCAACACCTGGCCGAGGGCATCCCCGCTGGTCTGCGCTGGTCACCCGTGCGCGGGTGTGAGGACCCGCTGACCGCGATGATCCGCGCCAACGGCCTCGCCGCAGCCACCGGCCTGTCCTCCGGGGGCGTGGAATCAGGCGGGTTCTGGGAAGGCAAGACCCGCACCGCCCTCCAAGCGCTGCTGCACGCCGCCGCATTTTGGTGGCAGGCCGCCTGCTGAGTTGTTCCGGTGGACCCTTGATCCCAGCGCTGCTGCCGAGGCCGTCGCGATCCTAAACTCGAACCCGAACGCGGCGATGGGGTGGGGCGACTCGCTCGGCGCGATGATCGACGCCGACCCCAAGACCCGCGACAGCATCTGGCAAGGCGTCTCCCTCGCACTCGCAGCCCTCGCCGACCCCCGCGTGCTCGATGCCGTCACACCCGGACCCAACGAGCACTTCGACCCCGAGACCTTCCTCACCCAGCACGGCACCCTCTATCTGCTCGCAGCCGGAGCCGGCGCCGGCGCGTCCGCCGCGCTCGTCGCCGCGTTCGTCGAAGACCTCATCGAAACCGCCCGCCGTCTCGCCGCCCGATCACCCGGAGCCCGACTCGACCCACCCCTGCTGCTGGCGCTCGACGAGATCGGCAACCTCGCACCCCTCCCGTCGCTGCCGACGCTGATGGCCGAAGGCGGCGGTACCGGGATCACGACCATGCCTGTCTTGCAGTCCCTCGCTCAAGCCCGCGACCGGTGGAGCGAACACCAAGCCGGGGCGATCTGGGACGCCAGCATCGTCAAGATCATCCTCGGCGGCGCGTCCAACAGCCGCGACCTCCAAGACCTCTCCACCCTGATCGGCGAACGTGACGAGTACACCGACAGCCTGACCCTCGGCGACCGCGGCACCCGCTCGAACCAGCGCTCCGTGCGCCGCGTCCCGATCCTGCCGCCCGACCGCATCCGCACACTGCCGTTCGGCACCGGGATCACCCTGCTGCGCTCCGCGCCGCCCATCGTCACCGACCTCCGTGCTTGGCCCGACCGTCCCGACTCCGCGCAGCTCCGCAACGACCGCACCGAACTTGAAGCTCTCCTACGCCGCCCCCACGCCTTCGGCCAGGGTGCGGTGATCTGGGTGTTCATCTCCGAGATCTTCCCGAACCGGATCCGGGGCCGTGGCCAGGGTCTGGGCTCGCTGACGCACTGGGTCTTCGCGGCGATCACCTCGTTCGCGTTCCCGCCGATCATCGGTGCGCTCGGCGGTGGGCCGGCCTTCGGCATCTTCGCGGTGTGCATGATCGGCCAGATGTTCTGGGTGCTCAAGTACATGCCGGAGACCAAGGGCGTCCCTCTGGAGGAGATGGAGCACAAGCTCGGCCTCGTCCACGACCCGTCCGACGCCGGTGGTCCGCCCGTGCGAGGCGCGCACTGATCCCGGCGACAGGCTCCGGCTGAAAACCGAAGCACACCGGACGGCCCCCAGCCTTCGTGGCTGGGGGCCGTTTCGGTGGGCCGGCCGCGGGTCACGCGGTCAGGTTCACGTAATACCTGTCGTAGCTGCCGAGGTCGACCAGCCGGCATCCGACCCGTGCCTTGGCACCCGTGCTGCCGATCCCGATGCAGGAGTCGAAGGCGTTCTGGTAGACATAGATCGGCCCGTAGTTGCCGGCCCAGACGGCACCGTCGTTGGCCTCGACGTAGTAGGCGGCGTACCGGTTGTCGGTGTTCAGCACGTACGCCTCACGCCCGGGGTCGATCGCCCACCAGCCGCGGGTGCCCCAGCCGCCGTACTGGCCGCAGGGGCCCGGGCTGTGGAACATCACGGCCACGTAGACACGGGTGTGGTACCTGTTGCGGAAGTGCAGTTGCATGGTCACTGCCCACCTTCGGCGAGTCGCGCCCGCACCGGCGTCGCGTCGACCTCGGCTGTGAACAGCGGTGGCAGTTCCTCCCCCGCCGTACTCTCACGAGCACCCTCGGCGGGCGCGGACACCACGCCCGGCGGTTCGTCGGTCTCGTTCGGACTCATCACCTCGAATGCCGTCGTCGCGTCCGGACGATCGGGTTCCTCGTTGCCCATGTTGCTCACCCTCCCTACTCGGTCGCCGCCACCTCGATTGATGTCGACCTGGCAGGGAAGAGGTCCGCGATCGCCTTCCTGATACCGATTCCGTCCGGGCAACGATCGAGGGGCCGCGACACGCCGTCAGAACCAGGTTCTGAGGGCGTGCCGCGACCCCTCGATGTGTGTCGGTCTCGGGTCGGTCAGTCGTCGCCGGACAGGGCGCCGGGAGTGTTGCGGGCGACCTGCATGAGGAAGGGCACGATCCATTGCGGACAGTGCGGCTCGCGGCTCATCGTCTCCAACGCGAAGAACCGCCACGGCAACGTCTACTGCTACTTCGTGTGCTCCGGTCGGCACTCCAAGCGCACCGACTGCACCTGCCAGGCCATGCTCATCGACGATGTCGAGAAGCTCGTCGAGGACTACTACAAGCGAGTCCAGATCACCCCTGCCCAGCAGGACGCGCTCGCCGGGATGCTGCATCATGAGTTGCACCGCCTCATGACCGCCGAAACAGACGAACTCGCGCGGCTGACCGCGAACCGGGACCGGCTCGAAGGTGAGCAAGACCGGCTCATGCAAGCCCACTACGCCGACGCCAACCCGCTGACCGTCCTCAAACGCGAGCAGGACCGCATCACGGGCGAGTTGGACAAGGTGACCCGGCGTATCGACGCCCACTATGGCGCCTACGCCGACGCCCGCGCCCACCTCGACGACGCGCTCGGACTGCTCGCGAACTGCGCCGACATCTACGCCCGCTGCGACGACACGAACCGGCGGCTCTGCAACCAGGCCTACTTCACCAAGGTCTTCATTGACGAGGACAACGAGCTGCGCGTCGAGCACAACCGGCCCTTCGAAATGCTGCTCGACCCGCAGGTCAACGCCAACGCGCTGACCTGGGCCGCAGATGCCGACAAGGCCCGAACCGCTACCAACATTGACGTTGGCAAGGGTTCGAGCCTTGTGCGTGGGGTGGAGCTGAGGGGATTCGAACCCCTGGCCTTCTCATTGCGAACGAGACGCGCTACCAACTGCGCCACAGCCCCAAGTGCGTAGAGAACCTTAACACCGGGCGGGCGGCATACCGAATCGTGCTCGGGCGCAGGGGGCCGCATTAGGCTCACCACCGTGAGCGCGCCGCATACGCCGACGAAGAGCACTGTCCCGCAGGGGGTCCGGACGGCCAGTGAATGGTCGTGGCGGCTGTTGTTGATCGCTGCTGGGCTGGGCTTCGCGGGCTGGCTGATCGGCCACCTGAGCGAGATCGTCGTGCCGGTCATCGTGGGCACCCTGCTGTGCGCCTTGCTCCACCCGGTCTTTCGGCGCCTCGACCGGCACCTCCCGCGCGGTCTCGCGGCGGCGATTACGGTCCTTGGGACGCTGGCGGTGCTCGCCGGCCTGATGACTTTTGTCGGCAGTCAGTTCGCCAACCAGCTGCCCGACCTCACCGATCAACTCGGCGAGGGCATCGACCAGGTTCGGGACTGGATCCGCAACACCTTCCACATCACCGATAGCCAATTCACGGAGTACTTCCAAAAGGCGCGGGATGCCGTCAGCAGCGGCGGTAGCGATATCGGCGGGACGGCCGCCAAAGCCGGTCTGACCGCTACGCACCTCGTTGCCGGCTTCTTCATCTCGATGTTTGCGCTCTTCTTCTTCCTGCTGGAAGGTCCGCACATTTGGGCGTGGATCGTGCGGCTGTTCCCGCGCGACGCCCGCGAGAAGGTCGCCTCCAGCGGCATCATCGCCTGGGGTCAGCTGCAGGCCTTCTGCAAGGCCACGATCCTCGTGGCCGCGGCCGACGCCACGGGAATTGGGCTCGGCGCGGCGATCCTCGGCGTCCCGTTCGCGAGCGGCATCGCGCTACTCGTCTTCCTCGGCGCCTTCGTGCCCGTGATCGGTGCCCTGCTCAGTGGAATCGTCGCCGTTCTGCTGGCGCTCGTTGCTCTCGGGCCGGTCAAGGCGCTCATCATGCTCGGCGTGGTGATCGCGGTGCAGCAGATCGAGAGTCACGTGCTGCAACCCTTCCTGCTGGGTCGGGCGGTGCGGGTGCACCCGCTGGCGGTGATCCTCGCGATTGCCACCGGCGTCATCGTGTGGGGCATTGTGGGTGCGCTCATCGCGGTGCCGGTCGCGGCCGTGGTCAATGCGGTCGGCCACCATCTGCTCGCGAGCAATTCGGCCGCGCCCGAGGATGTCGATGACGTCCTGACGCCGGCGCAGCGGGCCGAGGTGGCGACCGACGTGGCCACGACCACGGCGACGGCAGCGATCGAGGCTGCCGACAACTGAGGGCCTGCACCGCCTGCGTGGTGGTCGAGTTCGGGAAACACGCCGACCGATCAGCCTCGGCGTCGGCGTGTTTCCCGAACTCGACGGGGTGGGACGTGGCGTGTCCTAGGCGCCGCCCCCGGTGCGCTTGGCACGCTCGATCGTCGTCGCCATGGCGGGAGCGCCGTCCTCGGGATAGCCCTCGTCACCGGGCGCGACGCCCGCGGCCGCGATCTTGTCCAGGACCGCCATCCCTTCGGGCGTGATCTCGCCGAAGACGGTGTAGTCGGGGCGCAGCCGCGAGTCGGCATACACCAGGAAGAACTGGCTGCCATTGGTGTCCGGCCCGCCATTGGCCATGGCGAGCAGGCCGCGCGTGTAGTTCTTGCGCGAGCCGTCCTCGAAGCCGGGCCAGTTCGGGAGGGCCTGTGCGGTGGCGAGCTCGTCCTTGAACCAGTAGCCCGGGTCGCCCCAGCCGGTGCCGAGTGGGTCGCCGCATTGCAGGACCGACAGGGCGTATGGCGGTGTGTGGTAGGCCGTGAGTCGGTGGCACTGGGTGCCGTCGTAGAACTTCTCGCGCGTCAAATACAGGAAGCTCGCGACCGTGCACGGTGCGCCGGCCTTGTCGAGGACGACCGGGATATCGCCGTGATTGGTCTTGAGCACGACGCTCGCCAGGCCGTGGGTCTGCGCCTTCTTCGGGTCGGGCGGCAAGCCAGCCCAGACGGAATAGGTCTGGTCCTCCCACGGCGTGAAGCCGCAGGCCCCCGTCGTCGCGCCCGAGGTTGGCGAGCTTGACCGGGCGTGGCCCGCCATTGGCGCGGCCGTCCGGACGCCCGGTTCGGCAGCCCCCTGCGCGGGGGCTGTGGCCAGCAGGCCGGTGGCGGTTGTGCAGGCAGCGACCGCGGCGATGGTGCGTAGCTTGGGCATCGTCGACTCCTCTCCGTATGCCGTGGGGCCGGGGCCGACCCCCTCGCCACCATAGGGCGGCTCGCTGGCCCTCGCGCGGCCGAACGGTCAGTGCATCTGCCACCGGTCCGGCCGTCACCTCGCGGTGGCCAGAGCCGTCCAGGCGGCTGCGCGCGACATCAGTTCGCCGCGTCGGGGACCAATCACGGCGCGGTGAGGCGCAGGAAGTCGCCGAGCAGCATCAGCTCGGATGGGGAGGAGGGGGTGAAATCAGTCAGCTCGGGGGAATGGACGACATACGCGGCCCACTTCCCGCGGGAGAGCGCGACATTGAGCCGGTTGCGGTTCAGCAGGAAGCCCATGCCACGGGCAACATCGCCGCGCGCGGAGGCGGTCATCGAGATGAAGACGATGGCGCTCTCTTGCCCCTGGAATTTGTCGACGGTCCCCACCGGCACCTCAACAAGGCCCGCCTCGTCCAGCACCTGACGCAGCACATGCACCTGCGCGTTGTATGGCGTAACTACTCGAATGTCGCTCTGCCGCAAGGGCCTTGATGGCTCGTCGTCGTCCGGGTCGTCCCACAGTCGTCCGATGAGGTCGTGGATGCGTGCCGCGATGGCCAGCGCTTCCTCCACCGACTCGGTCGTATTGTCGCGATGCACGACTGGCACCACGTGCACTCCCGGGTCGATGCCGGCCAGGGATCGAGCCGTCGTGACCGATTCGGCGGCGGCGAGGGAGCCGGCATACGACAGGTCGGAAACCCGATCGGCGAGGGTGGGATGCATGCGGTAGGTCGTCGCGAGGAAATATCCGCGCGCCGGATCGAGCGTTGGGCGGCCCTCGATCAGCCAGCCGAGCGCGGAGGTGTCGATGGGCTCGGGGTGGATGCCCTGGCTGACCTCGGGCAGTTGTTGCGGGTCGCCAAGCAACAGCAGCCGCTCGGCGACCACGGACACGGCCAGGGTGTTGGCCAGGGAGTATTGCCCCGCCTCGTCGATGACGAGCAGGTCGAGTTGGCCGCGCTGGAAGCGCTTGGGGTTGGTGAAGTCGTATGCCGTGCCCCCGACGACATAGCCGCTGTCGGCATGCTCTTCAGCGAAGGCGACCGTGTCCTTGTCGCGATCGATGAGCCGGCGCCAGGGCACGGCATCGCGATCGGGGGCGTATTTCGCCACGCGCGCCGGATCCAAGCCGGCCTTGACCAGGGCGTCCAAGACATTCTCGACAGCGGCGTGCGACTGGGAAACCACACCCACCCGCCAGGCGTGCTCGTGCACCAGATGCGCGATGACGTGCGCCGCGACATATGTCTTGCCCGTCCCCGGCGGGCCCTGGACGGCGAGATAGGAGCGGTCGAGGGAGCGGGTCGCAGCGCTGACGGCGTGGACGAATTGGTCGGCCGATCCGTCCAAAGCGGGCAAGGCAGCGCCATCGACCAGGCGCGGCGCTCGGCGCGCGAGGATGTCCAGGGCGGGCGTCTGAGGCAGGGAAGGCCATTGGGCCGCAACGGATTCCGCGATATCCGCCATGGCAACATCAAGGTGGTGAGTGCCCGGCGGCGGCTTGGGAACCAGAGCCAGGGGGTGCTCGCTGAAGGGATCGAACTTCTTCGGGAGGGTCTCCTCGATCTCCCAGATGTCGTGATCGTCCGCTCCCGGTCGCACTGAGCGCACGATCGCCGCGGTCTCGGCCACCCGCGTCCCGGGGTCGGAGGGCTGCAATTGCGCGGGCGCCGGCACGTCATAGAGCACGCTGAACTCCGTGCCCGGCCGGATCGGCCGGCTGCCGCGCCCGAGTCGGCCGGTCACCTCGACGACGCGCCGCAGGGTGGTTTGACGGCCCTCTTTGCCCCAGTCGACGATCAGCGTCGAATCGAGGATGTGGAAGACATCGGTCTGATCCGACCACTCGTCCACGGGATGGCGGAAGCGATCGAAATGGCGCCACCAGAACGGCTTTTGCTCGCGGCGGTTGTATTGCAGGGCGGCAGCCGCCAACGCCAGCGCCTGTTGGTCGGCATCGCGATCCTGAGTCGGCACATCACCGAGCAACTCGCGAAGGCGCGCCTCCAGCTCCTCGGCCCGCTCCCACGTGGCGCTCTTGCGGGGTGCGTCGTCCGCGGATATCTCGGTCGCGACGACCGTGTCAGTCGGCGCGGCCTCGGCCCTCGCCGGACGCTGGGCCAGCAACCAATCGCGTAGCCGCAAGGTCGAAAGGCAGTCGTACTCGTTGTAGGCACGAATCGACTCCAAACGATCGGCCGCCTCCGCCTCGCGGCCCTCGATGAGCGATTGCGTGAACTCGTGATAGGCGACGATCGAATCACCGCCGGTCGCGACCGGGCCGGAGCGCAGGTCATCGCCCATATAGAGCGGCTCGAGCTTCTTGATCGAATACGAGTCTTGCGAGACCCGCACGGCGGCGCGCACCACGGCATACAGATCGACGAGCACGCCGGCGCGCAGGAGGTCATCGACCGCCTGCTCGCCGACCCCATAGCGCGCCGCGAGTCGCAGCAGTGCGGACCGTTCATAAGCGGCGTAGTGGTAAATGTGCATATCGGGGAAGGCTTTTCGCCGCTCCGCGACATAGGCGAGGAAGTCGATCAGGGCCTGCTTCTCCTGCGCGCGGTCGTGCGCCCAGAAGGCCTGGAAGACCGGCGCGGCAGCGCCGACCGGCGCCTCGATAATGCCGAAGAGATACTCCAGGCCCCACTGATGCGACCCCGCCTCGGTCCACATCGGGTCGCCCTCGAAGTCGAAGAAGATGTCGCCCGGACTCGGCGCGGGCAGCGCGAGCAGGGGGATCGGATCGACGACCTCAGAGGAGACCGAGCCCGACTGCTCCTGAGCCCGCTGCAGCCGAGCCTGCGCGCGCACCTTGCTCAAGATGGCCTCGGGCAGGTCGGGAACTGGCTCCGCACGCGTCGCGAGGTCAGCCATCGTCACCACGCCGGCGGCCGCCAGCTTCTTGCGTTGGCTGGTGTAGACGCCGGCGACGAGCAGCACATCATCGGTGGCGCGCAGCTCTTCCTCGCAGGCCAGACACCGACCGCAGGCATGCACCGCCGGGTCGCCCCAACGCGCCCGCAGTCCGCTGTCCTGGTGGCCGTCGAGCAGCTCCAGCAGTCGTGCACGCCGGGCCCGTTGCACGGGCCCGATCACGGCCAGGGAGTATGCCGCCCGCTCACCATGCCCCAGCACGAGAACTGCCTCAGGGGCCACCGGGACCCCGCTCTCGGCCAGCTCCTCGGCATACGCAGCCAGTTGCAGCAGGCTGGCCACAGACTCCGACCGGGCGAGTTTGGTGTCCCACACCTGCCACCGGCCCTGCTCGTCGCGCACGAGGAAGTCGGCCAAGCCGACGAAGCGATCGTCGGCGAAGGCCGCCTGGTAGACAACGCGCGCCTCGGAGGCGAGGGCCGCGCGCGTGGCGGTTGCCGCAGCGTCTAAGCCGGCGCGCGTCATCACCGGCCGGGGAATCTGCGTCACTTCGCCGGGTCGCTCGGCCAGCAGGGACCGCAGCACCCGCTGCTCGTGCGCCATCCCGAGCGCCGCCGTGCGCGCCAGAATCGCCTCCCCATCGCCGGGCACGGGCTCGCCCCGGCCCAGCAGCGCGTCGAAGTCGCGCAGCAGCGCCCACTCGCACGCTGCTGCCGCGCGCAGATCGGAGGCGCTGACCAGCGCGCGCTTCTCGCCGGGAAGGATGAACACAGCGCCGACCATATGCGCTGCCACCGACAGCCCCTTCGCAGGGGCCGGGGACCGCTCAGATCCAGCTGGGGAACCACATATGGAGGCGCCAGAACGAATAGGGCACCACCTGAGCGGTGTAGATCGGCCAGAAGAAGGCGAAGAACGCGAGGGTGGCCAGGCAGTACGCCCCGCCGACGATCAGGCCGAGCCGCCGCCTCGGCCAGGGCGCGCTGGCCGGCCCGAGGATCAACGCGAGCATGAAGGTCGCGAGCAGCACGACATACGGCTCGAACGCGATCGAATAGAACTGAAAGATCGTGCGGTGCTGCAGGTCGAACCACGGCAGCCAGCCCGCCGCGAGGCCGCACAGGATCGCGCCGGCACGCCAGTCGCGCTTGACGATCCAGTGATAGAGCGCGAAGGCGATCCCGATCGTCCCGAGCCACCAGATCGGGATACTGCCGAGCGAGGATATGGCCTTGGAACATTCGGCGACCGTGCACCCGTCCGTGCCCTTCTTCGGCCCCTCATAGAAGAAGGAGGTCGGGCGGGCCTGCACGATCCAACTCCACGGATTGGCCATGTAATCGTGCGGGCTGGTCAGCGTCTGGTGGAAGCGGTAGGCCTCGGTGTGATAGCTCCACAGCGAGCGCAGGGCATCCGGCACCCAGCCATAGGACTCGCTGGGGTGGGTCGCCGCCCAGTTGCGCTTGTAGCCATGATCGGAGAGGAACCATCCGGTCCAGCTCACGAGATAGGTGGCCGCCGCGGTGAAAACCATCGCCACGAAGGCCAGCGGCCCGGACACGAACAGCCCCGACAGCACCCAGCGCTTGATCCCCGCGGCGCGATAGGCGCCCATATCCCACAGCACCGTGATCAGCCCGAAGCCGACGAGGAAGAAGGCGCCGGACCACTTCGTGCCCGCCGCCAGCCCGAGGCAGAGGCCTGCGACCCAGCGCCAGGGCCGCGCCCCGAGCACGGGGGCCCACGACTCGTGCGTATGCCAGGAGAGCCGGCCTACGTGCTCGGCCAGCCGTTCGCGCATCTGGTCTCGGTCGATCAGCAGCGCGCCGAACGCGGCCAGCGCGAAGAACATCAGGATCAGGTCGAGCAGACCCGTGCGCGAATGCACGAAGTGGTGGCCCTCGAAAGCCATGAGAAAGGCCGCGATCGTTCCGAGCAAGGTCGACCGGAACAGCCGCCGCGCGATCCGGCCGATCATCAGGATCGACAGCGTCCCGAGAACCGCGACCGAGAACCGCCAGCCCCACGACGACGTCGGCCCGAAGATCCATTCACCGAAGGCGATGACCCATTTCCCGACGGGCGGATGCACGACCATGTCGCCGTTGTCGGTGAGGAAGACGTTGAGATTGCCGTGCGTGAACAGCGGATCGACGACCTCGCCCTTGTCGGCCCAGCGCATCTCGACGCCATACTCCAGCATCGAGACGCCCTGCTTGACGTAGTAGGTCTCGTCGAAAACCAGCTGGTGCGGGCGGTCGAGCGCCCAGAAGCGCAGCAGCCCCCCAAGGATCGCGAAGAGCAGCGGCCCCGCCCAGCCGGCGACCGTGTCGGTCGGCCGGAACCCGAGCAAGCGGGCGCGCAGCTCGTCGGTCCGGGTCACGCGCGCCATCGTATGTTGCCCCGCCGGGCGCCCTTGCTCGTTTCTCTCCGGATGCCGAAAGTGTGCGCTTGCCCCCGCTTTAGAGCAGGGGTGAAGCGCAGACTTCCCGGGGTATGCCGCCGCGAACCGGGGGCTGTCAGGGCCCGGTGCGAGGATGTCGCCCGTGCGAAGACGTATGACGAGTGCCGGCGAGGCGGCACCCACCGGGGGGCCGCGGGTGGTCGCGACCGGAGTGAGCAAGGTGCTCGGTGAGGTCACCCTGCTCGCCCCCACCTCCCTGCTCGTCGAGCCCGCAACCTGTCTCGTGATTCGCGGCCGCAATGGCATCGGCAAAACCACATTGCTGAAAATCCTCGCCGGCTTGATCGAGCCCACCTCGGGGGAGGTGCGGATCGACGATCGGCCCGCAGACGAGCGGGACCAGACCCTCCGGCGGCGGGTGGCAACCCTGCTTGGCGCGCCCGCGGCATACCGCGACCTCACCCTCGCCGACCACCTGACCCTCATCGACGCCACCTGGGGCGGCGAGCTGGCCAGCTGCGAGGACCGCGTCCACGCCGCCCTCGACCAGCTCGGAATCGGCGATCTGGCCGAACGCTTTCCGCACGAACTCTCCTCCGGGCAGGGCCAGCTTTTTCGGCTCGCCGTGACGCTCTTTCGCCCCAGCGACCTGCTGATCCTCGACGAGCCCGAGCAGCGCCTCGACACCCAAAAACGCGACCTGATCGGCTCGTTGCTGCGCGATCGTCAGCGCGCCGGCACCACGCTGATCGTCGCCTCGCACGATCCGCGGCTCACCGAGGCGATCGCCGGCGAGGTGCTCGACCTCGGGTGGGGGCCAAGCGAGTTGGCGGACGAGGCGGACGACACCGCCGATGAGTGAGGACCGCGAACGGCTCGACGACGCCATCCACGTCCTGCACGGCGAGGAGGGCACGGGCACGATCCGGCGGCTGCTCTATGCCTTCTACCTGGTCGTCATCCTCGGCGGCGTTTATGGCTTCAACCTCTTGCGCGCCACCCTCGTGACCTCCGATCCGGCCTGGCTGGCTCAGGTGGCCTCCGTATGGGGTGGGCTCGCCGGCCTCGCCCTCCTCGCGGCGATCCTGCTGCTCGCCCGTTGGGTCGGGGGAGTGCGCGGGCCGGTAGTGCCGCAGCTGCCCTTCATTGACAGCGTCGTCGCGTCCGGCCTGGACCGGGCCGTCGTGCTGCATGAACTCGGGCTGGCCACCCTGCTTGGCGGCGCCGGGATCGGCTTCCTCACCGGTGCGCTCGTCGGCGGCGCGGTGCTCGGCGCCGGCTTCGGAGGCGTGCCTGGCGTGCTGCTCGCGATCGCGCTGGGCACCGTTATCGGCTTGGTCGTCGCCGTCACCGCCCTCGTCGGGCAGCGCGCGGCCTCCGGAGGACGCATCGAAGGCTCGCTCGGCGCTCTCTTGCGCGGCCTACGCCTCGACGACCTGCGCACGCATGCCGTCCGCACCACCCATGTCGGCGGCGCCGTGCTGGCCGGCGACTTGCGCGCGGCCCGACTCGATGTCGCGGCACCCGTCACCCGGGCCCGGTCCGCCCGGCTGCGCTCGCGTGGCCGCTTCGTCACCGTGGTCTCCCGCGACCTGCTCGGCCTGCGCCGGGCGCCCGGGCGGGTGGTGAGCGGCGCGCTCGGTCTTGGAACCGCATACGCCCTGCTCGGGGTGAGCCTGACCCAACCCGCCGCCCCGAGGATCGTCGGAATTCTCGCGATGGCGGGCGCCTATTTCGCCTTCGGCGCGCTCGCCGAGGGCGTGCGATTGGTCGCGGACAATGCTGGCACGCCGCCGCTGCTCGGGCTGGGCTTTCGAGCGGAAGCGAGCCTGCACCTCGTCATACCCATGCTTGGGGCGCTGCTGATCGGAATGCCGGTCACTGCGACCGTGGCCAAACTCACGCGTGCTGATGTGCCGCTAGCCATGGGCCTCGCCGCGGCCCTGACGACAATTCTCGCCGGCGCCACGCTGATGGCTGCCTTCCGCGGGGCGCCCCCGGATCTAGCGTTCATCGGCGAGATCGGGCCGATGACGATGGCCTATTGGTATGCCCGCCCGCTCACCCTCGCCGCGCTCTCCGGCGGCCTGCTCGCCTCGGCGAGCGCCGACCTCGGCCCGCGCGCGCCGCTGCTGCTCGCTTCCGGGCTCGGGACGGGGGCCTTCACGATTTGGTATGGCCTGCACCTGGCCCGCAAACTCGAACTCGGGCACCGAATCTGAGCGGCCTGGGAGGATGGTCGGTATGCCGCTCATCCTCGCCGCGACCCCCATCGGTGACCCACGCGACGCGAGTGCCCGGCTGATCGAGGAACTGGGCCAGGCGGATGTCATCGCCGCCGAGGACACCCGCCGCACGCGCCGGCTGTGTGCCGCGCTCGGGGTGACGCCGGGCCGGATGCTCAGCTATCACGAGCACAACGAGAGTGCGGTGACGGCCGACCTCGTCGAGCGGCTACGCGCGGGCGAGCGCGTCCTCCTCGTCACGGACGCCGGTATGCCGTCCGTCTCCGACCCGGGCTACCGGCTCGTCGCCGCGGCCGTGGCCGCGGACCTGCCGGTCACGTGTGCGCCGGGCCCGAGCGCCGTGCTCATGGCGCTCGCGCTGTCCGGCTTGCCCGTCGACCGCTTCGCCTTCGACGGTTTCTTGCCGCGAAAGCCGGGGGAGCGGGCAAGGGCGCTGGCCGATCTGGCCACCGAGCGGCGCACGATGGTCTTCTTTGAGGCGCCCCACCGCACGCCGGCCACCCTCGCCGCGATGGCCGAGGCACTCGGGCCGGACCGGCCGGCCGCAGTCTGCCGCGAACTGACCAAGACCTATGAAGAGGTGCGGCGCGGCTCTCTCGCCGAATTGGCGGCCTGGGCGAGCGATGGCGTGCTCGGCGAGATCACCATCGTCGTCGCCGGGGCGCCGGTTGCGGGTGCGAGCGACCTGCCGACCGCGGTGGCGCAGGTGCAGGCGCTCGTGGCGGACGGCATACGCCTCAAGGACGCGGCCGGCGAGATCGCCGCGCTGACGGGGCATTCCAAGAAGGCGTTGTATGACGCGGCGCTGGCCGCCCGGTCTCAGGTGCCGGAGCGTTCCACGAGATAGATCGCATAGTCGAAGCTGCGGCCCTCCCGGGTGATAGGCAGCACCAGCTCGGCGATCGAGTCCTGCGCACCGGCGATCTCCTGCAATCGCGCGAAAAGCTCCGGCTCGCGCTGCGCCGCCCAGATCGCGAGCACGCCGCCGGGTGCGAGCCGGTCGATGGCGGCGCGCAGGTGCGCCTCGGCATACAGCCCGGCGTTGGCCTGGTGCACCAAGAAGGACGGGCCGTTGTCGACATCCAGGAGCACCACGTCGTACGCAGGCCCGGGCTCGGTGAGGACCGCCGCGATATCCGCGATGCGCAGCCGCACCCGCGGGTCGGCGGCGACCGCCGCGAGCGTCGGCACCAGGCCAGCGTGCGCCCACGCGACCAGTGGCTCCTCCAGTTCGACGATCTCGAGTTCGGCGACGCGGCGGTCGTGCAGCACCGCAAGGGCCGTATGCCCGAGGCCCAGCCCCCCGACCAGCACCCGCGCGGGTGTCCCGCAGCGGGACAGCGCGGCCTCGGCGAGGACGTCCTCGGTCGAGTGGTCGACATCGTCCATCGCGAAGATGCCGGCGACGATCAGCTCGTGGACTGGCCCGCCGGGGCTCGCGCGCACCCGCAGGGCGAGGTCACCGCGGGAAGTCTGGGCCCGAGCGAGCGTGCGCGGCGGCTCCTCGATCACCGAGGGATCGTATGCGGTGCGCCGGCGCGGGACGGGCGGCACGGCATACCCGGGCAGATGCTTGCACCGGGAAGTCTGCGCTGACCCACTGCTCTAAAGCGCCCCGAACCGCACACTTTCGGCATCCGGAGAGAAATGAGTCGATTACCGGCCGGTAGGGAGAAGTTCACACGACGAACCGCGGCCCCGGTGACGCAGGCCACGGACGGCGAGCGATATGTTGCCATCGTGGCAACCTCGACCCTTCCCGCATCGCAGCAGGCCGTGCGGTCCTCCATCGGCCTAAAGCTGCTGATGGCGGGATCTGGCCTGATCTTCGTCGGCTATGTCCTTCTGCACGCCTACGGAAACTTGATGGTCCTCGGCGGCGCCGACACCTTCAACAACTACGCCCACCACCTGCGCACCTTCGGCCAGCCGATGCTGCCCTATGGCGGGCTGCTGTGGATCGTGCGTGTGGTGCTGCTCGCGAGCCTGGTGCTGCATGCCTACTCCGCCTTCACCTTGTGGGGCCGGGCCAATGGCGCGCGGAGCACGAAGTATGCCGTGAAGAAGAATGTCGCGGCCTCGCTCAGTTCGCGCACGATGCGCTTCGGTGGGGTGGCGCTGCTGCTCTTCGTGATCTTCCACATCCTGCACCTGACCACCCACACCATCACCCCGCAAGGCAAGCAGCCAACGCCCTACGACAATGTCGTTAACAGCTTCGACAAGTGGTGGCTGGTGCTGATTTACGCGCTCGCCGTCATCGCGCTGGCCTTCCACCTCACACACGGCGTGTGGAGCGCTAGCCAGACTCTCGGCCTGACCAACACCGCCACCTCGCGGGCCCGCGCCAAGATCGCCGGGCACTTCGTCGGCGCCCTCGTCGCGACCGCCTTCCTCATCCCGCCGCTGGCCATCCTCTTCGGAATCGTGGACTGATCACAGATGACTGACACCATGTTGAGCACGCCCGACGGCGTCGGCGCCGACTACTACCGCATCGGCGCCCCCGTCGCCGACACCCAGGCGCCGGCCGGTCCGATCGCCGGCAAGTGGACGCAGCGCAAGTTCGATGCCTCGCTGGTCAACCCGGCCAACCGCCGCAAGCTGTCGGTGATCATCGTCGGGACCGGCCTGGCCGGTGCCTCGGCCGGCGCGACGCTCGGTGAAGCCGGCTACCACGTGAAGTCCTTCTGCTTCCAAGACACCCCGCGCCGGGCGCACTCGATCGCCGCGCAGGGTGGTATCAATGCGGCGAAGAACTACAAGGAGGACGGCGACTCGATCTATCGCCTCTTCTACGACACGGTCAAGGGCGGCGACTACCGCTCGCGGGAGACGAATGTTTATCGCCTGGCCGAGGTCAGCGCGAACATCATCGACCAGTGCGTCGCGCAGGGCGTGCCCTTCGCCCGGGAGTATGGCGGCCTGCTGGACAACCGCTCGTTCGGCGGCGTGCAGGTCTCGCGCACCTTCTATGCCCGCGGCCAGACCGGCCAGCAGTTGCTGATCGGCGCCTACCAGGCGTTGGAGCGGCAGATCGCCGCCGGCACCGTCGAGATGTTCACCCGCCACGAGATGCTCGAACTGATCGTCGAGGACGGCCGGGCCCGCGGCATCATCGCCCGCGACCTGGTCACCGGCGAGATCGAGACCCACCTCGCGGACGCCGTCGTCCTCGCCTCCGGCGGCTACGGCAATGTCTTCTTCCTCTCGACCAATGCCATGGGCTCCAATGTCACGGCCAACTGGCGCGCGCACCGCAAGGGTGCCTACTTCGCCAACCCGTGCTACACCCAGATCCACCCGACCTGCATCCCGGTCTCCGGCGACCACCAGTCGAAGCTGACGTTGATGTCGGAGTCGCTGCGCAATGACGGGCGCATCTGGGTGCCCAAGCGCAAGGAAGACTGCGAGAAGGACCCGCGGCAGATCCCCGAGGAGGACCGCGACTACTACCTGGAGCGGATCTACCCCGCGTTCGGCAACCTGGTCCCGCGCGATATCGCGTCCCGGCAGGCGAAGTACATGTGCGATGACGGGCGCGGCGTCGGCCCGATGGTCGGCGACTTCCGCCGCGGCGTCTACCTCGACTTCGCCGACGCGATCGCCCGCCTCGGCCGCCCGGCCGTGGAAGCGAAATACGGCAACCTTTTCGATATGTATGCCCGGATCACCGGCGAAAATCCCTACGAAACCCCGATGCGGATCTACCCGGCCGTGCACTACACGATGGGCGGGCTGTGGGTGGACTACGATCTGTCCTCGAATATCCCCGGCCTGTTCGTCACCGGCGAGGCGAACTTCTCCGACCACGGCGCCAACCGGCTCGGCGCCAGCGCCCTGATGCAGGGCCTGGCCGATGGCTACTTCGTGCTGCCGAACACCATCCGCAACTACCTCGCCAAGGGGCCCTACCCCAAGCTCGACGCCGACAGCCCCGCCGTCGCCGAAGCCCGCGCCAATGTCGAGGAGCGCACCCAGCGGCTGCTGGCGATCAACGGCCAGCGTTCGGTGGACTCCTTCCACAAGGAACTCGGCCACATCATGTGGGAGTACTGCGGGATGGAGCGCACCGAGACCGGCCTGATGAAGGCCATCGACTTGATCCGCTCGCTGCGCGCCGAGTTTTGGCGCAATGTGCGCGTCCTCGGCTCCGCCGACACCCTCAACCAGTCACTGGAGAAGGCTGGCCGGGTCGCCGACTTCCTCGAGCTCGGCGAACTGATGTGCATCGACGCGCTGCACCGCCGCGAGTCCTGCGGCGGCCACTTCCGCGCCGAGAGCCAGACCGAGGACGGCGAGGCTCTGCGCCACGACGACCAATTCCTCTATGTCGCGGCCTGGGAGTATGCCGGTGGCTCCGGTGAGGGCGAGATGGGCAATCCCGTGCTCCACAAGGAAGATCTGGTCTATGAGGCCATCGAGTTGAAGCAGCGGAGTTACAAGTGACCGCCCCGCGCCGTTCTCCCGTCGCCCCTCACCCCGAAATGTCGCGAGGTTCCCGTTCATGAATCTGACCCTGAAAATCTGGCGCCAGGACGGCCCGAAGGCCCGCGGCGAGTTGGTGACCTATCAGGTCGCCGATATCTCCCCGGATATGTCCTTCCTGGAGATGCTCGATGTCCTCAACGAGCGCCTCAATGCCGAGGGCAAGGAGCCGGTGGCCTTCGACTCCGACTGCCGCGAAGGCATCTGCGGCATGTGCGGCTTGATGATCTCGGGTGAGGCGCACGGGCCCGAGAAGACGACGACCTGCCAGCTGCATATGCGCAGCTTCAAGGACGGCGAGACGATCACCATCGAGCCGTGGCGGGCCGACGCCTTCCCGATCATTCGTGACCTCGTCGTCGACCGGTCGGCCTTCGATCGCATCATCCAGGCGGGCGGCTTCATCTCGGTCAACACCGGCTCGGCGCCGGACGCCGAGGCGATCTTGGTGCCCAAGCCGAATGCCGACCGCGCCTTCGTCGCGGCCGAGTGCATCGGCTGCGGCGCCTGCGTCGCCGCCTGCCCGAACGCCAGCGGCATGCTCTTCATGGGCGCCAAGGTCACCCACCTCGGCGAGTTGCCCCAAGGTCAACCGGAGCGCGCGATGCGGGTGCAGGCGATGGTCGCCACCCACGATGGCGCCGGCTTCGGCGGCTGCACCAACATCGGTGAGTGCAGCCACGCCTGCCCCAAGGGCATCCCGCTGGACGTCATCTCCACCCTCAACGCCGACCTGCGCAAGGCCAAGTCCGGCCGCTTCTGAGCGCCCTGGCGCTGCCTGTAGGTTTCCCGCCCGATGCCAGAAACCCCTTGTTTGTGCCGGAAAGCTTTCGGCACGAACAAAGGGTTTCTGGCACAAACTGCTCCGGCTAGGGTCATTGGATGAGTGACGATGCCCTGCATCAGTTCTGGGAGTTGGCGAAGGTCAAGGCCAAACTGAACCGCTTCGAGGTGTATGTGGGGGCGACCCCGCTCAGCACCGTGCTGCCGCCGGCGTGGGCCTTCGGGGCGACCCCGCAGGAGGCCGATGACCTGCTCGCGCTGGTGCTCGCCGGCACCAAGACCGCTACAGCGGGGGCCCTGGACGATTACGACGCGGAGGGCGAGCCGCTGCCGACGGCCGGGACCTTGTCGATCGTCCTCGATGGTGCGGGCAACCCGCGCGCCCTGATCGAGACCACCCGGGTCGATGTCGTCGCCTTCGACCAGGTCGACGCCGAGCACGCCTTTCTCGAGGGCGAGGACGACCGGTCATTAGAGTCGTGGCGGCGCATCCATGAGCGCTTCTTCACCGAGCATGCCGACCACGACCTCGGCTTCCGGCCGGATATGCCGATCGTCCTCGAACGCTTCCGGGTGATTTACCCGACGCCGGCCAACGCCTGAGCGCCCGAAACCGTCACCCGGCGCTGGTGATGGTGGTCTGCGCGGCCGGCAACCGGGCCGCCACCGCACGCAGGCCAAGGCTGCCGAGCACGGCGATCCCGATCAGGGCGGCCCACACACTGAATCGATCGTGCGCCAAGAGCGCGAGATAGAGCGCCGGCGCGATGATGCCCGCGGCCACCCAGGAGAGTTGGTATGCGGACAAGTACCGTCCGCGGTAGGCCTCCGGCGCCGCATCCACCGAGGCGGCCGACAGCGGCGGGCCACCGAGCAATTCGCCGAGGGTATAGATCGCCACCGAGACCATGACGGCACCCACGGCAATGATCACCGGAAGCGTCCCGGACAGGGCCAGGGCGAAGAAGCCGGCGGCATACATCGTGAACCCCAGCCCGATCACGCGATAGCGCTGGTGACCATCCATCCGGCGCACCATTAGGCCCTGCCCGAGCCCGACCATGACCGTGTTGATGAAGAAGATCGCCCCCACCACCCAACCGGGTAAGACCAGCACATCCACGACATACACCGGCATGGCGACATTGAGCGAGACGGTACACAGGGCATAGGCGGCGTTAGTTGCCACGAGCCCGAGGTAAGGCCGGTCCCGCGCTAGCACCCCCCACCCGCCGGCCCGGGAAGTGTCGGCATCCTGCAACGCGACCACCCGCTCCCCACCGCGCACGCGCAGCAGCACGGCAAACGCCAGCGCATAACTGGCCGCATTGATCAGCACCAGCGCGTGATAGGCGGCGGGGGTCCCGACCGCGACCGCGACGCCCGCCCCGAGGCCGCCGATCGCGAAGCCGACATTGCGCAGCGCCCCGAGGAAGCCGAACCAGATCTCTCGCTCATCGGGCGGTGTCGAGGCAGCCACCAGCGGCGAATACGCGCTCCAGAAGGCACTCTGCCCGAGCGCCGCCAGCGTTTCCACAGCGACGATGGCCCAAAAGGTCTGCGCCCATAGGTAACTCACAAAGGCCACGACCTGGATGAGATTGGCCGCCAGGATGATCCGCTTGGCGCCGAAGCGATCCACGAGCATCCCGGAGACCAGGACAAAGGGCACGGCGCAGGCGGCGGCGATGCTCATCGCCAGGCCCACGCGGGCGGTGCCGACATCGGTCGTCTTGAGGAAGTACAGGATCGAGACCGGCATGAAGACACCGCTGCCCAGCGCGTCGATGCCGATGCCCGTCACCAGGGCTTTGTGGTGACGGGCGTCGGGGAAGCCTAGGCGTCGGATCATGCGAGAACTCTGTCAGCCCGCACCGACAGCCCGCCTGCCAATTGCCGTCAGCCGGTCAGCCAGCCGAGATGAGACTTCAACAGCGTGTAGCCCACGAAGGCCACCACATCGAGTAGCAAATGCGCGATGACCAGCGGCAACACCCGGCGGGTGCGGGCATACACCGCCCCGAAAATCAGCCCCATGACGAGATTGCCGACGAACCCGCCGAAGCCCTGATACAGGTGATAGGACCCGCGCACCACAGCCGAGAGCCCGATCGCGAGCCACATCGGCCAGCCCGCCTGCCGCCAGCGCGTCAGCAGATAGCCGACCATGACGACCTCTTCGAGCACGGCATTCTGCGCGGCGGCGAGAACGAGCACCGGGATCGTCCACCAGTGGTCGGTCAGATTCGCTGCGGCAATCGTCGTGTTGAGGTTGAGCGCGCGGGCCACGGCATATAGCCCGAGCCCGGGTATGCCGATCAGCGCCGTCAGTCCCACGCCCGCGGCGAGGTCGCGGGCTGGCCGGAGCCGGTCGAGACCGATCGCCCGCCACGCCCCGCCATCGTCGCGGCGCAGCAGGTGCAGCGCGAGCAGCGCGGGCACCACCCCGAGCCCGATCCCGGTCAGCTGGTATGCCAGATCCAGCCACGGCCGGTCGGGGGTGACCGAATTGTTCATCGTCGTGGTCTGCTGATTGAGCGCGATGTGCTGGGTCAGCCGGTCCACGATCCGCAACAGCGACCAGATCGCCGACGCGCCGAGCGAAACCCCAAGAACCAGGGCCGTCTCGGTCACCAGCGAGCGCGGCGCGAGCGTTGTTCGGGGCAGGTGGGCCGCCTGGGCGGGGGGAGCGGGCGGCATACCGGCGGAAGCCATGGGAGCAAGTGTCCCCGCTACGCCTGGGCGCGCGCTGAGCGGACCCCAGCTCGCGGAATGCCGGACCGGGAAGGCCATGTTGTATAGACCGACGGTTTCACCCTCCAGAAAGCTACCCTCGGGTCATGATCGCCGCCCTGACGGGCATGGGGCTCTCGGCCGCCGCCGGCCTCAACGCCTACATCCCCTTCCTCATCGTCGCGCTGATCGCGCGCTTCACCGATGTGCTCACGCTGCCCGCCAGCTTCAGCTGGATCGAAAGCTGGTGGGCCATCGGGATCGGCAGCATCCTGTTGCTCGCCGAAGTCGTCCTCGACAAGATCCCCGCGGTCGACACAATCAATGACGCGATCCAAAGCTTCATCCGTCCGAGCATGGGCGGGCTGATCTTCGCCGCGACCACGGCCGCCGAAAGCCTGGACAAGTCGACCTGGATGCAGAACAACCAATGGGTTGGCATCGTCCTCGGCATCGTCGTTTCCGGGCTTGTGCACAGCGGAAAGATGGTCTCGCGCCCGGCGATCAACGCCGGAACCCTCGGCGCCGGCGCTCCGGTGGTCTCGACGATGGAGGATGGCGCCTCGATCGGGCTGTCGCTGATTGCGATCTTCATCCCGGTGCTGGTGATCCTGGCGCTGCTCGTGCTGTTCGGGACCTTCTTCTGGCTGTGGCGCACGGTGCATCGCTGGCGCAAGACCCGGCGCGGCCGACGCGGCGATCCCGGCGCGGCGGCATACGCCTGACGCAGGGCACCGCCCACGACACGACGGACCGTGCGGGAGAAGTCTCCCGCACGGCCCGTCGTGCATCTGGTTCAGCGGCCGGACTCGCCGCAGCGAGCCACGACCAGCGCGATCAGCGGTACTGCGCGCGGATCGCGATCCGCTTGGTGCCGATCGGGCAGACGGCCTGGCTGTAGCCGGTGCCCTGGACGCGCCAGATGTCGTTCTTCCAGAAGGTTGTGCCATTGGCGCGCTTGCACTTCGCGCCCGCCCGGAAGGCGGTGCCCGGGATGGTCTTGGGGCACCAGATCCGAACGCCGCGGTTGATCAGGCTGTAGCGGCAGCTCGCGCTGCTGCTGGCACCAGCTTCGGAGCTGATGCTAATCGCGGCGTCGCCAGTCGAGGTCGCGGCCGAGGCCGAGGTGGACAGGCCCACCCCGAGCGATCCGGCCAGAGCGAAACCGCTGAGGATCCCCATTGTGCGCTTCATAAGTCTTCTTCCCTCCAGTGCCTCGACCTGCGGCAGGTGACGGATCGAGGCGCTTGTCGTTGACGTCTGCACGTCCTGCCAGGGATTGATACAACCCGATGGCGTCAAGGTCACTGGGGATTACGTTTTGGTCAATTTCTAAACTATTCGGCCCGTGTGTCGAGTCCCCGGCATGCGCGAGAGGTGTGTCCGGCGGTGTCGGTCCGGGTCCGTAAAATCCCCGTCATGACCAGAGTTCTCGCCGCCGTCGCGTGGCCGTATGCCAACGGCCCGCGTCACTTGGGGCATGTCGCCGGCTTCGGCGTGCCCTCCGATGTCTTCGCCCGTTTCATGCGGATGAGCGGCCACGACGTGCTCATGGTCAGCGGCAGCGATGAGCACGGCACGCCGATCCTCGTCCTGGCCGACAGTCAGGGCGTCACCGCTCGCGAGCTGGTGGACACCAACCACGCGATCATCGCCCACGAACTCGCCGATCTCGGTTGCTCCTACGACCTCTACACGCGCACCACGACGGGCAATCACTATGCCGTCGCCCAGGAACTCTTCGCGCAGGTGTGGAAGAACGGCTACATGATCGAGCGCACCCAAAAGGGCGCGATCTCGCCGTCGACCGGTCGCACCCTGCCGGACCGCTATATCGAGGGCACCTGCCCGATCTGCGGGTATGCCGAGGCACGCGGGGATCAATGCGACAACTGCGGCAACCAACTTGAGCCCGAAGACTTGATCGAGCCGCGGTCGAAGATCAACGGCGAGACGCCGGATTTCGTGGAGACACAGCACTTTTTCCTCGACCTGCCAGCGTTGGCCGAGAGCCTGCGCGCCTATTTGGAGGAGCGGGAGGCCAGCGGCACCTGGCGGCCCAATGTCATCAAGTTCAGCCTGAACATTCTCGACGACATCAAGCCGCGCGCCATGACCCGGGACATCGATTGGGGCATCCCGGTGCCGCTGGACGGCTGGCGGGACCTGCCGACCAAGAAGCTGTATGTCTGGTTCGACGCCGTCGTCGGCTATCTCTCGGCCTCCATCGAATGGGCGCGCCGGCAGGGTAATCCCGAGCGCTGGCGCGAGTGGTGGAACGAGGCCGACGCGCTGTCCTACTACTTCATGGGCAAAGACAACATCACCTTCCACTCCCAGATCTGGCCGGCCGAGCTGCTCGGCTATATGGGCAAGGGCGACAAGGGCGGCGAGCCCGGCATCTATGGCGAGTTGAACCTGCCCACCGAAGTGGTCTCCTCCGAATACCTCACGATGGAGAGCCAGCAGTTCTCCACCAGCCGTGGCCACACGATCCTGGTGCGCGACGTCCTGACGCGCTACCAGCCCGATGCGCTGCGCTATTTCATCTGTGCCGCCGGCCCGGAGACCTCCGACGCCGACTTCACCTGGCGCGATTTCGTCCAGCGCACCAACTCCGAGCTGGTCGCCGGTTGGGGAAATCTCGTGCAACGCACCGCGACGATGCTGCACAAGAGCTTCGGCGAGATCCCCGTATGCGGACCGCTCGCCTCCGAGGACAAGGCGGTCCTCGCCGCCGTGGAGACCGGGTTCGAGGTCGTCGGGGGATTGCTGCGTCGCCAGCGGCTGCGGCAGGCAACCGCCGAGGCAATGCGCGTCGTCGGTGAGGTCAACGCCTATATCTCGCGCACCGAGCCCTTCCGGATGAAGGGGGAGGACCAGCGCGAGCGGCTTGCCACCGTCTTGCACGTGCTGGCCCAGTGCGTCAGCGACTGCAACACGCTGCTCGCCCCGATGCTGCCGCACTCCAGCAATGCCGTGCACCGAGTCCTCGGCGGTGAGGGCGACTTCATGCCGATGCCTCAGGTCGTTGAGGTGACGGACCTCGATGACGGCCGCGCTTACCCGATCATCACCGGGGACTATTCCGCGACGCCGGCGTGGGGCCGGCGCCCGGTTGTCGCGGGCACCCCGATCGCCAAGCCCGCCCCGGCCTTCGTCAAGCTCGACGAATCAGTCGTCGCCGAGGAGCTGGCCCGGATGGCGGACTGAGCAGCCGTATGCCGCACGACTCTGCCCGTCACAGCCTCCCGCCGATCCCGGATCGGCTGCCGATCTCGTTGGTGGACAACCACACTCATCTCGACATCGTGCGGGATGACGGCCCGTCGCTGGGGATCGAGGAGGCGCTCGCGGCGGCGGCGCAGGTCGGGGTCGACCGCATCGTGCAAATCGGCTGCGACGTGGACAGTGCCCGGGCCAGCGTCGCGATGGCGCACCGCTACCCAGGCGTGGTCGCCGGGGTGGCCCTGCATCCCAATGAGGCCCCCCGTCTTGCCGAGAGTGGCGGGCTTGGGGCGGCATACACCCTGATCGAGGAGTTGGCACACGACCCGCGGGTGCGGGTGATTGGCGAGACCGGGCTGGACTATTTCCGGACCGGCGAGCAGGGCCGGGCCAGCCAGCACGAGTCCTTCCGCTGGCATATCGACGTGGCTAAGCGCGTCGGCAAGCCCCTGCAGATCCACGACCGGGACAGCCACGACGACATCCTCGCGGTGCTGGATGAGGTCGGCGCGCCGCAGCGGGTGATCATGCACTGCTTCAGCGGCGATGTGAGCTTCGCCCGGGCCTGCCTGGAACGCGGCTTCTATCTCTCGTTCGCCGGACCGATCACCTTCAAGAACAACCACGCGCTCCGGGATGCGCTCGCGGTCACGCCGCTGGATCGGGTGCTGCTCGAGACCGATGCGCCCTATTTGACCCCACACCCGTGGCGGGGCGCGGTCAACTCCTCCTATCTGCTGGCGACCACTGCCCGGACGGCCGCGAGTGTCCTTGGGGTCGCCGTCGCCCACCTCTGCGAGGCCGTCAGCGCGACCTGCGAGGAGTTGTACGGCCCCTGGTGAGAGGCGGGGGAGACGGCATAGCACTCCTGTGACCTGTGGTGCGAGATAGGTCTCACCGTCGTTACCGAAATTTGACCTTCGGGCGCATCATCCGCCATGGTTGAAATGTCCGCCGATCTCGACGACCGTGATCAGCCGGCACGAGACGGGCCGCTCGGCCCCGGTTCGCCACCTGCGAGGACGCCGGTGCGGCATCACAAACACCCCTTCGTGGCTCGTGCTGTGCCGATCCGCCCCCTCGCCGGGTCGGAACTACAAAACTGGAGTATCCGTGAACTTTCTTCCCGTCCGGCGCCTGGCCCAATTCGGTGTGGTCGGCGCTCTCGCCACGGGAGTGGCCGGTGTCGCCCACTTCGACAAGAATGTCGGCCTGACGGTCGACGGCAAGACCTCCAACGTCCACTCCTTCGCCGGCACCGTCGGCGATGTGCTCGAGGACGAGGGCATCACCATCGGGGAGCACGACCTGGTCGTGCCCAGTGTCGACAGCGCGGTCAGCGACGGCCAGAAGATCGTCGTGCGCTACGGCCGCAAGCTGACGGTCACGATCGACGGTCAGAAGAAGGAGTACTGGACCACCGCCACGACGGTCGGTCAGGCTCTGCAGGACCTCGGCTTGCGCGCCGAGGATGCCGTCCTGTCCGCCTCGCGTTCGGCCGCGCTGGGCCGCGAGGGTCTGGCGATGGCCATGATCACCCCGAAGTCGGTCGCCGTGACCGTTGACGGAAAGACCACCCGCAAGACCAGCACCGAGGCGGACGTCAAGGGCCTGCTCGCGCTGCTGAAGGTCAAGGTCGGCTCCAAGGACATCGTTGCGCCCGGCCTCGACACCCCGCTGCAGGACGGTATGAAGCTGACCGTCACCCGGGTGAGCACCGCGACGATCAAGAAGTCCAAGACGATCCCCTTCGAGACGATCCGCAAGAACGACTCCTCGCTCTATGAGGGCCAGACCAAGGTCATCACGACCGGTCACGTCGGCAAGAGCGTGAACATCTACACCTCGCTGCGCCACGACGGCAAGCAGATCAAGCTGTCGTATGTCCGCACCGAGGTCACCACCAAGGCCCGCAATCAGGTCATCGCCGTGGGCACCAAGGCCAAGCCGACCACCCCGGCCCCGTCAACCGGCGGTAGCTCGTCGGGTGGGTCGACCGGTGGCGGCAACGCGGGCAACACCTCCGGCGCCGGCATCAACCTGGCCAATGCCGCCATGTGGGACCGGATCGCCATGTGTGAGTCCGGCGGCAACTGGCACATCAACACCGGCAATGGCTACTACGGCGGCCTGCAGTTCGCCACCGCGAGCTGGCTGGCGATGGGCGGCGCCGACTTCGCCCCCCGCGCCGACCTCGCCACCCGCGAGCAGCAGATCACCGTGGCCAACCGCTACTACGCCATCGCCGGCCTTTCGCCCTGGGGCTGCGCCCACGCGGCCTGAGCCTCGAGTGCCGAGGGTCACTTTCCCGCCCATTGCCGGAACGTGACACCGGTCTGGGAGACAACCTGGACGTACGCAACGGAAATGATCCGTTGCGTACGTCCACGTTTCGGCAATGGGCGGGAAAGTGGCTCAGGGACCCGTGAGGCATGGCGGAGGGGATGCGGGCAACGGCATAAGGTGTCGGGCGTGAGCGCCGGGGTGCACTATCTGGGGGCGGCGGACATCCGCCGGCTCGCGGCGCAGCACGGCATCCGGCCCACCAAACAGTGGGGGCAAAACTTCGTCGTCGATGCCAACACCGTGCGCCGGATCGTGCGGCTCGCCGATGTCGCGCCGGACGACATCGTGCTCGAGGTCGGTCCCGGCCTCGGCTCCCTCACCCTCGGTCTCCTCGATACCGCCGAGCACGTCATCGCGCTGGAGATCGACCCCACCCTCGCTGCCGCCCTCCCCACCACGATCGAGGTCGCCGCGCCCGAGAAGAGCAGCCGGCTGGTCGTCATACCCGGGGACGCCCTGAAGGTCACCGACCTGCCAGTCGCACCCACCCGGCTCGTGGCCAACCTCCCCTACAACGTCTCCGTGCCAGTCATGCTGCACCTGCTGCAGACCTTTCCAAGCATCGGGCACGTGCTGGTCATGGTGCAGTTGGAGGTTGCCGAGCGGCTCGCCGCCGGCCCCGGCTCCCGCACCTATGGCGCGCCGAGCGCCAAGGCAGCCTGGTATGGCGACGTGCGCCTCGCCGGGACCGTGGCCCGCAGCATCTTTTGGCCGGTGCCCAATGTCGACTCCGGCCTCGTCGCGGTGACCCGTCGCGAGCCGCCGCGCACCGATGTCCCCCGCGAAGCGGTCTTCCAGGTCATCGACGCCGCCTTCGCCCAGCGCCGCAAAATGCTGCGCTCCGCCCTCGCGGGTTGGGCCGGTTCGACGGCCGCCGCCACCGCCACCCTGGAGTCAGCGGGAGTTGATCCGACGGCTCGCGGGGAGCAACTCGATATCGCCGCCTTTGCCGCGATCGCCGCCGCCTCGCCCCACCCCACCGCGAGCCGGGAAGCTGATTAGGGTGGGCTCATGACATCTGCCGCGCACATCCATCCGGGTGTCTGCGTCAAGGTGCCCGCCAAGGTCAACCTCGAACTGCGCGTGGGTCCCCCGCGCGCTGACGGCTTCCACCCCCTGGCCACGGTCTATCAGGGGGTCAGCCTCTACGACACGATCGAGGTCTTCCCCGCCAGGGAGTGGAGCGTCGAAATCGCGGGTCGCACGGCCGCGGGCGTCCCCGCCGACGAAAAGAATCTGGCGTTGCGCGCCGCGCAAGCTCTCCACGATGTCACCGGCGCCGGCCGGCCGGTCCGGATCCGGCTCACCAAGGAGATCCCCGTGGCAGGAGGTATGGCGGGTGGTTCCGCCGATGCCGCCGGCGCCCTGCTCGCGTGCCACCGGCTGTGGGGCCTGGATCTGAGCGCCGCGGAACTCGCGCACCTTGCCGCCGGGCTCGGCAGCGATATCCCCTTCCTGTTGAGCGGCGGCACCGCCATCGGCAGCGGCCGCGGCGAGCGCATCGCACCGACGTCCGCCCGCGGCATCTATCACTGGGTCTTCGCCCTCTCCGAGACCGGCCTGTCCACCCCGGCGGTGTATGCCGAGTGCGATCGACTCCGCGGCTCCACGCCGGTGCCCGCCCCCGAGCCGAGCGCCGACCTGCTCGCGGCCTTGAGCTTCGGCAATGCCGAAGCCGTCGCCGCGGCGATGGGCAACGACCTGCAGGCCGCCGCTATCTCGCTGCAGCCGGCCCTGGCCGAGGTCCTGGAGGCGGGTATGTCGTTCGGTGCCCTCGCCGGGATCGTCTCGGGTTCGGGGCCGACCGTGGCCTTCCTCGCCCGCGATGCCGAGGCCGCCATTGACCTGGCGGTGTCCTTGACCGCGAGTGGATCGGCCGCCGATGTGCGCAAGGCGAGCGGCCCCGTCACGGTCGGCCCGGTTGAGCTGGCGGCCGCCCGCTGATGGCGAATTTGGCCAATGTCGAGCGGGTCACCGTTCACACGGGGATCACGGCCGTCCTCGACGACATCTCCCTCGGCGTCAACACCGGGGATCGGATCGGCGTGGTCGGCGCCAATGGCGGCGGCAAGTCGACGCTGCTCGGCGTTCTGGCCCGCACCCGCGAGATCGACTCCGGCCGGGTCACGCATGCGGGCGGCCTGCGGATCGCCACCGTCGCTCAGGACGACCTACTTGACCCGGCAGCGACCGTGCGCGAGATCGTCCTCGGCGAGCGGGCCGAACACGATTGGGCCGGCCAAGCCTGGATTCGCGATGTCCTGGCGGGCCTGCTTGGCGATCATCAAGCCGCCGCCGTCGGGGGCCTGGATGCGCGGGTGGGCACGATGTCCGGCGGCGAGCGTCGCCGGGTGGCACTGGCCGCGGCCCTGGTGACCGAGGCCGACCTGCTCCTCCTGGACGAGCCGACCAACCATCTCGACGTCGAAGGTGTCGCCTGGCTCGCCGACCACCTCGTGCGGACCTGGGCGCGGCCGGATCGCGGCCTGGTCGTCGTCACCCACGACCGCTGGTTCCTCGACGCCGTCGTCACCCAAACCTGGGAGGTCGTCGCCGGAGCGGTATCGGCCTACGACGGGGGGTATGCCGCATACATCCTGGCTCGCGCGGAGCGGGACCGGATCGCGGCGGTGACGGCCGAGCGCCGCAACAATTTGCTGCGCAAGGAACTCGCGTGGCTGCGCCGTGGCGCGCCGGCACGCACGAGCAAGCCGAAGTTCCGGCTCGACGCGGCCTCGGCCCTCATCGAGAACGAGCCGCCGCCGCGCGATTCGGTCGAACTCATGCGCTTTGCGACCGCGCGACTCGGCAAGGACGTCATCGACCTGCACGACGCGAGCCTGGCGTTCGGTGATCTGCCGATCCTCAAGCGGGTCACGTGGCAACTGGCCCCCGGCGAGCGGATCGGCCTGGTCGGAGTCAATGGCGCCGGCAAATCGACCGTGCTTGGCGTCCTGGACGGCAGCCAGCCCCTGGACAGCGGCAAACGCAAGGTCGGCAGCACCGTGCGCATCGGTGTGGTCAGCCAGGAAGTGCGTGAGCTCGAAGCCCTCGCCGGCGCCAAGGTCATCGAGGCGATCGAGGCGGTGCGCGCCAGCACCGTGCTCGACGGCAAGCCGGTCAGCGCGAGCAGCCTCGCCAAGCGACTGGGCTTCCCCGGCCCGCGCCAGCAGGCCCGCGTGGGCGATCTGTCCGGAGGCGAGCGCCGACGGCTGCAGATCCTGCGCGTGCTGCTCGATGAGCCCAATGTTCTGCTCCTCGACGAGCCGACCAATGACCTCGATATCGACACCTTGACCGCGCTCGAAGACCTGCTCGACGGGTGGGCGGGCACGCTCGTCGTCGTCTCGCACGACCGCTACCTGCTCGAACGCCTCACCGACAAGCAACTCGCACTGCTCGGCGACGGCCGTCTGCGAGACCTGCCCGGCGGCGTCGACCAGTACCTCGACCTGCGCTCGGCGGCCCCGACAGGCGCATCGCCGAGCATCCGCCCCGCCGCGACCACGGCAACGGCCCCCGGCCCCAACCCGGCCCAGGTGCGGGAGGCGCGCAAGGAGGTCGCGCGCATTGAGAAGCAGTTGCAGCGGCTGGCCGAGAAGGCCGATCGGATCCACGCGGATATGGCGGCCCAGGCGAGTGACCATACGGCCATGACCGCTCTCAGCCTGGCCCTGCGCGAGGTGGACGGGCAGGTCGCTGAGCTCGAGGAGGCCTGGCTGGCCGCAGCCGAGATCGCCGGCTGACCGCCGCCAGCACCCCGGCGGCACCCGCCGCCAGCAGCCCGGCGGCACTCATCACGGCAGCGCGGTCGACAACTCCCGCAGCGCCGCCGACAACTGCTCCTGTTGAGCCGCGCTCAGCCCAGCCAGCAGCGCCCGCTCGCGCGCCAACAAGGCAGTGAGCGCACCATCGACGGCCGCCGCGCCGGCCGCGGTGAGTTCCACGAGCACCCCACGGCCGTCCCGTGGGGACGGCAAGCGCAGGACCAGTCCCCGCTCCTGCAGCCGGTCGACGCGATTGGTCATCGTCCCGCTGGTCACCAGCGTCGCCTCGATGAGTTGACTGGGGGAGAGGCGGTATGGCGCCCCGGCCCGCCGCAGCGCCGACAAGACGTCGAACTCCCAGGACTCCAGGTCAAAGCCCGCGAAGGCATCTCGGCGCGCCAGGTCCAGGCGCTTCGCCAAACGAGTGACCCGCGAGAGCACATGCAGTGGAGTCAGGTCCAGGTCGGGTCGCTCCCGATGCCAGGCCGCGACGATGGCATCCACATCATCGCCGGGCTCGGTCACGGCTCTCACTCTAAGCCCCAGATATCTTGACGTCGAGATAGTTTGGCTCCTAGCGTGAGCGACTTGATACCCGACTGCCCTGGAGATGCCCCGAGATGTCGACGATCTGGAATCCGGTCCAGTACGCCAAGTTCGCGGGCGAACGCGGCCGGCCCTTCGCCGAACTGACGGCTCGGATCGGGGCGAGCGAGCCAGCGCTGGTGGCGGATCTCGGCTGCGGCAATGGGCCGCTGACCCTGAGCCTGGCCGATCGGTGGCCGTCGGCCCGCATCGTCGGGATCGACTCCTCCACCCAGATGCTCGACGCCGCGCGCGCCCTCGATGAGGGCGGGCGGGTCGAGTGGGTGCAGGCCGACCTGGCCACCTGGTCGTTGAACGCGCTGGGCGCCATCCCCGATGTGGTCGTGACCAATGCCACGCTCCAGTGGATTCCGCGACACCTGGAATTGATCGACACGTGGGCCCGCGAGCTGCGCCCCGGCGGCTGGTTCGCCCTGCAGGTGCCGGGGAATTACGGCGCCCCGAGCCACCGGCTGATGCGCGAGGTCGCGACGCGCCACGCGCGGGCCGGGGAGTTGGAGGCGGCCCTGAAGCGCGGCGGTTCGGCCGAGCCCGCGACATACCTCCAAGTCCTGACGCGGGCTGGCTGCCGGGTCGATGCCTGGGAGACGACCTACCTGCATGTCCTCGATCCCGAGAACCAGATCGCCGACCCCGTCCTCGAATGGGTTAAGGGGACCGGCTTGCGCCCCGTCATCGACCTGCTCACCGAGCCCGCCGAGCGGGAGGCCTTCGTGCAGGAGTATGCCGCCCGCCTCCGCGAGGCATACCCCCGCACCCCTGCGGGCGTCATCCTGCCCTTCCGCCGGATCTTCGCCGTCGCCGAAAAGCTCCGCTAGCGCGCTGGCTCAACCCCGCAGCGTCGGGCGCTCCTCCATGGCCGAGAGGCCATTCCACGCCAGATTGACCAGGTGCGCGGCCACATCGGCGCGCGAGAACTTGCGATTGGAGTCCATCCACCACTGGCCGGTCAGGGCAACCATGCCGACCAGCATCTGCGCGTACATCGGCGCCGCTTTGGTGTCCAGGCCGCGGCCCTTGAATTGGGCGACCATCAGGTGCTCGACCTGCGAGGCGACATCACCCATCAGGCTGGCAAAGGAGCCCGTGCTCTGCCCGGGGGGCGAATCGCGGACCAAAATCCGGAAGCCGTCCGTCTCTTCCTCGATGTAATCCATCAGCGCGAGCGCCGCCCGCTCGATCAAGACGCGCGGGCTGCTCGCTGAGCCGAGGGCCTCGGTGATGCGGGCCGTGAGGTCGGCGATCTCGCGGTCGACCACGACGGCATACAGCCCCTCTTTGCCGCCAAAGTGTTCGTAGACCACCGGTTTCGACACCTTGGCGCTGGCCGCGATCTCTTCGACGCTGCTGCCCTCGAAGCCGCGCTCGGCGAACAGGCGACGACCCACCTCGATGAGTTGTTCGCGCCGCTGGGAGCCGGTCATCCGCGATTTCGGCCCGGTGCGCCGGGTGCGCGCGGAGGACGTGCTCACCCAAACCATTGTGCCGTCTCGACTACCCTTGGGGGGCCGGTGTCCGAGGACGCCGGCTCTTCCCCGGTTGGTCTGCTGGTAGGGCCCGCCTGACTTTGAATCAGGATTAGCGACGTAGGTTCGATTCCTACCCGGGGAGCGCCCGCCGGCGCCGGCCCTTCCGAGCCTGGTTACCCGCGGATAGTTGAACGGCTCTCCGGGGCCGTGACAAACTGCCACGTCAGGCCACGCTCCCGGCCCGATTAACCGCCACAAAGGATTCATCTCCCATGGGCCGTCATGCTCGCCGTCGCTTCCCATGGGCGCTGGTGTCCGCGCTCAACCCGGCCGACATCTCGGGCGTCTTCGCCACCGCGATGTGGTCGGTGGCGCCCCAGCCACCGAAGTAGCCGGGCCGGTCGCGATGGGCCGGCGCCGTGAGCGGGAGCCGGGGCGCGCGGCATACGATGGGCAGGTTGCCTGATATCCCCGAGTCTGTTGGGAGCCGCGTCCTCGTGTCCGATCGACACCCCGCTGCCGTGATCATCCTCGCCGCCGGTGAGGGCACCCGTATGAAGTCCGCCACCCCCAAGGTGCTGCATGCGATCTGCGGTCGCACCCTGGTCGGGCATGCCATCGCCGCGGCGCGCGCGACCCGGCCCGAGCATCTCTCGGTCGTCGTGCGCCACCAGCGCGATCTCGTCGCCGCCCATATCGCGCAGGTCGACCCGGATGCGTTGATCGCGGACCAGGACGAGATCAAGGGCACCGGGCGCGCCACCGAGTGCGGCTTGGATGTACTCCCGGAGGGCCTGACCGGCACGGTCCTGGTCACCTATGGCGATGTCCCCCTCCTCACCGGCGAGACCCTTCAGGAACTGGTGGATCGGCATACTGACTCGGGCTCGGTGGTGACGGTGCTAACTGGGGTCACCGACAAACCCGCCGGCTATGGCCGGATCGTACGTGATGCGGACGGCGCGGTGGCCGCGATCGTCGAGCACAAGGACGCCACGGCCGAGCAATTGCTGATCCAGGAAATCAACTCCGGGATCTACGCCTTCGACGCCGAGGTCCTGCGCAGCGCTCTCGCCCGCGTGACGACCGAGAATGCGCAGCAGGAGAAGTACCTCACCGACGTCCTGGAGATCGCCCGCCGGGATGGCGGGACCGTCAGCGCCTACCGCATCGATGACTGGTGGCAGACCGAAGGCGTCAACGACAAGGTGCAATTGGCCGACCTCGGCCGGGAACTGAACGCTCGCGTCACCGAAAAGTGGATGCGTGCGGGCGTGACGATCGTTGACCCGAATAGCACGTGGATCGATGTCGAGGTGACAATCGGCGCCGACACCACAATCCGCCCCGGGAGTCAGCTGCTCGGCGCCACCACGATCGGCACCGGCGCGATCATCGGCCCAGAAGTGACGATCAGCGACAGCGAGATCGGGGATGGCGCACACGTGCGCCGCGCCGAGGTCGAACTGGCCGTCGTCGGCGCGGGCGCCGTCGTCGGGCCCTATTCCTATCTGCGCGCGGGCACCGAGCTGGGGCCCAAGGGCAAGATCGGCGGCTTTGTCGAAACCAAGAATGCGACGATCGGCGCGGGCGCCAAGGTGCCGCACCTGACCTATTGCGGGGACGCCACGATCGGTGAGGGCGCCAATATCGGCGCGGGCACGATCTTCGCCAATTACGACGGGGTGACCAAGTCGCACACCCGCATCGGCAAGCAGTCCTTCGTCGGTTCCTCCTCGGTCATCGTCGCCCCGGTGACCGTGGCGGATGGGGCGTATGTCGCGGCCGGCAGCGCCTTGGTCAATGACGTCGGGCCGGGGGAGATCGCCGTCGCCCGAGGCCGGCAGCGCAATATCGCCGGCTGGGTGGCGCGAGCGCGGGCCGGGACCAAGACGGCCGCCGCGGCCGCCGCCGCGCTCGAGGAGCAGATCATCGAGACGGAGCCGGGGTCATGACCGGCATTTCGAAGAAGACGCGCAAGAACCTCATGCTTTTTTCCGGCCGGGTCGGCCGGGAACTCGCCGAGGAGGTCGCCGGGCTGGCCGGGACCGGCCTGGTTCCGACGCAGATCTACGACTTCGCCAATGGCGAGATCTTCGTGCGCTACGAAGAGTCGGTGCGCGGCTGCGACGCGTTCGTCATCCAGAGCCATGCGGCGCCGATCAACGAAGCGATCATGGAACAACTGATCATGGTCGATGCGCTCAAGCGCGCTTCCGCCAAGCGAATCAGTGTCGTCCTGCCCTTCTATGGCTATGCCCGCCAGGACAAGAAGCACCGTGGGCGGGAGCCGATCTCGGCGCGCCTCGTCGCGGACCTATTCAAGACCGCCGGGGCCGACCGGCTGATGGCGGTCGATCTGCATACGGATCAGATCCAGGGGTTTTTCGATGGCCCCGTCGACCACCTGATGGCCCTGCCGGTGCTCAGTGCCTATGTGGCCCGGGAGTATGCCGATCAGCAACTCACCGTGGTTTCGCCGGATGCCGGGCGGATCAAGGTCGCCGAGCACTGGTCGCGACGGTTGGGCGGCGCACCCTTGGCGTTCATCCACAAGACCCGTGACATCAGCCGGCCGAATGTTTCGGTCGCCAATCGGGTGGTCGGCGATGTGGCGGGCCGGGTGTGCATCGTCGTCGACGACATGATCGACACCGGTGGCACGATCGTCAACGCGGCGGAGGCATGTATGGCGGCCGGTGCCGCCGGCGTCGTCATCGCCGCGACGCACGCGATCTTGTCCGATCCGGCGGCCGAGCGGCTCGCCGCCAGCGTCGCCACCGAAGTCATCGTCACCAACACCTTGCCGCTGGAGCCGGAGAAGCACTTCGAGAAGCTGACGGTGCTCTCCGTCGCTCCGCTGATTGCGGAGGCGATTCGGGCGGTCTTCGAGGACGGCTCGGTCACCTCGCTTTTCGACGGGCGCGCCTGAGCACCACCCACCTGGGCCCCACCCACCTGGGCACGATCACCGCGGGGGGCGGATTTCGTCGTCCGCACCCTCGGCCTTAAACTAGATCCGATGCCTCGGCGAGGGGCGGCGTGAGCCGTCCGTGATCGACGCGGTGGTGCCCGATGATGTCGCGCCTACCGTATCGATGAGCGCCCGAGGCCCACCGCATACCGTTAATTCACGGCGCACCCGTCCTCGGCGGCGCCGTTTGTGCCCTGAGGAGATCCCATGTCCACCGATAACCGCTTGGACGTCGAACTGCGCACCGAGTTCGGCAAGGGCGCGGCGCGGCGCGTCCGCCGCGCCGGCAAGGTTCCGGCCGTTGTCTACGGCCACGGCACCGACCCCGTGCACATCACGATGCCGGGCCACGACACGATGATGGCTCTCAAGCACGCCAACGCCTTGCTCACCTTGAATATCGAGGGCACCGAGCAGTTGGCGCTGGCCAAGGATGTGCAGCGCGACCCCATCAAGCCGATCATCGAACATGTCGACCTGGTCGTTGTCCGCAAGGGCGAGAAGGTCACCGTCGATGTGGCCGTGCACGTCACCGGCGAAGCTGCCCCCGAGACGGTCGTCACCGTTGACCACTCGAGCATCCAGGTCGAAGTCGAGGCAACCAATATTCCGGAGAACATCGAGGTTTCTGTCGAAGGCCTCGAGGCTGGCACTCAGATTCTTGCCGGTGCCCTGGCGCTGCCCGCGGGCGCGACCCTGGTCACCGACGCCGAAGCCCTGGTCGTCAATGTCTCCGCGATGATCAGCCAGGAGGCGCTGGACGCCGAACTCGCCGACGCGGAGTCCGAGGCTGGCATCGAGCACGACGAGCCGGAGGCCGAGGCGGCCGAGGAAGCTCCCGCCGAAGCCTGAGCATTGTGACCGCCACGCCGGTGACCGTCGTCCGCAATCCGCGGGCGCCTGTCCCGGCGTGGCGCACTTTTTCTCACCTATTGTGTGGTATCGCCCCGGGATGCGGTACCGTCCCACGGGACACTCTCATCGTGTCGCGTAACACCGGAATCACCGGCCCCGCCCACCGGGGCCGAAACGGACGTCGCTGCGGCGGCGGCGGAAGGATCGTGTAACGGGCATGCACACCGAGCAGCATGCGGTCGGGGGGACCGTGAGCAGCACGACACCGGAGGCCACAGAGCCACGGGCAACCACCACCAGTCATTCCTCACGAGCCCAGGCTCAGACCTCGTGGCATATCCCCGACTGGGTTCATCCGAATGTCGATCAGGACGGCCCCGGCCGCGGCTGGCGCATCCGCTACCAACGTCGCGTTGTGGTCAGCGACTTCCTCGCCGCCCTGGTCGCCTGCTTCGTGGCGGCCATGGCGCTCTACAGCGGCATACCCAACCTGCGTGTTGCTCTCTTGACGACCGTTGTGCCCTTTGCCTGGGTCATCATCTGCGGGCGCTCGGGCGCCTATCGCGTCAACAATCTCGGCATTGGCCTCGATGAGTACCGCAGCATCGGCCACGCCTTGCTCATCCTGCTGGCGCTGCTGTCGGTGACGCTCGTGGCGCTGGGCTGGCGCATGTCTCGGCTGCTCTTCTTCGTCGCTGTGCCGCTGATCTTCCTGCTCACAGTGATCGCGCGTCGCGTCTTGCGCGGTCGCCTGGCCCGGGCACGCACGCACGGGCATGCGCTGCAGCCGACGATCGTCGTCGGGCGCGGCCTGGCCGTCCACGACATGATCGCCTCGATCCAGAACGACCCGATGTCGACCGGTATGAAGGTCGTCGGTGCCTGTGCCTCCGATCTGCCGGACCCCCAACGGGTGGCGAATGTGGCGGTGTATGGCGGGCCGGAGACGGCGCTGCTTGCCGTTCGGGACACCGGCGCCGAAGCGGTGGTCGTCGCCTCTGATGCCTCCTTCTCCGGCAAGGCCCTGCGCCGGTTGGGTTGGGCCCTGGCCGAGATCGGCGTGGACCTTTTCGTCCACCCCGGGATCAATGAGGTCGCCTCGCCGCGCCTGACCCTGCGCCCGGCAGCCGGCATGTCCCTGCTGCACGTCGAGGGCCCGACGATCGGCGGCTTTGATGCGGTGGCCAAGCGCGCGATCGACATCTTCTGCTCCTCGCTCATCGCGCTGGTGACGATGCCCGTATGGCTGTTCATCGCCTTCTCCATCTGGCTGCACGACCGCGGGCCGGTCTTCTTCGTCCAGCAGCGCGTGGGGGAGAACGGTCGGACCTTCCCGATGGTCAAATTCCGCACCATGGTGGTCGACGCCGAGCAGCGGCTGTTGGCCGGTGAACTCTCGGCCCACCCCCAGGTCAACGAGATGCTCTTTAAGCACAAGCATGACCCGCGGATCACCAAGCCTGGCCGCATCCTGCGACGGCTTTCCCTCGACGAACTCCCGCAGTTGATCAATGTGCTGCGGGGCGAGATGTCCCTGGTCGGGCCGCGCCCGCCGCTGCCGCGCGAGGTCGACGCCTACGAACCCGACGCCATGCGCCGGCTGAAGGTGCGTCCGGGCCTGACCGGCATGTGGCAGATCTCTGGCCGCTCCGACCTGAACTGGGAGGAGTCGCTGCGCCTGGACCTGTGGTACGTCGACAACTGGTCACCCGTCCTGGACGTCATGATCCTCATGCGCACCGTCCGCGCCGTCCTCAAGGCCGACGGCGCCTACTGACGGTCCCCGGGTCGGTGTTGGGGTGTCTCCTAACCTCTGCTAGCGCACGTTAGTCAACTGTGCACACCGTGCAAGGTATGCGGATTTGACTACCTTCTGCTGATATGGGGGGTGTGTTTGTCAAGGGGCAGGGGTGGGCGCCGCCGGGCTGGCTGCTCGGCGGCGCTCTATTCGTTCTCGGGCTGGGTCCGGGGGTCGGCGTGTCTGTCGACGGCGCTGTCAGTCTGATATGCGCGGGTTGGTTACCGCAGGACGGTGCTTCGAAGG